>LVAT01000016.1 GCA_001604135.1 Clostridiales bacterium Firm_14
TGCAGTTTTTTCGCTATTGCCCGATTTTTTGTACACTATGCTTTAAAATGTCCCCAAAAAAGAGTATTTCGCTATTCAAAGTGTCTTGAAAAATGAAATAAGCAACGTATAATAAATTTAGTAATGATAATTAACAAATTATTAACAAAAGCTTGACATTCGGGGGGCAAACGGGATGGCAAACATTTTGGGAAACGTTTTTAAGGGCAAAGACGGCGTTAACGGCGGCCTTGCAACGCAGGGAGCCGGACAGGGTTCAGGCAATGTAAGACCTGCAAATCCTAACGTTGTCAATCTCCAGACGTCTGGACGTCCGGGCGGACACACCACCCACTCCACGTCCAATTCCACTGCTGCACAGCTCGCAAGAGAGCGTGCTGAAGCTGCAAAGGCTCAGATCGAGATGCGTAAGGCTGCAGAAGCCGCACGTAAAGAAGAGCAGGAAGCAGACAAGAAGGATATTACTCCTGTCGGATTGAAGCCGCCGATCAAGCGTCCGAAGTCCGCATCAGTTAACCACGCTCAGTACGTTGCAGAGCAGCTTGAAGAAGAAGAGAAGGCTGCATCTGAGGGCAAGCCCATTGAGCGTCAGCCTCTTCCGGGCAGAAGTGCTGCCCAGTCTGCATTGGCTCTTGCACAGTCTGTTGCATTGAGAGCACAGAACGAAGAGCGCAGGGCAAGCTCCAAGGCTAAGGCTGCCGCAGCTAAGGTAGTCGAGGCAAGAAGTGCCGTAACGGCTGCAGAGGAAGCTCTCGTTGCTGCCAAGAAGCAGGAAGAGAAGTCCATTAATAACGAAGCAATCGCTAAGGAAGCTACGCTTGAGGCAGTTAAGCGCGCTGAAGAAGCACGTGCAGCTGCAAATAAGGCTGAAGAACTCGCAAAGATCGCTATCGCCAAGGCTGAAGAGGAAGAGAAGGCAGCTGCTGCTCTTACCGCTGAAGAAGCTAAGCTCACAGAGCGCAGGAAGACTGACGAGAAGGCAAGGATCGAAGCAGAGAAGGTCGAGCTGGATACCAAGGCTGCAGTTATCACTGCAACACAGGAAGAGGAAGCAGCTTCGAAGGAATACGAGGCAGCTAAGCTCGCACTCGAGAAGGCTCAGAACGATCTCGACGCAGCTAACCAGATGAAGGCCGAAGAGGATGCACGCGCTGCAGCCGAGAAGGCTGAGAAGGAAGCACGTCTCGCAGCTGAGAAGGCTATCGAAGAAGCAAGGATCGCAGCTCAGAAGGCTGAAGAAGCAAGACAGGCAGCTCTCCTCGCAGAGCAGAAGGCTAAGGCCGCTGCAGCTAAGGCTGAGGAAGAAGCAAGGATCGCTGCTGCCAAGGCTGAAGAGATCGCCAAGCTCAGAGCAAAGACATTGGGAACTGATATAGCTAAGGATAAGAAGGAAGAACCTTCAGCTCCCGTAACACCCGTAGCAACAGGAAGACCCGGATCTACTACACCTGCAAGACCTGCAGCAAAGATCGCTGAGTAAACAAATTAGCAATTCAAATTATTAAGGGCTGTCCATACGGGCAGCCCTTAGTCGTTATATTATGTCTGGTCTTATCCTCTCTCGCTTAATACCTTCTGGACTCTGTCCTGGGCAATGGCGACAACCGATGCCAGGTCCTTTTGACCGAGGAAGTATGCGGGCATCTCCTCAATGAGGATCAGGTCGATCGCAGCGTCGCTGGCATTGCTCCTGGAGCAGCTGGAGATGATCTTCTCGATCTCGTTGATATGCTCCTGGGAGAATGTGATTATCGAGTTAGGGTTATTCTTAATGTCTGATTCAGAATAGATATTCTTTCTGCCTGCACCGTTATAGTAATCGACAGCCTGCTGGGCTACCTTTCTGAAAGCAGTACGGCTTAATACGAACTCATCGTTGAGGGCGAGGGATTCCTGGATCTCTTCTGTCATGAGGAGCTTTACAAACTCGCCGCAGGCATCGGTATTTATTGCCTGGGCAGAGATCGCTACTGAAACGTGAGGAACAAACATAGGTCCTCTGCCGTCTGTTGAAGGAATGCCCAGGATCGAAGTGCTGCCCTTAAGTTCAGTGATGCCGTAGAGGTAGCTTCCGATTCCGTAGCATGTCGTAAAGTAACCCTTCTGACCGTCGGCAAGCAATCTGTCGCCCTTGAAGGCCATAACGCCAACGCCGCCTGAAATATAGGCGCCTGAACCGCCTTCAGCTGCAGGGTCGTTCCAGTTTCTTGCTCTCTCCTGAACGTTTTCCTTGACGAACGTTGCAAGTTCTGCGAATTCAGGACCGGAGAAATCGGCTTTGCCTTCCTTTAAGAACTTATCGCTCATCGCATTGAAGAGTGTCGTGAAATATACGGCCTGACCGGATGTGATGACATCCTTTCCGTTCAACTGGTCAGAAAGGTATTTCTTGTATTCTGCGGTAGTAAAGCCCGTGCCGGAAGCGCCTGCATACTTGACGTCTGTATGGATTCCCTGAATACCATAGCAAAGCACAAGCTGATAAAGTTTTCCGTCAGTCTTGGCAGCGTCAACGATGTTGGTGAAATACTTTTCGCTGTCGAGATTTCCGATATAAGGTGTAAGGTCAACAAGATAGTTGGAATTGTTGAGCTGTCCGAGATTTGCAACATCCATCATGATGTCTGGACCTTCGCCGTTTAAGAGGTCCATGGCAAGCTTATTTCCTATCTTTGCATCACCGTTAAGGGTAATGGTCTGCAATTCGTCATCGTTGGCGATCTGATTTCCGTAATTGTAAGCGCTGTTGTCTGTATAGCGTCCGGATACCTCAATGAAATAATCACTGCTTGTGGCATTGTACTTGTTGATGGCATCAGAGATCTTCTCGTTTACATATCCGTAAGGAACGTAGAGCTCCATTATCGTCTTGCCGGCGTGAGGATTCGTGGAAGCCTTGGTCAGCTCCATGACGGTGATGCCGGAAACGTTTGACTCGGTATAAGCTCCGCTGTATCCGGTCTGTCCGCAAAGAAGAATACTGTCTTCCTTGATGTCAGCAACACTGAGACCGTTAAGAATGCTTCTGTTCTCACCGCACCAGCTGTAATTAAATACCTGTACTGTCTCCTTATTCTTCATGTCGAGCTTTGCGATGCCGACAGGTGCCGAATAATAGATATTTCCGTCACTGCCGGTCATGGCAGAATAAAGATAATCCGTGTTGATCCATTCGTAATCCTTGGCATCCTTTTCGGTAAGTGTGCAGGTCTTAAGATCCAGTTCATAATATTTCTGTTCGGACTCTATGTTTACGGGGAGCAGGGCCTTATCACCTTCTAAAGGGAGTACTGCCGGTACATCGTAAACATTCTTTCCTTCTGAAATAAGATCTACGGAAGACATATTTCCGTCAGGTGATTCTACATTAAGGGTATAGTATGCCTGTGCGCCCCAATTAGGTACGCTTTCTACTCTGTAACCGCAGATCTTATAAGATCTGCCGGAACCGCCGGTGCCGTTAACGGTATTGCTTTCCAATTCTTTTCCGGTGGCAGGATCGATAATGAGCTCTTTGGAGACGGAACTGTCATTATTGGAATCGTAGTCGACAACTATGGTCCTGATCTTGCCGTCTTCGTAGGTAATTCCGTTTGTATAGCTCGAATCGCCGTAGCTCTTGGTAAGATCGATGGTGGATACAACCTGCATTGTGCTTCTGTCTATTACCGTTAAGATAGAGATCTCAACATCTTTGCTGGAATACTTCGACCAGTCGAAATCTTCCGGAAGCACATAATTGCCTGATGAATGAACAACAACATACTTGTCATCCGCACCGATCAGATTGGGATATACGTATTGCGGTTTCTTGCTCTTGTCTATTTCAGGCATAAAGCTGGCTGTTTTGCTATCGTACCACGGCGAATCAGCAGTGATCTTCTGACCTCTGTGGCTTGTTTCCTTCATGCCTGCTCCGCTGTCGTTGGCATTGCCGCCATTATTCTTCTTACCGCATCCTGCGGCCGTAAAGACTATAGCGCCTGCAAGCGCCACAGACATTATTCTAAGGGGTAACTTTTTCATACCATTCTCCTTTTCCCCAGCGCATATTTGAACAGTTGAGATTTTAAGACCGCCAAAAATCGAAACAGCATCAATATATAGGCAAAACTTAGGTAAAGCGGTTTCATATTTGTTTCTTATCAGAAAACATAAAAAAGGCTGCTCCTTTTCGAAGCAGCCTCAAAAAACCTTGTCTGTCAGAGATTATCCTCTCTCTCCTATTACCTTCTGGGCTCTGTCCTGAGCGATCCTGATGACGTCATTCAGTTCCTTCTGGCCTGAGAAATATGCGGGCATCTCTTCGATCAGGATAAGTCCGATCGCAGCATCTGTGGTATTCATGCCCGAAATGCTCATAATGATCTTCTCTAATTCATCAACGTTCTTTTCCGAGAACTTTATTCTGTTAGAGACAACATCTCCGTTCCTGTCATATCCAAAATATGAATCTCCTCCGGGACCGTTCATGAAATCAACCGCTTCCATGGCGCCAGCTCTGAAAGCTTCCTTATTAAGAACGAAATTACCGCCCTTAGCCAATTCCTTCTGCGTATCATCAGTCATGAGCATCTTAACGAATTCGCCGCATGCATCGACATTCTTAGACTGTGAAGATACTGCAACAGATATATAGGATTCGAGCAAAGGTCCGCGGCCGTCAGCTGAAGGGATTCCCAATATCGCGGTAGCGCCGTTTAACTGTCCTACTGAAGCGAAATAGCTGTTAAATCCATATACTGAAGTGTACATGGCAATCTGGGATTCCAATGAGTCTCCCTTAAAGCCTGCCACTCCTACGGCACCGCTGTAAGTCTCAGCCACATAGTAGTCATCGCCATTGTTATAAAGCTCATCCCAGGACTTAGCCTTCTCGGGAACGTTATTCTTAACATATTCTGCAAGAGCAGCAAATTCCGGACCTGTAAAATCAGCTTTGCCGTCAACAAAGAACTTTTCGCTCATTGCCGTGAAAAGCATAGAGAAATATGCAGCCTGACCGTAATTGATGACATCCTTTCCGTTCAGCTTGTCCTTGAGGAATTTCTCATATTCTTCAGTAGTAAAACCGACGCCTGACTTACCGGCATATTCAGCCTTTGTCTGGATGCCGGAGATCATATAGCAAAGAGGCAGCTGGTAAAGCTTTCCGTTGTTCTGCGCCGCTTCTGCGATGTTCGTGAAATACTTATCTGAACTTAAGGTTCCGACATATTTGTTCAGATCAACGAGATAGTTGTCTGAATTAAGCTGGCCATACGCACTTGTATTGAGCAGGATGTCCGGACCCTCACCGTTTAAGATGTCCATGGCAAGTTCATTACTCATGCTGGCATTATACTTCATGTTGGCCTTTGCCCAGTCATCTTCGCTGTTAACATTGGAATAAGAATCGTCATCAACATCTAAATAACGGTCACTGGTCTCAATATAATAAGTGCCGTTTGTATCGTTAAACTTGACGATAGCTTCACCGACATTGAGATCAACGCTTGAATAAGGAGCATAGAGTTCCAGGATCGTCTTGCCGGCATGAGGATTTGTGTCTGCCCTGTCCAATGTGATGAGCATGTACTCGGGGACAACGCCGGGCATATAATTTGTCATGCTCTTCTCGCCCCAGAGGATCATCGAATCATCAGAGCATTCAACAAGCTGCAGATAACCGAGATAAGCTCTGTTTACTGAACACCAGCTGTATTTAAATATGTTTTCTGTTGTCTTCTTCTCGATGTTGACCTTCGCAATGCCTTCGGAATTGGAGAAGTAGACTGTTCCGTCTTTTCCCATTAATGTGTTATAGATTCCGCTGACATCAAGCCAATCGTATTTCTTTGAATCGGCAGCGGTTGCCGTTAAAGCATTGACATCGATCTCGTAGAAGATCGTATCCTCGTCCGTGCTTGCAGCTGCAACCAGCTTGTCTTCGCCGGTCTTCAGAATGATAGGGCATTCATAAATGTTCAGCTCTTTATCTCTGAGCTCGATAGTCTGTTCATTCTCACCGTCGCTGTCGGTTATGGTCACGAGGCAGTATCCCTTATCTGTCTCGTCCCATTCAGTAGAAGTCTTGACCGTATAAGAACCGAAATCAAAAGTGCGGTCATAATAATGGTAATTGGATTCATCGTACGGAATCTCTTTTTTGTCTAAGACTTTTCCCGTCTTTGCATCACAGACAATCTTAGTGACGTTCAGCTGGTTCTTCGTGTCATCATATGAAGACAAACGGAACTTGTACTGGCCGTCTTCATATTCAACGTTCTCAATATATCCGCTTTTGGGCAGAAACTCGGTAAGATCGTACTTCATATCGGTCTTGCCGGTCTCTCTGTTGATGAATGCTACGTAATTTATCGAATAATCGTTGTAACTGAATTTGTTCCAGTCGATGTTATTAGGTACCTTGTAATAACCGTTTGCATATACTGCAAAATATTTTTCGTCTGAACCGATAAGCGTCTGAGATACATATTCAAGGGCTTTCTTGGAATCTACCTCCGGCTTGAAAGTTTTGATCGAACTGTTAAACCAGGGAGAATCAGCTGCGATCTTCTCGCCGCTTCTGCTCTTTTCTCTTTGTTTTCCCTTATTCTTGTTGCAGGCAGCCATAGGCAAGACCAAAGCTGCTATCAAAGCACAAGATACCACCTTAATCGGAAGCTTCTTCATATACTTTCTCCTTATATCCATGATTCCGGATTATACAATCATGATTGTATGTCCGGCAGATATACAATCTGCATCAAATTTAAGGCAATTATAAGGTAAGCGGATATCAAACATGTTACATCCGAATGCCGGGGGAAATGTAAGCATGATCATTTCCTCTCATCCAACACCTTCTGCGCCCTGTCCTGTGCGATCTTTATGACATCATCGAGGCTCTTCTGGTCCATAAAATATGCCGGCATCTCCTCTATCAGGATGATGCTTACCGCCTGATCCTCAGAATGCATGCAGGAGCAGCTGAGAATGATATTCTCAAGCAAATCGATATCATCCTTAGAGAATCTGTATCTGTTCTCCTTAAGCTGTCCGTTGTTGTCGCGGCCGTAAATATCGTCATAATAAGGATCGTTAAAGTGATCTGCGGCCGCCAGGCCCGCCTTTCTTAAAGCCTCTTTGTTAACGACGAAATTCTCCTGCATCGCAAGATCTTCCTGAGTCTTGTAGGATAACAGGATCTTAATAAACTCGACTGAGGCTTCCACATTATGGGACTGTGAGGATACGGCTGCCGAAGTATATGCACGGAACATGGGGCCTCTGCCGTCAGAAGACGGAAGACCCAGGATGACGAAATCCCCCCTGATATTAGAAAGCTGGTGGAAATAATCGATCATTCCGCGGAAGTTGCCATATACAGCGGTCTCGCTGTTCTCTCCGTAATCGTCACCGGCTTTTTCCTGAACATTCTTCTTAACAAATTCCGCAAGTTCCGCAAATTCAGGCCCTGTAAAATCAGCCTTGCCGTCTTTTATGAACTTGTCTTTCATGGAATCGAATACCATGGCAAAGTAATGCGCCTGACCTGCAAAGATTATGTCTTTGCCGTTAAGGTCATCATACAGGAACTTCTCATACTCTTTCGTGGTAAAGCCCACACCTGAAGCTCCTGCATTAGCCTTGTCCGTACAAATACCTTCAATAAGGTAACATACGGGCATCTGGTACAGTTTGCCGTCCACCTTGGCCCCGTCTACTATATTCGTGAAATACTTATCAGGATCAAGGTCACTGAAATAAGGCGACAGGTCTACAAGGTAACTGCTGTTGTTAAGCAGGCCCAACATGCCTGCATTCATGATGATATCAGGTCCTTCGCCGTTGATTATGTCCATGGCAAGGCGGATGCTCATTTCCATTTCCTCATTGAGCTCGATATCACGGATCTCATCACGGTTGCCGTCGTATCCTTTATTTCCTGCACTGCCCGTCCGGTATTTGTCAGTTATTTCAATAAAGCAGTCTTTGTTCGTCTCATTGAACTTCAATACCGCTTCATTGATCTTGTTGTTTGTGGCCTCGTCAGGAACATACAGCTCCAGTATGGTCTTGCCGGCATGAGGGTTTTTCTCAGCCTTGATAAACTTAACGATATAAAAACCAGGGTATGATCCGCCCGTAGATAAAGAATACTTTTCCTGATGCTGGCCCGTGAGAATAAAGGAATCCCCGCTTATGTCAGCCACATGGAGGTCTTCCAGAATTGTCCGGCTGACGCCGCAATAGCTGAAATCAATGACCTGCTCTGCGTTCTTCTTTTCGAGATCAAGCCTGAAAAGGCCTATGGACGTCGTGTAATAGGTCTCACCGTTAACACTGTATGTATTCTCCAGACCATCAGTATCGATCCATTCGTATTCTTTCGGATCAAGTGCTTTGGAATTGCCGCTTACCAGATCGATCTCGAAAAACCTTAAGCCGGCATTTGAGTCAGCAACTGCAAGTGCCTTATCATCTCCGGTCGGTAAGACCGACTTTAATTCATAAAGAGCCTTTCCGGCCTCTTTAAGTTCAACCCTCTTAGCATTGCCGTCAGGAGAATATGCCGCCAGTTCAACGTAAGATCCTCCGTCTTCGTAAATAACGGCCGAATCAACCGTGTAATCACCGAGTTCAAATGATCTGTCCCCAAAATTTCTGTCTCCGTTGTCTACATTGCCCCTGGAATACTCTTTTGAATCCGTTATCTTCCCGGTCTCGATATCAATATCCTTATCAAAGATCCGGGTATTCCCGTTTGTCGGATCAACGGAATCAATATGAAGTGTGACTGTGCCGTTCTTAAACGAAGATTTAAATATATGGTCTGAGAAGGCGATCTCTCCGTTAAGATCTATCGTCTTTTTTGTTGTTCCCGTTTCTTTGTCAATAACGGTTACAGTTGCGATCACATCTTTGTTAAGGTCTCCGATCTGTGAAGATTCTCCGTAATAATGGCCGTTCGTCACAACAATAAGATTTTTGTCATCAGAACCTGCCAGCTGTGAATCAATGCTGAAGATCTGACGGCTATAATCTACCCCAAGCTCGGCTTTGACTACACCTGTGTCATACCATGGTGTATCAGCCTTGATCTTTCTTGTTTTCCCGGATTTGCCGCAGGACATGACCGATGCAGCCAATGAAAATATCAGCACAGCTGATACTGCTCTTATGATTGTCTTTTTCATTCCTTTTCCCCTGTGCTCAGCACAACTTACAATTCCTAAATCCCCAATTAGCTATTATACTTGAGATATTTTAAAAATCACTATTTATCTGAAAAAGGCTGCCTTGTTCAAGGGCAGCCTTTTATTGTTATTTTCTCTCGTCCAATACCTTCTGGACCCTGTCCTGGACGATCTTTATTACATCATCGAGGCTCTTCTGGCCGGTAAAATATGCCGGCATCTCCTCGATCAGGATGAGATTAATGGCCTGATCCTCCGTATGCATCCCGGAGCAGCTGAGGATAATGGATTCCAGCGTCTCGATGTTCTTCTCTGAGAACTTGATCCTGTTCGGAAGAGCTTCTCCCGTCATTCTGTTATATCCGAACATCATATCCCCTTCAGGACCATTGTAAAATTCCACTGCAGCTTTTCCGCCCTTACGCAAAGCCTCACGGTTAAGAACGAAGTGCTCCTCCATAGCGAGGTTTTCCTGGATCTCGTCTGATAATATGATCTTTATGAATTCGATGCATGCATCCACGTCAGATGCCTGGGCCGATACGCCTACTGAAGTATAAGCCTCGATCAGGGGGCCTCTGCCGTCAGAAGACGGAATGCCCAGAAGTGTAATGTCTCCTTTAATATCGTCAAGTTCATAGAAATATCCGCTCATTGCGTAACAGCTTGTAAATGATGCGACATTATTCATTACAGGGCTTTCTTCGCTGCTCCATGAGGGAGCTTTTTCCGGAACATTATCTTTTACATAGTCAGCAAGGACTATAAAATCATTACCGGAAAAATCCGCTTTGCCTTCTGTTATGAATTTATCGCTCATGCAGCTGAACAGCTTTGCAAAATAATGCGCCTGCCCTGACGTGATCAGTTCTTTGCCGTTAAGCACACTGCTTATAAACTTACCGTACTCTTCAGTCGTAAATCCGATACCGGATTTGCCTGCATACTTCTTATCCGTGAAAATGCCCTCAACGGTATAGCATATGGGCATCTGAAAGAGTTTGCCGTTCTTTTTCGATGATTCCAGAAGATTCGTGAAATACTTCTCTTTATCAAGATCATTGAAGTAAGGTGACAGATCAACAAGATAGCTGTCATCGTTAAGCTGGCCAAAAGGACTTGTATTCATAAGGATATCCGGACCTTCGCCGTTCATGATATCCATTGCGAGCTGATTGCTCATCTTGGCGCTCAGGCCCAGAGTGATGTTCTCATACTCGTCTTCGCTGTCCACATTACGGAAGTCGGCAGTATTATAATCTGAAGTGTACTTGTTCGTTACTTCAATGAAATAGCTTCCGTTTGTCTCATTGAACTTCAGTATTGCTTCATTTATGTTCTCATCCACTTCTCCGTACGGAGCATAGAGATCCAATATGGTCTTTCCGGCATGGGGGTTCTTTGCTGCCTTGGAAAGCTTAACAATATAGAATTCCGCAGCGTGCTTGTTAGCATCGTATCTTGGCCCGTAATTCTTCTGTCCGCAAAGAACATAGGTGCCGTCCTTGCATTCGGTTACTTCAAGAGAAGAAAGAAGCGACCTGTTCAGACCGCAGCGGCCGTAATCAAGTACCATCTCCGTGGCCTTCTTTGCCATGTCGATCTTATAGAGTCCTAAAGCCGTCGAGTAATAGATCTCTCCGTCTATGCACTTCGAATTATATAAGTTATCCGGATTGAGCCATTCGTATTCAGAAGCTTCGGCAGCCCTGGTCTTGGCATTCTTAAGGTCTAATTCGTAGAACTTGCTGCCCGCGTTCGTCATAGCTGTGATCAGGGCCGTTGTCTCATTCAAAGGCAGTATAAGCGGAACATCATAGATATCTGATCCATGCTCTTTAAGCTCGGCTTTCTTCATGTCACCGTCCGCTGAATAGATTGCCAGAACAAATGATGACCCTGAGTCGTCCCAGATGTTTATGGTATCCACTTTATAGTCACCGGCCTTAAAGGTTTTTTGAACCGGTGTTCCTTCATCGTTTGAAAAGCTTCTTGTATCCGTTATCTTCCCGCTTGCGATATCCAGGTCTTTCTCAAAAGTCTTAGCCGTATAAGTGGACATATCATAACCGCTGACCTTGAGCGTCAGTTTCCCGTCTTTAAGTTCCGCGCCTGTAATGTCGTCCATGGCGGAGATCTCGCCGTTTAAGTTGATCGTCCTGACTGTCGTGTTGTTCTTCCTGTCTACCAACGATACGGCCGCAATGACATAGGGATTGGCTTCCTCAGCCGTAGTAACCGTATCAGGCATTCTGTATCTGCCCTTGGTTACGACCACCATGTTCTCGTCGTCAGTGCCGGCGATCCATGAGTAGCTTTGATCAACATTCTTATTTGTATCAATTCCCAGAGTGATCTTATAAAGGTTGGAATCATACCAGTCCGAATCCGCCCTGATCTTTCCGCCTTTTCCTTTGCCTTTCACGTTGCACGCCGCGAAAGAAGCGGCCATGCCAAAAACCAGCACCGCCGATACAGCCTTTAACAATGCTTTTTTCATTACTATTCCCCCTTAGTTTTCTTAAGCACCCCAATGGTATCGGAATCCCGATTAAGTTGTTATAACTAAACTTCTTAAGGTTTTATTAATTTCCGTAATAGCGAAAAAGCTAAAAAGGCCGGTATTTCCGGGCAAAAGAAAGAGTCCGCACTCTAAAGTGCGGACTCTTGAATGAACGTTTAGTCAGTTCTTAACCGAATTACTCGATGATTGTAGAAACTGTACCAGCGCCTACTGTGTGACCACCCTCACGGATAGCGAACTTAAGACCCTGCTCCATAGCGATAGGAGTGATGAGGTCTGCTTCGATTGTTACGTGGTCACCAGGCATGCACATGTCTGTTCCCTCAGGAAGCTTGATAACGCCTGTAACGTCTGTTGTTCTGAAGTAGAACTGAGGACGGTAACCTGTTACGAAAGGCTTATGACGTCCACCCTCTTCCTTTGTAAGAACGTAAACTTGGCCTGTGAACTTTGTGTGAGGAGTTGTTGTGCCGGGCTTAGCGATAACCTGACCTCTTTCAACTTCCTTACGGTCGATACCACGGAGGAGGCAGCCGATGTTGTCACCAGCCTCAGCCTGATCCATTGACTTACGGAACATTTCTACACCAGTGATTGTTGTAGACTTAGGCTCGTCCTGAAGACCAACGATCTCTGCAGGATCACCAACCTTAACTGTACCTCTCTCAAGACGGCCTGTAGCAACTGTACCACGGCCGGAGATTGTGAATACGTCCTCAACAGGCATAAGGAACGGCTTGTCAACAGGACGCTCAGGTGTAGCGATGTACTCATCAACAGCCTTCATGAGCTCGATGATGGATGCATACTCAGGAGCGTTAGGATCTGTAGATGTAGACTCGAGTGCTGCAAGAGCAGAACCACGGATGATAGGTGTATCATCACCAGGGAAATCATACTGGTTGAGGAGATCACGGATGTCCATGTCTACGAGCTCAAGAAGCTCTTCGTCGTCAACCTGATCGCACTTGTTCATGTATACAACGATGTAAGGAACGCCTACCTGACGAGCGAGCAGGATGTGCTCACGTGTCTGGGGCATCGGGCCGTCAGCAGCGGAAACTACGAGGATAGCACCGTCCATCTGAGCTGCACCAGTGATCATGTTCTTGATGTAGTCAGCGTGGCCAGGGCAGTCAACGTGTGCATAGTGACGTGTCTCTGTCTCGTACTCAACGTGTGCTGTATTGATCGTGATACCACGAGCTCTTTCCTCGGGTGCAGAGTCGATATTGCTGTAATCCTTGAACTCAGCGCCACCCTTCATAGCGAGTACCTTTGTGATAGCAGCTGTAAGAGTTGTCTTACCGTGGTCAACGTGACCAATGGTACCGATGTTTACGTGCGGCTTGCTACGTACGAACTTTTCTCTTGCCATTTGTAATTTCCTCCTAAGAAATTATTATTAAACTTTATTATTTACTCGCCTTGATTTAACGGGAGCGTCAAACATCATTTTATAAACTTTCGAACTTTATTTCAAGTAAAAAAGCATTATTTATTGATGTTTCCGCCCTTTGTTATCAGGCGATAAGGAGCCTTACTTCTTTAAGATGGACTCCATGATGCTCTTCGGCGTCTCCGCGAAGTGGCTGATCTGCATTACGAACGTACCACGTCCCTGTGTAGAAGAACGGAGGTCTGTTGCGTAACCGAACATGTTTGCGAGCGGAACCTCAGCATGTACCTGCTGTGAACCGTTCATAGGCTCGATCTCCTTGATAGCGCCACGGCGTGCATTAAGTCCGCCGATAACGTCGCCCAAGTACTCATCAGGAACCTCGACGTCTACCTTCATGATAGGCTCGAGGAGGCAAGGATCGCCCTTCTGCATACCTGCCTTGAATCCCATGGATCCTGCGATCTTGAAGGCCATTTCTGAGGAGTCGACATCGTGGTAAGAACCGTCATAAACGGTAACCTTAACGTCAACAACCGGATAGCCGCCCAAGATACCGGCCTGCATAGCTTCCTGAATACCTGCGTCGATAGGAGCGATGAACTGCTTCGGGATGCATCCGCCGACTGTAGCGTCAACGAACTCATAACCCTTACCGGGCTCCTGAGGTTCGAGTCTGAGCCAGCAGTCACCGTACTGACCGTGACCACCGGACTGACGTACGAACTTACCCTGAGCTTCAACAGTTCTTCTGATCGTCTCTTTGTAGGATACCTGAGGTGCGCCTACGTTAGCCTCAACCTTGAACTCACGGAACAAACGGTCAACGATGATATCGAGGTGAAGCTCACCCATACCTGCGATGATTGTCTGGCCTGTTTCCTGGTTGGTGTATGTACGGAACGTCGGGTCTTCTTCTGCGAGCTTCTGAAGAGCAATGAGCATCTTCTCCTGTGAAGCACGGCTCTTAGGTTCGATAGCAACCTCGATAACCGGCTCAGGGAACTCCATGGACTCGAGGATGATAGGATGATCCTCGTCGCAGAGTGTGTTACCTGTTGTTGTATCCTTCAGACCGATAGCAGCTGCGATGTCGCCGGAGAATACTTCTGTGATCTCCTTACGCTCGTTAGCGTGCATCTGAACGATACGTCCGATACGCTCCTTCTTGTTCTTAGATGAGTTAAGAACATAAGATCCTGCTTCCATGATGCCGGAATAAACTCTGAAGAAGCAGAGCTTACCGACGAACGGGTCAGTAGCGATCTTGAATGCGAGAGCAGAGAAAGGCGCTTCATCAGATGAAGGTCTCTCCTCCTCTTCCTCGGTCTCAGGGTTAACACCCTTGATTGCGGGAACGTCGAGAGGTGAGGGCATGTAGTCAACGATAGCGTCGAGCAGCATCTGAACGCCCTTGTTTCTCAAAGAAGTACCGCAGCAAACCGGGATGAGCTTGCATGAGCAGCAAGCCTTACGGAGAGCAGCCTTGAGCTCTTCATTGGAGATCTCCTCGCCTTCGAGGTACTTCTCTGTGAGCTCGTCGTCGGTCTCGCAGATAAGCTCGACCATCTCTTCTCTCTTAGCCTTAATGAAATCGATCATATCAGCAGGAACCTCACGGTCCTCATACTGCATACCGTCTTCTGAAGTGTAAACCTCAGCACGGAGTGTAATAAGATCGATAATGCCCTGGAAGTTGTCTTCCTTACCGATAGGGTACTGAATAGCAACAGGGACATTCTTAAGTCTGTCACGGATCATCTCGCAAACATGTTCGAAGTTTGCACCGATGATATCCATCTTGTTGACGAAAACCATTCTCGGAACACCGTAGTGCTCAGCCTGTCTCCAAACTGTTTCCGTCTGCGGCTCAACGCCGCCTCTTGCAGACATAACCGTAACTGCACCATCGAGTACACGGAGTGAACGCTCAACTTCTACTGTGAAGTCAACGTGGCCGGGAGTGTCGATGATGTTGATTCTGTGGCCCTTCCAGGGAGCTGTTGTAGCTGCGGAGGTAATCGTGATACCTCTCTCCTGCTCCTGAACCATCCAGTCCATGGTAGCAGCACCTTCGTGAACCTCACCCATCTTACGGTTAACGCCGGAGTAATAAAGAATTCTCTCGGTAGTTGTTGTCTTACCGGCGTCGATGTGAGCCATAATACCGATGTTTCTGGTCTTCTCAAGCGGGTATGCTCTTGTTGTAGCCATTAGTATTAATGTCCTTTCTTAACCGGTGATTAACGATTGAAATGCGCGAAAGCCTTGTTAGCCTCAGCCATTCTGTGCATCTCTTCTTTTCTCTTGAATGCTCCGCCTGTCTCGTTTGCTGCATCCATAAGCTCAGCAGCAAGGCGCTCCTTCATTGTGCGCTCAGATCTGTTTCTCGAGTACTGAACGATCCAGCGAAGTCCGAGTGTCTGTCTTCTCTCGGGCTTAACATCCATAGGGATCTGATAGTTAGCACCACCAACACGGCGTGCTTTGCACTCGAGGGTGGGCATTACGTTAGCAAGAGCCTTTCTGAATACTTCGAGGGGCTCTTCATTTGTGCGCTCTTTGATGATATCGAAGGCGCCGTATGTAATTTTTTGAGCTACGCCCTTCTTGCCGTCTAACATGATGTTGTTGATAAGCTTACTTACTACAACGTCATTGTAGACAGGATCCGGAAGAACCGTTCTCTTTGGGGTATTGCCTTTTCTTGGCACTTTGCTTCCCTCCTAACATGATTATTAAAGTTTTACTGTCTAAAACTTGAAACCATAGGTACTCACGTTTCAGTTGTTCTTGTGGACCGTGTTAAGCGTCTCAGTCAGGCAATGTCCATATATGAACAATGTACTGATCACTTATGTCCAACCCCTGCGTAGAAAAATCTCACGCGGGATTACTTCTTAACCTTAGCAGCCTTCGGCTTCTTAGCGCCGTACTTAGATCTGCCCTGCTGACGATCAGCAACGCCGGCTGTATCAAGTGTGCCTCTTACGATGTGATAACGTACACCAGGGAGGTCCTTAACACGTCCGCCTCTGATAAGTACAACAGAGTGCTCCTGAAGGTTGTGTCCGATTCCCGGAATATAAGCAGTAACCTCGTAGCCATTTGTAAGACGGACTCTTGCTACCTTACGAAGAGCTGAATTAGGCTTCTTAGGTGTAGTTGTCTTAACAACTGTGCAAACGCCGCGCTTTTGAGGCGAATCAAGATTTGTCTGCTTATTTCTGATGGTATTCATCGAGAACTGAAGCGCCGGGGAAGCAGACTTGAATGTCTTGGACTGTCTGCCGGACTTAACCAATTGATTGAACGTTGGCATCAATACATCTCCTTTCTTTATTTTTACGCGCAAATATGAGCACAAAGTCCCCTTTGCGAGCAATTAAGTATACACCCGCATATTTTGAATGTAAACTGCCAATTTTTCGGGTTCTGAGGCTTTCTTTGCCGCCCTCTTTTCGAGGGGTTCGAAAATAATACCAAAAAAGCATAAAAAAATGACTGTTAAACCCAAAATTACTTATTCACTTATTTGGGCAAACCCTATATACTTACTAAGGTTATTTTTTAATTACAAGGAGTGTGACTTCAATGAAAGTAAAAATCACAGAAACCGTGCTGCGTGACTCCCAGCAGTCCCTTATCGCAACACGTATGCCGTTCTCCGATTTCGAGGGCATCCTTGAGACTTTGGACAACGCCGGCTACTACTCACTCGAGTGCTGGGGCGGCGCAACATTCGACTCATGCCTCAGATATCTGGACGAGGATCCGTGGGAGAGACTTAGAAAGATCAAGGCAGTCTGCAAGAAGACTCCCCTTCAGATGCTCATCCGCGGTCAGAACATTTTAGGCTACAAGCACTATCCCGATGACGTCGTAAGACTCTTCTGCCGCAAGGCTGCAGAGAACGGTATGGATATCTTCCGTATCTTCGACGCTCTCAATGATTTCAGAAACATTGAAGTCTGCATTGACGAGGTAAAGAAGTGCGGCAAGCATGCACAGGGCTGCATCTGCTACACAACTTCACCCGTACATACAATCGAGAAGTACGTTGAAATGTGCAAGGAACTTGAGAGCATGGGCGTTGACTCCATCGCTATCAAGGACATGGCAGGCATCTGCTCACCTAAGGAAGCTTACGATCTCATCAAGGCTATCAAGGGTGCAAACATCAAAGTACCTCTCTTCTTCCACACACACCACACAACAGGCATGGGTCCTATGACTCTCCTTAAGGCTGTTGAAGCAGGTGTTGACGGAATCGACTGCGCTATCTCCACAATGGCAGGCGGCACATCACAGCCCGCTACTGAGACAATGGCTTACACACTTAAGCAGTTCGGCTATGACTCAGGTCTTGATATGGACAAGCTCAAGGAGATCGCTGATTACTTCGTACCCGTAAGAAAGAAGTTCCTTGACAACGGTACACTCAATCCTACAGTCATGGGCATCAAGGCTGACATCCTCAAGTATCAGGTTCCGGGCGGAATGCTCTCCAACATGATCGCTAACCTTAAGGATATGCACGCTCTTGATAAGTTCGACGAAGCTCTCGCTGAGATCCCTGCAGTCCGTAAGGACATGGGTTATCCCCCGCTCGTTACACCTCTGTCTCAGATGGTCGGTAACCAGGCAGTCCAGAACGTTCTCTTAGGTGAGAGATATAAGAACATCTCCAAGGAGATCAAGGCTTATCTCCGCGGCGAATATGGCAGAGCACCGGGCGAAGTCAACCAGGAACTCATCGACAGATGCTGGAAGCCTGAAGAACTCGTTCAGGGCAGATATGCTGATTCGTTAGAGCCCGCTTTCGAGAAGACAAAGAAGGAACTTGGCGACAAGGCAAGATCCGACGAGGATGTCCTCTCCTACATCGCTTTCCCTCAGGTTGCAGAGAAGTTCTTCGCAGCTCGTGAAGAGAAAGAATCCAACACAGTTAACTACACCATCGAGAAGAAGGAGGATTAATTATGAATCCTGTTATTCAGTTGGCTGTAGCGCTTAGTCCGCGTTTTAAGGTACCGGAGCCTGAGATGTTCATGGACGCCGGCATCGTTATCCTCGTGGTATTCGGTGTTCTCTTCCTGATGTATGTCCTGATCTCTCTTTCAGGAAAGATCATCCAGGGCATCACAAATCTCGCTGCTAAAGAAGAACCCGCCAAGGCAGCTCCTGCCGCAGCAGCACCCGCTGCTCCTGCCGCTCCCGAAGAGGTATTCTCTTCCGGATCATTGAAGCTTAAGAACTGTGATGAGAAGACCGCTGCCATGATCATGGCAATCGTCGCTGATGACTCCGGAATCCCGCTCGAAGAGCTCGTATTCAAGTCAATCAAGTTGGTCGAAAAAGATTAAAGGAGAACATCCATGATTTATAACGTAACTATCAACGATAAAGTTTATGAGGTAGAAGTCGAGAAAGGCAAGGCCAATCTCATCAAGACAACTGCTGTTGTAGCTGCTGCACCTGCAGCTGCTCCCGCTCCTGCTGCTGCACCCGCTGCTGCTCCGGCTCCCGCCGCTGCTCCCGCTGTCGCTGCTGCTGCAGGCACAACACCTGTTAACTCACCTATGCCCGGTACGATCCTTGACGTTAAGGTTGCTGTCGGTCAGGCAGTTAAGGAAGGCGAACTCGTTTGTATCCTCGAAGCTATGAAGATGGAAAACGAGATCTATGCACCTTGCTCCGGTTCAGTTGCTCAGGTTCTCGTTTCAAAGGGTGCTACAGTAGATACAGGCACACCTTTGGTAACGATTTCTTGATCAGGGGGTAGCCGGTAATGTTAGAAGTATTAAAAAATCTTTGGGAGACATCGGGTTTCGCCCAGTTCTTCCTTGATCCCGATGGATTGAAGAACGCAGTGATGATCCTCGTTGCATTCGGTCTTTTGTTCCTGGCGATCAAAAAGCAGTTCGAACCCTTGCTCCTGCTCCCTATCGCATTCGGTATGCTCCTTACCAATCTCCCCTGGCCCGGCGGCGGAATCTTCCACCCCGAATGGTTTGAAGGTGAGATCAACTGGGCTGCATTAGGCGGCGGTTTTCACGATCCCGCTACAGGCGCTCATATCGATCCGGGTCTTTTCGACTTCCTGTACATCGGCGTTAAGATGGATATCTTCCCCTGCCTCATCTTCATGGCAGTAGGCGCTATGACAGACTTCGGACCCCTGATCTCCAGACCTTCATCCTTCTTCATGGGTGCAGGCGCTCAGTTCGGTATCTCTTTTGCTTTCATTGCAGCCTGCTTCCTGGGATTCACTCCTCAGGGCGCTGCTTCAATCGGAATCATCGGCGGTGCTGACGGCCCGACAGCCATCTATCTCACATCCAAGCTCGCACCTGAGCTCCTTGGCGCCATCGCTATCGCAGCTTACTCTTACATGGCTTTGATCCCTATGATCCAGCCCCCTGTAATGAAGCTCTTTACAACAAAGAAAATGCGTAAGGTTAAGATGGAGCAGACAAGACCCGTATCCAAGACAGAGAAGATCTGCTTCCCTATCATCGTTACAGTTGTCTGCGTTCTCATCCTTCCTTCAGTTGCACCTCTCCTCGGCTGCCTCATGCTCGGCAACCTCTTCAGAGAATCAGGCGTTACAGACCGTCTCTCAGACACAGCTCAGAACGCTATGTGCAACATCGTAACGATCATGCTCGGTACATCCGTTGGTGCTACAGCTGTAGGCTCAAGATTCCTCAAGCTTGATACGCTCCTCATCATCGGCATCGGTCTCGCAGCATTCATCTTCGCTACAGTCGGCGGCCTCGTCATCGGCGACATCATGTACTTCCTGTCAAAGGGCAAGATCAACCCGCTCATCGGCGCAGCAGGCGTTTCCGCCGTTCCTATGGCAGCACGTGTTGCTTCCAAGGTCGGCCAGAAGGAAAATCCTTCCAACTTCCTGCTCATGCATGCCATGGGTCCTAACGTAGCAGGCGTTATCGGTTCTGCAGTTGCTGCAGGCATCCTGCTCACACTCTTCGGCTGATATAATTAGCTATTAAAAGAAATAACCTATTAAAGACTCCCTGCACTTTGCAGGGAGTTTTTATTTGCGTGTATGTAGCACCGTCTGCGCTTCGCCGTCAAGGAACGGCATCGCTGCCTTTATCACCCTTGACCGCTCGCTTGACGGAGCAGAAGTAGTAGTCAAGAGGCGGATTCCCCGCCTCTCATCTGACGACTGGGCAGAAACTATAGTACGATGTCGGTTTATTCGTGGTTTTTCGTAGCTTTTTTGCAGGTTTCTTGCAGGCTTTTTGGTGCTTTGAGACGTCTTTGCAGGTTTTTCAGAGCTTCTTTCAGTGAAAACGGTAGTAGTTTTGTATCCTTTTGTAGACATAACAAATACCTGCAAATCTCTGAAGGAAAACTCCAAAGGTTCCAGACAAAAACCGGCAAAGGCAGGAGTTTCATAACAAATACCGGCAAAAGCCTGCAAGGAAATCTCTGAAAAGCACTGAATCAACCGACAATGAAATATAGATTTTGATAAGGCTTCTTTAGAGCACCGGCATCTTTGATGCAAGAGGTGCTTAAGGCACCTCTTAAACACTAAATAAGCGCCCGCCACGGATGCAGTCAAGGGCGCTTTTAGCGAGTGGAACGTCCCTTGACGGCAAACACGGGCGGGTGCTATCACCCCAATAAAAAACCCCTCCGGAAGGGATCTTCCGAAGGGGCAAAACGTTTTAGATTTCAGATCAATCTTCTGTCGTCGGTGTTGTACCGCTTACTGGATTGTCTGCATCGCCTGTTGAGAGGTTTACTGTTGAAACGTTCTCAAGGCCGTTGATCGTGATGTTCTTGTTGACCTTAGCATCATAGGTGTTAGCCTTCATGATCTCTCTGATGTCGATTCCCGTAGCTTCCTTAACAGACTCGATGGTCTTTGCAAGGACGGAAGGTACATAAGAGCCCATTGAGCTTACGCCTGTGTCGCCGCCGCCGTTGCCGGAATCGATGATCGTAACCTTATCGATCTGGCCGAGAGGCTCAGCGATTGCAGCTGCCATGTCAGGAAGTGCCTTAACGATCATTTCCATCATAGCTGCCTGGCCGTACTTCTTCATAGCTTCAGCCTTCTTGTCGATTGCTTCAGCCTCAGCTAAACCCTTAGCAGCGATTGCTTCAGCTTCAGCCTTACCCTTTGCTGCGATGGCATCAGCTTCAGCCTTACCCTTTGCAGCGATGGCGTTAGCTTCCTGCTGTCTTGCGAACAATTCAGCTTCAGCCTGAGCCTTTCTTGCGTCAGCTTCCTTCTGCTTAGCAAAGAGGTCAGCCTCAGCCTGGATCTTCTTAACTTCCTGCTGCTTCTCGAGTTCGAACTTCTCAGCTTCAGCCTTTCTCTGTCTCTCATAGAGAGCTGCGTCTGCTGCCTGCTGCTTTGCGAACTTCTCAGCTTCTGCCTTCTTCTTGACTTCAGCGTCGAGAGCCTGCTCTTTAACTTCAGCTTCTTTTCTCTTGAGGTCGACTTCCTTCTCCTGACGAGCGATGTCGGCGTTGGTCTTTGTGACCTCGATTGTCTTTCTCTGATTCTCTTTCTGAATCTCGTAAGCTGCGTCTGCCTCAGCCTGCTTTGAATCTTCGACTGTCTTGAGCTCAGCTCTCTTGATAGCGAGTTCATTCTGCTTTACGGCGATCTCTGTGTCAGCCAGGACCTTAGCGTCGTTAGCTTCCTTCTGAGCCTGTGCCTGAGCGATTGCAACGTCTCTGTCAGCCTGTGCCTTAGCGATAGAAGCATCCTTCTGGATCTTAGCCATGTTGTCCTGACCGAGAGCATTGATGAGATCCTTCTCATCTGTTACGTGCTGTACGTTGCAGGAGATGATCTCGATACCGAGGCGCTTCATGTCTTCCTGAGCCTTCTGCTGAACCTCGTCACCGAACTTCTTTCTGTCGTTGCAGAGGTCCTTCAGTGTGATCGTACCGATGATCTCTCTCATGTTACCCTGAAGGGAATCTACGAGAGAATCTGCAATCTGCTGCTCCTTCATGTTGAGGAAGTTCTTCATGGCGAGCTTAACGCCTTCACCTTCGCTCATCACTCTTACCTTTGCGACTGCGTCGATGTTAACACCGATGAAGTCTGCTGTAGGTACGTATCCGTCAGTCTTGATGTCGATTGAGATCTGCTTGATGAGGAGCTCGTCCTTTCTCTCGAAGAAGGGCATCTTGAGTCCTGCTCTACCGATCAAGATCTTAGGATTCCTGCGGAGACCTGAGATGATGTAAGCCTTATCCGGCGGTGCTTTTACGTAGCTTGAGATCACGATGATGATGATGAAGACAACTACGATTGCCGCTGCGATAAGCGGTACTGTTAAGAATTCTGGCATTTTCCTTATCCTCCTTATTCTTAAAAAACCCCACACCGGTTCATTTACGGCACGGGGACGCATAATTTATTGCTAAAGATATTTTACATTATGGGTACCCCCGGTCAAGGAAAATCGTATCGGGGCAATTCCGATTTGTACACTTGAATAATTTGGAATATCTCCGGTTGTGCGGGTTTAATATTTTTCGACAATTCAGGGCACAAAAACGCTGTGATGTAACTATACAAGACCTTAGAGCGTTTCAAAAGAAAACCCGCCCTGATATAAGGCGGGTGAATCGTTCCTTAAAGATAAGTATTTATTAATTGAAGAAGTATACGAATCCCAATACGTGGAGGACTACGCCTGCAATGCAGAAGAAGTGCCATACCATGTGGGAGAACTTGAATCTTCTCTTGGAAGGCGCGAAAAAGATACCTACCGTGTAAACGATCGCACCTGACAAAAGAAGCCAGAAAGTAACGAGTGATGTGTTCTTGTAGAACTCAACGATCCTGAAGATGATTCCCCAACCCATCAATGCATAGATGAAATATGTGAATCCCTTGCCGACCTTTGTGTGATAAGCAAGTGCCGTAACGAGAACGCCTGCGACTGCGCAAGCTGCTTCCAGAGCCCAGAGGACTGCGCCTGAGATGGGGCCGAGCACGTTGATGCAGATGGGTGTATATGCGCCGAGGATCGCAAAATATGCGACACTTCTGTTGACCTTGTTCATGACTCTCTTGTGGGGAGTGCCGTGCTTCATGAGGTGATATACCGTGGACATGAGGAGCGCAAGGATCAGTGTGATGATGAAAGCAGAGATGGCAATGACAGACATGACAACGTGTGCAGGTGTAGCGCTTGCCTCTGCAGTAACTTTTAAGTATGTGTTTATCGCAGCGAAAGGAAGGAGACCCAGAAGATAGAGAACAACGACGCCGGATGTTACAGAGTTGCCGACTTCCTCACCGAAAGTCTCGTATGTCTTGTTGATACCTCTTCTTACGGCCTGCTTGGAACTCTCAAACCATGTAAGCTGCTTGAGACCTTCTTCGAGCGGGTCTTCACCGGTCTGCGCGGCATGCTTCTTGTCGGAGCTGCTCGCGAGCAACGTCTTCCAGTATTTCTTGTTCTTAGCCATCGTTCCTATTCTCCATACTTTTAGTCAACTGATACATTTTACAAGGTGTAAGGTAGGTTTTCAACCTCGCGGAAATGCTTATTGGTTATTATCTCCGCCGTCCGTCGAAGGTCCTCCGAGCTCGATGACATCGTCGCGGCTTCCTGCTGGTGCTCCGAGCTGGATGACATCGTCTGCCTTGGGCTTCGGAGGAGGCATCGGGATGGCCTCATCTGCCTTCGGCCTGGGTGCTGAGAGCTCTATCGGCGCGTCGTTCTTTTTCTCTTCTGCGGGAGTTCCTGCTCCTAAGGCTTCGACAGGCTTTCTCTCGGGTGCTCCGATATGGACGGGCCTTACGGGGGCTCTTACGCCGGCACGGGGCTTCTTCACGCCGTCTTTTAATGCAGGCTTTTCTTCAGCTGCGGGAGCCTTGATAGCTGCAGTGTCTTCATCGCCGAATGACGGCAGGTTCTTTCTGGTGATGTCGGCAGGTGTCTGAGCCGTAACAGGCGCAGAGATTACCGTTCCCAATACTTCGGGCTTGCCGGACAGTTCGGGCTTTCTGGCAGCCTTCGGAGATGCCTGGTCAGGCGTCATGGGGTTAAGCTGCTCTGAAAGGTAAGCTAATCTGTAGAATCTGATGACCCTTAAAACGACGGGCCAGAATATTGCCACCGGCAGGAGCCAGTAAACGATCTTCGATGCGGCAGCATCGCCGATGAGCTTGGATAAAGCTGCGAAAGGAGCCTGCATGACGTTATAGATCGTTCTTAATACGAGTGCGCCGAACTTTGTTATAAGGCCGGGATCTTCCGTCGCGAGCTTCTCTGCAGGATAGAACCACAAAGGCAGATAGATGAGGATGCCGTATGCGGCAAGGCCCCAGTTGACCCATTCCTTTTTCCTGAACGCAGCGAAGAAAGGAAGGAAGACTACGAAGAACAGTGCATAGAGGAAGCTCATGAAGCGCTCTAAGATCGGGAAATCCCTGGGAACTATGCCGTCAAAAGTAAAATAGAGCGGCGAGAAGAAGACGAATGCCAGAGCACCCGCTATAAGTCCCAAGAATACACATGTGAAGTAGTCTCTTCTCATATATCCCCTTATGATTTAATAGGCCGGCTCAAAAAGAGCCGACCCTATTTTAATACAAAACACTTTATTTATAAAATATCTGCTGTATTTTTGCCTTAATCCAGCGGTCTTAAGTATTTGATCTTGAGCGTCTTGATCGTTACGCCGCCTGATGCGAAATGAATGCGGAATACGCAGTTCTTGGCATACATCAAGCACTCGGCTTCCTTTGTGACGATCTCGCCGTTCGTGCCGTTCCATGTGATGACCGCGAAAGGAATGCTCGTGACGTAGCATGTCATCGGGATCTGCGCGAGCTCACCCAAGTTGGAATAGCCGGTGAATTCGAGTGAGTAGTAGCCCTGCTTCTCGCATGTGAGGCCGAAGACGAAGTCCTTGCCTCTGGAAGTCTTTGTCTTGCACTCGATCGTGATCTCATCAGACATCTCATAGTAAACATCAGTATCGACTTCAACATCGTCGTCCGTGAAGGGGCTGTCGATGTGTTCGAGCTTGACT
Source organism: Clostridiales bacterium Firm_14 (assembly GCA_001604135.1). GTDB lineage: Bacteria > Bacillota > Clostridia > Saccharofermentanales > Saccharofermentanaceae > Saccharofermentans. Next base: position 25,160 of record LVAT01000016.1, read on the forward strand.
TCGTTGCCCTCCACCCTGTCCATTGCGGGTGTGTTCATGGCGAAGTTTAAGATGTTCTTCGCGTTTCTCTGGAGCTCGGCGCGTGTGATCTGCGAGCCGTCACCCTCGGTAAGTTCCTTATAAGTATCAGCTTCCAGGAGGTTCTCCTTTTCGACGCATGTGCAGACCATGTAAACGTCATTCTGGGATCTTGCCATTACCGAGTGGTCTTCGAGATTATACTTATCTGCGGCCGTGACTTCCTTATTGATATAAGCCCACCAGTCGGTCATTACGAGGCCCGTGAAGCCCCACTGCTCGCGGAGGATCATGGTGTTCTGGTCATAGTGGTTAGCGCTGTATGTGTCATTGATCCTGTTGTAGCTCGTCATGACGCATCTTGCGCCGCCTTCCCTGATCGCGATCTCGAATGCGGGAAGGTAGATCTCACGCAGAGCCCTTGAGGATACGCGGGAGCTCATCTCACGTCTGTGTGTCTCGCGGTTGTTTGCGCAGAAGTGCTTGATTACGGGAGTTACGCCGGACTTCTCCAATGCCCTGACCTGAGCTGCAGCCATGAGGCCCGTAAGGAGCGGATCCTCGGAGAAATATTCGAAGTTGCGTCCGTTAAGCGGATGTCTGTGAATGTTGATTCCGGGGCCCAGGAGCGCGTCGATCTTGTTGGAGAGCATCTCGATTCCAAGATATGTATAGAGCTCTTCTACAAGCTCAACGTTAAATGTGGATGCGAGGCATGTTCCGTTAGGAAGAGAGAATGCCTTCTTGCCGGAATCAATTCTCATGCCTGAAGGACCGTCAGTGCAGCAGAGCGTGGGAACGCCAAGCGCTTTAAGCTCTTTGGTGACACCTCCGAACGCAGCGGCCGTGCCGATAGTAACCTTGGGGCTTCCCATGCCCTCGCCTCTTATAATGAGGCAGAGATCCTCATCGGTAAGCTGAGCTACGAATTCGTCCATCGTATTCTTGCCGTGCTTAACGTCAGCGAGCCTGATTCCCTTATCGCCTGTCTGGGGGATCTCCGGAGCGACCCTTTCCATTCTCGTTGCAAGGTGGTCGACAGTCTTAAGCGGCGTATCCTCTTCACCCTTAGAATATGTGCCGTCACCGTTAGGGATTGCGGTAAGGCGCTTATAGGGCTTAAGCGGAAGGAGGGCATTCTCGAGAGCTTCAAGGAGTCTTCCTTCGGAAAGCTCGAAAGAACCGACCGGAGAAGCGCTCATGAAATCGCTTCCGAGGAAGAATTCATAAGTTCCCTTCTCCAGAACGAAGCCGGTCGTGCCAAAGCCCGTTCTGCAGTCGTCATCAAAGGATGCGAATCTTCTTAAAGGAGCGGTGATCGTTACGCGCTCTTCACAGCCAGAAGGGATGTTTCCGGTCTTTGTAAAGCCGGCCAAAACCCTTGCGGGCTTGGAAAGCTTGCCGTCAGGGGCTTTGCAATAGAGCATGACGGCTTTCTTTCCTGCTTTGTCACCCGAATTTTTGACTGTAACGCTTACCGTTACGGTGTTGTTGTCATATTCAAATGCTGCGTCCGTAAGATCGAACGTCGTGTAGGACAGACCGAATCCGAAGGGATAGAGAACGTCCTTGCTGTCGAATGTGGAGAAGTATCTGTAGCCGACGAAGATATCTTCCTGATAGATGTCTTCCTTGATGTCCTTAAGGAAATTGGCATCCGAAGGATAGTCTTCGAGCTTTCTTGCGATCGTATCGGGAAGCGCTCCTGAAGGGTTCTCCTTGCCTGTAAGGACTCTTGCGACGCTGATGCCGCCGATCATGCCGGCCTGCCAAACATAAAGAACGCTCTTGATGCCGTACTTATCAACGAATGACATGTCGATGATGTTGCCGACATTAAGAAGGACTATCGTCTTGTCGAATGCCTTGGTGACATTTCTGAGCATCTCTTCCTCGCTGTCGCTTAAGAAGAATGCGCCCTTCTCTGCGGAATTGTCCCTGTCCTCGCCTGCAGTTCTCGCGATAATGATAACGGCATAATCGTTTCTGGAAGCGAGCTTTTCTGCGAGATCAAGGGACACAGGCATCTCGGCCTGAGACCATGCCTCCTTGCCCCAGCCGAGTCCTGCGTCGATGGGATTCTCAAGATCCCATTTGTCGTATATGTCCATGAGCTCAGCATCAAGAGTGATGCTGCCGCAGTCATTGAGACCTTCCCTGATGTCCGTTACGTGGTGAACGTTTACCATGCCGCCGGAACCTGTTCCGGACTTGTAGTAATGGGTCTGCATCCTTCCGAAGAGAGCAACGTGCGCGCCCGTCTTCAGAGGAAGAACGCTGTCCTTATTCTCGAGCATAACGATGCCTTCGGCAGCCGTCTTGATTGCTGATTCGGTATATTCATTCCAGTTAAGGGTTATATCATTCATTGACTAATCCTCCTGTTGATCCTGATATTTTTAAGGCACCTAAAAAACGCCTGTGCACTGAATATACAGCATTTCAAAGCCGCATGATTGTATTTTACCCACTTTTATTATTCATTTCTTGCTCTTGCTCGCAATGTATGTAAACAAGCCGTGAATTGAAGGTTTTTGCCCTTGATAAAGTTATAAATATGCAAGCTATCTGATATGAAATGAAAAATCCCAGACCTATAATGTTGAGACTTTGATTAATAAGGATCCATATGGCAAGAAGAACAGATCTGGACATGACAAAGGGCAATCCGATGTCGATCATATTCAAGTTCACGCTGATGCTCCTGCTCGGTAACATCGCCCAGCAGCTCTATAACATCGTGGATACGATAATCGTCGGCAGGAATGTCGACGAGCTTGCTCTTGCTGCCGTCGGATCCACCGGCACCATCATGTTCCTCATGTTCGGTACTTCAAACGGAATGGTATCGGGCTTCTCGATCGTTACGAGCCAGAGATACGGCGCCGGCGATTCCAAGGGCGTAAAGGCTTCCGTCACAAACGGCTTTTATCTGTCAGTGATCATCGCGGCCCTCATAACCATAACAGGCCTTGTCTTCATGCGCCCTCTTCTCGTTCTCATGAACACACCCGAAGAGATCTTCGATTACGCGCTCACATATATCTCGACGATCTGCGCAGGCATCGTCTGCGTAATCTTATATAACTACTGCGCTTCACTGATGAGGGCGGTCGGAAACAGCCTGATGCCCCTGATCTTCCTTATCTGCTCAGCAGCAACAAACGTAGGCTTGGACCTCTGGTTCATCGTCGGATTTAAGATGGGAACATTCGGCGCGGCACTTGCGACCGTAATCGCACAGGGCCTTGCCGTGATCCCCTGCATCATTTTCATATATGCGAAAATGCCGACATTAAGACCTTCCAAAGAAGACTGGAAACTGAATCCCTCGATCATCAAGGAGCAGCTCAGATACGGCATTCCGATGGCAATCCAGTACAGCATTACCGCGTCCGGAACGGTCATCATGCAGAGCGCGTTCAATACTTTCGATTACATCGCAGTAGGCGCTATCACCGCTGCAAGCAAGTTCCAGGGAATCATCACGATGGGCATGTTCTCCGTCGGCCAGACGATGGCGGCCTACGCAGGTCAGAATTACGGCGCCAAGAACATGAAGAGGATCAGACAGGGCGTAAGCAGCGCGCTGAAGCTCTATATCATATACTCGGTATTTGCTGCCGTTATCGCGATCCTGGCAGTCCCCAAGGTCCTATGGATCTTCTTCGATTCGGAGGTCGACATCTCGCTTTATATACCGTGGGCAATGCCTTACATAATAGAGTGCGCGGTATGCTATTTCTTCCTTGCCATGATCTTCATCTACAGGCATACGATCCAGTCCGTAGGATATGCGCAGCTTGCAATGATCTTAGGCTTCGTCGAGCTCGGCGCGAGAATACTCACTTCCTTTTATTCCATACAGGTGCATAACTATTACATCGCAGTCGCATCTGACCCGTTTGCCTGGATGCTCGCAGGTCTGTCCGGCTTGGTGATCGCCCGCATTATCTTCAGAAAGATCGAGAAAAGATGGGCAGGAGAAGATTCCCTGCCTGTTCCGGCGCTCTCCGAATCCGAGGATTAAGTCGTCTCAGCAGTAGTCTCCGCGGAAGCATCTGATGCATCGGAAGCATCGCCCGGAACCGTATCCTGCGGAGTGTTCTTAACGTGGAATTCCTGACCTACAAGCTGCTTATTGGTCTGATCGTATATGAAGAAAGCATAAAAACCGTCCTCGAACTTCTCATCCTGCGTATAAGTGATCCTTATCTCTGTCGGATTCTTATCGATTATGGTCTTTGATGTATAAAGATATGTCCAGTCGGATCCGTTCTCAAGAACTACCGCGTAAATATATGACCATGTGTAGTTTTCTGCGCGGTTATCAAGCTCAAAAACGATCGTAAATGAGTTGGTGTCTTTGTAAGTATCGGTCTTCTTGTCATAGCCCTCGCCTTCGAGATAGCATCTCTTTACCATGTCGAACTGCTTGAAGAACTTGACGTCGCTGACGTCGTAATTGTAAACGGAAACAAGGTCATCAGGGTTCGAGAGGACATAGTGCCTGCCCGATTCCCCCTTAACGAACTGTAAAGTGTATGTCTCATCTACGGTCTCAGCGGTATCACGAAGAAGCGTGTTGAACTCGGCAGGACCCAGGAATTCGTTTTTCGACATCTTGACCCTTCTGTAATCCTTATAGGAGAACGTGACGTCAACACTGCACTTGCTTCCCCAGAAGCCGCCCTTAAAGCTTCCTTCGTCGATCTCATAGGTGATAGATGAGGCGATCAGGTTCATGAGGCGCCACTCGTCGGTGATCCTCGGCGTCTTGTAATCGTCGTCTTCCTCTGTAACAACCGGCATCTTGCGTTCCATCTCACGGGATGAGGCAACGCAGTTCTCCGTGAATTTCTCCAGATTGCACTCGGCGAGGGCATTTCCGATCTTTTCTATGGTGTCGAAAACTTCTTCTTTTACAGCTGAGGTCTTGGTCTCTTTGGAGGCGTCCGTCTCGTCCGGCTTGTCGTATACCTGACAGGAAGCCAATGTTAATACATTAGCCAGTACCAGAACTATTGATATGAATCTCTTATGCATCTTTGCATCCTCCAAACAGAGATTATTATATCTCAAATACATTTTAACAGGAGAAATTGTGGCAAATAGTGTTTTCGGGCACACAAAAAAGGCTGCCCCGCAAAGGAGACAGCCTTCATTGATTTTAAGTTAAAGGTCTTAAGATCAAGCCTTACCGTCTGAACCGAGAACGTACTTAATCTTGTGAGCAACCATGTCCTTAACAGCCTGACGAGCGGGCTTAAGGTACTGACGGGGATCGAAGTGATCAGGGTGCTCAGCGAAGTACTTACGGATGTTACCTGTCATAGCAAGACGGATATCGGAGTCGATGTTGATCTTGCATACAGCGAGTGTAGCTGCCTTACGGAGCTGCTCTTCAGGGATACCAACTGCATCAGGCATATTTCCGCCGTACTGGTTAACCATCTTAACGAACTCCTGAGGTACGGAAGAAGAACCGTGGAGAACGATAGGGAAGCCGGGGAGTCTCTTGATGCACTCTTCGAGAACGTCGAAGCGGAGCGGAGGAGGTACAAGGATGCCCTCTTCATTTCTTGTGCACTGAGCTGCTGTGAACTTGTAAGCGCCGTGGGATGTACCGATAGCGATTGCGAGGGAGTCGCATCCTGTTCTGGAAACGAATTCCTCAACCTCTTCAGGTCTTGTGTAGCTCTCGTGGCCAGCCTCTACGACTACTTCGTCCTCGATACCAGCTAATGTACCAAGCTCAGCCTCAACAACTACGCCGTGGTCGTGAGCGTACTCAACAACCTGCTTTGTGAGAGCGATGTTGTCCTCGAAAGACTTGGAAGAAGCGTCGATCATTACGGATGTGAAGCCGCCGTCGATGCATGACTTACAAAGCTCGAATGTATCACCGTGGTCAAGGTGAAGAGCGATCGGGATCTCAGGATTCTCGATGACAGCTGCCTCAACGAGCTTTACGAGATATGTGTGGTTAGCGTAAGCTCTTGCGCCCTTGGAAACCTGAAGGATGACAGGGCTCTTGAGCTCGCCTGCTGCTTCTGTGATTCCCTGAACGATTTCCATGTTGTTTACGTTGAAAGCACCAACAGCATAACCGCCGTCATAAGCCTTCTTGAACATCTCAGTCGTTGTTACTAAAGACATATATATATCCTCCTAACGAATTTTGTCTTGACGCTCTTATATTACAATCTTTTTGTCAAAACTCAACCGCAAAATAGAGGAAAGTGTCCTATATTAACAGAAGATTTCCATATAAAAGGGGGCTTTTTTGCCAAATGATTTTCGCTATGCCGGAAAACGGGTTAATCAAGGCTAACTTTTGACAAAATAAAAGCAGGATGCCTGCCCGGCACCCTGCCTGATTGCCTGATCTTTAAAAAAGGCTTATTTCTCGAGCTTCTCGCCGCACTTGAGGCAGAAAACAGCCTCCGGATCTGTGATCTCAGCGCCGCACTTGGAGCAGATGACCGTCTTTGCAGCCTTCTCTTCCCTGGCCTTCTCAACTTCAGCCTCTTTCCTTGCAGCTTCCTTGGCATCGTCTCTCTCTGCCCAGTCGTTGGCCTTATTTACTACGGTTGCTCCGGACTTAACGATGGATTTTCCGAGCTGCTTGAACGCGCCGCCTAAGTCCTTGCCGGTCTCTTTCCAATCATCCTTCAAACTTCCCATTGCTTATTCCTCCAATCGGTTATCTTCAAAACTACATAGACAAGAATATTCGCAAGGGCCTTTAAAATCAACCTTCCGGCGTGAACAGTTTATTATCAAAGTGTAATCTTCGGTGTTATTGATATGGCTTGGCAAAAAATGTAGACTCTTTGGCGTGCTAACTTTTTTTGGGAGGGTCAAAATGGAAAATCAGGCTCAAACTGACACCAACAGGATCGTGGTTCCTTACGACAAGGACAGAAAGAACATCACATTCTACGACACGTTCGTCGACATCAACGGCGATGTCATCAAATACGACGATATCGCGGTCATCCAGTCATCTGCGATGAACAATTCGTTCATGTATTACATCGTCTTCGGCAATTCATTCACATATAATTTCGACTTCACGACCTACGACGGCGTAAAGCACAAGTTCCACCGTTACGGCCTTTCCTTATACGGGATCGGCATTCACAAGCGTATCAAGAAGGAGTACGAGACCGTATCTCCCCATTTCTACGGCATCGTGGTAAGAAAGGTCGGCGAGCGCCTTATCGACAGGATTGCAAACGGCGCCACAGCCAACATCTGCGGCCTCGAGATCACCAAGGACAAGATCACTTATGTAAAGAACAAGAAAAAGACCTATGTCATCGACAGGAGCAATTTCGACCGCGCCATCAACAACAACTCCTATGCTGCAAGCTTCGCCGAGATCTACATCAGGGACGAGAAAAAGCCCGTCTGCAGGATCTCCCTTAACGAGCCCAACGCGCGCCTCATCGTTCCGATCGTCAACACATTCTTCGAATTCAGGGTAAACGAAGCCGGCAATCAGGCCACATAACCATTTTTTGCTCGTGAAAGACAGTAAAGCCCACTTGGCGGCCCGTTTATAGGGCTTGGGTGGGCTTTTTGCTATTTTAAATACTGCATATACCTACCTGAACGCCAAAAAACGATTTCAAGTAGGTAAATAAACTCTTTCGAGGCATCATGAAAACAAGAAAAAACCTACATAGAAAGCAAAAACGCATCCTGAGTAGGTATATCTGCCTTATCAGAACACTTTTGAAGAGCTCATAATACCTACTTGGAATGCAAAAATGGTTCATAGGTAGGTAAATCATCCCTTTTGAGCTATCAAAGAAGCAAAAAACCTGCCTAAACCGCAGTTCAGGCAGGCGATTATCTTTGAATCTTCTCGAAATAAAAAGCTTACTTGGGCAGATATTCCTGCTCGGGTGACAGCTTCTTCTTACCCTTGCCCAGGTTGACGAAATAAGCGACGAAGCCCAGGATCGGGATCAGCGTGACGCCACAAACAAGAAGGATCGTGCCGGTTCTGGTGCTGGTGCAGTCTAAAAGGACATCTCTTACGACCCAGCCGCTGCCGGCGCTGATCTTAAGGTAATTAAGGCCTTCTCTGTAGTATTTATCGGCCTCTGCTTTCTGGCTCTTTACGGTGCCGGTGAATTCCCTGGGCGGGATCGAGATCGTATCCGTAACGCCGTCAAGATAATCGTAAGTTGCGTCTGTAAGCTGGTCTAAGTACTCCTTGTCAGCTTTCTTGGAAACGCACATCGGCATGACTGAGCCGTCTTCCATCCAGATGATGTAGTAGTACTCGTGGCCTGTCGGGATGAATGAATAGGATTCGGTGCCTTCGGCGTAATTTCCGAGGCAAGCGACTACTTCGTAAGAGATCCACTGCTCTTTGTAGTCTGAATAGTTATCGACTACATCTTCATATCTTCCCTTTACGTCTCCGAACATCAGATCTTTCAATGCGAAAGCTGCAAAACCGACCAAGATCAATGCGATTATGGAGACGATCAAAAGTCCTGTTTTCTTCATAACAATTCCCCCGCGTGGTTTGACTGTCCGATATTGTATCACACGGACAGGCCAACTTGCCTGCGGGGGAATGGAATTATTTATTTCTTGGAGGGCTTCTTCGTTACCCTGGCCTCGAAAACACCATCCTTCAGCGTCGTCTCAAGGTAGAGCTTGTGCTGCTCCAAAATCCTTCCGGCGATCGCAAGACCTGTGCCGGGAGTGAACTTTACGCTATCAGTCTTGTTCCTTATCGTGAACACCTTGCCGGATATGTCCACATCGATCTTCGAATCAGCCTGCTTATACTTATTCGCGTTGTCCATCAGGCAACTCACTGCGGTCTTGAAGTAATCCTTATCCATCTTTATCTCAGTGTCGCCCTTGATATTGATGTCAACACCGAGCTTTGCCGCAACGTCTTCGATGCATGCCTTTACGGAAGCCTTTGCAAACTTTCTGTCAGACTTCTCGGCAGTCTTGAGGATCGCTTCAATGTCTTTGTTCATCTCAGTTGTCTTCTCAAGGATCTGATCGGCGTAGCGGTCCTTCTCATCACCCGCTTCAACATCTTTGAGGTTCTCGGCATAGCCGCCTAAGATCTGCAAAGGTGTCTTCATGTTATGCGCAAGAGAATCGATGAGATTATTCTTGAAGATGTTGTTCTCGTAAGCCTTCTTGTACTGGCTGTAAGGCCTTATCGCCGTAATGAGGGCGATACCGGCGCAGAGGACAAAGAGAATGATCGCAAAAGTGATCAGGAAGGGCTGGTAGAACGCCTCAAACGGTGCAGTCTTCATGACGAATTCAACCAGGTACTGCTGACCGTTGATCATATAGACGTTGATCTTGCCTTTTGTATTATCCTTAGTGGTTATCGTATAGCTATACTCACCCGGATGTGAGTTGTCCGCTCCGCCGTATGCGTAATAAGAGGTATAAGCAAGATCACGGTCCCAGTCGTAATCGTCTCCGAATCTGCTGTCGAACTCGCTCGTAAGATCGTTTAGATTCTTTGCAAGGAAGATCTTTTCGAGATCGTTTAAGTAAGCATCAGGACGCTTTCCCCTCTCGTATAAATACAGATCGTTGGCAAAACCTTCTGCATCTACCGTAGTATAAAGATCCGCTTTTGACTGATCCGTAAAATCCCATTTCTTTCCGAAAGGCTTTGAAAAATAAGGTTCGTAATTGACCTGGGATACCTTGCCGATATGAAGTGTGTCACCGTCAACATAGTGAGAATGGATCACGGGCTGGCCATATGTCAGATATCCGCTGAATTCCGTAGCTATGCAAAACAACCTGTTTGCATAGTAACCGTCAGTCAAAGCGCACAGATCCCAGCAGTTGGTATAATCCGTAGCCATGATCCCTGTTAACTCCCAGGCTTCATCAGACTTCACATACTTGATAACCCAGTCGCTGTCATTCATGCGCAGGGTCTTCTGGCCCTGTGCGAGCAAGGCCTCATCGTTCGTTACGTTTAACCAGAGATGAAGATTATCCTCTACGGGAACGACGTCATATCTTGTCTCGTAAATAGTCTCAATGTTTCCGTCTTCATCGATCTTCGCGAACTTAAGATAATCCGCACGGTAAATGTTCGTAATGATCTCTAAAAAGGTCTCATCGTATTTGCCGTTGTCGTAACTATCAATGAGCTTTTTATACACCTCTGCGCGTTCAGTGTAACCATTGTCTATCATGGTTGAGAAAAGGCTTGAAAGCGATGCTGTCGTCACGCCGAATATCACGGCTCCGATGATAAGCCCTGCGATCACTCTGCTGATGGCAAAATGGAAATAGTTTTTCCTTTTCATGGTGTAACTCCTCCCCGTCTGCGGCCGTCCTTCTTTTTGGGACGCTCCTTAATCGAACCTGTATCCGACACCGATAAGCGTCTTGATACGGTCGCCTTCTTTTCGAAGTTTTTTACGGAGATTCTTCACGCGGTTATCGATAACACGCTCAGTGATGTACATGTCGTCGCCCCAGGCAACTGCCAAAAGAAGCTTTCTCGTGATGGCCACGCCGGGATGCTCTAACATGTACTTCAGGATCTGGTACTCCTTGGGCGGCAGATCGATCACTTCACCTGATACCTTCACTTCTAACTTCACAGTATCGATCGTGATCTCGCCGCTCTCCAGAAGCTTGCGTTTCGCGGGTTCAGAGCCTGTTCTCTCCAGGAGCGCCATGAGCTTGCTGTACAATATCGCGATCGAAAAAGGCTTCACGATGTAATCGTCCGCGCCGAGTTCGTAGCCGTAAAGGACGTCTTCCTCCCTGACTTTTCCGGTCAGGAAAACGACCGGCACATCCGACCTCTTCCTTATGATCTTGCAGAGCTCAAAGCCGTCAAGGCCGGGCATCATGATGTCCAGAACGATGAGATCGTACTTGTTATTGAGGATCTTGCTAAGTCCGGTGTTTCCATCCTCGGCAAAATCGAGCGCGATCTTGTCGCGCCTTCCGAAATAATCGCCGATGACCTCCCTTATCTGTGCATCATCTTCCACAAGCAGAACGCTGTACATGAATCTCCTCCGTCAAGAGTATGTTACAGGTTCAGTGTATCGTTAGTGTATCGTTTTGGGAATGGCGTTGGACAGACCCCGACTGTAATACATGGGGGTAAAAACATGCCGACAATTATATAAAACGGCTTTTTTATATAATTGTTGCCCCCTAAAAAGCGGCATGTATTATAGTGGCGCTTCAGAAAATGCCCGCAAAAGGCCTTCCGGCGGAATTCATTTGTTGAAACTGATAATCAATTTCATATTGACACTCCCCGCACGCGCTCCTATAATACTTTTCCGTACCCTATTAATAAGAAGAGGCATTAATGGAGCAGCTGATCTGCAAAAACTTAAAACTCGGATACGAGAATATCACCCTCGCTGAGGACTTGAGCTTCAGCGTCGAAGCGGGCGATTATCTTTGCATCGTCGGCGAGAACGGCGCGGGCAAATCCACGCTCATGAGAACGCTTCTCCGCCTCCAAAAGCCCCTTGGCGGCACTATCGAATACCATGACGATCTGACCGCATCTTCGATCGGTTATCTCCCGCAGCAGACGATAGTCCAGAAGGATTTTCCTGCTTCAGTATATGAGGTCGTTCTCTCCGGCTGCCAGAACAGCCTGGGCTTCCACCTTTTCTATTCAAAGGCTGCGAAAGAAAGAGCCCGCAAGAACATGGAGCGCTTAGGGATCACTGACCTCGCCAAGCGTTGCTACAGGGAACTTTCCGGCGGCCAGCAGCAGAGAGTCCTTCTCGCAAGAGCCCTTTGCGCCACAGAGAAAATGCTCCTTCTTGACGAGCCTGTAGCAGGCCTCGATCCCCTCGTTACGAGCGAGATGTATTCCCTCATAGAGAAGCTCAACGACGAAGGCATCACGGTCATCATGATCTCACATGACATCGCTTGCTCGGTCAAATATGCCAAGCACGTTCTTCATATCGGCAATGAATTCTTCTTCGGAACTGTAGAGGACTATAAGAAGTCGCCTGCCGGAAGCAAGTATCTCGGGGAAGGAGGGCACCATCATCACCATGTTTGATATCCTGATCGAATCCCTCGCTTATCCCTTCGTAAGATACGCCCTGATCGTCGGCGTTCTGATCGCGCTGTGCTCATCGCTTCTCGGCGTCATCCTTGTACTCAAGAGATTCTCATATATCGGAGACGGCTTGTCACACGTCGCATTCGGCGCGATGGCGATCGCAGCCGTTGTGGGCCTTGCTGACCAGATGGTCCTCACGCTCCCCATCACGATCCTTTGTGCGATCTTGCTCCTGTGGTCAGGCCAGAACGCAAAGATAAAGGGCGATGCGGCAATAGCCATGATCTCCGTCGGCGCCCTTGCATTCGGTTATCTCCTGATGAATATCTTCCCGACATCATCGAATGTCGCAGGCGATGTATGCTCTTCACTCTTCGGATCTATGAAGATACTCACGCTGACTAAGACCGAGGTCGTCCTCTGTATCGTTCTGTCGATCGTTGTGGTAATAGCTTTTGTGCTTTTGTATAACAGGTTTTTCGCGGTCACATTCGATGAGAGCTTTGCAAAGGCCGTCGGCACGAAGACCAGACTTCTTAACTTTGTGATCGCAACGGTTATCGCGGTCATCATCGTTCTTGCAATGAACCTCGTAGGATCCCTGCTCGTATCCGCGCTCGTTATCTTCCCCGCGCTCTCCGCGATGAGGATCTTCAAGAGCTTTAAGTCGGTTACGGTCTTCTCTGCAATACTTTCCGTCTTCTGCGCATTTACGGGTATCATTCTCTCGATCCTCTTCAATACGCCCGTCGGATCAACGATCGTAATTACGGACATCGCTGCATTTGTGATCTGCTCTGTAATAGGAAAGATCCGGGGCTGATCACTTCATATATTTCGACATCGTCTCGCCCCAGAGACCGATACGTTCATAGGTAATGAGCTTGCAGAGCGCATCAGTCAGCTTGCCGAATTTCCTGTAGAAAAGATTGAACATCAGATATGCAGCGCGCTGATCCTTCTTCTCCGGAATGCGCCTGATTATGTTCCTGAACGAATAGATCTTTTTATACATCCCGAGATAGCCTTTATAGAGGTCTTCCGGAGATATGTCCGAAGGCTTGTAGACTACGTTCGCCGTGTTGAAAAGGGACAGATCGTCTGTTAATATCCTGCCCTCTTCCTTCATCCTGTCATAGAGTTTTGTGCCGGGATAAGGCGTTAAGATGTGTGAGGTAACGGTCTCGATCTTATTCTTTACGATCCAGTCAAGTGTGTCCTTGAAGGTGTCTTTCGTATCTCCGTCGAGCCCGAAAACAAAACTTGCGTTGATCATGATGCCCCTGTCATGGATATTCCTGATCGCGCGCTCATAAGTGTCCGTGTGATTCTGGACTTTATGAACATTGGATACGGCATTCTGGTTGATGCTCTCAAAGCCTATGAACAGGCCCTGGCAGCCGCTCTCCTTCATGAGATCTAAAAGCTCTTCATCGTATGCGGCATTGATCGATACCGCAGCATTCCACCTGATATGAAGGTCCTTGAGCCTTGTAAGGAATTCGCGTGTCCACTTAGGATTACCGCAGAAGTTGTCATCTATTATCATGATGTGCTTCTTATTTAGCATCCTTATCTCGTCCAAGACCACATCGATATCACGGTTGATGAACTGCTGGTCATTGCCGCTGTTGTAGCAGAAATCGCACCTGAAAGGACATCCTCTGCTCGTGTGGATTATGTTGCAGTAAAGGTAATCCCTGTGATCGACCAGGTCATAGGCAGGACTTACGATGTCACCGGTGGTAAGCTTCCTGCAGCGGTAGATCTTCTTAAGACAGCCATTCTCAAGATCCTCCATGATCTGAGGCCAGGTGCCTTCTGCCGCGCCCACGCACAAAACGTCGAAAAGCCCGTCCTCTATCGTATTGAGCGCCGTTGTGATGTGTATCCCGCCGGCTACGACAGGGATGCCTTTTGCACGGTATGCTTTCGAGATCTCTATGGCTCTCGGAAGAGCATCTACCGTTATGGAGATACCTACTATATCAGGAGAATCCGTAAGATCGATATCTCTGATGTTCTCGTTCTCGATCCTGATCTCATGCCTGTCACGGATAATGTTGGCGATCGTAAGAAGTCCTAAAGGAGGCGACATGTGAAGCTTAAGATCCGTGTCGACGGGTCTTTTATGCATCCTTGGCATTATGAGTTTAACGTAAGCCATATAACACCCCGTAAGAGCCTAGTGCATAGCGTTAATAAAGGCTGCTAACGATATGTAACCGTACAGGAGCACAACAGCCGCATCGAGGATATAAAGGACCATCAGGACCTTGCCGAAGAGACAATCCTTCTTATGCAGCCTGACACCGATCATCAAACCCCATGACGCAAAATAGGGAGCAAACACCATTAAATGCATCAGCAACATGATTACCATGCTGTTAAATATAGATCCATAAAGACGAGCGTAAATTCCGATATATAACAAGATCCAGAACAAGGCCGGTACGCCGTATCTTAAAACAAGTGAGATTATGCAGTGTGCCTTTGCGCGCTCAGGCGTCATTCCGGCGCCTGCTGTGGCTAACTGTTCGTTGTCATAAATTGGCCGCGTCATACCCGGTACCTCCGTGATGCTATATTGCCTTATGGCAGTATAGTAACACGGCACACCGCGAATTTCAATAGATTTTTATCGTTATTCGATATTTATATGTTGAATAGCAACAACGTCCTTGTTCAGGCTCTGCCCTCTTTGAACATCTTCATCATCTCGTTCGTAAGGCTGTAGTCGTCGGGCTGGAGCTCGATATCTTCTCTGGTCCGCCACTCGGCGACCTTGAGCTCGCCCTCGTCCATATTGATCGTATCGTCACCGTCAACGTCGCAATAGAAACCCACCAGGATATCGTCGACGATGCCCCACGGCTGCGACTTGTAGTAGCGGATGTTCCTGACCTTAAGACCGGTCTCCTCCATCGCTTCACGCGCGACAGTCTCTTCTAATGTCTCGCCGATCTCGGTAAATCCTGCGACGAGCGCGAAATGCGCAAACCCCGTCTTGTACTTTGTCACAAGTATCTTGTCACCATTCGTGATGCCGACGATAACGGCAGGCACGATGCGCGGGTAGATCACATTGCCGCATTCGCAGCGCAGCGCGCGCTCCCTATCGTCTATGTGCGTTTCCTTACCGCAGATACCGCAGTACTTATTTCCCCTGTACCAGTTTGCAAGCTGCAGAGCGGTAAATGCGAGGAACACGTTCTTCTTCTCTGCTATCCCTGAACGCCTGAAAGACCTGACATTAACGAATTCATAGCCATCGGGAAGCGCCATTGTCTCATCACGGGCGTCAAGGAAGAAATAGTAATCTTCGTCGACTGCGAAAAGATAGATAAGCTTTTCGCGGCAATCGTCAGAAAAACTGCTTACACGCGGGAATTCCTCGCCCTTAACCAAAATGTCCTGATGCCTGAAGGCCATTACATAACTGTTGGCGTCAGGCTTTCTGGCTGGATAAAAATGATTATCCAGCTTGTGCGGAAATATATCTTGAATCATAAGATCTTAGAACTTGATCGTTTCCTGAGGGCCTGCAAAAGAGCTGAATGTAGCTTCTGCATTCTTAAAGTAGAGGACCTGTGTGTTGTCGTCATCCGGATCGTACATGGACTTAAGCTGCGGGAGCTTCTCTAACATAGCGACCTTAACATCACGGTTGTCATCGTTGATGAGTTCGCCTGCTACACGGAGCCATACGCCTGTCTGGAAATCGAATGCGCAGATCTCTGCCTTCGGATTAGCTGCGAGCTGCTTTGAAACGGGCTTAACCTTGCCTGTCTGGATGTAGAGCTTGCCGTCGTAAATGAGAGCCGTGCCAAAAGGTCTTACTCTCGGCTGATCGCCCTCAACTGTTGCCAGATAATAAGTCTGTGTCTTGTCCAAAAATTCGAGAACTTTTTCTAATCCTTCCATAACCCTGTTTCCTTTCCTGGAATTTGAAATAATTATACCAAATAATCGAAACTGCTCCTGACCTTAACGAATGGTCTTACCTTAGTATTAGCGACCTCAACGTGGAGAGGATTTGATGAATATCCTTTCAAGGCTTCCTCGCTCTCGAAAAGTGAATCGAGCATCGAATCTCCTGAAGAACTTGCTAATCTTTCAGTGTTTACCTTGATCTCGATGAGGCCGGGGATCTTACCGGAAAGTCCTTCCAGACCTGCCTTGATGCCGGCCTTGATATCAGCTTTCTCAGCTTCTGAAAATTCGTCCTTAAGAGTCCAAACTATTACGTGTCTGACCATTATCAGCCCTCCTGTTCAAGTGTGATCTCACCAATGAACATGCCGCCTTCGATGCCGGTCTCGCCGAACCTCCTTGTGAGAGCTCCGAAAATAATGCCGGCCCAGGACTTCTGGTCGTTCAAAGGATTGCCTGTAAGCTTCGTGAGCTCTTCAACATAGATCCTGTCGATCTGAGACTTTAAGTTTCCGATCGTCGGCTCCATGCCGAAAAGCTTCTTATCAACGATCTTGCCGTAGAATCTGCCGTGGCCTCTTACGGGAACGGTTGTGCCCGTTGTGCTATCGGTAAACATTACGACTGAAGATTCAAAATCCCAATTGTAACCGTCGGCAGGTACCGGCTGGTTCGGATCTTCGTAAGCCTTTCCGTTCAATGATTCGATGAAGGCTTCGCTCTCGGGCGTCAGCTCAAATTCATTTACTTTGAGGGATATCCTGTTGATGCCCCGCGATTCCAGAGACTCCTTGATCTTCTTTTCAAATTCGGAGGTTCTGGCATTATTCAGGTTGTCGAAAGAACGCTGTCCGGAAAGCGATGCCGTAACATCGGCAACTATATTCTCCAGGAATCCTGCGATCTTTTCTTTGGAAGTCAGGCCGTTCAACTTGCCCGTATCCTCGATCCTGAGCTTGGACTCGCCGGTATATGTAAAGAACACGTCGCACTTATATGCTGCGTCAGTAAACTTAAGCGGTTCCTTGCCTCCGAAATCAAGAACAAAGCTGTCATCAGGATCGATACCGTTGGCGCGAAGTTCTTTATCGGCGGAGTTTCCCTTAAACATGTCAAATAATCCCATGGTCAGACCTCCATTCAAAAGTTACCGTAATTATATCATTGAGGTTCTTCTGATTTAGGGACAAACACAAGGGCCGCCGGAACTTAAACGTTGCGGCAGCCCCTGCATATATATACGGCACTTCCCCCCTCGAAGTGTATTTAGTGGCAGTTTATTGAAGCTGTGGCAGCCCGGGCAGCCGGGAGATAGCCGAACATGAATATTCCGCCGACCGCGAGGATAAATACCAGAGCTACGCATCCGAAGACGATAGCGGCGACTTTATGCTTTCCGGCTTTGACATCTTCGCCGGCGTCCCTGTAGGACTTGGTCTTATAGATGCTTGCTGCAAGGCCGATGAGGATCACATCCGGGATGGCCATGGCGACTGCGTATTCGGCAAGACCTGCCGGAAGAGCCAGCTTTATCTCATCCGCCTTGTTCTCTTCAAAGCCCATGACGCAGTTGATCTCGACATCTACGGCCTCAACATAGTGAGGGTCGTTCCTTCTTTGATATGAAGGCATTTCGGACCGCACTGCATAGATTAAGACAAAGATATTGAGTGCGAGGATTATCGTAACTGCCAGAAAAATGTAGATCTTCTTCCACAAAGCCATAGGTGTTTTCATGTGCCGGTCTCCTTTTGGTTTCTTCAAAATTGTTCCTTTGCCCTTATATACAAATAGAGGGAGCGAAATGTTGCACAGAAAAATGAAGCGTGGTAATATCATTATTGAACGCGTACAATAATCGAGGTCAGAACATGCAAAAGGACGTAAAACTGGGCATTACAAAGGATAAACTGATCGACGCTACTTTCGAGCTGATGGAAGAAGCTGACGACCCGCTCAACGTGACATCAAGGCAGATCGCAGAGCGCGCCGGCGTTAAGCCCTCCATGATCAACTACTGCTTCGGTTCACGCGAGAACCTTATTTATCAGACCTTCCAGAAACAGTATCTGGATTTCCTGAAGGAGGAGCCCATCGCCGAACTGATCGCGTCGGACATAGCGCCCAAGGACCTTTTGAAAAAGCTCCATTTCACCGTCGCAAAGTGCCTTGTGGAAAACCCCAAGTTCACAAAGGCGATCTCGCCGTTCGTGCTTTTCGAGCGCGACCTGTCAAAAGAATCCTTCAGCTTCCCTTACGTTAAGAAGCACTATGCGGGCAGGAAGACCGACCGCGAGTGCCGCCTGATCGCATACGAACTGTCTTCCATGATGCAGCTCATGATCTGCCGCAAGGACAACCTCAAACGCGACTTCGGAATCGATCTGGATAATGACAAAGAACTTATGAAATATATCGATATGAGGATCGACCTCCTGCTTGCGTGATATGAAATACATCTTTGAACTAAGAACCATACCTTCTTCAGAGCTCGAAAAGTGCGGCGGCAAAGCATCGTCACTGTCTTTGATGATGCAGAACCTGAAGATGAACATACCTTCCGGATACGTAATCACCGCGGATGCTTTTCGCGACGGGAAAATAACAGAAGAAGCAAACGCAGAGCTTAATGCGGTAATCGCAAAGCTGGACCGCCTTAAGACTTATGCAGTCAGGTCTTCCGCAATCGGCGAAGACGACGCGGGCAATTCATTTGCAGGACAGTATGAGACATTGACCGATCTGATGGTCCCCGGAATCAGGGACGCTGTTAATCAAGTCGCCGCATCTGCCAAAAATGCGCGCGTCGAGAACTATAAGGCGCAGAACGATATCTCAAGTGAAGGCATCGGCGTCGTGATCCAGGAGTTCATTAAGGCTGACTATGCGGGCGTCATATTCACCTCCGATGCCCTGACCGGAAAAGACGATTACCTGATCGGCAACTACGTCCGCGGCGAAGGCGAGAAACTCGTGTCCGGCGCGGAGAACGCCGAAGTATTTAAAATCGGCGCGCTGGAGTATTCCTACGAAGGCAATCCCGAGCTTGCCCGCTACTCAAAAACGCTGCGCAGATACTGCCTCGCGATACGCTTTTTTTACGGCGTTCCGATGGACATCGAATGGGCCGTAAAAGGCTCTAAAGTCTACATTCTGCAGGCCCGTCCGATCACTACGCTGACAAGGCTCGATATTAAGAACTACGACGTAAACGGCACCAGATCAGGCTCAAAGCTCCTGACCAAGACCAACGTCGGCGAGATCTTCATGAATCCCGTAAGCCCCATGACCTTCAGCGTTCTGGAGAAGATCAACGAATTCCTGGGGCTCCCTGACTGGCTCGAAAACGTCTGCGGCCAGGCGTACATGAACGTATCGGTCATGTGCTCTCTGATGGTGAGCTTCGGAAGGAGCCGCGAGAAGGCCTACGAGACCGTAAAAGACCTGGTCGGCGGCATTCCCGAAGGCTGTGAGATCCCCATATCGCCCTTTGACAAAAAGGCTTTCAGGAAGAATCTTTTTCACCTCTTCTTCCCTAAGGAAAAGTCGAAGCTTACGAAAAAGCAGAAGCACGAGATGGTGGCAAATCTTCATATCATTTCCGAGGAGCTCATCGGGCGGATAAAGACTATCGGTTCGAACGCTGAGCTCATGGCATTGTGGGATGAGGTTCTCCAGCCTAAGTTAAATGACGGCCTTGCTTCGATCCTGGCCGAGAGCGGAACGTCACTGGTGCCTCTTTTCAGCCTGCGCAAAAAGATCTCGGAGATCGCCGGCGAAGACATGGCAAACCGCCTCTGCACGGGTTCTCTTGGCATTATCGAGTGCATGAAGCCCACCCTGCTCTTGGAAGACGTTGCCTCAGGCAAGATGTCGCGTGAAGATTACATCCGCGAATGCGGCCACAGGTCCGCTGACGAGATGGAACTCATGGCGCCGCGCCCCTATGAAGAACCTTCATTCATTGATACTCTGCTCAAGGACCGCGCCGCTTCTTCAGCTGATCTTCGCGCGATGCAGGAACACCAGAAGGCTTCCTACGAAGAGGCTCTCGCGGAGTTCAAGCAGAAGTATCCTTCCAAACGCAAGTGGATCGATAAGGAGATCGGCAAATTCATCCATGCGAATGTTTTTCGCGAGGACATAAGAAGCAAGGGCGTAAGGATCTTCTGCGTATTCAGGGAATACTGCCTTAAGGCAGGCGAATTAAACGGTCTTGGCGAAGATATCTTCATGCTGAGCTACAAGGAAATGTTCGCTCTTCTGAAGGGCGACAAGACCGCCGTCTCATATATCCCCGCGCGCAAGGAGACCTTCGCCGGATACCTTAATAATCCGGGCTTCCCGAGCCTCATCGTCGGCAGATTCGATCCGGAGAAATGGATGGCTGATCCTGCTAGACGATACGATTACTATGTCAGCGGCCGTCCTTCGCAGGATGATGAAGCATCCGATATCAAGGGCTTTGCGGGCGCTGCAGGCATCGTCACCGGAACCGTCCGCGTGATCGATGACATAAGCGGCATCGGCAAGCTTAAGCAGGGTGAGATCCTTGTTACCCGCGCCACTAATATCGGCTGGACAGTCGCTTTCCACAAGGTTTCTGCGATCGTCACGGACATCGGCGCACCCCTGTCGCACGCTGCGATCGTCGCCCGTGAATTCGGAATTCCCGCCGTTGTCGGGTGCTCCAATGCGACCACGGTACTTAAGACCGGCGACGTTGTTACCGTCGACGGTGAGAAGGGCACGGTAACGATCGTTAACCGCGCTGTGTGAGCTGTTCCACTATCGCAATGTAAACCATTCCACTATCGCTAACGGCATTTTCTAAGGCAAAAAAGATAGAAAAAGGCGATTTTCTATCTTAAAGGCAATTTTTTCGGGCAAATGAGATAGTGACGGCCGGAAAAACAAGAAAATTGTTGACGTTGCTGATTCGAAGACCTTCCGAATTGTGATGTTTGCTTGATATTTTCGATTATATCAAGATGATAAAATATATTTGATGCGGCAAAAAGCCGTCTATATCAAGGAATAAAGGGTGTTTTCGAAAGGGGTGTGGAAATGAAAAAACACGGAATAAGGAAGCTGACTTCGCTCCTCTTGGCGTTGTCAGTTGCATCAAGTCTGTTCTTATGCGCTTGTAACGGAACAGGCCAGACAACAGAAACTTCAGAAACAACAGAAGAAACTAAACCCGTTATAACTGCTCCTCCGAACGGACGTGATACGACACCATATCCGGAGACAAAGCTGGACGGCAACAGGGACCATCACTTTCTGACTACTGACTTTTGCTATATCGAATCAGAGAAGTACGTGCTTTTCCTCGAGAAAAATCTGGATATTCCGGGTGATTTCACGAACAATCTTGATCTGATCATAGCAGAGATCGAAAAGCAGCTTGGCCTCTCGGTAGCACCGGCAGGATTTGAAGACCACAAATTGGGTGACATGAAGTCTTATTATGGTTCAAACCCATGGGAGAACTGGCGAATCGGCCCCAAGATCGCCATCTTTGTGTATTATAACCGCGACGGCTCTTCTGCAAATGAAGCAAATATTGAAAACTACGATTTAGTTGTCTCCATGAATGATCTTCTTTCTGATGAGTACTGGAATTCTACGAAAGCGCTCAGAGAAGATTACGAAAGAAAGTCTCACTACATCCGTTACGAAGATCTTACAAGTGCTCTGACAAAGGCAATCGTCATAAGAAACGCCAAACAGGATGTGCCTGAAACGGCTCTCCGTGGAATTTGTGAATATATGTCCCGTTCAGTGCTGACAGCTCTCGCTCCGGGAAATCTTTCCATTGATGTTGCAAATCAGAGAAGAAACCTTTACCTCTACCGAATACCGGAAGCTGTAAATGCAGACAATGCAGAGACTATATTTGAAAATAGATATTCCATCAATGGAAGGTCTCCATTTGCTGGTTCTGTGGAGATTTACGGATGGTATTTCTACCAATACCTCCATGAGAAATTCGGTGAGAAGTTCTTCACAATGTATTTAGAGAAACTCAATATAAGTGTTGTAAACACCAAGTCAACGGAAACTGTTAAGTTCGCCTATGGCGATGATGTTTTTACCAACTTCGGTGACTGGTGCGTAGAAAACCATGCTCTGCAGTATGCATCTGACGACTACTGATTCATTTAGGGATAGATCATATATCAAGGAGTTAAAAATGAAAAAGGCTATTGATTATAAAAAGATACCTTCGATGTGTCTGGCAACACTTATTGCCGGCAGCGTTCTCCTGAGTGCTTGTAATGCAGCACCGGATGAAAGTACAACAACTACAACCGAAGAGACCACGACAACAACTACTATTAAAACGACGGAGCTGACTTGGGTTACTCAGGCCAATCCAAAGGACACTACAACTTATGAGAAGATCAAGCTCGACGGTAACCCTGATCATTATTTCACGGTCTATGATTACAGCTATATAGAATCCGATAAGTATATCCTGTTGCTCGAGAAAGATGTCCGTCTTCCGGGTGATTTCGTTATCACATTGGATGCGATCGTTGATGAGATCGAGAAGGAAATGGGTGTTTCTGCCAATCCTTCTAAATATACTGGTTCGGCCGTTCCGGAAGATATGAACTGGCATTATGGCGATAAGAATCCTTGGGAAGACTGGATCATTGATACGAAGATCCCAATTTTCGTTTGTGCTGACTATACCGACGACGATATAGGATGTGTCGGCAATCAGGATTATGTAAGGATCTGTCTTTACGATCTTATGACCAAGGAAGCATTGGAGGCCCTTCCCCGTTATAAGAATAAGATAACAGGCAAATTAGGCTATGTTGATTATGTCGAAATAACAGAGATCCTGGCCAGACATATCGCTTTCAGAAACTATGAATTTTTCATGCCCGGAATCATTTCAGAGGGTATTGGCAATTATATGTCCTATACCGTTGTTGATGCGCTGGCCGGGCAGTATGCGAACATCAAGACCGCTAATAAAAAGAGATACAGATATGATGCGCCTATTCCGGAAGTCGTAAATGCTAAAAATGCCGAAGAGGTCTTTACTGTAGACTATACATACGACGAGTATGTAGTTAACGGTGAGACTTATAACGATTACGCAATATATCCTTCACAGGAAGTATACGGAAGATATCTCTGCAGATTCTTAAAAGAAGAATATGGTGACGACTTCTACAAGCGTTTAAATGAAGGCCTGAACGAATACGGCGAGACCAGACAGTTTGCCTGGATAGTTAAAAAGACCTTTGGCGATGATGTGTTTACCAAGTTCGGAGACTGGTGCGTAAAAAATAAGGCTCTCCAGAGGAAAGATGGTTTTTACTGGTAACAAACACGAATTGTTCACACTTAAGAATAAGGGAAGAATAAAAGGTGAAACAAATGAATAATAAACTGACTACGTTAGTTTTGGCTGTTTCAGTCATCGGAAGTGTTCTCTTATGTTCGTGCGATGCAGCTACGGCTGTTCAGACCACAACAGAGCCAACCGAAGAGACCACAACAACCACAACAACAGAAGCAACCACAACTGCTCCCAGATGGGAAACTGAAGTTCCGGAAGAGAATCCCAAGGATACAACGCCCTATGAAAAGATCACTCTTGATGGTGATAAGACGAGCACTTTCGTATCAACTGATTTCTGTTATATCGAATCAGAGAAGTATGTTCTCCTGCTTGACAGGGATATTAAGCTTCCGGGCGATTTTGTCACCAATGTTGATGCGATCATAAGCGAGATTGAGGGCGAACTCGGCGTTTCAGCTTGTCCCAGCGACTTTTCTTACAACACAATACCCGACTTGTCTATCTATTACGACAAGAAGGACGAAGACGGAAATATCATCAATCCCTGGGAAGACTGGGACATCGGTGCCAAGATACCAATCTTCCTGGTAACCGACCGTGAAGATAAAGCAAGGATCTCCTGTGCTTCATACGACTTCACGATCATCTGCGATTACGCCTTGTTCAGCGATGATCTCTGGAATTCTATCCCGTCCTACAAGAATAACGGCTGGCGAAGAAGTAAATATGTAGACTATTCTTCCATCGCACACGAGTTAACACATACCATCACATTGAGACACTGTGATCAGACAAATATCCTTTGTGAAGGAATAGCCCAGTATATGGGGAAAAAGATCGTCGATAAACTTGCCAAAGATTATCCGTCCATCAACGAGTGCCTAAAAGGTTATAACTGGGACGAGAGCAATATTCCCCAAAAGGTTAATGCGAAGAATGCCGAGAAGATCTTCATTGATGATTATCATTCATTAAGCCATGCAGACCGTGGTGCCGAATACTATTTCGGACATCACTTCTGGCAGTATCTTTTCGAGAACTATGGAGATGATGCATTTGTTAAGTACAACAATAAGATGCACATGGAGAAAATCAAATATAATCAATCCAATTACGATGAAAATACCGTGAAAGAGATCGCAGGTATCTTCAAAGAGCTCTATGGCGATGACATCTTCTCCAAGTTCGGCGATTGGTGCGTAAAGAAGAATTATCTGCAGAATAAAAACTATTAACAGCAGTTACAGGGATTGCCCCGCTGCAACAATCTCCCCCGCCCGTCTGTAATAGGGGTATATAGGAACTCAAAAGAGTTTTATGCTACTATTATTTGAAGGAAGAAAAAAGGGAGAGGCTTTATGATAGATTTTTACAACGCTTTTATCTCGTACAAACATGCACCGCTTGACAGTAAGATCGCTGAACATGTCCAGAAGCAGCTCGAGCATTTCCATGTGCCGCACAATCTTAAAAGCCAGATAAATCATGACAAGATTACCAGGATCTTCAGAGATAAGGACGAGCTCCCGATCACGAGTGACCTTACGGAGACGATCACCAATGCTCTCGAGAAGTCTGAGAACCTGATCGTTATCTGCTCGAAAAACACGAAGGAATCGATCTGGGTAAGAAGAGAGATCCACACCTTCCTTAAGACACATACAAAAGACAAGGTCTTCACCGTGCTCTGCGACGGCGAGCCGCAGGAAGTAATTCCCGAAGAGCTCCTCACGGCTGAGAAGGAGATCCTGGATTCGAACGGATTCCCGCACTTGATTAACGTTCCGGTAGAGCCGCTCTCATGTGACTACAGACTGCCGAGATCCAGAGCGGATAAGGAAGAGCTTCCGAGACTTGCAGCAGGACTGCTCGGCTGTTCTTACGATGAACTCCAGAGAAGAAGAAGACAATATAAGCTCAGACGTGCTGCGGCTATTGTGTCTGTGGCATTTGCAGGCGTTCTCGCTTTCGGCGGATACATGCTCAGCAGCAAGATCAGGATCGATAAGGCTTATGCGGAATCATTGAGGACCAGGTCGATCTATCTTGCAAATGAGTCGAGACAGCTCCTTAAGGACGGCAAGAGGGCCGATGCCCTTCAGGTCGCTCTGGCTGCCCTCCCTGCCGACAAGAAAGACAAGACGCCCGTGACGGCTCCGGCGATCCGCGCGATCTCCGATGCAACGGGAGCATATACATCGAACCACGGACTGGATTTCACTCCGGCGTGGAACTTTAAGTGCAAATACGCAGTTAAGACCAGCATCGCATCCGAAGATCTGGCATATCTCGGAGCGCTCGATACTGCAGGCAATATTTACTGCTGGAATACGGAGTCGAGGGAACTTGTTTTCGAGAAGGCCTGCTTCGAAGAGCCCGTAAGGATCGATATTCCGAACGACGAGACATTTGTCATCACATACAGCCACAAGATCGAGGCATATAACATACCTTCAGGAAAATCCATGTGGGTTTATAAGCCGGACACTGACACTTCGATCTTGAAGTCGTATGTCCAGTTCACCGTAAGCGATGTTTTCGTTTATGTGGGCGGATCAGAGATCGTAAAGTTCTCATTAAGGGACGGCGCGATCAGGGATACTTATAAGCCGAAGGAAGACACGCTCCTTAACAGCATCTTTAATCCTGCGGTATCTCAGGACGGCAAGAAGATCGCATATTCTGATGATACACTGACGGCTACTGAAGACGTCATTAAGATCCACGTCTATGACACTGAGACAAAGAAGGACCTGTCTTTCGATGTTAAGGCAAAATATATCGAGAAACTGAAGTTCGTCGATAACAATAACCTCTGCGTTATCTCCACAATGGACTTCATCAATACGTCTGTTTCTTTCGGCCTGGATTACAGTTTGCTTAAGACCGCTGCAAAGACATTCACTTTCTTTAATGCCAGCACGAATAAGTCATGGGCACAGGATCTTGTTTACACCGATGTCACCATGGGCTCTGATGTACGTGTACTGCCTCAGAGAAATGCCGTACTCTGCTATGTAGCCAATTCCGTAAGCATCTTCGATCTTGAGACCGGAACCGAACTCAATAAATACATTACCAGCAGTTCAGTCATCTCCTCCGGAGACTTTAACGAAGACGGACTTCCGGAATTCATATTAAGACACGGAGAATACGTTGCCGCATCAAGCACAAAGAACAATGATCTGGCATCTTACAATGTGCTCTGCAATAACATAACTTCCGGCGCGATCGGAAACACCGTCTATGCAGTCTCCCAGTATGACACTGACATCATAAGCTATAACCGCACCATTCAGGATGACGAATGGAAGGCTGTTAAGACCCCTTCAGGTTTCTCGATGGGATCGACCTCACAGGCATTTGATTCTAATGATGAGTATCTCGTTGTCGCAGCGCTCGTTGTCACTGACGATGACAACATTAATGTCAGGGTCAGCATCATTGACCTCAACACCGGAAAACTGTCCTATACGGAAGACCTTACTGACACCAAATCGAGCCTGACCAACTTCGATGTCGATTACAGGGACGGAGAATTCTATCTGCTGCTCGAAGAAGACGTTTATCATATCGATCCGGATAAGGACAAGATAACTCCTTACAATCTGGACCTGAAATTCGGTACCGTAAAATCCGAAGGCAAGATGTTCGCCTATGAGAAGGATTTCAGCAATGATGCATTGAACGTAACGATCTCCAACTACGACGGCTCTGATAAAGAAGATATCTCTATCAAGAATTTTTCTGACGATTATGTAAGCTACAATAACTTCAACGCTTTTTACGTCAAGAGCCTGAACAAGTCGTTCCTCTTCGTTATCGACACGCTTTATGCCGTTGACATGAAATCCATGGATTTTGATAAGGTGGATCTCCCGGATACATGGGACTTTGCCAAGACCCGTGATTTCTATGTAACCGCAACCGAAGACGGCTCTCGTCTTCTTCTGACAGACGGAAATACGGTTATTATTACTGACGGCTCACTGAAGGAACAGTTCTCGATCAGCCGTAACGGAAGCACCGTAGACTGTGCAGTCTTCAAAGATGACCGCATCTACATCGTCGGCGACGGATATGTCTCTGTCTACAATAATGCGAACGGCGAACTCATAAACAAGGCCGAGATGACTTATTTCACAGACGGCTTCGAGACAAAGGCCTGGTTTGACGACAGCGGCAAATATCTGTACGTACAGTCTGAATACATCTTCTTCATATACGATCTCGAAACAATGTACGAGATCTCTTGCATGGAATGTGTATACTGCTATCACAAGCCTACCGACAGGTTCTATGTATATTCTTACCTCTCATCCAGACAGGTAAATCCGGGATACATTAAGCATTACAGTGTTGCTGACCTGATCGAAAAAGCCAAAGCCATATTAGGCGACACGCCTCTTGATGAAGCAACAAAATCCAAGTACGGACTCTGATGTTACTGTAATGCAGGCCCTGTTTTAGGGGGTAACAATTATATAAAAACGCCATTTTATATAATTGCCGGCCCTTTTTAGGGGGCATGTATTATAACCGGTTCAGAAACGTGCTTTCTTAGGCCTCCATTTGCAAGACGTCAAATCGTACGTTTTGGAGGGCGAAAAAAGTACGATTTCACCCGTTGCAACTTGCAAGCCTTATTTTCGTACGTTTTTGGCATCGAAAAACGTACGATTCTACCCTTTGCAATTTTCCCGGCAGGATTTTAGTCAGGAAGATCAGAATGCCTTGTAGGACTTGTCCATGATATCTTTGTTGATGATATAGATATCGTGCTCGTCATCGGCTCTGACGGCTATGTAGTCGCCGACTCTGCCTGAATAGTACTTATCCTCCGTCCAAGCCGTGAAGAGCTTTACAGGCTGCGTCAGGGGCTGCGCGAAGATGATGGATGAACCGAGAGATCTTACGGTCTTTGCAAAGGGCAGAACATACTTGATCTCACCCGTGCCGGAATTCCTGATCCTCGGCTCGTATTCGAAATCTCTCGTATATACGAAATTCGTAAATTCATAGCTGCTCTTGACCTTCTGCTCGGAGATCGGATAGATCTCGCCTTCGACGCCGATCATGAGATATGCTTCTTCATCGATAACGGTGTCGACGTCTCCTTCGAGAGTTCTGATGTTGATATGCGTTCCGACAGGGAAAACATCGGCAAGCCTTACCGTGCCCATCGTCTGCTGGATCTTGGAATAGCGTCTCATTCTCGATGTGTCGAGAGTCGTATCCTTTGCATAGATGACAAGATATGTATCGTAATAGAGAGCGAGTCTCTCCCT
The DNA here is from genome assembly GCA_001604135.1 of Clostridiales bacterium Firm_14. Classification (GTDB taxonomy): domain Bacteria; phylum Bacillota; class Clostridia; order Saccharofermentanales; family Saccharofermentanaceae; genus Saccharofermentans. The sequence goes on from LVAT01000016.1 coordinate 53,805, forward strand.
GATGAGATCCTTCGCGGGCTTTGTAAGAAGTTCGGGCTTGATCGTACCGCCGGCCTTCAGGATATGACCGCCGCCGCCGCCCATTCCGTCAGCCAAGAATGCCGCGAGCTCATTCGCATAGACTTCCTTGGAGCAGCTTCTTACTGAGAACTTAACTTCATAAGCGTTTACGTAGAATGCGACGCAGACGTCTACGCCTTCTGTCTCAAGCGCGAAATCACTTATGACACCTAAGATGGAAGGATCGCAGGGCTCTGCCTCGATTACCAGATATTTGTTGCTGTCGTAGTATTCATAATTAAGGATCGCTTTACCCGTGATCTGCAGCTCGTTCAAAGAGATGTTGGAGTTGCTCATCTCAGTTACGATCGCCTTGTTGAAATTCAGGGAATCGAGCATATCCCGGTCAATAGGGTGCGATACTTCCGAGAGCCTGTTGGTGTCGGTATAAAGGCCGTAATAAAGCGCCGTTGCGACGAACTTATTCTCGTTCGGATCGTATCCTTCTTCCCTCAGCATCTTCCATACGACTGTGGAGCAGCTGCCAAGTTCGTTGTTGATATTAGAGAGTATATCGTCCGTCTCGACCAGCTTTCTGTGGTGGTCTATTATCGCAACCTTTTTAGCTTCGGTCTTGGTAACGTTCTTCTCGCCATACTGGCAGTCGACCGTGATCAGCAAGTCAGGCTGCTCTTCGGTACTGATAAAGGGCACATACTCGATCGGGATCTCAAGCTTCTTGACCATGATGGTAAGATTGCTCTTCTTGATCTCGTTGCGGCCTCTGTAGATGAATCTGACATCTCTGCCGTTTTTCTCGAAAAACCACTTCAACGCAAAACCTGATGCAATAGCATCCGCGTCCGGATTGTCGTGACACTGAATTACAATGTTCTTAAATCTTAATAAGTCTTTTAATCGCATGCGCCCACCATGTTTGTAGCTTTGTCTAAGCATTGTATCAGAATTCTTTTGCAACTTCATTACAAGAATAAGACTTATTATTTTTACCATGTGTTTTTCGAAGTGTTCGAAAACTCTGAAAAGTCCTCTGACATTGTAAAATAAGCCTTTTGGGGCACTGAGAGGGCGGCGTGCCTTAATTTGAGGCAATTTGCAACTTAAGCTTTTATTGCCTCGAGGATCGGCTCTAAATAGGACTTGTCTGTCCAGTCACAGCTCTCATCTTCCTTGCATTCCATGAGCGCGCTTTCCCAGAGCTCCCAGTCCTTGGGATCTTTCTTGGCGACTGCTTTCCTCAGCATCTTGCAGAGCGTCCTGTCGGCAAATGACATGTTCTTCAAGTCGAAGGCTCCCCTGCAGTAGTATACGGGAATGCCCTTCAGGTCATCCTTCATGTTCATCTCTATCAATGCATCAGCAAACTTCTTATCGTAAGGCGAAGCTGCGCATGTATAGACTAAGATCTTCTTGCCCTTAAGCTTTCCGATATTCTTCCGAAGGAAAGGAGTGCATGAGATGCCTGATGCATATACCGCGCCTCCGACGATGACAACATCGCAGGATGCAGCCTTATCCATGTCAGCTTCCTTGACCGAAACGCAAGGGAAACCGGTCGCTTCAGAGAGCCACTCTGCATACTTCTTTGCCGCGCCGTACTTTGATCTATATATGATCATTCCGTTCATTTATACTGCCTCCGTGAGGTTCTTCTCGATCTTCGTGATCGTCTTAATGGTCGTCCTGATATCTTTTTCCGGGATGCCTTCGAACATCTTCGCCATGACCTTCATGCTCATCTCATTGTTCTTCTCGCAGAAATTGCGGCACTTCCTCGTAAGGACGATGCGCTGCTTTCTCTTGTCATCCTCGTCTTCCCTGAACTCGACAAAGCCCTTGCTCTCGAGCTTTAGGAGGATCTGCTTAACGTTCTGATGTGAGCTCCCCAGGACCTCCGAGAGCTCCCTTATCGTAGGCGCTTCCTTGCACATGTTTATGCATATGATCGCGAAAAACTGCTTCCAGCTGATCTCCTTCATCATGCTGTCCGCCATCGCCTGGAAGCGGTTCTCGAAGGCGCTCAAGAGCCCCAGAAGGTAGTAGCTTGAAGGAATCCCCTCAAAATCCAAAGTGTTGCTGCTTACCACAGATTCAATGCTCATAAGTAATTCTCCTTGTTCCTGTGCTGTCGCGTTTGCCGTACGCTTTTGCGTCCTGCATTCGCCGGCAGCTTTTGCGATAGGTAATATATTACGCATTATGGTAACATGTTACCTGTTTGCTGTAAAGAGTCTTTTTCGAGAGGCCGGACGTGTGCTATAATAAATATGTTGCAGGGTAATTAGTTATTCGCGCTCTGCAGCCGCGACGCTCCTTGCGGGCGGGGTTACCAATGATAAGAACCTTAGAATCTCATCATGAATGACAAAGCAGGACGGGTATCATCCCGTAGGTTTTGCTGTTCGTGAAAGGAGGTTCTTTTTTATGTCTCACGAAAGCGATTTTGAATATTACGAGAAAATGGCTCATTGGAGTTTCGATGAGTACGGCATTCACGAGGAATGCCTGACCAGCTGGGATCTTTATGGTCTGCTGAATTCGTTTGCCACGCCGGATTCGCGCATATTGGATCTCGGCACCGCAGGCGGCGAGAAGATCTTAGAGTTCTTCCCTGACTGCGCGGAGATCTTAGGCACGGATTTCTCACCTGCCATGGTAGAGACCGCCCGCGCAAATCTTGCAAAGAGCGGCCGGAAAAACATCTCGTTCAAGGTCATGGACAATCTCAACATGGATGTGCCGGATGAACATTTCGACATCGTCACAGCGCGTCACACATGCACGGATCCTGCTCAGATCCTGCGCTGCTTAAAGCCCGGCGGACACTTTCTGATAAGGGGTGTCGACAAGTACGACTGCTGGAACTTAAAGCTCATCATGGGCGGCGGCCAGGGCTGCAACGATGCGGTGCCCATAAGCATCGCCGACTATGAGAATGTGCTGAAAGCAGGCTTTGCGGACGTCGAGCTCGTGCTGATCCACACACGCGAATACTTTAAGGACAGAGAGACGTTCAAGGCGTTCCTCGGCGCAGTGCCGATCCTGTCAGACGTCGCTATAGAGGGCGAGCCGCTAGACGAGAAGCTCCTCAACGAATACATCGCAAGGAACACCATAGGCGGGATGATCGTGCTCTACAGAAGGTATTACGGGATAAGCGGCAGGAAGCCTGTATAATGATTAGCGGCTTTGTATCTTAAAAAGCATGCTGCGTAATGTTTGAGATACAGTTTTTATCATAAATGTATCTCAATCGGCAGCATTAATTTACTTTAAGATACAAATCTATCTCTAATGTATCTCTAATGGCCCTATTACGATGATAAGAGATACAAAATGCAGCGAAATGTATCTTAAACCTCTCTTTTCGTGACATCTGAGATACAAGCCATAATAAACGCTGTCTCCCATACCCTGTCCCATTGCACGAACATTTGAGACAGCCCCCCTTCCATTCGCGACAACAAAAGTGCCATTCGCGACACTTCTGATTTTGACACGCTTTTGCCTGGTAGTATGACGTTGTCAAAAGCAAAACCAAAATCGAAAAGCGAGGAAAACAGTTATGGAATACGTAAGAGGCACAGACATCAACAGTCTTTCAAAGTTCTGGCTTAAGAGGATCGCAGACGGCAGGATCGAGATCCACGAGAGCTTAAGAGGCGTTCTCTCATATGAAATCTTAAGCAATATGTTAGCTGAAGCAAAGCAGAGCTTCGTAACGGCTGAGGGCAAGGTCATCAAGGATATGCCGCAGACTGAGATCTTTTTTATGACCAAGAAGATCAACAAGAAGAAGTATCTTATCGGTCTTACGGAGATCAGGAGGATCGCAGGAACACCTTCAGACAAGACGGGTATCGAGCGCTGGCTCGAAGATTCCAGGGACAGATTTGAGGAAGGCAGAAGATTTTTCGCAACAGGGTTAGAGAAGGAACTGGCTTATTTCGACTATTCCATGATCGACCACTTAAGATACGCTGTCGGCTCCGGCCAGGCACATGAAGCTGAATATCAGGATAAGCTCATCTCAAGAGTTAAGTATAAGAAGGTGCTCGGAATCAACATCACGAGATTTGCACTGTTCATCGCAATGCTCATTCTCTGGAGCGTCGTATTTAAGAATGTCGGCTTAGGACTCTGCTTCGCCATCTGCTTTATCGGAAGCTTCACAGTAGTCACAAATAAGAGCCAGTCTGAAGAAAGAGACCTCGCTAAGGAGTAACCAATAAACAGGACAGAATCCTTTTGACAATATAAGTGCCGGCTTTTGCTCTCGATTTACTGTTTTCCGAAAAGCAATTGCCGGCACTAAATTGTTCAAATAATCAGAGCGCGTCAGTTCTCTGCTGTGTCTTTCGCGATCGATCCTCTGGCCTTTGTATCCGTCGGAATGTGGACATCGCCGCTGGTCCTTCTGCTGCGGAGAGTCTTTATGATCAGCTGGTTGTCGATAGGGGCGTCCTTCTCGTCCTTCAGAGGCTTCTTGCCCTCGAAAACGCTGCCCGGTACCTTAGCGCAATAGTTCGTGATGCAGATCTTGTACTTGGTCTTCTGGTCCTTAACGTCGACCTTCGTACCGTCGTTTAATGTGATGCTTACGACTTCAATAACGGGCTCTTCTTCAGTTCCGTTGTTCTTGTACTCGAAAGTGAGACCTGATACCTGGTCACCGTAGTCGCCGTTGGAAAAGCCGTTTGCGATCTGCTTGGCGAGCTCTTCGCCGGTCAGTTCATAGGTGAGGATCGCATAATCCTGTGAAGCGATAGCGTAAATGTCGCTTGCAGATACCTGATACAGGCCGCCGTCAGTAACTGTAAGATCCTTATTCATTCCGCCGCAGTTGTGGAAAGCAGCGACAACGCCGTTGCCCTTCATGCCATCGAGAATGAGGCCTGTAATGAAGTTGCCTGCAGTAGTCGTACGGCCGCTGATATAGGTTTCTCTCTCAACGCTTGTATCGATGTAACCCATAGCTTCGTTCATCGCTTCGCTGGTGGTATCAACAACAGTACGTGAGATGGCAAGGACATCGGGATCGAAGTTCTCTGAATTTGCGGAAGTATCGTAGAGAGCTTCCTGTGAATCCATGATGGAAACATAAGTCATATATTCGATCTTAACGGTTCCGTCTGTCTTAAGAACGAATGTCGCATGGGCATAGCCCTTTGCGTCGCTCTCAGCCTGCATATAAGCTACGCCGTTCTCTGCGTTGCCGTAGATTCCGTCGCTTGAATGGCCGCCGATTACGAGATCGACGTCAGCAGGATCCATTGCGTTTGCGACTGTATCTGCAGCGCAGTGAGCAACAACTATAGTGATCGTCGGCTGCTCGGCAGCCTTGATCTCCTTGACGCGCTTTGCGAATTCTGCGAGGTCTCCGTGAATCTCGAACTGGTCCATGTTAGAGGAAACGACTTCGGATGTGACATCTGAGATATAGCCGATCAGGGCGATACGGCAGCCTGCCTTCTCGACGATGACATAGTCCTTCGTGGAAAGCGTTCTGTTCTTGTTGGTCGTGTTGTAGAGATTTGCCGCGATTACGGGGGTTGTGGGATTTCCCTTGAATTCACCGAGCTCATAAGCCGGGATCGAAGCCGCGCCGTCTGTGGCGAATCTGGTTGCGTCCCATTCGAAATCTCCCGTTCCGAGTGTTACGGCATCGTAACCCATCTTGTCGAATGCTGCCCTGAGCGCTGCTCCTTCGGAGAGGTTTGAGATCGGATCTCCCTTATAGATGTCTCCGGCGTCGAGGAGCAGAACGTCGTCATAATCGCCTGAAGTCCTTGCATCGCTGAAGATCTTAGCCATGTATGCGAGTCTGTACTGGTATGTCGTCTTGTCACCGGAGGATGAATCGATGATCTTGCCCTGGATGTCGTTCGTACCGTAGACAGATATTCTCTTCTCGCGGAGTGCCTTTGTCTCGACGGTAGTCTCAACAGTCTGCACGGTCTCCACTGTCTCTGACAGGACCGGATCCTTGTAGACATAGAAAACAGTGCCCGCAATGAGCACCACCATAAACGTGAGCAATGTTATCGAAAAAATTATAGCTTTTGTGTTATTTGCTTTAGACATCAAATTACTCCTGAAAAATAATCCAAGATATAATAATTTATATTTTTTGTGTCTTCAACCATAAAAAAGTGACAATCCTGCAACACTAATCAGTTATGGCCGGCCTCCGGACCGGGCATTTAAGCCGCGAAAAACCATAAATAAAACAAGGCAGGAGCCGTTAAGCTCCTGCCCTGCTTTGGCTGTACAGCCGGGACGCGGTAAGGGATTATATTCCGAAGTACAGTTCTCTATATTCTTCCGTGAAGGGAACGATCTTATTGTCATGGATGCAGTAAATGACATCGCATAGCTTCTCAAGATAGTCGTGCTGATGGCTCGTAAGAAGGATCGTTTTGCCTTCACTTTTTAGGCGCTCCAATATGTCCGTGATCTCATGGTTGGTCTTATAATCCAGCGCATTGTAAGGCTCATCCAGGATTATGACCGTCTGCTCCTCCATCATCGCCTGGCAGATGCCGAGCTTCTGCTTCATGCCCATTGAATACTTCTTCACGGGCGTTTTGTCTTCAGGATCAAGGCCGACCATTTTCATGGATTCCCTGATCTCTTTCTCGCCGATCCTGTTGTTGATCTCGGCCAAGAGCTTCAGATTGCGGAAGCCTGAGATATATTCGATGTAACCGGGTTCATTGATCAATATTCCGACGTCGGCGGGAAAATCCACCTGATCGCCAAGAGTATCGCCATTTACCGTCACCTTGCCCGAATCGCAGGGCAGCAGGCCTGTCAGGAGCTGGAACAGCACAGATTTGCCGCTGCCGTTCTCACCGACAAAACCGACGGTCATTCCTTTCGCGATCTCCAAAGAGACGTCCTTATATATCGTCTTGTCGCCAAAAGCTTTAGATACGTTTTCCAATTTAATTGCTGATTCCATGAGAACTTCTCTCCTTTAGATGTTTATTTGTATTGAAAAGAACAATGATCAGTATCATTTCCAGGACTGCCATGAGGACAAAGCTCATGCTCCCTTTGCCGCCTATCTCCAGCAGCTGGTAAAGCGAGCCTTTTCCTATCGGATTTACGGCCGGCAGTACGAAGCCTAAGAAGATAAACGCTATCGTTATGAGGTAGGAAACAATGGTGCTGTTCGTAAGCTTAAATAAGATCTTGTCGATCGCGTAGAACAGGAACCATTCCATTCCCCTGAACAGAACGCTTAAGATTCCGAAGGCTATTACTCTTCCGGTGTTCAGGTCATAAAATGCCGACAGCTCGCGGAGCGTGTTGTCCAGATTGTTCGTAAGGACCGTGGCGGATATGAACGATACGGCCACAACGATCAGGACGTTTATCGCAACGAACCGGAGTTCGCTTACGGCTTTTTCCTTTTCCCATTTCCCGCGCTTTCCGTATCTGATCAGGGCAAAGAGATTTCTTTCCTTTATCTCGTTTTCCCATTCCATGTTTACGAAGAACAGCGAAAACATGATCGGCGCGATGTAGAACAGCAATTCAACGACATTGAACTGCAAGTACGAGAAGCCCTTCAAAAGCTGCCAGGTAAAGGCTTCGCTGCCGTTAAGGCTAATGGTGAATGCGAGGCCGCAGTAAACGAGATAAAAGGCTCCCGTTATCGCAGGATGCGAATAGAGATTGCGGGTGTATTTTCTGCGTTCACCGGAACGGTTGGAATTGTGCCTTACTGCGGACTTAAACAGGACATAAACAACTATGGCCATTACGAGTCCGTATGCCGGAAGAGACCATGGATTGCCGCCGATCAGGCCGTGATGGAAGATGAAATAATCATTGATGAACAGGTATTTGAATATGCCTTCATCAAGCCCTGTCACAAAACCGGTGAATGTATTTATAAGAATAACTGCCGTGCATATTGCAAAGCCTTTCCTGCCGAAGATCTCAAATACCAGCGTGGAAATAATGCAGATAAATGAGATGCCGGCATAAAGATAAGCCGTTGCCATAACTATTGCCAGAACAGAGTTCGGGATAATGCCGGCCAAGGCGTATATGACTTCGAAATTGCTGCAGAACGGGGCCTCCGATGACACCAGGTTGTATCCTGTGCCCGGTGCCAGTCTTGAAATGCCGGCAGCGAGAGGTATCAGCAGGTGCAAAACAGTAAGGACAAAAAGGCTTATAAGTCTCGTTACGATGATAGATCCGTAATACCTTACAAGAGACCTGTATCGTATCTTTGCAATCTCGAGAACGGACTTGATCCGGATCGCCGAATCTATGATCAGATAGAACAGCAGAGCATACATCAGATAATAGTGGTCCGTGATGCAGCAGAGCAGGTATTCGGACAGATTAAGTCCCATGCCCGCAGCTTCGACCAGGTGTGTGCCGCACATATATGCATATACACATAAGAGGATGATCGCTGCGATCCTGTTATTCCTTGGAAATAGATTGTTTCTAATTCCTGACATTAACATTTTCTTTCTTTCTCCTGATAATGAGAATAATCGCCATGGTGATCACGATATAAGTGAGACAGCCGATCAGATAATTATGTACATGCATGCAGGACGGGGAGAGCCTGTTCAGTACATAAGTCGTCATGATGCTGTACATCGGCAGGTTGAGAAGCGAGGTTATAAGGTTCTCCGCCATGCAGTAAACAAAGGGTCCCAAGACGGAAACGAACAGATTGTCCGTATGGAGGGCCAGAAGGTTTCCGAACAATACGAAAAGCGTTGCCACGATTCCCTTGTAAAAGCACCATGCCATGCCGAAGAGATACGGGTGATTGACCTCATATTCGCCGAACACATAATCGAATAAACGGTTCTCCATAACAAGCGTCTCGGGCGTCATGTTAAGAGAAATGCACAAGGTTATGTAATAGGCGATAAGCACGACCAGAACGGTACAGATTGCAGCCCCAAGAAAATGCGTCAATATGTAACGCTTTCTTCCGGCTCTTACGGAAGCATACTTGATAAAGCCTTTCCTGTTTATGAAATAGAAGAAAGGCGTGAATGCCAGGCATACTGCCAGAGGCAGGAAGAAATCCACATAATCACAAGCTTCGATCCAGATCTCTATCCTGTTGCAGACAGCAGTATTCTTAACTGTTATAAAGCAGAAGACCGTAAGGGCTGCCGTCAATAACAGTACTAAGATCAAAGATGGAATGATGAATTTCTTTATTGAACGAATCAGATATCTCATATGTACGCTCCGTCTTCAAAAGTTGGTTTGAACAGGTATCTTCCGTTAGGCAAAAAAGATACCTGTCAAACCCTAATGGCCGGTTCTACATGGTGTAGCAGATTAATTACTCTTCCACTGTCCTTCTACCTGTACGCGTACAGGAGTTGTAAGGTCATTGGAGAACTCTACTCTGACATTCTTTCCGGAATTCATGTTTGTGTGCTTCGGGAGGCTGTAATAAGAATTATCATCAACATCTCTTACCCACTTTGCCTTGTCTCCGCTTGAAGAGACCATTCTGGCGTCAACTGTATAGCTTCCGCCTACTGCATTGGAATAGAGCAAGCCTTTGTCGCCTGAATAAGTCTTTGTCTGATAACTTGTATAACCGGAACCGTTAAATCTTCCGACTGTAGTGCTGTAATCTACCATTGATGTACCTGCGGAAACTGCGCCGCCGAACAACATGAGAACTGCACCTGTTACTATAGCTGCCTTCGTTAAACGATTAAGTTTCATAGATTATTTCCCCCTATAAGAATTTTGTAGAATTCAGCCATTCGGGGAAATCTTAATATTGCAGGTTTATCGCCAAATAAAATCTGCCTTAAATCTATCTTAAATCATCTGCTTTTTAAGGCTTATCGTAAATTCCGTTCCTTTTCCCGTAACACTCTTTACATCGATCCTTCCGCCATGGAGCAGGACGATCTCTTTTGCGATGGCAAGGCCTAAGCCTGTCCCTTCCGTCTTTCCGGAACCGGTGCCCCTATAGTATCTGTCAAATATGTGAGGCATATCTTTTGCCGGCATTCCCTTGCCGTTGTCAGAGATGCGGATGATTATATTACCGTCATCTTCCGTAACTGATATCTTTACCTCAACATCTTTACCATTATGAACAAAAGCATTGCATATGATGTTTGTGATGCAGCGCTCCATGAGTTTTACGTCGATCTCACATTTTGCCGCACTGTCTTTATCTAACTGTATCTGCTTGTCGTGCACATAATAAGTTGAAGCATTGCTGATGCACTTTTCGATAAAGTCAATGATATCAACGCTCTCAAGAACCGGCGTTATCTTCCCTTCTATTAAGGAATTGCTGGTCTTCAGATCGTCGACCAGTTCTTTGATCCTTTCTTCCGACTTGAGCATCTGTCCGGCATAATTCCTGATCTCATCAGGAGAGTATTCGTAATCCTGATCGTAAAGAAGCTCTGAATATCCCTTTATCGTCGATAACGGAGTCTTTATGTCGTGTGAGATATTCACTATCCATTCCGCTCTTAAGGCATCGTTCTGTTTCAGGATCGCTTCTAAGTTTTCGACGCTCTCGAAAACGTTCTCGAAAAGCTTGTTGTTAGCACTGCTGCGGCGGGTTATCTTCTCGCCTTTCTGGATCTTGTCGATGTCCTCAATGATGTCGCCGACAGGGTTTGTGATCTTTCTCGAGAACACGATTGCAGAGAACAGGACCGCTAATCCGGTAACGACAGATATAACAAGAATGCAGCCGATGATGATAAACGCGATCTCGCCTGTGGCATTATACGTGTATTTGGTAACTAGTTTGCTGTCACATCCCAGTAAGACAGCATATCCTTCTTTCCCGGAAATATCAGACATGTAAACCGTATAATTCCCCAGCCTGTTTGAATTAAGGACCGCGTTAGACAGGTCGATCAGACTGTATTTTGAAGGGAGGTCTCCCTTGGTATTCTCCTCAAATACAACGTTGCCCGACCCGTCTATTATCTGCAGCCAGACATCGTGATGCAGCAGGCGCTCTTTGCCTTCGGCGTTAAGCTCTATCCCTGCTTCCGTAAAGCTGATGTGCGGCTTTATGTTGTAGACCAGATACTGCGGCATGTCATTATCTGCAGAACGTCCCAGGAAGAATAAGACAAAACATAGAACAGCTGAAATAACGATCGAAGCCGTTACCGCAACAATGATGATCTTTAAGTATGTTTTGATTATCTGTCTCTTCATGGTCTGCAATTATTCATCCGACGAACATATATCCCCTGCCCTTTACGGTTCTTATGAACTTGGGATCGGACGGGTCTTCCTCGATCTTCTCGCGCAGATTATGAATATGGACCATAACGGTATTGTCGTAACCCTGATAATCCATGTTCCATACGCTGCTTAAGAGCTTGTCCTTGCTTAGCGTAATGTTCCTGTTTATTATCAGGAACTCTAAGAGCGAATATTCTTTTGCGGTTAAGAAGACTTCTTCGCCGTCTTTGAAAAGCAGCTTTTTCTCAAAATCCAAAGCGAAACTGCCGAAGACATAACGGTTGTCATTCGCGCTCTTATCGTCATAGTAAGACTGGCGCTTTAACATCGCCGTTATCTTGGCCAAAAGCTCCTTCGGGCTGAAGGGCTTTGTAATATATTCATCTCCACCCATTGCATAGGATATGAGCTTATCTGACTCATCTGATTTCGCTGACAGGAAGATAATGGGGACCATCGATTTGTCCCTTATCTGCTTGCAGATCTCATAACCGTCAAAATCCGGAAGCATTACATCCAGGACAACGAGATCAGGTTCATTCTCGTTGACCTTAACGATCGCCTCTTTGCCTGAACCGGCTTTAAATATCCTGGTGTAGCCTTCCTTATTAAGGACTGTTTCTATCAAAGCGATAATGCTCTCGTCGTCGTCGACCAAGAGTATCTTCTTATTTAAATAGCCGTTTGGTGTCATAAATCCTCTAGAAACACAGAAATTTCCCAAGCCATAACAACCGTCCAAATCCCCATTCGAACAGCTCCATTATAACATTAGTTTTCCGGAAGATTTATCAGACTTTCCTCGCGAGCTCCAAGTCCATCGTGTCCGTGATCGTAATCGTACCGCCGGCCTCATTTATCGCGTTCGCGATCTTTGCGAAGAACTCATTCCTGATACTCTCCTCGATCGCAATGTGATCCGAATAAGTGCCAAGGAGCTCCAAGTATTCTTCAGCAGTAAACACGCGCTCACGGTAGAACATCGCGTGCTTAATGTCCGTAAAGCCGTATTTTCCCGCGATGTTTGCGAGTTCTATAGCCTTGTCCTCAGTAAATTCGCTCCTCGGCTTGCTCTCTTTTTTGTGGAACCTGTTATAGTATTCGGCATAATAAGAATCTATCTTTGCCGCCAATTCGGGCTCGTTCTTGCAGGTATAAGGACGGTTTGCAAAGCGCGCGAAAACGCCTCCGCTCTTAAGCATCTCGTAAACCTTCGTGTATCCGATCTCTTCAGGCACCCAGTGGAAAGCCGTAGCGGAAAAGACCAGATCAAAGCTGTCCTTCGGGAGCTCCACATCTTCGAACTTTCCCGTGATAACGGAAAACTTCGGATAGTCCTTGAACTTCTCTCTTAATGCCTTAGAGAAGTTCTCTCCATACTCTACGCTTACGAGTTCGCAGCCTTTCTGCAAGACCGGCAGAGTAGCCTGACCGCTGCCGCTTCCGACCTCAACGACTCTTGAATCTTCGCCTATTGAAACGTAGTCAAAGATCGTCTGATAGAGCTCCGGAGCGTACCCGGGGCGCATCTTCTCATACTTCGATACGACGGTATCGAACGTTCCTTCCAATCCTTTAATGTGAACCATACATATTCCTCCTATATCCCCGAATTCAAAAGGGAGAATATCTTATCACATGATCACGTTTCATCAACACCGGATTTGATCTTCAGGATTAACCGTCTATCACGAAATTCTCGAGTTCATCGAACTCATCATCCATGAATTCGAATTCGAAAATATGCTCGCCGTCAAATGTCTGCTCCAGATACGTCACCAGGTATCTTCCCAGATCGATCCTCGGCTTTCCGAGCTTAGCCTTTACGTCCTTCGCAGTTACTTTGCCGTAGACATCCTTAAGGTCAGGAAGCATGAACTTCACGATCTTATCCAAGTGCGCCGCATAGTTCTGCGCAAACAGCCTTACGTTGTTCTTGTCGTTATCATCAGGCTCTTGATCGACAGCGAAAACAATGCCCTTGAAATCACATTCAAACCGCTCACTTTCCTCGTTGTAAGCAAAGTCTACAGGTTCATCGGCAAAAGGAATCATTGGCTTATCTTCTTCAAGAACAAGCATGCCGACATTCTTCTTTACCAAGATCGGATATTTCGTATCGCCGACAGTAACATACTCTGCCTTAGGGCAGCATACGACATTTATACCCTTCAGATTTGCGAAGCCTTTCTTAAATACTATTTCAGTCAGATTTTCGCAATCGATGATATAGACCTTTTTGTTCTTGGGCAGATCGCTCTCATAGATCAGCGATGTAAGTCCGCCCATTCCATTAATATCATCAACCTTTTGAATGTGCTCAGGGATTACCATGCTCTTGATGCTGTCGCACCTGCAGGTAATATCCGCTTCTATCTTTTTCAGTTTCTTTCCAAACTCTATCTTTTCCAGCTTTACACAACCGTAGAAAACTGCAAACTCCATTTTCTTTAAAGAATTCGGAAGATCGGCTTTCCTAAGGTTTTTACACTCTGAGAAGGCTTGATTCTCAATGGTCTCAAGACCTTCAGAAAATATGACTTCCTCCAGGTTTTCCATCTTCATAAAAGCTTCTTCTGAGATCGTCTTAACAGATGAGGGAATAGTGACCGTCTTAACACTCTTGCACTTATAAAACGCCCGTTGCCCTATTATCACAATGCCATCAGGAATCACGACATGTTCGCCATTTCCGGAGTATTTAGACAGGGTCAGTCCATCCGGGTTTTTCTTTGTTACAAATTCGTTGGCGTCGATCATGGTCTTCTCTCCTTCGTTTATTCTTAGATTTCTATATCGTTCAAAATACCGTTTATCTGCATCCGCTTTCCAATATCGTGATCGTCTTATTATCACAGTCGATCTCGGTCAGAGCGCCTGTCGGAAGCACCGTCATCGGCACGCGGTGGATGAAGTCGACATTCTCGATTATCACCATATCAGATCTGCCGATCTCGGTGTTTATGACCTTCAGCAGGATCTCTTCCATCTTATCGTTCAGAGGCCCCGTAAGTATTGCCTTTGCCTTGTCAAAAGCACCCGACGCTGCATAGGAACTGAGCTGGTGGTATGCGGTAAAATCGCTCTCGGAATTAAATGCCATTCCGTGCTCGATCGCAATTATCGAATCTTCCCACATCTCTTTGGACGGATAGTATCTGGTGCCCATTATCTGCCATAAAGGACCGCCGCATACGGATATCAGCCTTCCCTGCACTTTGCCTTTACCCTGTAAGACCTTATAGCCGGTGTTCTCCGTCCATTCGATCTCATCGCCTGATGTTGCCGTCCAATTGGTATTTGTATATCTCTCACACGGCTTTATCTCGCCTATTACATCACCAGTGAAGAGCGTCTTGCGGATCGCTTCTTCCGTATATTTATCGAGGCTTCCGGGCTGCGCGATGGGATTTAGGACATTGGGTCCGTAGTACGCTCTGACACCTGCATACATGAAGACAGCAAGCCATGAGGCGATATCGGAATAGCCCATGAAGACCTTCGGATTATCATGGATCACCTGAGGATCGATATAGGGCAGGACCCTGTAGGATTCGTTGCCGCCCATAATGCATATGATGCCTTTTACCTCATCGTTTTTAAGAGCCCACATAAGGTCTTCCGCGCGCTTTTCGGGATGATCGTATAAGTACTGTGTGCCCTTCAGCGCATTAGGCGTCTCAACGACTTTTACGCCAAAGATATCTTCGAACCGCTTCTTGCCTGTCTCATACCTGGCAAGCATGTCAGGATCACCGGCACGTCCTCCCGAGATCGAGATAAATGCAATGGTATCACCGGCACAAAGCCTTTTTGGTACGATCAGGTCTCTCATGTTTTTTGCTGAAGATTCAGCTCACTTTCTTTTTTCTGTTTCTGATTAATATCACAGTAACTGCACCTGCTGCAGCAATTGCAGCGCCGATTCCGATGCAGAGATTCCTTTCTGCCGTCTTATACTTCGAGATGGTGATGTCGAGAGTCACGATGTTGCTTGCCAGATCCGTCTTAAAGTCGCCGTTACACTGTTCGGAAAAGACCTTGATCTTGTAGTTTCCGGGCGTCAGATCTGCCGGAATTTTGAGTGCTGCTTTGCCTGAATCTGCTGCGTCAGAAGAGGTGTTGTCGACGATATTTCCGTAGTAAAGAATGTTGCCTTCCGTGTCTTCTATCATCGCCGAGACATATTCATTCGCGCCTGCAGAAGCGCCCTGGTATTTGAGCTTTACCGCGCCGTCTATAAGGATCGTTTTAGAGCCTGAAATTGAAGCTTCGAAAACAGGTCTTGTATCGTCTTTTATAGTGAGCTTCCAGTCACTGCCGTTGTAAGAACTTACTT
The DNA here is from genome assembly GCA_001604135.1 of Clostridiales bacterium Firm_14. Classification (GTDB taxonomy): domain Bacteria; phylum Bacillota; class Clostridia; order Saccharofermentanales; family Saccharofermentanaceae; genus Saccharofermentans. The sequence goes on from LVAT01000016.1 coordinate 69,403, forward strand.
CTTTCATTGCCTCTGCACCGGGCGCGCCTGAAGTCTTGCCTCCCTCTGCAGGCGATGTGAAAAGTACTTTTGAAGTGTCGATATTCATTGCAGGACGCACAGCGAAAATGAAGTTATTAACGTTGCCGCCTCTTACGAAAACGTTGCCGGCATTAAAAACGTTCGCCGCATTTTTTGCGTCGCCGGGGGTCCTCAGCCACCACGCGCCCGCCATGTCGGGGTTCGTCAAGGCACGCTTGCTCTTGGTGTATTCGGTGTTAAGCGCGACGCGCGTGCCGCCCTTAGCCTTCCAGTCAGTGGGAAATCCCAGTTCAGGATCGATCACTTCATAAATGGATAAAAGGTAGACCTTGTCGTAGGTATCGGCACCTGCTTCAGAACCCTTCGCGCCGTCCTCATTTACAACGAGGGACTCAAGGACAGCGCCCTGCTCCTGCGTGGTGAATGCCTTATCAAGGAATTTGCCGTTGAGCCACTTTCTAAGGGAACAGTTCTCCCAGGTGACTGTCTCAGCTGATGAATTATATTCGACGCAGTCAAGGTTCTTATCTGACACGACGAAAAGGCTGCCGTCGTTTGCGAGAACTCTCCACTTTACGGGCTCCTTGTTGCTGTCTGTCGCATCTTCGCTCTTGACGGACTGCCAGTAGTTTCCGAAATAAATATTGCTCTCCATCGCGCCCGTAATATGGGCCGTTCCGGTCCTGATCTCTTTGCCGGAATTGTCATTTTGCTCGGACTCTGCGCGGAGAGTTTTTTGAAATGCCGAAAACGGCACTAATCCTGCCATCAAGACTGCAGCCATTCTCACTAATGCTTTGCGCATACGCTTTCTCCGTTAATCCCCGCAAGGTATTCCCAAACCTACTGAACCATTATAACACCTGCGCGGCTTCCCTTAGCACGCCAAGTAAAAAGTCCTTTGCAACTAGTTAATTCTGTGCTCAGTCACGGTACGATGTTAAAGCACGCCAACAAAAAACACCTTAGCTGCGAGTTCCGCAGGCGCATAGCGCCGAGGACCTGTCTGAAGCAGCAAGGTGTTTTATTTGTTGGCGCTCCAAGCAGGAGTCGAACCCGCATCAACGGTACCGGAAACCGCTATTCTATCCGTTAGACTATTGGAGCATTTTTCGCGCTTATTTTACATTATCTTCTCCTGTATTGTCAGCCACAGAACGGTTGTCGCTAAGGATCTTAAGAAGTGCTACGATCTCTGATACCGTCTTGTCCTGCTTTACCGATGAAGGCTTGAAGAGCATGTAAGGCATCGAACCCGTGGCATTGATGTTGACCCGGGCGCCGTAGAACTTATCCCGCATCAGTGCGCCGAATGCCTGCATGTCTATCTGAAGATTCTGGTTCAGATAAAGCCTTACGCCGGTATTCTTGATTGATGCTTTAGTAAAGCCGAGAGCACCTGCTGTAGAGCGTATCAGGGAGATGCCGGAGAGGATATATACTTCGGACGGAGCGTCGCCGTAACGGTCCGTGACTTCGTCTATGAAGTCGCTGTAGGAATCGTAACCGGAGATGTCTCCTATACGCCTGTAGCAGCTCATTCTCGCTGCCTCATCCTGGATGTAGGAAGCAGGAATATAGGCATCGTAATCGACTTCAACAGAGAAGCCGTCAGTCGAAGAATCAGAGTGTCCCGTGATGAGGTCCGTATCAAGGACTTCGTCTTTTCCGGACTTGAGAAGGCGGACTTCCTCATCAAGCAGTCTGCAGTAAAGCTCGTAACCGATGACGTCCATCTGGCCGTGCTGTTCGGCGCCTAAGAGACTGCCTGCGCCGCGGACTTCGAGATCGCGCATGGCGATACGGACACCGGAACCAAGTTCGGTGAATTCACGCAGAGCGTTTAATCTTTTCGAAGCTTCCTCATTAAGAGGTGCGTCAGCATCGTATGTGATATAAGCGTATGCCTGCCTGTCGGATCTTCCGACACGGCCCTTGATCTGATAGAGCTGCGAGAGGCCGAAGCGGTCGGCATTCTCGACGATAAGAGTGTTTACATTAGGCATGTCGACACCGTTCTCTATTATGGTCGTGCAGACCAGGATGTCGTACTTGCCTTCGATGAAGTCATTTACAACGTTTTCGAGGCCGTTCTCGGGCATCTGGCCGTGTGCGTAAGTGACACGTACGCCGGGCATGGATTTTGCGAGCAGGTCGGCAACCTTATCGATGTCTGAAGTGCGGTTATAAAGATAGAATATCTGACCTCCTCTTGCGATCTCACGCATGCACGCCTGGATTATTATCTGGTCATCGTAACCTAATACATAAGTCTGTACGGCACGTCTGTTGAAAGGCGCTTCTTCGAGAACGGAGATGTCGCGGATACCTGAAAGCGACATATGGAGCGTTCTGGGGATAGGCGTAGCGGACAAAGAGAGAACGTCGACATCAGTCTTCATGGACTTGATCTTCTCTTTGTGATTGACGCCGAAACGCTGCTCTTCGTCGACGACAAGAAGTCCTAAATGAGGCGGTTTGACATCGTTGGAGAGCACTCTGTGAGTGCCGATGATGACGTCGATCTTGCCGCTCTTTATGTCCATGAGATTCTGCTTTATCTGTGCCTGCGGAACGAATCTCGAGAGCAGGCAGACGTTTACCGGGAAGTCCTTTACCCTCGCCATGAAGTTCTCATAATGCTGCTGGGCAAGGAGCGTTGTCGGCGCGAGCATTATTACCTGCCTGCCGTTCATTACCGCCTTGAACATTGCCCTGAAAGCGACTTCTGTCTTGCCGAATCCGACGTCGCCGCAAAGGAGCCTGTCCATGGGCTTCTCGGATTCCATGTCTGCCTTTATCTCCTGCGTTGCGCGGAGCTGGTCATCAGTCTCAACGTACGGGAATCTGTCTTCGAAGAGCTTTTGCTGCTCTTCGTCGGGAGCGCACGCGAAGCCTTTGTTTACGCTTCTTGCAGCGTAGATCTTGAGAAGGTCATACGCAACTTTCTTGATCGCTTCCCTGGCTCTGGATACCGATTTCTTCCACTCGTCGCCGCCGAGCCTTGAGAGCTTCGGCTCTTTCTCGCCCGGTCCTACGTATTTCTGCAGGGAATCAAGGTTCTCCGGCAGGATGTATAAAGTCTCACCCTTTGCATAAGTGAGCTTAAGGTAGTCTTTGCGGATCTCGCCGACCTTCATGTTGATCAGGCCTTCGTAGCGTCCGACACCGTGCTTGTCGTGAACTACGTAATCACCGGGATTGATCTCGCTGAAGAAGTTGATCCTGTTGCCGCCCTTTTTCTTCGGAGCCTGCTTCTGCTCAGAGCCGTAGAGCTCCTGCTCGCCCAGGACCGTCAGCCCGAGCATCGGATATGTAAATCCGGCCGGAAGGGGCGAATCGATTATGTTCGCGAAGCAGTCATATTCAGTAAGGCGCTCCTTTAACTGCTCGTAGCGCCTGCCGTGATGGGCAACAAGATATACGTCCGGGTTCTTCTTAAGAAGGAGAGCCAGATCTTCTGCTTTTCCGGAGAAGTTATCAGCCGGGAAGCCTGATACCGTATGGGTTATGCCGCCGGGCAATCCGTTGCCCGAAGACTGGAACATGGACAATGTAACAATGTTATTGAGGCTGTCTAAGGCCACCATGACCTTGCTGATGTTGGGCATCGCGGAAGGAGAACACGTCGGAGCGATACCGATCTCAAATGAGTCCTTGCACCTCTGTGCATATTCGCCCGCATAAGCGTTCATCCTGGCATCGACATCGACCATCTCGTCTACGAAGAACATAACATCGTCGCCGTTTACGTAATCAATAACCGTGTTGAAGTCCTTAAGGATGAGGCCGAGCCATCTTGCGATGCCCGAAGGCTCAATGCCGTTCCTGATCTTCTCGGCGTCGCCCGTGGCGGTCCTTGAGAGGAGTTCTGCAGCACGCCTTACTTCCCTTGTAGCGGTATTCATTTTCGCGAGGTCTTCCTGAACCTTCGAAAGGATGCTGTCAGCGATCTCATTCCGCCTGTCTTCCGGGAAAGCATAAATGGATGCAGGCACAGCTTCTGTCTCTTCGAGCTGTCCCGTTGATCTCTGCGTCTCCCTGTCGAAAGTCTTTATCTGGTCTATCTCGGTGTCGAAAAAGCTGATTCTCACCGGCTCCGTGAACGAAGGCGAATAGATATCGACGATGTCGCCTCTTACGGAGAACTCGCCCTTCTCCATTACCTGCGGAACATTCTCATAGCCGTTAAGAGTGAGGGCTGCGACAAGCTCGTCGCGCTCCATCTCTTCGCCGACTTTAAGCTTTATGATCCTCTTTGCGAAGACGTTTTTGGGTTCAAGTTTATTAAGAAGGGCTCCCGATGTGATCACGGCAGCCCCGTAAGCGCCTCTGACGAGCTCTGAGAGCGCCGCGGATCTCGTTAGCTCTAATTCCCTGGAAGAAGCCTCAGCGCTCACGAGAGACAATTCTGAGGGCATAAGGAGGGTTACCGGCTTATCGGTAAAAGCCGCGCAGTAAGCTGCGGTGCTTCTGGCCCTCGCGCTGTCAGGTTCGATGAAGACCGCTTTACGGCCGCTAAGGCGTGACAAAGCCATCGCAACATAGACCTTCTGCTCATTGCAAAGGCCGGTGATGTTAAGATGCTTTCCCGTCTTAAGACTGGAAGAAAAGTTCGATACGAGCTCTTTGTCGGATCCTATCTTTGCTAAGAGCTCAATTAGGCTCTTATCCATTGGCAATTATCTCCTCGATTGCCTCACAAGCCTTAACAAAAGCGTCGTTCAGCATGGGCCGCTCGTCCTTAGGCACTTCAGAAAGAACGTAATTTACGAGTTCCCAGTTCTCAGGGACCGGACCAGTGCCGATCCTTACTCTGGGGAACTCCTCCGTACCCAAGAGCTGGATGACGGAGCGCATTCCGTTATGCGTGCCTGCGCTGCCCTTGGGTCTTACTCTGATGGTGCCCTTGGCTATGTCGATATCGTCGTAGACCGTGATGATGTTCTTGGGCGGGACCTTATAGAACCTGGAGATCTCCACCAGGCACTCGCCTGAGTTGTTCATGTAGGTTGTAGGCTTGATGATGATGACATCCTGCCCGTTGATCTTACCCTTGCCCCAGAGGCCCTTATATTTCTCTTTGCCCAGAAAAATGCCGTGCTTATCCGCGAGCATATCCACTGCGAGATAGCCCATGTTGTGCCAGGTGTACATATACTGTTTTCCCGGATTACCAAGCCCGGCAATTATCCACATATCAAACCTTCCGAAATGAATCAGACCTCAGAACGTCTGTCGTCAAGTCTGATATAGTTCTCGCCTCTCATACGGCTCTTGTTTGCAACCCAGTTATCCTTGTTGAGCTGCTTGGATCTGCCGATGCCGAGTGACAGAGCGGGAACGTCTGATGTGATCGTGGATCCTGCTGCGATGTAGCAGTCCTTGCCCAAAACAACGGAAGATACGATATTGGAGTTGCCTCCGATAAATACGTTGTCTTCGATCGTACAGCCGATCTTGTCCTGACCGTCGAAGTTACATGTAACGGTACCGCATCCGAAGTTAACGTTGCGGCCGACCTTGGAGTCACCGATGTATGTAAGGTGACGTGCTCTCGTATATTCACCGATGTCAGAACCCTTAACCTCAACGTATGCGCCAAGCGTAACGTGATCGTCGATCTTCGACTCAGGTCTGATGTGCGTGTAAGGTCCGATACGGCAGTCCTTGCCGATCGTGCTGGAAGATACGATGGAGTTATCGACTACTGTGCCGTCGCCGATATCAGAGCAGTTGATTCTCGTATTCTCACCGATGATGCAGTCTTCACCGATATTTGTGTTGCCAAGAAGTGTTGTGCCGGGAAGGATTACCGTATCCTGGCCGATCTCAACTGCATAGTGGATCCATGTGGCATTGGGATCAACGATCTCAACACCGTTAGCCATGTGACGGTCCAAGATCCTGTGATTCATGATGTCTCTTACCTGGGCGAGCTGCTTTCTGTCGTTAACTCCCCTTGTATCGTCGAAATCGCAAACAACGGCGCCTACCGTAAAGCCGTCATTGATGAGGATTCCGATAGTATCCGTGAGGTAATACTCCTTCTGCGCGTTGTTAGCACCGATCCTGCCCAGGGCAGAAAGGAGCAGAGGAGTCTTAAATACGTACATGGAAGAGTTGATCTCTTTTACCTTAAGCTCTTCAGGTGTGCAGTCCTTGTGCTCAACGATCTTCGTAACGTTGCCGTCCTTGCCTCTGATGATGCGGCCGTAGCCTGTCGGATCGTCAGCCTCAGCAGTAATGAGGATAGCTGCGCAATTTGAATTAGCCGTATCGAAAGCATCGAGAGCTTTCTTAATCGTATCGGCAGATACCATCGGACAGTCGCCCGGAAGAACGATCGTAAGACCGTCTCTGCCTTCGAGGAAAGGAGCAGCCTGCATGACTGCGTGGCCTGTACCTCTCTGCTCTTCCTGAAGAACGTAAGCAACATTCTCGCCTAAGATGCTTCTGATCTCTGCCTGCTGTTCACCTACTATATATACCTGATCCTGGCAGCCTGACTCGAAAAGAGCATCAGCTACCCACTGGATAATCGGTTTGCCCGACACCTGGAACACGACCTTGGAATGCTTGGACTTCATTCTCGTGCTTTTTCCTGCCGCCATAACAACCGCACTGATTTCCATATTAGAACCTCTTATTCATTTAAAGATTGGGATTACCCCCGTCATTATAGCAAATCTTTATTTCTTATTAAATGATAAGCCCTGCACTTTATGGGACAAAGTGCAGGGACTTGGAATTCTTTGTTTTCGAGCTCGAAAAGCCTATATCGGAAAGCTTTCCTGTTATCAGAGACCCTCAACGGAAGCGATTGCCTCACGCATATTTGCCTCAGATTTCTTGAGGAGCTGGTACTCTTCATCTGTAAGACGCATGTCGATGATCTTATCAACGCCGTTTGCACCGATGAGTGCAGGAACGTCCAAAGTAACACCGGAGATGCCGTATTCGCCGTTAAGTCTTGTAGCAACTGTTCTGATCGTGTGCTCGTCTTCTGTGATGGATCTCAAAAGTGTAGCAGCACTTACAGCGATACCGTTGAATGTAGCGCCCTTGAGCTTGATGATCTGAGCGCCGGAAGACTTTGTCTGCTGTGCGATCTCATCCTTAACATCCTGGCCGAAAGGTACGCCGATAGCTTCTGCATACTCGTCGATACCCATACCAGCAACGTGAGTATGGCTCCAGCAAGGGAACTGTGTCTCACCGTGCTCGCCGAGGATATAACCGTGAACGTTTCTGACGTCAACGCCGAGCTTTCTTGAGATGAGGACTCTGAAACGTGCAGAGTCAAGATTCGTACCGGAACCGATGATCTTGTTTGAAGGAAGTCCGGACCACTCAGCAACCTTATATGTAACGAGGTCGCAAGGGTTGGAGATTACCATGATGACACCCTTGTTGTAGTGCTCCATGATGCTGTCTGTGATAGTGTGAGCGAGCTTGACGTTCTTCTTGGCAAGGTCAAGTCTTGTCTCGCCTTCTTTTCTCGGGATACCTGCCGTGATGATGATGCAGTCTGCATCCTTAACGTCACTGTAGTCGCCTGCGTGAATGTACATATCGCCGATGAACGGAAGTCCGTGGCTGATATCAAGAGCTTCACCGAGAGCCTTTTCCTTATTGACATCAATAAGTACGAGCTCAGAGCAGAGCTGCTGCATTGCGATTGCGAAAGCGGTTGTTGATCCTACCGCACCTGCGCCGATGATGGCGACTTTGGTTCCTTCTTGTTTATACATAGCATTACGCCCCCTTTAATAGCAATACGAATGATATCAAGAACCCACTTTCAAATAAAGTCATTATTCGTTAGGATTTTTACCTAAAATTTGCACTCGGAATCACCCCCGAAAGTGTAATTTGATAATTTGATAATCAAAGTTTTTCCTTGATTTTGCTGGGTTTTACGGGCTTTTTCGTCCTTTTAATCGAATTGACGGTTTATACAAGACTGGCTATAATTAATTTATAGATGAGGCACTACCATATAGGCGGTTGTCCTCAGTGATGGGTTATAAAAATAAGCCGCATCCTTTGGTCTGGGGCGGCTTATTTGTTTTAGAACAAAGAGCAATAATTGAAACTATTAACATACCTATCGTGAATATCACGATGAGCATTTCATAATCTGTCATACTGCACCTCCTTTCACCATAACCGAGATCATGGATTTAAGGAGAACAACCGCCTAAACACATGAGTGTTTCCGCTTAAGGTAATGCCTCATTAATAGCGTAAATCCCTACAATCACAAAATCATTGCTTTAATTGGACTATCCCCTATTCTGCAGCATTGAATATACTTTCCTGTCCCATTATCAGGATTTTGTTCTTCCTAGAACGCAAAAACGGCACAAGACCATTGGTCCTGCGCCGCCTTATCTAGTTATTTAATTACCTTTTAAGAGGATCAGATCTCCTGAGGGAGCTCCAATGTTCTCTCAGCGTTGAGCTTGCTGCAGAGTTCAACGAACTTATCAAGTGCTACGCCCTGAAGCTGCTTGTTAGAGCCTCTTACGTTGACAGATACTGTGTTCTCGGCAGCTTCCTTATCACCTACAACGAGGATATAAGGATCCTTCATCTGCTTGAATCTCTTGATCTTGTCTCTCATGTTGACGTCTGTAAGGTCTGATTCGACTCTTACGCCAACTTTTGTGAGGGCATCAGCAACCTTCTGTGCATATTCGTTGTGCTCAGGTCTGATCGGTACAACTGCTACCTGGTAAGGGTTGAGCCAGAACGGGAATGCGCCCTTGAAGTGCTCTGTGATGATGCCGATGAAGCGCTCGAAAGAACCGAAGATGGCTCTGTGGATAACGATAGGCATCTTCTGAGCGCCGTCCTTGTCAACGAATGTGAGCTCAAAGTTATGAGGGAGCTGGAAGTCGAGCTGGACTGTACCGCACTGCCACTCACGTCCAAGAGCATCCTTGATCTGAAGGTCGATCTTCGGGCCGTAGAACGCGCCGTCGCCTTCGTTGATCTCATAATTGCCCTCACCATACTTCTCGTCGAGAATGGCCTTCAGAGAGGCTTCTGCAGCGTTCCAGGACTCGATATCGCCCATGAAGTCGTCAGGTCTTGTGGAGAACTCTGCTCTGTATGTGATACCGAATGTCTTGTAGATCTCGTCTGCAATAGCGATAACGTCCTTGATCTCGTCCTTGATCTGGTCAGGTGTAACGAATGTATGGTCGTCGTCCTGACGGAACTCCTGAACTCTGAACAGGCCGTTCATCTGGCCTGACTTCTCCTTACGGTGGAGAACGTCATACTCGCTGTAACGGATAGGAAGTTCCTTATATGAGTGCATCGTGCGCTTGTAGGACATCATGGCGTTAGGGCAGTTCATCGGCTTTGCTGCCATTGTGTCTTCTGCCTCTACGGAATACTTCTCGGGAGCTTCTTCGCCGTTAACTGCGTCTGTAGCATTTACGCCCTTTGTGATACCGGGAACGATGAACATGTTGTTCTGATAGTGTGCCCAGTGTCCGGAAATGAGCCAAAGCTTCTTATTGTTGATAAGAGGTGCTGAGATCTCTGTGTATCCGTGCTTGCCCTGGATCTCTCGGGAGTACTTCATGAGTTCCTGGTAAAGGATCCAGCCCCTGGGGAGCCAGTAAGCCATACCGGGTGCTGTCTCACGGAACATAAAGAGGTCAAGAGCTGTACCGATCTTCTTGTGGTCTCTCTCCTGAGCTTCCTTAAGCCATGCAAGGTGAGCCTTGAGCTCATCCTTTGAAGGGAATGCGAAAAGATAGATTCTCTGAAGCTGATCTCTCTTCTCATCGCCTCTCCAGTAAGCACCGGAAACATTCTTGATCTTGAATGCGGCGCTGAAGAGCTCCTGTGAATTATCTACGTGAGGACCACGGCAAAGATCGACGTAGTCATCACCTGTGTAATATATCGAAATAGTCTCGTCTGCAGGCAGATCGATGATAAGTTCAGTCTTGAACTTCTGATCCTTGAAGAGCTCCAATGCCTCATCCTTGGAGATGACCTTACGTGTCCAGTCTTCTCTCCTCTTGATGATCTCGTGCATCTTTTCTTCAATTGCAGGGAAATCCTCTTCTGTGACCGTTCTCGGAAGGACGAAATCATAGTAGCATCCGTCTTCGATCTCAGGTCCGATCGCGTACTGTACCTCTTTGCCGTAGATCTCGATAACAGCCTTAGCCAGGATGTGTGCAAGAGAGTGACGGTACACCTTCAATACTTCTTCTTTTTCCATTGTAAAAAACCTCCTCTAGAGTTTTATGCACAGAACCGCTGTGCAGAATTTAAAGATTGTACCACAAATAAAAGAAAAATGTTGATTTATAGGGCTTTACAGTCCGGGAAGGCTGTTTTCGCGCATTTCAGAACGTTTGTTTGCGTAAAAGAGCATGAAAAAGGGGTGCATGTAAAGCACCCCTCTTCATAACCGTCTTTTCAAATATCAGTTTGTGTAGTTATCGAAATAACCCTGAACGAGTACGACAGGTGTTCCCTTATCGCCTGAACCTGAAGTGAGGTCGCACAAAGAACCGATGAGGTCTGTGAGCTGTCTGGGTGTTGTACCCTCACTTGCCATCTTGCCTACGAGGTTTGCATCCTTAGCCTTGATGCTCTCTGAGATAGCCTTCTTAAGAGCTTCACCGGAGAGATCTGCAAAATCATTATCTGCAAGGTACTTAAGCTTGAGCTCGTTAGGTGTACCGATAAGTCCGTCTGTAAATGCAGGTGAAACGACCGGGTCAGCAAGTTCCCAGATCTTGCCCTGGGGATCCTTGAAAGCACCGTCTCCGTAGACCATTACTTCAACGCACTTGCCGGTCTTATCCAGGATCTTCTTCTGAATGTCGAGAACCAGGTCCTTGCACTCTCTGGGGAAGAGCTTTACCTGATCTTCAGTAGCTTTATTGGATCCCAGAAGTCCGTATGTCTCGTTGCAGCCGCTGCCGTTAACAGGAGCATTCATTATCTCGTCGAGGCTTACGACCTTCTCTGCGCCTGCAGCAAGAAGGATCCTCTTTGTTCTCTTCCTTGTATGGATATCGCAGTTGATAACTGACTTGGTATAGTCGAGGATAGCCTTTGCCTGGTTGGCAAATACGATCTCAACATCACATCCGCATGCCTTGATGAGGTCGCCGTAATAAGCAACGTAATCAACGCCTGTGAACTCGTGCTTATTCTCTCCGAAGAGCTCACGGTACTTCTCAAGGGAAAGAACGTCGCTGTAAGGGTTAATGCCTGCCTCATCGATCTTATCAAGGCTTACCAGGCAGTTGCCAACCTCGTCAGAAGGATAAGAGAGCATGAGAACGATCTTCTTGCAGCCCATTGCGATACCGCGAAGGCAGATAGCAAATCTGTTGCGTGAAAGGATAGGGAAAATTACGCCTACCGTTCCCCCGCCGAGCTTTGCCTTAACATCTTCTGCAATATCCTGAACAGAGCAGTAATTGCCCTGTGCTCTTGCTACGATAGACTCTGTGATAGAGATGACATCCCGGTCCCTGATCTCAAAACCCTCTGCTTCAGCAGCGCCGAGGACTGAATCAGTTACGATCTCTGACAAGTCATCGCCTTTGCGGATGATGGGGCATCTTATACCTCTTGATACTGTACCAACTCTTCTGTCTGACATAGAGCGATCCTCCAATATTTATATTCCGCCGATTATTATATAGGAAAATTATTTTGAATTAAAGAATATTTACTTTTTCAAAAATAAAACGACGACCGGTATTTCCGATCGTCGTTGTAGGTTTTGGCGGAGCCGCAGGGATTCGAACCCTGGTGCCCGTGAAGGCAAACGGTTTTCAAGACCGCCTCGTTATGACCGCTTCGATACAGCTCCATACCTAAAGGCACTTAATTATACATACATCAGAACCAGTTTGCAAGCATTGGCTTGAAAGCCGCTCAAAATATGTGTTACAAGGCCTTTAAGAGTTACCGGATCACTGACCGCACAAGATCTCGATCAGTCTGTCCAGGTCTTCGTTATTCTTATAGTCGATTACAATACGGCCTCGGCCTGTAGCGCTGTCAAGAACCTTGATCTTTGCCTTGGCGCCGAGTTCCTTCTTAAGCTTTGTCTCGACTTCCTTGAGGCTCAGAGTAAAGCGGATGTCAGGCTGCTCGATGATCTGCTTCTTGGCCGGGTTGTCCTGAGCTTCAATGTACTTCTTAACAAGAGCCTCAGCCTGGCGTACGTTGAGGTCACGGGTCATGATGACGTCAGCCACCTTACGCTGGTCTTCCTTCTCCTTAAGACCGAGGATAGCCTTGGCGTGACCTTCTGAGAGATCTCCGCGGCTTACGAATTCCTGGAGTGATTCATCAAGGTTAAGGATACGGATCGTATTTGCGATGGTTGCTCTTGGCTTACCGAGTCTCTTAGAAAGCTGGTCCTGTGTGAGCTTGTGGATCTTAAGAAGATTCTGCATGGCTGTAGCTTCTTCAATGGGATTTAAGTCTTCTCTCTGAATGTTCTCGATAAGAGCCTGCTCCATTGTCTCTCTGTCTGTAAGATCTCTTACGATTGCAGGGATAACTGAGAGGCCAGCGATACGTGCTGCTCTCCAGCGGCGCTCACCTGCTACGATCCTGTAACCGTCGCCCTTGCGCTGAACGATGATGGGCTGGATAACGCCGATCTCCTGGATGGAATTAGCGAGTTCGTTCAATGACTCATCATTGAAGATCTTTCTGGGCTGGCCGTTATTAGGGGAGATGTCATTGATCTTAAGTTCAACAACAGAATCTCTTTTATTCTCCGGAATACCATCAGCTGAAAGGAGTGCGCCAAGACCTCTTCCCATAGCAGTCTTGCTCTCGGATACAGCTTTGATGTTAGCGATGGGACGTGCAGCTGCCTTGGGTGCAGGCGCAGCTTTCTTTACGGGAGCCTTAACAGCAGCCTTCATGGGTGCTTTCTTGGCTGCGGGCTTTGCTGCCTTTTTGGGAGCTGCCTTAGCGGCAGTCTTCTTTACAGGTGGTGCTTTCTTTACGGCAGGCTTGGCAGCTTTCTTAGCTGTAGTCTTCTTTGCTGCTGCCTTAGCGGTAACTTTCTTCTTTATATTTGCCATATCGTTCTCCTTATACTCTCTTGATTACTTCTTTGACCAAAGCCTCGTAAGCCTTGGAACCCTTGGAGTTCTTATCATAGTCGCAGATAGCAAGTCCGTGGCTCGGAGCTTCTGCAAGCCTTACGTTTCTGGGGATTACGGTCTTAAATACCTTTGTTCCGAAGTACTTATCTGTCTCTTCCTTAACCTGCCTGGAAAGCTGTGTTCTCATATTAAACATCGTGAGAACTACGCCAAGGATCTCGAGATCAGGATTGAGTTTCTTCTTAACGATGTTGATCGTATCCATGAGCTGTGAGAGACCTTCAAGAGCATAGTACTCACCCTGGATCGGGATGACCAGTCTGTCTGCCGCAGTAAGAGCGTTGATAGTCAGCAAACCCAATGACGGCGGGCTGTCCAGGATTATGAAGTCATATGAATCACGGACCTGACTGATTGCATTTTTGAGGATCTGTTCTCTGGAAATGACCGTAACGAGTTCTACCTCTGCGCCGGCCAGATTGATGTTGGTAGGGCAGATATCTACGTTATCCGCATTGGTCTCATAGATTACTTCTGAAAGAGGTGTCTCGTTGATGAGAACATCGTAAACTGTCAGTTCAAGCTCGCGCTTATCGATTCCGAGGCCGCTTGTAGCATTGGCCTGTGGGTCCATGTCTATCAGGAGGACCTTTTTCTTTTTCTTACCAAGGAAAGCGGCAAGATTGACAGCGGTTGTAGTCTTTCCGACACCGCCTTTTTGGTTTACAAGAGCAATTACTGTCGCCATATTTAACTCCTTTTAATAAGTATTCCTATTCAGATATGCTAATTCTAACATTATAAATAAGAATAATATATGTCATCTTTAATACAATTTATTCCAAATGTTCCACGTGGAACATTTCCAAATTTGTCACGTTGGAGAAAATGTTCAAAACATGTTGATTGTTCCACGTGGAACAATTACACCTGCATGCGGACTTCTTCCCCGACTGTTCCACGTGGAACATATAATGTAAAACGGGTGCCGGCACATGACCGAACACCCGTTTAAAGGATTTGACCTGATAAGTTTATCAGTTATCGATATTAGCAAGCTTCGCATTCTCCTGGATAAATTCCTTACGGGGTTCTACCTGGTCACCCATGAGGAGGTTGAATGTCTCATCTGCTTCCTGTGCATCCTTGAGCGTGACTCTCAGAAGTTTTCTGGTAACAGGATTCATTGTTGTGTCCCAAAGCTGCTCGGAACTCATCTCACCGAGACCCTTGAATCGCTGGATAAGCGGATTGTCCCACTTGTGCTCAGCCTTGATCTGTTCGATCTCCTTATCATCATAAGCATAATATGCTTCATCACCCTTGTAGACCTTGTAGAGCGGAGGGCATGCGATATAGACATATCCACCTTCTACTAGAGGCTTAAGATATCTGAAGAAAAATGTGAGAAGAAGTGTTCTGATGTGCGAACCGTCGACGTCGGCATCGGCCATGATGATTACCTTGTGGTATCTGAGCTTTGTCTCATCGAATTCATCGCCGATACCTGCACCGAGAGCCATAACGACAGGCTGGAGCTTCTCATTGGAATATACCTTATCGATCCTTGCCTTCTCAACGTTCAGCATCTTACCCCAGAGAGGGAGGATAGCCTGATACTTACGCTCTCTGCCCTGCTTTGCGGATCCGCCTGCGGAGTCACCCTCTACGATGAAGATCTCACAGAACTCAGCTTCATCGCTCTGGCAGTCAGCGAGCTTTCCGGGCAATGCGTTATTCTCGAATACTGTCTTCCTTCTTGTGAGTTCTCTTGCTCTCTTGGCAGCGTCTCTTGCTCTGGAAGCTGAGAGGCACTTGTCCATGATGAGCTTGGCAATATCAGGATGCTCTTCGAGATAGATCTCGAGCTTCTCATAAACGGCGCTGTCTACCATCGGTCTGATCTCTGCATTACCGAGCTTACTCTTTGTCTGGCCTTCGAACTGAGGATCAGGGAGCTTGACTGAGATGATCGCAGCAAGACCTTCTCTGGTATCTTCACCCTGAAGCTTAACGTCGCCGTCCTTAATGAACTTATACTTCTTAGCATAGTCATTGATCGCTCTTGTCATTGCTGCACGGAAACCAACAAGGTGCGTACCGCCTTCAGGTGTAGCGATGTTATTTGCATATGTGTAAACAGTTTCCTGATATGAATCATTATACTGTAGAGCGATCTCAACGAAGTTATCTCCCTGCTTTGTGGCAAAGTAGATAGGAGGAGTATTGATGGGCTCCTTATGTCTGTTGAGATATTCAACGAAGGAGATGATACCGCCGTCGTAATGGAGATGCTTCTTAACGGGTTCTGCTCCTCTGTCATCCGTAAGATCGATCGTAACTTCCTTATTAAGGAAAGCCATCTCACGGTAACGTGTGATCATGGAATCGAAGTCAAATACGATGTCAGGGAAGATGGTCTTATCAGGAATGAAGTTGGTCTTCGTACCTGTATCTTCCTTATCACAATTGCCTACGATATGAAGAGGAACTGTTGTCTTACCCTTCTCAAATTCGATCTCATAAATATTGCCTTCACGGCGTACCTGGACCTTCATATGATCAGCAAGAGCGTTAACTACTGATGCGCCTACGCCGTGCAGACCGCCTGAGATACTGTATGCTCCGCCGCCGAATTTACCGCCAGCGTGAAGCACCGTATGAACGACTTCAACAGTAGGAATTCCAAGCTTAGGATGGTTACCGACAGGGATTCCCGAGCCGTTATCCGTAACAGTTACAGAACCGTCTTTCTCGAGAACGACATCAATAGTATCGCAGCGGCCGGCGAGAGCTTCGTCGACTGAATTTGCAACGATCTCATAGATCAGGTGATGAAGACCTCTGAGCGTTGTATCACCGATATACATACCGGGACGCTTTCTTACGGCTTCCAATCCTTCAAGGACCTGGATATCTTCTTCGCTGTATTCGCTGCTGTTGGATGTATCGAAGCTGTCCTGATCTCCTTCTGCAGCTAAAACATCAGCTATGGATTCTTCCTTAAAATCCTCAGTAAGTGCTCTGGGATTCTCAGCAAGGTTCTTGAGCTCGTCATCATCGCCCTCTTCGACCGGCTGGAAGTAGAGGTCGACCGCTCCGGTAGGGCGGTTAGCAGGCTCTGTGGAGGCTGCAGGCTCCTCAAAATTGAAATTCTTCTCGTCGTTTTCCTTCATAAATGTAAAAACTCCTATTCTTGACGGCAAATCCGGTCAAATGCCTGATATTGCTGTATTTGTAACACCGTTAATGGGCTTATGTCAGAAGCTTTCGGAAGACATCAGTCTGTTTAATAGCAGATTTGCGGAGAGTGAACAAACATATGTTTTATCATCTGTGATCACCAATGATTTGGGTATCTCTTCAGTCACATACTGGAGTCTGCCTTGCTCGTCCTCACGGTTGATGAATTCAGTCACGTCCTTCTGGGAAGGGGAGACTGTCTCAAGGTTGACTACGCAGGTAACCGAAGATTTGAGCACAGAAAGATCATTTCCGATATGAATGAACATCAAAAAGCCTCCAAATCGTCCGGAATCCTCTTCTAACCCATAAATTATATCATAAAAGGGAAGAATAATATGTTTATTATAATATAAGAATGGGGCAAAAAAGGGCGTTTTTTAGCGTATTTTGTCCTAAAATCAGGCTTCTTTTGTGATATTGCCGCCGTCGACCTTGTAGAATTCGGTCTTATTTGCGCCCTCTATCGCGTCGATCTCTTCGCCGATCATATTCTTGTCCGTACACGTAATAAAGATCTGAGCGCCCTTCATGGCCTGTACAAGGCTTAATCTCCTTGCCTTATCAAGTTCGGAGAATACATCGTCCAGGATGAGGATCGGGGTAGAGGAGACAAACATCTTGATTATCTCCAGTTCAGAAAGCTTCAAAGCAAGCGCAGCAGTCCTCTGCTGGCCCTGTGAAGAGAATTTCTTCATCTCCAGATCATCCAGTTTGATCAGGATGTCATCCCTGTGAATTCCGATGGATGAGATATGCTTCTCGATGTCATAATTTCTGACTGATTTTAACTTGGCAAGTACCAGATCCGAGATAATACCCTTTATACGCCCATAATCGGCCTCTGAGAGGCCTTTACCCATGTACTCGTCATATTTACTGTTTTTCGTTAGAAACGTTTCTAGGGCCCCTACAACGCCAAATATGGTGTTGTACTCTATAGAGAGGTTTTCCTTGCCTCCTGAGATGCTTCCGTGATGCTTTGAAGCAGTATCAGAAATGAGCTTAGAGAACCTGTAACGTTTCAAAATGATCTCAGCCGATAATTCAGCCAGTGAGAAATCCCAGAAATCGAGCTGCTGATCGGTAATATCCGACTTTGCATTTGGTTTTATGCTCTTCAGGAGAACATTCTTCTGTGCCAGAAGCCTGCTGTAATTGGTCAGGAGGTTGAAATAAGAAGGTGAGACCTTCGATATCAGCGTGTTTAGGAACTTACGCCTGAAAGCCGGTGCATTCTTAACGATATTGAGGTCTTCAGGAGCGAAGATAACAATGTTACATATGCCAATATAATCAGAAACTTTATCGATCGGCGCGTTATCAACGATAAGGATCCTTCCCGGCCTTCCGGATCTGCTTAAATTGGATTTCTCACTGTAATAACCGGAGACCAGATGAATTTCAGAACCGTCATCATCAGTAAGATCCAGACCTGATCTGTACTCGTTTTCGCCGAATTTAATGAGGTCTGAATCCTTGCTTGTCCTGTGTGATGCGATGCTTGAAGCTACATAGATGCCTTCAACGAGATTAGTCTTTCCCTGGGCGTTATTACCATAGAAAATATTAACAGAAGGCCCGACATCCAAATCGAGCCTTCCGTAATTTCTGAAGTTTTCTAAATGTATGCTTCTTATGAACATTATCTTCTGATAGGAAGAATAAGGTAAATGTACTTCTCACCCTCAACAGGCTTGATAATGCAGGGTCCCTGACCGCCGTTAACTTCGACTCTGATCTCTTCATCATCGATATTCTTAAGTACATCAATAACATATCTTGAGTTGAAATCCACGTCGATAAGATCGCCTTCCAGGCTGATGGAGATATTCTCCTGGAGATTACCTCTTGCTGATGTAGCCTGAACAGTAAGCTCTGAAGGATTGTTAGAAAGGAATCTTACAGGACACTTACGGTCATCTGTCATGATGATAAGTGAAGCTCTGTCGACAGCATCAAGGAACTGTTTGCGGTTGATCGTGATGACTGTCTTGGGATTCTTTGTGATTATCGAATCGAAATTGATGAACTGACCCTCGATAAGGCGGGAAACCATTCTTACGTTGCCGATATCGAATAAGAGATTCTGCATTGATGTGTAGATATTGATCTCTGCATCCTCATCATCACTTAAGATCTTGCTCATCTCGGTAAGAGCCTTACCGGGAACGATGTAGTTGATCTTCGGGAAGTCATTGCCCATCTCTTCACGGTTGATAGCCATTCTGAAACCGTCAATCGATACAACGGAGAGAACTGAACCATCAGATACGATGTTGGAACCTGTAAGTACAGGACGTGAATTATCACGGGATACTGCGAAGATAGTGTGATTGATCATGTTCTTAAGGATCTTCTGACCCATAACGATCTTCTCAGCGCCTGTCTCATCGATCTCAGGGATCTTCGGGAACGGCTCGGGATCAAGACCTGCGATCTTAAACTCAGCCTGTCCGCACTTAATCGTTGTCTGGAAATTGCTGTCGGAAATGATATCTACTTCAGGCTCAGGAAGCTTTCTGATGATATCTCCGAAGAACTTTGAATCGATAACTACAGCGCCCTTCTCAGTAACACTTGCTTCTACATCTGCTTCAATACCTGTCTGAAGATCGTAACCTGTGAGTTTGATCTTATCATCGTCTGATGCTTCAATGAGAATGCCGTTAAGGATATTTACTGTACTGTTAGTAGTAACAGCTCTCTGGACTATGGATACATTATTAACCAAGTCATCTCTGCTGCATGTGAACTTCATATGAAGGGAGCCACCTTTCATTATTAATAAAATATTTCAAACATTATACACTGAAATATATTAAAAATGTATAGTTTAACGGTGTTACAAAACTCTATTTTTGGGACAGTTTCGAAAACTCCGTCGTCCGGCTCTGTAGTATTTAAAGATAGCTCGTATTAGCTTTATTATGTCCTGTTCAAATGTTCAAAACCTGTAAGAAAACCGTCTGTTTAGAGGATTTTTCGAGATCGGAACATGTATAAAAGTCATTTGATAAGTGTTCACAAAAATACCCTTTTGAACACTGTTACATTTATAAACAACCCGTCTACAGGAAATCTACAGTCAGTTATGAACAAAAGAACAATAATTGTTCAAATCAGGTGATGAGCTTATATATCTCTTCAGCCTGCTTTTTGAGCTCAGGATCCTCATCTACGTTATCGCAGCCGTGCATTACAGTGGTATGTTTACGTCCGCCGAAGATGGATCCGATCTTCTCATATTTGAGTTCCAGATAGTCTCTGCAAATGAACATGGCAACATTACGTGCAGTTGAGATCTCGGCACTTCTTAGCTTGGAAGTAAGCTTATCAGGTGTCAGATCGTAGTAATTTGCCACTGCGTTAATGACTATGTCAGGCGTCAGATACTTCTTATTTCCGCTTACGAGAGGATCAACGATCTTTCTGATGTCGTCTAATGTAAGCTCTCCGTTAGCGAGAGTAACATAAGAAGAAATAGTATTAAATGCGCCGTTAAGCTGTCTGATATTTGTAGTAACGTTCTCACAGACATAGTCGATGATCTCGTCTGAGAGATTGAATGATTCGTTCTCAAGCTTGCTTAAGAAGATAGCTTTACGTGTCTCAAAATCCGGCGGCTGGACATCGAACATGATGCCGTCCTGGAATCTTGAAGTAAGCCTGTTATCAAGCTGTGTGAGGTTTGCAGGAGCCTTATCGCATGTGATTACGATCTGTTTTCCTGCTTCGATCAATGCCTCGAAAGTATTAAAGAATTCTGTCTGGACACTGTCTTTGCCGATAAGGAACTGGATGTCGTCGATGAGGAGGACATCTACAGTACGGAATTTATTACGGAATTCCGTGTAATTCTTATTCTGGATCGTAGCAACGAAAGCATTAGTAAATGCTTCACATGTGGTGTAGATAACCTTCTTATCAGGATGCTGCTCGATTACGGCGTTACCGATTGCTTTCATTAAGTGGGTCTTGCCGAGTCCGGAGTTGCCCCAGAGGAAGAAAGGATTTCTCTGCTTCTGGCCGGGCTTTGCAGCGACAGATACTGCTGAAGCATGTGCAAAACGGTTACAGTCACCTACTACGAAGTTCGCGAAAGTAAACTCGCCGTTAAGTCCTGTGGGGGTAACTACCTCAGTCTTAGCCTGGCTTGCGGCCTTCTTCTCGGAAATTATGGAAGAATTAAGAGCTTTCTCATCACCCTGAAGGATAAACTTGACTGCACAGGATTTGCCGTCATTTGCCGTCTTAATGGCAGATTCAATGGTCTTATTGAGCTTCTGACCCTTAAGAAGATCCAGAGAATACTCGTCTCTGGCAGCGAGAACAAGGACATCCTTGTCACAATGAGCGACCGTCATCTTGCAAAGGATAGAGTCGTAGGTAATGGTATTTATATTTGAATCATACTTAAGAAGATTGAGAGCATTCTCCCAAACTGAACTTTCCATGTAACCCCTCCGTAACAAAAGTGACGTGCGTTTAACATAATAGCACGGTCAAAGAGTATAATGAATATGCAATTTATATTAAAAATCGGTGAAAAATCGGGCAGGATAATGAAACGGATCGACCAGAGGAAGGCTAAAAAAACCAGAAAAACGGCTGTTAATGCGGTCATGATAGCAGTTATAGCTTTACTGCTTATAACCGGCGTTGTCCTGATCCTGATAGAGCCCATAAAACGCTATAACAGAAAGAAGATCTCGGAAGAAGCCCTTACGGCGATCTCAGAGAAAATCGAGGCAACGGAAGAGGTCGAGATGACCTATACGGTCCCTGCAACGGGCAATGAAGTATCCGGAGAAGAAGAAGGATACGACATAATCGGCGGCACCGAGGAGACTTCTGAAGAGGCGGATGTTATTTTCGAGGAAGAGCCTGAAGTAAATTCCGGTGCAAATGAGATGGTCTCATTAAAGTCCATAGGGATCCTCTCGATCGGAAAGATCAAGATCAGCTATTCCGTATGGGATGAAGCCACAAAACTGTCCTTAAGATACGGCCTGGGGCACTATCCTGACTCTGTTATGCCGGGAGAGACCGGAAATGCGACCATTTTGGGACATAACTACAAAGACGGCACCATGTTCCACAATCTGGGCAAGCTCAAGAAAGGCGACAAGGTGGTTTTTAAGTCCAAGGAAGGCAAGGAAATGACCTTTGTAGTGGAAGAATCGAAGATCATCAACGCCAACGACCTTGGCAAATATGTTGCGGGAAATATAACTGAAGAAAAGCAGCTGACGCTTGTAACATGCACTTACGAGTACGGCAGAAAAGGCTGGAGAAGGGTAGTTATCTGCAAATTGCAGTAAACCAGACGTCTCAGGAACAAGATAACCATACTTAATCGACATAATAAAAATCCCCATTTTTTATTTTTCTCTGTTATAATTTGCGCGGGTTTTATATAAAACCTATTAAACCGATACTGTTTTTTTGGAGGACCTTATATGGTTACGGCAATCGTTGGTGCTAACTGGGGCGACGAAGGAAAGGGCAAGATCACTGACCTTTTGGCAAGTGAGTCTGACATCGTAATAAGATTCCAGGGCGGAGCTAATGCAGGACACACCATAATCAACGATCACGGAAGATTCGCTCTTCACCTCATGCCTTCGGGTGTTTGTTATGACAACATCGTAAACATCATCGGCAACGGTGTTGCTCTTGATATAAGAAAGTTCGTCAATGAATATAACTCATTAAAGGAGCAGGGCTTAAATCCCCATCTCCTTGTATCTGACAGGGTTCAGGTCGTAATGCCTTACCATGTTGATTTCGACAAGTTCGAAGAAGAGAGATTGGGCGGCAAGGCCTTCGGTTCCACCAAGTCCGGTATCGCACCGTTCTTCTCCGACAAATATGCGAAGATCGGTTTCCAGGTTTCCGAACTTTTCGATGAAGCAACATTAAAGGAAAAGATTGAGAGAGTCCTAGAGATCAAGAACGCCCTCCTCGTAAACCTCTATCACAAAGATCCCATCAAGGCAGATGAGCTCTTAGCCGAGATGCTCGAGCAGGGAAGACTCATCAAGCCTTTTGTTACTAATACCAACGCATATATCTACGACGCTTTGAAGGAAGGCAAGAACATCCTCCTCGAAGGCCAGCTCGGAACCATGAAGGATCCTGACATGGGTATCTATCCGATGGTTACATCTTCTTCCACATTGGCAGGCTACGGCTGCGTCGGTGCAGGCATCCCGCCTTATGAGATCAAGAAGATCGTCGTCGTTACCAAGGCTTATTCTTCATCAGTCGGCGGCGGCGCATTCGTATCTGAGATCCTCGACGAAGCAGTTGCAAAAGAGCTCAGAGACCGTGGCGGCGACAAGGGTGAATACGGCGCTACAACAGGACGCCCCAGAAGAGTCGGCTGGTTTGACTGCGTTGCTACACGTTACGGCGTAAGACTCCAGGGCGGTACAGACGTTGCCCTTACAAATCTCGACGTATTGGGTTATCTCGATAAGATCCCTGTCTGCACGGCTTATGAGATCGACGGCGTCATTACAAAAGATTTCCCGAATCCCACACAGCTCGACAGATGCAAGCCCGTTATCGAATATCTGCCTTCATGGAAGGGCAAGGGCGATATCAGAGGCCTCACAGAATACGATAAGCTCCCTAAGGAAGCCCAGGATTATGTCGAATTCATCGAAAAGGAGATCGGCGTCCACATCTCGATCGTATCGACAGGACCCGTCAGAGAAGAGATCATCCGCAGGTAATTTTCCTTCCCTCATAAGGAGGTAATTCACGATGAAAACCAGAAAAAATAAAGCTGTAGTCGTACTCATGACTGCGGCTTTGTTGCTGACGTCACTTTTGCCTACAGGCTGCGTCAGCAGGGAAAACAAAGACATGACGGCTCTTCAGTATAAGATCGAAGAGTTCATAGATAAGTTCTCTTCAGGAGATGCTGATACTGTAAAAGATCTTGTTGACGGCGAGTTCGACTATTATCTCTCTGATGGAAAATTCAACGATATCCAGCTTAAGATTGCTTCGAAAACAGAAGTAGAAGAATATGCAAGTTTTGATATAGACCGTAAGGCCGGAAAGGCAAGGATCAGGACAAAACTCTCTTATATTGATACCAAAGTGTTTTGTAGTGATAAGGAAAATAAGGACCTGTCCAGGGAAGAATTCCTTGAGAAGGTCGATTCCTGCAAGAACAAGTCAAAGACCACTTTTACTTTTAACTTTGTGCTTGACGATGAAGGCGAATGGAAGATCAAGGATAACACCGCTGAGAATTACCAATATTACTTCAGCGATGCGTACTACCTTTTCCTGTCGATCGTAGACATAAGCACTGACCAGGCAAAGCAGGAATGTTTGAACGTTTTCGAGGAGTTTTCGAAAGGAGATTTCGACCAACTTTATATTATTTATAACCTCAATGAAATGGGGGCTATGAATACCTGGGGCAGGTCCGAGAAGGTCATCAGGGATGCCATGAAAGAATTCGCGAAGTCTTATTTCACGTTCGTCGTGGAACACGGTCTTACGGTTGAAGAGACCGATGATCCCCTGCAGTTTAAGATAACGGGTTATGTGCCTTCGAAGGAAGCCCTGCTCAGTTACTATGCGAGCGATGAGTATGCAATAGAGAGCAGCATGGCGACCATAAGGGCGGAGCTTACAAAGGACAATGATAAGAGACAGGCAGTCTGGGACGATTATGTTGCCCAGATCTACTACGATATGGCTAAGCAGATTCCGAACCTGATGGGTGAGGAATTCAGCGTAGTATTTAAGTTCAAGACAGGCGCTTTACATGCAAACGGAATAAATATTCAAATCCAAGCTGACGGTCCGCTCTTCAAAATTGATACAAACGATATTTTCGCCTGCCCCAAATACGAATATGCACAGGGCCAGGCAGCGCGAAAGAAAGCCATACAGGCGCTCTTTGACGCCGGCGAACTTACCAGGGCCCAGTACGACAGGTACATGTCCGAGTTCAGGGATGACGGAAGGGATAATGCCCCTCAGCAGACGACAGTTGTTGATAACAATAACGGCAACATTAACTGGCAGGGTACAGATGGATATCCGAACCAGGCCGTAAACGTCAAGGAGGAGACTCCTGACTGGTCTGACGGAAATCTTATCTACGGCACATCAGATCCTGATAAGAACGGTATCAGAATGCATTACAGCAAGGAGCCCGGCTGGCTTAATACAGCAGGATACAATATTTCCGGTAACGGCATTACAGTTCTTGTCAAATTCGACAGGAAGTTTGCCAAGGGAACAGAACTTGAATTCGACTGGGATATTAACGGAAGCACACAAAAGTATGCCGTTCCTTTCGTCGTACCTGAAGACGGAATGGACGAGTTCGAATTCTCCATTCCTTCAAAGCTTGTATCAGCAGGAAATACTGCTGAGTTCAGATTATGGGAAAAGGGTCATGCGCACGTTATCGCGTATGTAAAACTTACCAAAACATAAAACTTCAAAAGGCCTATGTTTTTCGCTAATAAGCAAAAGATTTCTTGTTTTCGCGGGGCATAAGCAAGAATATAATAAACCAATAAGATTTATATGATTCCGGAGGAATTCCCATGTCCAAGGAAATGATCCTCGTCCTCGACTTCGGAGGGCAGTATAACCAGCTCATTGCAAGACGTGTCAGAGAGCAGAATGTCTACAGTGAAGTAAGACCTCACACCACGAGCATTGAAGAGATCAAGGCACTGAATCCCAAGGGAATCATCCTCACAGGCGGCCCTTCCACAGTTTACGAAGACGATGCGCCCAAGTGCTCACCTGAGCTCTTTAAGCTCGGCATCCCGGTACTCGGCATCTGCTACGGCGCACAGCTCATGAATTATCTTCTTGGCGGCGAAGTTAAGTCAGCACCCGTCAGAGAATACGGCCACACCGACGTTAATATCGATACAGAAGCAAAGCTCTTCAAGGGCGTTCTTCCCAAGACAGTCTGTTGGATGAGCCACACGGTCTATATTGCAAAACCCGCTCCCGGCTTCAAGATCACTGCACATACTGAGGTCTGCCCTGTAGCAGCTGCAGAGAATGTCGAAGAGAACCTCTACTGCGTACAGTTCCACCCGGAAGTTGTACATACAGTCGAAGGCACAACGATGCTCGCAAACTTCGTTAAGGATGTCTGCAAGTGCAAGTGCGACTGGAAGATGGATTCATTCGTTGAGACATCCATTAAGGAGATCCGCGAAAAGGTCGGCTCAGGCAAAGTCCTCTGCGCCCTTTCAGGCGGCGTAGATTCATCCGTTGCCGCAGTACTCCTCTCAAAGGCAGTAGGCAAGCAGCTCACATGCGTATTCGTCGACCACGGCCTCTTAAGAAAGAACGAAGGCGACGAGGTCGAAGCAGTATTCGGACCTGAAGGTCCTTACGATCTCAACTTCATCAGAGTCAATGCCCAGGAACGCTTCTATTCAAAGCTCGCTGGCGTAACTGATCCTGAAACAAAGCGTAAGATAATCGGCGAGGAATTCATCAGAGTATTCGAAGAAGAAGCAAAGAAAGTTGGCGCCGTCGACTTCCTCGTACAGGGCACCATCTATCCTGACGTTATCGAATCCGGCCTCGGAAAGAGCGCCGTTATCAAGTCACACCACAACGTAGGCGGACTTCCCGACTATGTTGATTTCAAGGAGATCATCGAGCCTTTAAGGCTCCTCTTCAAGGACGAAGTAAGAAAGGCCGGTCTTGAGCTTGGCATTCCCGAAAACCTTGTATTCCGTCAGCCATTCCCCGGCCCGGGTCTTGCTATAAGAATCATCGGTGAAGTTACAGCAGAGAAGGTAAAGCTCGTTCAGGATGCAGACGCGATCTTCAGAAGAGAGATGCAGCTCGCAGGGTTCGACAAGTACGCTAACCAGTACTTTGTAGCACTCACAAATATGCGTTCCGTAGGCTGCATGGGCGACGAGAGAACATACGATTACGCATGTCTCCTCCGCGCCGTTACCACCACAGACTTCATGACCGCCGAAGCAGCAGAGCTTCCCTGGTCACTCATCAACAAGGTCACCAACAGGATCGTAAACGAAGTCAAAGGCATCAGCCGCGTCTTCTACGACTGCACGGGCAAACCGCCGTCAACGATAGAACTCGAATAGTCTACAAAGCCTGGAAATGCCCTAAAATAGGGCATTTCATTTTTTAAAGCCAACAAAAAGCCAACCAAAATGACGTATTGGTATTTTGTGATGGGTACATATTTGTATTCCATGAATGGGTTTGCAGATCAAATAGTAAATAAGAGTTCTTTACTCGGATGATATAATTTACTTATCTGAGGGAGAAATCCCTTGGTATAGAAAATAATCAGCATAATAAATCAAGGAAAGTGTAAAACTTATGCATAAAACGATTGCTTTTCTGATATGTATGTCTGATCCGGCAGCATAAGAATGGCTAAAAAGAACGGATATGGTTGAGTATAAGCGTTATGACAGATCGTATGAAGACGAAGTAATAAAGGTTCTCACAGAATCTTTTGTTAACTAAGTATTTTTATTTGAAGAAGATATGAATATCAACAGTCAAGGGAGGCAATCGTCGTCAAAGTAAAGTTCATGCAGAGATCAGCCATTTCAGCTTCGCTCTCTTTCATGCCGTTTTTAAACCATTCACGCGCTATGACATGAGCGGCTGCTATAGAACCTACGATGTTGTAATGAACTTCCGGTCTGCATGAGCCGAGCTGGCTTTCGATGTAAAAAGGTATTTTTTCGAATATGGTTATGAAAAGGTCAGCCTTATGAAACAAAGTAATTAAGGCTGTATTTTCTTTGAGTACTGAGAAGAAATCGATAAACCATTTCTTGGGGTTATTGATATAGCTGGGATCTTGCATCTTTTCAATCAGGTGCGTACCGATGGAGCGTTCTATCTCTAAAACGATATCTTCCTTTGTTTTGTA
>LVAT01000017.1 GCA_001604135.1 Clostridiales bacterium Firm_14
ACCGCGAAAGGCAAAACATATGACGAATGGAAAGCCGAACGCGAAGGAAAGTACACAATACGAGGCACGATCCGTGAAGATATCGATTATGCGATCCGACTCTCCAGTTCATGGAACGATTTTGCCGAAATGATGCATGAACTCGGATACGAGTTTAAGTTCTTCGGGAAGAATCATGAGCCGTTAAAATGTCCGGGATTAAAACCGCCTGATGCAAAGGGTTATTTCAGATTCAGGAATCTCGGTCCTGATTATGATACTGATGCCATTTACAGAAGGATTATCAAGAACACATTAACTCCGGGCATTCAGTTTCATCCTCAAAACAAGATCGATATCAAGGAGTGGGATCCTCCAGCGCAGAAATTAGCACCCAAGCCTCATTTGTTCAGATGGTACTGTTTCAAACTATATACGTTTGTCAGCAGTCCGCGAAAACGGAAAGAACACATCTCTATGTATATCCGCGAAGATATCCGTAAGTTAGATCACTATATCGAGATGTTGGATTTCATCTGCAAACACGAGGTGTACGACAAGCGGCCAATATCCGAAGTAAAAGCCGGGTATAACAAGCAGCTCGAAGCTTTGCAGGAAAAGAAGAACGAACGATATTCATGGCTGAGATATCACGAGAAAAACGGGCATCAATCATTCGTCACCAGCCTCAAACGTGAAATAAAAGAGATCTCGCAAGAGATGGCAGATATCCGGCATGAACTCAAAATATGTGATGACTGCTACATATCGACCGATGAGGTGTTGGAACATGCCGAAAGACTTCAACAACAGCTTCAGTCACAACAAAAACAAAGAAGCCGTGGCGGTCGAGCAAGATAAAACAAGGAGTTATCGTATATATGAAAAAACAATTTAAACCGCTTACGGTAGATACCGTAAAGAATCTTGCTGAAAAGGAATTCGAAAGCATCGATCCCCTGATCGATCACTTTCTTCCGGGCAAAGGTTTATATCTTCTTTGCGGCAGCGCAAAAGTCGGTAAGTCATGGATGGCACTTCAAATTGCCTTGTGTATCAGCACAGGTATGAACCTTTGGAATTACGACACCAAAAAGAAAGATGTGTTATATCTCTGCCTAGAAGATGGCGAGAAAAGGCTGCAGGACCGCTTGTTCAGTATTGCTAATGAATGCCCAAAAGAATTAATGTATAGCACGGATGCTGCTCCAATCGGCGGCGGCCTGGAAGAACAACTTGAAGATGCGCTTAAAGATCATCCGGATATCGGTCTGTTCATCATAGACACACTTGCTGCTATCCGTTGCGAACAGAACAAAGCAGATATTAACACCAAGAATCCTTATCAGGGGGATTACAACACTATCAACCCTCTTCACAAGTTCTGTGAAGATCATAATGTCACGATCTTGCTTATTCATCACACCCGCAAGATGAGATCGATTGACCCGTTCGATGATATCTTGGGTACTAATGGTCTGTTCGGAGCATCCGATGGTGCATTCATTATGCGCAAAGAATCTTCTGATACGGATGTTAAACTTCATATTCGCAGCCGCGATATGGAAGAACGTGTTCTCACGATCAGATTCAACAGTACACTCAGCCACTGGGAACTTGTCAAAGAGAATACACCCATTGAAGATGCATTTCAGGCAGATGATGATCTCAGAAAAGCGCTCGATTACCTGAAAGAACACGAAGCCTTTCATGGCACTGCTACGGAGTTCTGTAATCTGATAAAAGCCAGCAAAAAGCTGCAATCAATAAGCGGAAAACTCTGGAACAGAAAGAACGAGCTTGCAAAAATGGGATTCCGTTTTGCCAGAGAACACAAGCGTGACGGCACATATCTGAGCTTTGAAAAAATCGATCAATTCCCTCAGAAGACTCATAACACCGAAGAAGGAGGATGCTATCCGTTTGATCTCATACTCTGTGGCAACATAATCGAACTGAATCAACACTGTGGCAATAAAGCCGTCACATCATCACAGTCGTCACATATCATCTCATATTCAGAAAGGAACTTATCATGAAAGACAAAGATAACATCAACATCATTATTGACCAGCAGCTCACACCTGTAGTAAAAAGCGAGAACTGTGCAGCTTACCTGGCTGAAGTATTGAAGTCTGCTCCAGCTAAAGAAACCACCAAACATAACGAGACCAAAGAAGTCGACCTCAACCAGCTAAAAGAGAAAAAACTCTTGAGCGTCACAGAGGCATCAAAGCTTTTCGGAATAGGAATGAACCGAATCAGAGAGCTTACTAATGACAAAGAATGTCCCTTTGTCATCTGGATTGGATCTCACAGAAGAATCAAGAGAGAAGAATTCGATAAATTCCTCAAAGGGCGTCAGTCCGCCTGACAAAAAGATGTTTTTTCAGCAGGTGTTACCAAATTGTTACCATTTTCGCGATTTTTGCCCTTTTTGAGGTCTCGAGACTAAAAAAGAAAAACCCTTGAAACGCAATGTTTTCAAGGGTTTTGGTCTTGGAGCCATTTGTGGGACTCGAACCCACGACCTGCTGATTACAAATCAGCTGCTCTACCAACTGAGCTAAGATGGCGTCCTTTAGCACGGAAGATTATAACTAATCGTTTATTCAAAGTCAAATACGAATTTTACTTTTTTTAACAGATTTTTATTTTTTCGCGTAATGAGAGCAAAACTATTGGGGTATAATTGCTATATAAGGTCTTTTCGGGGGTTTTTATGGCGATAATAACTATCTCAAGACAGAACGGGAGTCTCGGAGATGAGATTGCCGATGCTCTTGCTTCACGCCTCGGAACGATCGTCGTATCGCGCAAGTACGCGCTTGATAATTTCTTCGGTGAGATTAATCCAGGTACTTTGGACAGACTTAATGAGAGTGCCAAGTTCTTCGACCTGACCCTTCCCGGCAGCGACAGGACTTATGCTGATATTCTGGTCGAGCGTATCCGCGCCCTTGCGTCAGAATCCAAAGATAAGGACCTCATAATACTCGGCATGGGCGGAAGCGTTCTGCTCTCCGGGTTCCCCGGTGCCATTCACGTCAGAGTTACAGCAAGTGAGACGACAAGGCTCAATACGATCGCGAAGAAATACCGCATTACTACGGACGAGGCCAGCGAAGTCCTCGATATCGGTGACCGCAAGCACAGGAAGTTCGTAAGGACCGTTTACGGCAAGGATATTACTTCTCCCGAGCAGTTCGACCTTATCCTTAACACAGACCGTTTAAGCGTTGACGAGTGCGTTGACGCTATCGCAGAGCTTGCAAGAAAGCACGATCTCAGGGTCAAACTCTCAGAATCCAACGATTCTTCCAACACTATCGATCACCAGACAAGAAATATCGCTTTCAAGAATGAGACCGAAGAGGAATTTGCGAGGATCTTGAGCCTTTATAACATCGAGTGGCTCTATGAACCCAAGACGTTCCCGGTCGAATGGGATGCCGAAGGCAATGTCACGATGGCGATCTCCCCTGATTTCTATCTGCCGAAGTTCAATCTCTACCTTGAGCTTACGACGATGGACCAGCGTTATGTTACGAAGAAGAATAAGAAGATGCGTCTTGTAAAAGAGCTCTATCCCGGTACGAATATCCGTATCGTTTATAAGAAAGATTTCAACGAACTAGTCGACCGCCTGAAGATGTTCGGCGGTGTTGGCGATAATTCTTAAGGAGGTCATTAAGTGGCTAATCTCGAAGAAGCTCTTAATACCGAGCGTGTTGTTTACAGCGAAGAAACCATCCAGAACAGGATAAAGGAATTAGGCAGACAAATCACCGAAGACTACAAGGATAAGGAACTCATCGTCATCGGCGTAATCAAGGGTTCTCTTTATTTCCTGTCCGACCTTACCAGAGCTATCGATCTTCCAATCAAGATCGATATGGTCGGCTTCTCGAGCATTCCTGACACGACCTCGAAAACAGGAATCGTCCGCATCACCAAGGATATCGACATCGATATCACTGACAAGCACGTTCTTGTAGTTGAAGATGTAATTAGGACAGGTCTTACAACTGCTTATATCATCCAAAATCTCGAAATGAAAAAGCCTAAGGACATCACGCTTTGTTCGATGCTCCTTAACCCTGACAGGCTCTTAATGACGATACCGGTCAAATACTACGGCTTTGAGATCAACGACCAGTGGCTTGCAGGTTACGGCCTTGACCGAAACGAGATAGGCAGAAATCTTCCTTATATCGCTCAGATACCTAAGCAGAAATAAAAACTTAAGCAAAAGAAAAATCCCGATGACCTAGATCATCGGGATTTCCTTTCGCTCCAACGAACCAAATTAGATTACTTACAAAGATCACGCATTCACGCTCATCTTCTTACCGCTCTTCCGTCCTACCAAAAGGCCCTTTCCTAACCACTACCCGAGCTTTATGTGATATCGTTACAACTAATCGATTGCTGCAACCCTCAATCACACCGTGCATCTCATGTCTCCATTCACCGAACACTACGCTATTCGATTGTGGTCTGCTCCCTCCACCTTGCGGTATCGCTTGCAGTTCGACAGCCTATCCGGCTACTCGGTTTGCACGAACCGGTGTAACATCCGCTGCGGCTCCGGTTCTTTCCTGTCGATGGTGACATCTCACCTACTCGCGGTCCCGAATACCGAATCAACTAATTGTTACAACCTGTGGCTTGCATGACTACGTCACCTTCAACCACTCGCTCGTCACTCCCTCAGTTCTCGTCTCGGACTTTGTATCAACCTTCGATTGTTGTCTCCGGCTTCGTTTCTTCGGCTTCGCCATAAGTTCTTTCCAACTCTGGTTCTTCCCTGCGCCTGCTCGACAATTGCTTCGGGCGGCCTCCCTCGGATCTGGAAGTTATCGCTTCCGTATTCCTTGGAGCTAGCCTAATAATACTTGCTGGCTATGGAGTTCGCAATATTGCAGAAGATACCAAATGAAAATCATTTGGTTGTGCAATCTGCACAATACTTGGTATATCAAAGTGTTGCCATTTTATGAAGAATGGCTTAAAAGCATTGATTTATATGATATTTGGATTACAAACTCAGAAAAGATCTGAAACTGAATTTATGCCTGCTTTGGCAAGCAAACTGATGACCAGCATGATAATTCCGGCCATAAGAACTCCAAGAACAACAGCCTTAGTCGTCTTCTTCGCATCGAAGTCGAGCATGGAAGCTGCAAGCGTTCCTGTCCAGGCGCCTGTGCCGGGGAGCGGGATTCCTACGAAAAGCATAAGCGCAATAAAAGCACCGTTCTTCTTTGACTTGGCTGTAAGCTTTTGTCCGGCCTTCTCGCCTTTCTGGAGGAACCACTTAAAGATTCCGCTTCCGTGCTTGAGCTTGGAACCCCAGATGAGGACTTTTCTGGCGAACAGATATATAAAAGGAACAGGGATCATGTTGCCGACGACGCAGACTGCAAGAGTTATATATTCATTCAATCCGAAATATGTGACTCCAATCGGAACAGCTCCACGGAGCTCGATTATCGGAACCATAGAAATAAAAAAGACCAGAATGTACTTAACTATTGTCGGCATATACGTCCCTCCACACCGCAATAATTTAACACATAACGGTCAAAAAAACCAAATAATTGATCAGATGACTTTATTCTTATTAAGATAAGACCTTATCTCATCTCTCATGTGATACATTTTCTGCACACTGTTCTCGAGAAAATAGTAGTGCATTACATATCCGATCGTAAGGCCGAAGAATATCAGTACCAGGAGTATTCCAGCGATAAGGAATTCAGAAGGAAGCACGAACAGGCAGAAGATCTCGAAGAGAAGCCAGGACGCGAAAGCCAGCGTTACCATGAGGTGGATAAGTCTCTCGTGCTGGAAATAAGAGATCTTTGTCTCAAACTCGGAGAGCATCTCCTTTGTCTTTTCATAAGGAGCATTCTTCATCTCTTCATCAATATATTTCTGTACGGCATTCATCGTCACTAAAACATATTTCTTCATGAGAAGAACCTCCGGTTGATGTAATTTATTACCGCTCTCTTATTCATCGTCCATACCGGAGCTATCAGGATCTTCTTGGGCCCGTCTCCGGTAAACCTGTGGACGACAGCATTTTCAGGCAAAAGCTTTAATGCATCTTCCACAATATCAAAATACTCTTCCATTCCGAGTATCTCAACTTTATTTTCACGGTAAAGCTTTTCTAAAGGCGTATTTTCGAGCACATAAAGACACGTGAATTTATAACCGTCACTGCCTGAATCCACAGCAAGTTTTACCGTGTCCATCATCATCTCACGCGTCTCGCCGGGAAGGCCGAAAATAATATGCGTAATGACATTTGCTCCAATGTCCTTAAGTTTTATTACTGCTTCCGTATATTCTTCCGTCAAATAACAGCGGTTAATAAGTTCCGCCGTTTCATCACTTGCTGTCTGAAGTCCGAGCTCCACAAAGAGAGGCATCTTCTTCGCCTGACGGAAAAGCACTTCCATTATTGCAGAACTCAGACAGTCGGGCCTTGTCGCTATGGATACAGCTTCAATACCTTGTACCGAAGAAGCTTCAGAAAGAACCTTTGCGAGAAATTCGGGTTCACAGTATGTGTTAGTAAAACTTTGAAAATATGCTATATATCCGGCATCGGAACCGGCCTTATGCCTGACCTGGTCCATAGCCTCGTAAATCTGATTTTTGACTGAATAACCCGAGGCTGCAAACTCGCCGGAACCGCCTTCAGAGCAGAAGATGCATCCGCCCGTGCCTTTGCTCCCGTCTCTGTTGGGACAGGTAACATTAAGAGATATCGAAGCTTTGTACATCTTGTGACCGAATGTCTCGCGGAAATACCGGTTCGCGGTGATCATCAGAATTCGTCCTCCGGATGGAATGGATCCATTACTATCTTAGCAGCTTTATTCTCTTTTGACGCGGATTCCGCTTCGGCGGCACTCTTTATCACGCTCGTTCCGTAGCGCCTGTTAATGTCATCGATCGCTTTATTGAGCTTCTCATCGCGTTCGCTCTTTTTGGCTTCTGTGAAGAGTGATAACTGCTCGCCGCAGTCCGGCCTTACGAGCTTGGTGCATCTTACACCGATGCTCCTGACGCCTTTGTTCCAGTCGTAAGAACCCTTGAAAAGGTCTCTCGCGGCTTTGTAAATGTCTTTCGCATCATCGGTCGCCCTATATAAGATCCCCTGCTTTTCATAGATACCGAGATCCCTGTCCCTTACGGTTATCTGGACGACGGTACCCTTCAGACCGTGTTTGCGAAGTCTCTCGGCAACGCTCTCGGAAAGCATGTGGAGAGTCCTCTCGATCTGCCTGTCAGATGTCATGTCCTCTGCTGTCGTGGTGGAATTCCCTACTGATTTGGGAATGCGCTTATAACCGGACACCGCTACCGGTGCATCGTCCAATCCGTTTGCATATTCCCACAAAGCCACGCCGGCCTTCCCCAGGTAACGGCTTATGAATTCGCCGTCAGTCTTCGCGAGGTCGCCTATGGTCTTCACGTTGATCTTGGAGAGCTTGTCTGTTGTGTGACGTCCTACGAAAAGAAGGTCTGATACCGGCATTGGCCAGATCTTCTCCTGCCAGTTCGCATCGGTAAAGACCGTCGTCGCATCAGGCTTCTTATAGTCGCTTCCGAGCTTTGCAAAGACCTTGTTAAAGCTAATGCCGACAGAACAAGTGAGCTTGAACTCGTCCTTAACGCGGTTCCTTATCTCAAGAGCGATCTGTTCTGCCTCATCGTAATCCGCGGCGATGCCGGTCATGTCGAGCCAGCACTCATCAAGGCCGAACGGCTCGACCTTGTCCGTATATTCCGAATACATCTCGCGGAGCTTCTTGGAATAGAATTCGTATTTCTCATGATGCGCATCGACGAGCACCAGATCAGGACATTTTGCCTTAGCCTGCCAGATGGCTTCGGCGGTCTTGATGCCGTATTTCTTGGCAGGTTCGTTCTTGGCAAGGATTATTCCGTGCCTGACCTTCGCATCGCCCGCAACGGCCATCGGAACGTTCCTGAGCTCCGGTCTGGAGATCATCTCGACTGATGCGAAATAGCAGTTCTGATCAATGTGAAAAATGATACGTTTCATGGCATTTATGGTACCACAAACCGAACATATTTTCTATATTCTGCGCACTTGCACTTAAAATTGTCAAATATTATCTGTAACTTATTGCAATTGACTATATAAAATCACTTTGACGTGTTGTATACTATACTAGTGAAAAATCAAAAAATCACAATTATGTAAAACAGCAATCCGGTGTCTCGCTATTGCAGATAATTGTGATCAGAAGAAGGAAAAAATAATAACTGGGGAGGATTTTTTAATGGCAAAGCAAAAAGTATTCCTTGTAGATGACGACAGCGACATCTTAGTCCTTAACCGTGATTTCCTCGAGAGCGAAGGATATGATGTAGTAACGGCAACTTCCTGTGCTGAAGCACTCGAGAAGATCAAGCTTCACAGTTTCTCATGCATCGTGCTGGATGTAATGCTTCCTGACGGAAGCGCTTTTGATCTCGCACCCAAGATCAAAGAGTACACAGACTGTCCTATCATCTTCCTTACTGCAAAGGATCAGCAGGAAGACGTTATCAACGGATTTAAGGTCGGCGCTGATGACTACATCACAAAGCCTTATTCCCTTCCTGAGTTGAGCCTCAGAATCAACGTTCATATTAAGCGTAACATGAAGAGCGAGGGTTTCCTTGTAGAGTATCCGCCGCTCCGCATCAACATCAAGACACGTGAGGTTACTCTTAAGGAGAAGCCTTTACATCTTACAAACCGTGAGTTCGATATTCTTTGCCTCCTGGCTGAGACACCTAACGTTATCGTTCCTTTCACAAGGATCTATTCCCACGTTTGGGGTGACGATTCTCCGTGCGATAACCACCTCGTAATGGTTAACATCTCTTACCTCAGAAAGAAGATGGAGAAGATCGCACCCGAGATCACATTTGTTAAGACCGAGTGGGGTATCGGATATTCCTTCGCTTATCCGCCGGTTAAGAACAGCATGAACACTCAGTTCTGATTTTATTAAAAACTATTAATTGAATGCGGGGCTTAAACAGTCCCGCTTCATCATTTTTCGGGATACAAGAATAGCAAATGGCACAGTATAAGCACAGCAGATTGGGAAGCCTCAGATTTCCGGGTTCTGATTCGCACAACAGGACCTTCAGCGGTACCATGCTGGCCTTTGTTTTCGCGCTGCTCTTAGTACTTGTCATCGCAGGAATAATCAGCATCGGGATCACCTTCACTACCGATTCCGTACCCGTATATAACGAAGACAGGGGAACGCTCATATTAAGCGACACTCTTGCCTTGGACGGTCCTTACAGCAGCCACGTAACAGGCGGCTGGACATTCGTTCCGAACGTTACTCCCGAGACCGCCAAGACAAGTCTCACAAACGCGCTTAATACCAGTCACGAAGGTCCCAATTACTGGATTTCTTCTGTGCTGACAAATCACAAGCCTTATGCGGAGACCGTCGGCATCCGCGATACATGGAAGGGCTGGTACGACTATAATTCCACCGCACAATGGTTCAACACAAAGAACGTACCCGATAGCCAGCACTTCATGATAGATGGCAGAGAGTGTGTAAGCGCGGCTTATGTCGGACATTTCGAGTGCAGCAAAGACATCAGCTCATTATCGCTGACATTCCATAAATTCAACGGAACCGCATGGATCTACTGCAACGGCGAATTCGTCCAGAAGATAGGCGACAGGACTCCCGTGTTCAACCTCAAGGCATTCGCAGATTACTGCACGCTCTTACCGGAGGACGGCAAGCTGGATCTTGTTATCGTGATAACATGCACACCACAGGTATCCAATCCCGGCCTTCTCTCAGAGCCCATCATTGAGACCCGGGTCGCCAACGACGTCCGCACCGTAATTACGGCAGGCCATTTTGCCATCGTTACGCTGCTTCTCTTTGTAGCTATCGGCGTAGGTTCCAACATCATCCTCGGAGCTCTCAGGAACAAGAAACTCTTCTTCGCCTTCTTTGTCAGCTTCATGGCGATCCTGTTCTACTATCTTGATGACTGCCGCTTTATCTCCGTGGACAGCCACATAAGAGCCGACATCAGATTCGTTCTTCTGGTAGTAGCCTCATCAGCTGCCTTCGTAGAGAATACACAGTTCTTCTACGGATCAAAACCGCAGAAAAAATTCTGGATGCTTAATAAAGTTCATCACATCGTTGTTGCTGTCGGCATATCGCTTCTTATCGCCTACTTCATCTGTGATATCGGCTTCGGAAAGCTCGCTCCCGAATTCGTGGCACTGCTTTACTGTGTAGCAACAGTACTCCTCTCGATCTTCATCAACCTGTTCTTCTACAACAAGGAAAACCAGAGGATACTTCTCTGGGCACTGATGTTCAGTCTCATGTTCTTTATCCTCTATCTCTCGATCCTCCTGGACAGCATGATCGTCTATACGATCCCGACATACAGTATGATCTTCGTAGTCTTCACGTTCATAGCGGAGATCTCACTGGTATCGTCCTACATTACCCAGCAGCGTGAACTCTCGAGGAGCGCCGCAGTATTAAAGCGTCAGGTAAGAGAAAAGACTGTATTCATCTCCGAGATCAACCGCGACCTCGTGCTTACGAATAAGCGCCTTTTGGAGGGTGAGGCAGCCAGAAAGAACGTATTGAGCAACGTGTCACACGACTTAAGGACGCCTATTACCGCCATCAGAGGTTACGCCGAACTCATGCTCTCGGCACAGGACAACTTAAGTCTCGAGCAGCGCAATTCTTACTTAAGCAATATCGTAAGAAGATCTGAACAGATGGAGAGGATCGTAGCAGACATCATGGAGCTCACCAGAATGGAATCCTCCGACTCCGATTTCCACTTCACTTCAGTATCCATATCCGAGATGCTCGACGAGTTGGTGGTAATGTATTCGATGGATCTCGAAGATACGGAAAAGCACCTGTCATTAGAGATACCTCCGATGGATTCCCTCATCGTAAAGGCAGACCCCGCAAAGTTCTCGCGCATTTTCGAGAATCTCATCTCAAATGCGATCAACTATACAGGACCTCAGGCAGAGATCAAAATAAAGGCTTGGAGAACCGGAGACCTCTCCCACATATCCACGCAGAAGATCCATGTATCGGTAGAAGACAACGGTATCGGAATTCCGGAACAGGATATCCCCAGGATCTTCGACCGTTTCTACAGAGCGCATAACTCCGGCGTCAACATCAAGGGAACCGGCTTAGGCCTTGCAATCGTTAAGCTCATCTGCGACAAGCACGACGCAGAGATAAAGGTTACGAGCAAACTCGGTGAAGGCACGACCTTCGAGATAATAATCAACGCTTCTTATTGATAGCAACCGGCATCTCTTATTCAGGCAAAACAAAAGGCATCTCAGACGAGATGCCTTCGTTATCTTAGCGTTGAACCGGAAATATCAGCCCTTGGACTGGAAGTAGTTGTTGATCTCTTCTACGAGAGCATCGCAATCCATACCGTGAACCATGCAAGCTTCTTCGATTGTCTCGCCTGAAGCAAGTGCACAGCCGAGGCAGTGAAGGCCGGAAGCCATAAGGATAGGCGCAATGCCTTCATCCTGCATTACTACATCTCCGATAATTGTATCTTTAGTAACTATCATATATATATCCTCCGATTGGTTTTTTGCACCACAATCATACACTATCAGTTCAAATAAATCTTGTATCAAAACGACATTAATTAATAATTGCCATCATATTCATTTAGTCAGTCCGGTTAATGCCGGTAAGCCTGTCATTCAATTCCTTTGATAGCCAAAATTATTCAAACATTTTTGTTATTTTTGTTTAAAAACTATTGACATCTTTTTTACTTAAATCAATAATGAAATTACTATAAAATTAAGCCTTTTCAGCGGCTAATACAGGAGGAAACCACATGAACAAGTCACAGCTTATTGACAAGATTGCAAAAGATGCAGGCCTCAGCAAGAAAGATGCAGAAGCAGCTCTCAAGGCTACCCTCGGTGCTATTGAAGGTGCTCTCGTAAAGAATGACAAGGTTGTTCTCGTAGGCTTCGGTACATTCAAGACAAAGAAGCTCGCTGCAAGAAGCGGCCGCAACCCTGCTACAGGCGACAAGATTAAGATCGCTGCATCTACTGTTCCTACATTCAAGGCAGGAAAGTCACTCAAGGATAAGGTTAACGCTAAGAAGGGTAAGAAGAAGTAATTCTTATATAAACTTAGTTTCCGAAGGCTCCGTTTCCACGGAGCCTTTTTTATTCCAAAGGATCCCTGTAGCCTAATCTTCTCTCTATCCTTGTTCCCATGCATCGCAGAGCTGACCTGCTTCTCATGTCCTTAAGCGCGCTCTTTGATATCGAATACCTGACATCCCTTTCGCATTGTTCGATCGAAAGGCCGTATTCCTTCCCGGTATCGCAGTATATGGATTTCATGGTCGTCGGCAGCGGAATGCCCTTGATATATGAATCGAAAAGGACCCTGTACAGCAATACCGTGCCGATCAGCGACATGTCGAATCCGTACTCTCTTAAGACGGACTTAACACACATGTCTATATATGCTTCTTCCTTACCCTGTGCAGTCTTCTTGTTGGGGCTTAATGATGTCACCTTGCCGGCAGCCTCTTTCCTGTTGCGGCGGCCGTCGACTATGTAATGCATTATTCCCTGCTCATCTTCGACAGAAATAAAACCGTTATCGTTCAGCAGCGAATTGATGTTCTCCAAAAGGCTCAAGTCGCTGCATACGACAGACATCTCCACCTTGCCTCTTCTGATAGCCGTGTTCTCCATGGTCGTCTACCTCCTTGGTGTTTTAATGAGAGTTTACGACCTGAAAATGCGCTTGTGGGGGTAAGTTGTTCCAAAATGAAAAAAACGGCCTCAAAATGAGACTTTTTGGCAAAAATTGAGACTAGTCTCAATTTTTCAATTATCTTTTGAAGTGTTTGCGGGGTCGTTCTGGTCAGATTCTTCAGCTCTTGTTACCTCAACGGTAAACGAAGAATATGGCGTGGACTTAACTCTTACGTTATCGCCCTCGACCAATTTGTTGTGTATAGGATTCAGATAGTAGTGCTGCCCGTTGACGACGAAGTAATTCTTCATGAAGCCTATCTTCTCAACAGTACCGGAGTTGTAGTAGTAAGTGCCGTTGATGAGACTGTTGATATCCATAAGCCTCGGAGCCGTATAGAAAACGATGTAAAGGACGGAAGCGAGAGCGAAGATGATCGGGAAGAAATAGAAAATGACATGCTTAGTCTTTTTGGTCTTATTGCGGCTTGCGGCAACACAGGTAAGAACGACAAAGATTCCCGTAATTACCAGATGCATAGCCAGATTAGCAATAAAATAACGCATGCTTATTTTTTACTCCGCATATTCTTCTTCAGGTATCACCGCTATGAAATCAGCGCTGATATCGTGTCCGTCAGACGGTACGTCAGAACATATCTGGAATTCATAGCAGATGCCGAGCAGATATGGTCCCTTAGAGCCTAAGCCTCCGATAAAGCGGTCGTAATAACCGCCGCCGGCACCAAGCCTCGTACCTTCTTCATTATATGCAAGTGCCGGGAGCACTACAACATCAATATCTTTGGGGTCTACAGGAGCCTTAGCTGCAGCAGGTTCTTTTATGCCAAGTGAAGATACTTCGAACTCCGAATCATCCAGGCTTTGGCAGTCACAGAAGACCATCCCGTCATCACTTATCCTTGGGAAACAGCAGTTGATGCCCTTAGACATGAAGAAACGCGCAAGCGAATCCACCGGAACCTCTCCGTCAAATGCTCTGTAGAGCGCGATCCTCTTTGCATTCTTAATCGTCTTTACGAGCTCTGCATCGCCTATCGCGCTGATGAATTCAGGAAGGCTCTTATCTATTGCAGATAAAGTCTTTGAAGACAGTTCGCGTCTTCTTCTCTTTATCTCTTTTCTGATCTTCTTTTTCTCTTCATCGATATTCATATGACTTAACCCTTGGCGATCATGTCCTTAAGTTCTTCGAGTCCTATGATCGGTACGCCCAGTTCTCTTGCCTTTCTTTCCTTGGATCCGGCATCAGCACCCATGAGGAGATAAGATGTCTTCTTTGATACCGAGGAAACGGGCTTGCCGCCGTTGCTCTCGATCAGGTTCTCAGCTTCGCTCCTGCTCATGCCTTCAAGAGTTCCGGTGATGCAGAATGTAAGGCCAGCCAGAGCGGTTCCCTGAACTTCGCTCTCTTCCCTGGCGAAGTTTAATCCGAGAGCCTTGAGGCGCTCTAAGAGCTCCTTGTTTCCTTCATCGTGGAAGAAATTGTAGATTCCTTCAGCTGAGATCTCGCCGATATCCTGTACGGCAACGAGCGACTCCTTGTCAGCTTCCGCGATCTTGTCAATGGAACCGAATGTCCTAATAAGTTCTTTTGCAGTTGCCTTGCCTACGCCGGGGATACCGAGACCTGCAAGGACCTTGTCGGCGGGTGTTTCTTTTCGAGCGTCCTCAATTGCGCTCAAGAGCTTGTCAGTATTCTTTTCGAGGCCTAAGAGCTTATTCTCTATAAGCTCATCCCTCTTGTCCTTGAGTTCGAAAACATCGGCGATGTCTTTGATGTACTTTTCTTCGGTTAGCTTTCTGATGTACTCGGTGCCGAATCCCTTGATGTCCATGCAGTCACGGGATACGAAGTTAACGATGCGGTTAACGAGCGTTCCGGGGCACATGAGGTTTACGCATTTAAGGTCGACGCCGCCCTCATCCCTGACGAGTCTGTGGCCGCAGACAGGGCAGTTTTCCGGCATCTTGTAAGGCTCCCAGTCAGAAGGCCTCTTGTCTTTGTTTACATCCTTTACCTTAGGAATGATCTCGCCTGACTTATAAACGAGGATCGTGTCACCGATGCCAAGTCCCAGCTGATCGATGAAGTCCTGGTTATGGAGTGTCGCACGGGAAACCATCGTGCCGCAGAGGCTTATGGGTTCGAATACCGCAACCGGAGTTACCCTGCCCGTTCTTCCTGTGTTGACCTCAACATCAAGAAGGCGTGTCTCCTTTACTTCCGGCGGATACTTATACGCTATGGCCCATCTTGGGAACTTGATCGTATTGCCGAGCTTCGATCTCTCGGAAAGATTATTGAGCTTAACTACAGCGCCGTCGATATCGTACTCAAGGTCGCCTCTCATCTCGCCGATCTTCCGGATAGCATCCCATACTTCATCGGCAGTCCTGCACTTAAAGCACTGCTCGATTACTTTGACGCCGTTACGCTTAAGATATTCGTATCCTTCAAGGTGCGTGTTGAATGTGACGCCCTTTGTCTCCTGTACATTGAAAATGAAGAGAGACAATCCTCTCTCCTTTGTTATTCTCGTGTCGATCTGCCTTAAGGTACCTGCAGCGCAGTTTCTGGGATTTGCGAATGTCTTCTTTCCCTCTTCCTCAGCCTTCGCGTTAACGGCTTCGAAAGCCTTCCTGGTCATGTAGACTTCGCCTCTGATCTCGATATAAGGAACAGGCTCCTTGAACTGTCTTACGACATCAGGGATCTGCTTCGCATTCATCGTAACGTCTTCGCCTTCGGTAATGCCGTCGCCTCTTGTTACGGCGAGCTTCAGCTCACCATTCTCATAACGGAGAGCCATCGAGAGACCGTCGATCTTAGTCTCTACAAGGAACTCTGCTTCATCCCCGAATTCTTCCTTCATGGAGTTGACGAATTCGTAAACGTCTTCCTTCTCGAAAACGTCCTGAAGACTTAACATGGGAACATTGTGCTTTACGAGGATTCCCTTCTCAGCCTTCCAGCCGACTCTCTGAGACGGAGAATTCGGAACTATCCAGTCAGGATGCTCCTTCTCGATCTCTTTAAGCCTGTTGTTCATGGTATCGTACTCGTAGTCTGATATCTCAGGCTCGTCCTGGGCATAGTAGAGCTCGGCAAAGTGATTGAGTTTCTTTACGAGATCAAGGTATTCGTTCTTCTCCTGGTCAGCATTTGCCAGGCTCGAAAACAGATCCATCTGTTCCATATCATTTCCTCCTGCCGATAGTAGCAAGATATATTATCGGAAGAACCGCAAAAGCCATAAGAAATAATCCCCATACAAGTTCAGGGATGCCTGCGATGCCCGCAAAGCCGGAAGTAATATCCATGTCATTATATCTTGTAATATAGAGGATCTTCTCTGCTACAGTGCCCAGCTTCGCTATTGGAACGAATACGAGGGCATTTACAAGCGC
The DNA here is from genome assembly GCA_001604135.1 of Clostridiales bacterium Firm_14. GTDB lineage: Bacteria > Bacillota > Clostridia > Saccharofermentanales > Saccharofermentanaceae > Saccharofermentans. The sequence continues at coordinate 16,241 of LVAT01000017.1, forward strand.
TATGGCCAGAGAATAAGTGTAGGTATCCGTAAACCACTTAAGGCCCTTCTCGAACTTCAGTATATAGAAAGCAAGCGCCACTGCGGCAGGGACCGCGAGGCTTATCGCATCACCTACTGCCAGCGAGCGTCTCATGAAGGCCTTAACCAGAAGCATCGCGATAAATACGACAGATATCGCGCACGGGATAAATACGCCGAGCTTGGTAGGTTCGAACTTCTGCATCAGTATTATCACCGATACAACTACCACATATAAAACAATGGAAGCGAAGATGCCGTTTATCCCTACACCGTTACAGGCATAGTGGACAGCTCTCGCAATAAAGCGCGCAAAAATATGGAAGGGCTCTGTAATCAGAGTCCCCCACAAAAACAGCATTAATATTGAAATAATACCCGCTCGTTCTTCGCTTCTCATACTGAATCATGACGCATGATGACGCGCCCTAATCAAATTCAATAAACAAACTGCCCTTAACGGCTAATTACTCGTCGAGAGAAGTGAAGTCGCCGTCTTCAAGGTAAGCCTTGAGAGTATTGTATTCTTCGAAATCAAGAGAAATACCCTTGCCTACCTTCTCATGGTTCGGGCCCCAGTCACGGATGTCAAGCTTCGGCTTACCGTTATTCCACTTAACGATATTAAGCTCACGCTGCCAGCCGGACTTATTCTCCTTGAGAATACCGATCTGCTGAACGATCTCATATGTGATTTCTGTCTTAGGCATCCTAAATTCCTCCTATGAAATACATTTTCAATTGTATGAATTATAACACACGTTTGGCGCCTGCATATTATATAATTAAGAAAAAAGGAGATTAGCAGGGTCAATGGACATCTTTTTGACGGTTTTACTGATATTGGCAGCATTAATTCTGCTATATGTCCTATGGTGTTTGGCAGAACCTTTCTTCCTCGTTAACGACAAGGTCCTGATGGAAAAACACGACATAAGCAAGGATCCTGTCAGCAAAAATACGATCAGGAAGATCCCCTTTGCTCCCAAGAGCCCTTCAGGATCGCCTGATCTCCGCTTATTCTTCTTCTCTGACATCCATACGGAATGGTGTCCTGTAACTGCAGGGCGCCTCAGCAAGGCCATCAGGAAGGCTCACGCAGAAGGCGGACTTGATGCCGTATTATTCGGCGGCGACATTATCACTTATCCTGAGAATTCCGCCAAAGGCTATAAATACTTAAATGATGTAAGTGCATGCTGCAAGGAACTGGGCATCCCCTTCTACGGGATCTCCGGAAACCACGACTGCACGCTCAAGGACGCGCCTCTAAGATCAGGTTTTACTAGCCTTGATTCTGTGGCCGTTACTCTCACATCGCGTAAAAGCGGCGCCAAGGCTTACCTCACCGGCGTTCCTGATTCCGGGAAGCTCAACCGCGTCTGGCAGGAAAAGCTCGTTTGCGGCAGCGAATATCCCGTTATCCTTGCAGCTCACGATCCTGATGCATTCTTACACTTATCGCCTGATTCCAGACCGTCTTACATGCTCTCAGGCCATTTCCACGGCGGTCAGATGAAGCTTCCCTTCAGATTCGAGTTCAACGTATTGAGAACAAAGGATAGATTCCCTAAGCTTGGCGTTATCCAGGGACATTTCGACATAAACGGAACAGACACATTCATCTCAAGAGGCGTCGGCTGCGGCATCCTCCCGTTCAGGATATTCTCCGCGCCCGAAGCTACTGTGGTAGAGATCTGTCTGTAAAGTCAGCAAGTCAGGCTTTTCGCGCGCGTACGCGTTTTTAACATATATTAATAAATAAAGTAAATCCATTTCTTCGTTCACCCGGAGCGAAAATTGCAAAGGGTCGAATCGTACGTTTTTCGATGCCCAAAAGGTACGATATAAGGGTTTGCACCGTGCAAAGGGCAAAATCGTGCTCTTTTCGGGGGCAAATGCGTACGATTTTGGTGTTTGCAGTTTTTGCTAAAATCCTTGCCGGAATCTCTGCTGATTCAGCAAAAACAGCAGACCCATCCCCAGCAAAAAAGAATAAAAAAGAGGCGCCTCATAAGAGACGCCTCCATTAATCAGTTTCTTAAAGTCAGCTATTAGCCGAGCTCTGCGAAGTACTTGATTGTTCTTACCATCTGAGATGTGTAAGAATTCTCGTTGTCGTACCAAGCAACAACCTGTACGAGGGAGTTGCCGTCATCCATCTTGGAAACCATTGTCTGGTTAGCATCGAAGAGGGAACCGAATCTCATACCAACGATGTCAGAAGAAACGAGCTTCTCTTCTGTGTAGCCGAAAGACTCGTTTGTAGCAGCCTTCATAGCAGCGTTGATGCCGTCAACTGTAACGTCACCCTTAACTACAGCGTGAAGGATTGTTGTAGAACCTGTGAATGTAGGAACTCTCTGAGCAGCACCGATGAGCTTGCCGTTGAGCTCAGGGATAACAAGGCCGATAGCCTTAGCAGCGCCTGTAGAGTTAGGTACGATGTTAGCAGCACCAGCTCTTGCTCTCTGGAGGTCACCCTTTCTCTGAGGACCGTCAAGGATCATCTGGTCGCCTGTGTAAGCGTGAACTGTTGTCATGATACCGCTCTGGATAGCTGCATAGTCATTGAGAGCCTTTGTCATAGGAGCAAGGCAGTTTGTTGTGCAGGAAGCAGCAGAGATGATCTTGTCGTCAGCTGTGAGTGTTGTGTGGTTAACGTTGTAAACGATTGTAGGGAGATCGTTTCCTGCAGGAGCAGAGATAACAACCTTCTTAGCACCAGCATTGATGTGAGCCTGTGCCTTTTCCTTAGATGTGTAGAAACCGGAGCACTCGAGAACTACGTCAACACCGAGCTCGCCCCAAGGACAATTGTTTGCATCGGGTTCCTTGTAGATCTTAAGCAACTTGCCGTCAACTGTGATTGTGTTAGCCTCGTCGTCAGATGTAACTGTGTGCTTATTCTCGCCGAATACACCAGCATATCCGCCCTGAGCTGTGTCATACTTGAGAAGGTGAGCGAGCATGGAAGGCTTTGTAAGATCGTTGATAGCTACAATCTCATAACCCTCTGCACCGAACATCTGTCTGAAAGCAAGACGACCGATACGACCGAAACCGTTAATCGCAACTTTTACTGCCATATTGAATTCCTCCTAAATTCCCTTAACCGGGATTATTAAACTTTTATAGTGCTCTATGGTCTGCACCTTAAGAATTCTACTCCACTGAAAAGGGGTTTTCCACAGAATTTTTGTCATTAGAATGTAAATTTTAATTAAAAAAGGGCATATTGCCCCCATTTTCCCTCAAACGATTTTTGCTTCACTTATCGCGTGATATAATTTTACAAATATCAAACGGAGTTTAGAACATGACAGACCCTCAACTTGTCAAAAACAAGCTGCCCAAATGGCTCAAATACATAATTCTCCTGTTTCCCTTTGTGATCGCTTGTTTTCAGCTTCGCACTCTGGACAATGACTTCTATTTTCTCTATCCGACGGGCGAATATATCCTCAAAAACGGCTTCCCCCACACGGATTTCCTCTCGATGCATGCTGACATGAAGCTCGTTTTGCAGCAGTGGCTCAGCACGGTGATCTTCTATCTGACATATTCACGTCTGGGCATTATCGGCCTTTCCGTGCTCCTTTACATCTGCTACGCGCTTATTTGCTTCCTCACATATAAGACGATCAGGCTCATAACCAAAAACGAACTCGTCGCGGCAGTGCTTTCCGCGGTTATAGATATCCTTATCTTCAACCCCTTCATTGTCACAAGACCCCAGATCTTCACTTATGTGATCCTTCTTCTTGATATCTGGCTGCTCGAAAAGCACTCGCAGACCAAACAATACAAGTACCTTATCGGCATCCCGCTGTTATCTCTCGCACAGATCAACCTCCACGCTTCGATGTGGCCCATGCTGTTCGTATTCATGCTTCCCTACATTGCCGGCGCGATCCCCGTTAAGATCAAGTCGTTCAAGCTTGAAGCGGAAGGCAGCCTCATAGGGCTCTTTGCAGCGCTGGCTGCAGGCACTGCCGTAGGTTTCCTTAATCCTTACGGACTTGATAACGTGATCTATCTGACGTCCTCATACGGACAGAACAAGTTAAGCGAGACAATAGCAGAGATGCGTCCTGCCGACATCAGCACGCATTACGGAAAGATAATGATCGTTCTTGCAATTCTGCTCGGTGTGATCGGCTTTTTTATCAGGAATAAGAAGTTCTCGGTAAGATTCTTCTGCCTGTTCATGGGAACCCTTCTTCTGGGACTCATGCACAGAAAGGGAATTCCTTATTTTGTCATTTTCGGAACCATTGCATTCTCATATGTGCTTAAGGATGTCGAAGTTAAGGTCCCTGCGAAACTTAAGGACAAGATAACGGGGCGCACAGAGGCTTTGGCGGCGGTCATACTGATACTCATAACGGTATCGGTAAGTGCATATAACCTTTATAAATCGATTGAAGCCGTTCCCGGTCAGAGAGCTCATTACGAGCGCCTGGACGATGTCATTGAGATATTGAACAAGAGCGAAGAACCCGTTGTCCTTTATGCCAATTTCAATGACGGCCAGTATCTGGAATATAAGGGGTACCACCCTTACATCGACGGCAGAGCGGAACTGTTCTTATGGCAGAACAACGAAGATTATGAATATATAGGCGAATACTACGATCTCAGATCCGCACACATGTACTACCGTGATTTCACGGACAGATATCAGTTCAATTACCTGATCTTAGGCGAGAACAGCGACAGATATCTTCTGGAGTCGCTCTCACATGACGATGATTTCGAACTGGCTTACGAAGAAGGCGGAGTGCTCCTTTTTGTGAGAAAACAGCCCTGATCAGTTAACGCTGCCGACGAGTCTTATCTTGGGCCTGTCAGGTCTCTGTTCGAATGCAAAAGCACATATCAGGGCCATCAGCGCGCCTGCAAGATCGAAATGAGAGACAAGCGCGCAGCCGCCACCGATGTCATTTACATACTTATCGCCAAGACGCACCTTCGGATATCCCATGGAAAACCCTACGTCGATAAAAGGGATCTTCGCATGCATGACTTCCCTGACATTCTTGTTCTCAACAAAAAAAGTACGCTTATCCGTAACTACGATCCCGGTCTTGCCGTGGATCAGAATGCCGTCATCGTAATAAAGGACGATGCGCTCTTCAGGAAGGAGTTTACGTGAAAGCCTTCCGGCAATGCCCTTGAGCTTCTCTTCGCGGACCCCGTATGCGGAGACATCATCAAAGTCCATGAGATACTCACGCATATAAGCTTCTATCCTTGAGGATGTCTCATAATCGTTTAATGTCCTGATAAATGACTTAACGACTTCATTGCAGGCATTGTTCTTGCGGATACTCTCGATGTCCCAATCGTAAATAAACCAGTCCGGGTTTACGGGCTGATCTCCTATCTCGTTCTTGGTGATCTCATCAAGCGGGAATTCGCTTCCGCAATAAGAACAAACGAGTCTTTTCCTGTTTTTTGCAAGCGCAAGCTTTCCCGAGCAGTTGGGACATTTATTGAGTTCCATATTTACCGTTCCTGAAATTAAAGATTTGCTACGACTCTCTTGATCGTGATCCCCTGATCGGCGAATTTCTGCTCGAATTCCGTGCGGATATTCTCCTCATTCCATTCGCTGTTATGAAGGTCTCTTGTAACATCGGTAAGCGTAAAGCCCATGGCTTCAAGCTCACCTAATGAGAAATCGAAAAGGTCGTCATTATCGGTCTTGAATTCGATGGCTCCGCCGTCTCTCATCATGACCTTGTATTTTGCGAGGAAGTCTCTGTAAGTAAGACGTCTCTTGGGCTTGTTCTGTCTTGTCCAGGGATCGGAGAAATTCAGGAATATCCTGTTTACTTCATTCTCAGCGAAATAATTCTCGATGATGCCTGCATCGCCTCTGATAAAGAAGAGATTGGGGATCTCAAGTTCATGTGCCTTCTCGATGGCAGCCAGAGTTACGGATGCATCCCTCTCCATTGCGATGTAGAGGACTTCCGGATGTCTTAATGCCATCTCGGTGCAGAATTTGCCCTTGCCGCAGCCGATCTCAAGCCAGACGGGAACATCTTCAGCAAAGCCGCATGCTTCTCTCCACCTTCCGCGGTTTAACATGGGCGCATCAAACCAGCGCTCATGACATTTTTCCATGCGCGCAGGAATATTGCGCTTGGTTCTCATTCTAGCCATAGGATCAGATAAGCTTCTCCGTAAGTTCTGCGCCGGCGATAACGTGGAAATGAACGTGCATAACGGTCTGTCCTGCACCTTCGCCGCAGTTATTGATCGTTCTGTAAGCGCCGCTTACGCCCTTGATCTTTGCCACCTCAGCGATAGCCTTGGTGATCTCTGCTGAATAGAGAGCTCCCTCAGGATCTGATGCCAGCTCGTTCATGTCTGCGAAATGCTTTTTCGGAACAACAAGAACGTGCACAGGTGCAACGGGGTTTATATCATTGAAGCAAAGAACGTAATCGTTCTCATATACTTTGTTTGACGGGATCTTTCCGGCAACTATATCACAAAAAATGCACATGGTCTTTCTCCTTTATGCGTTAACCTGCGAAGCCAATACTTCCTCTGCCTTAGCGAGTGCGTCAGCGAGCTTGGATACATCCTTACCGCCTGCCTGAGCCATGTCGGGACGTCCGCCGCCGCCACCGCCTGCGACCTTTGCAGCTTCCTTGATGATGTTGCCGCAGTGAACGCCCTTCTCGTTAGCTGACTTTGTAGCCATAGCCGTGAAAAGGAGCTTGTCACCACCGTTTGCAGCAAGGAATACTACGCCGCATTCGAGCTTGTCACGGATCTTGTCAGCCGTATCTCTTAATGCTGCAGCGTCTGCCGCATCGCAGGAAGCGATAACAGCCTTAACGCCGCCGATATCCTTAGCGGATGAGACTGCACTGTCAGCAAATGAACCTGCCTTAGCCTTCTCGATCTCAGCGATCTCCTTCTCGAGAGTCTTAACCTCTGCGTGGAGAGCTTCGATCCTCTCAACGATCTTATCCTTGGGAGTCTTAAGAGCAGCTGCCGCATCGCTGATGAGGCTTCTGTCCTCCTTGCTCATCTCATAGCACTTAACACCGGTAACAGCTTCGATTCTTCTGATGCCTGCAGCGATACCGGACTCTGAAACGATCCTGAACTGTCCGATCTGAGCGCTGTTTGAAAGGTGCGTACCACCACAGAACTCGAGATCGAAAGGATCTGAGAAGTCACCTACTGCAACGACTCTTACGACTTCACCGTACTTCTCGCCGAAGATAGCCGTAGCGCCGAGCTTCTTGGCTTCCTCAATACCGAGGACCTTTGTCTCAACAGGAAGTGCCTGGAGAACAACGTCGTTTACCATCTCTTCAACCTTGGAGATCTCCTCGGCAGTCATTGCCTGGAAGTGGTTGAAGTCGAATCTTAATCTGTCGCTGCCGACATAAGAACCTGCCTGCTCAACCTGAGGTCCCAATACCTTCTGGAGTGCAGATAACAGGATATGTGTAGCTGTATGGTTTCTTGCAATTGAAAGTCTAGTCTTCTTATCGACTTCGATGCTTACTGTAGAACCGCTTGTAAGCGTACCCTTAACAACTTTGAGTGTATGGAGGTACTTGCCTGCAGCATCCTTATCGACAGAGATAACGTCTGCTTCAAAATCTGATGTATAGATCTTACCTTCATCGTGGATCTGACCGCCCATCGTAGCGTAGAGAACCGTCTTGTCGCAGATGGCGATGATGTCGTCGCCTTCGCCTGCGCTCTCAACAGTCTGGAGATTGCCGTTCTCGTCAGCCTTAAGGATGTAGATGACCTTAGCATCACACTTAAGGTTATCGTAGCCATCGTATTCTGTAGCATTGGAATCTTTGGACACTTCCTCAGGCACTGCGCTAACGCTGAGAGCGAGGTCGTCCTTGGACTTGGTTGCTGCTCTTGCGGTTTCCTTCTGCTTTTCCATAGCAGCCTTGAAGCCTTCCTCGTCAACCTTGAGGCCTTCTTCGGAAGCCATCTCGACAGTAAGCTCTATAGGGAATCCGAATGTATCGTAGAGATAGAAAGCGGAATCACCGTCGATCTCGCCTGAAGCGGACTTCTCGGCAAGGATCTTCTTGAATTCCTTGATGCCGTTCTCGAGAGTGCTCTCGAATCTTGCAATCTCCTTGTCGAGTTCGTTAAGGATGAACTCTCTGTTCTTTGCAAGAAGCGGATAACTGTCATCGTAAACGCTGTCGATATAGATCTTGGCAAGGCCAAGGATCTGCTCTGTTGACATGCCGAGTGTTCTTGCGTGTCTTACGGCACGTCTGATAAGTCTTCTGAGAACGTATCCTGCGCCTGCATTTGAAGGAACGAGCTTTGCAGCGTCGCCAATGAGCATAACGCTTGTACGGATATGGTCTGCGAGGACTCTCATAGATCTTGTGAGCTTCTCGTCTGAATCGTACTTAACGCCTGAAGCGTTCTCAATAAAAGCAATAGCGTCCGTAAAGAGGTCTGTCTTGTAAACGTCCTTTGTTCCGTTAAGGAAAGCAAGGATTCTCTCAAGACCCCAGCCTGTATCAACGTTCTTCTGCTTTAAGGGTGTGAGGTGACCGTCCTGGTGCTTCTCATACTGCATGAAAACGTCGTTGCCGATCTCAGTGTACTTGCCGCAGGAGCATCCGGGGCCGCAGTTAGGGCCGCAGTCAGGAACGTCAGCGATATAGAACATCTCGCTGTCAGGACCGCAGGGACCGTACTCTAATCCCCACCAGTTGTCGTCTGCACCAAGATAGTAGATGTTCTCGGGCTTGAATCCGGAAGCGATCCTGAACTGAGCGCCTTCCTCATCTCTCGGAGCATTCTCATCGCCTGCAAATACTGTTGCTGCAAGGTGATCCCTGTCGAAACCGAAAACACCGGTAAGGAGTTCGTAACTCCACTTGCATCTGTCTTCCTTGAAGTAGTCACCAAGGCTCCAGCTGCCCATCATCTCGAAGAATGTAACGTGGCTTCTGTCACCTACTGAATCGATATCATTTGTACGAACGCAGCCCTGAACATTGCAAAGTCTTGTTCCCAAAGGGTGCTTTTCGCCGAGAAGATAAGGCATCAAAGGCTGCATGCCGGCAACATTGAATAAAACGCCTGTTGAACCGTCAGATACTAATGATACGGCACCTACATCTACATGACCTCTCTCTATGTAGAATTCCTTCCAGGTCTTTCTGAGCTCTTTTGAAGTAAATTGTCTCATCGGTGCTACTACTCCTTAATAATAATAAAACTGAGAAATTATAAATCGTTTGATTTCGCTTTGCAATCAGGATTAGATCAGAGCTTTTCAAGTTTTGCCGACCTGGCCGCCTTCTTAATGTATTCGGCATAAGCTTTGCACACTTCCTCATTGTCGATCTCGATGTTAACGCCTTCGAATGTCGAGAGTTCGAAAAGATCCGTATAGAGCGTCGGAGCCAGGCCCGTCGTCACGCTGATCTTCAAAATACCCTTATCGAGCTTGGTGTCATCAGCGATCCTTACCTTGTCGCTTACCTTGGAGCTGAACGCGCCGTATGCCTTCAGCACATCTTTGCGTGTAAGGCCGTTTATCGTGATCCCAAGCTGGATCATCCTGCTGCTCGAAAAGGCTGACAGCGAGTTGTTGATGAAGTCCTTAAGCTCCTGATTCCTCATCCTGTCGTTCTTGTAATCGACATAAAGGCGCTTGTCTTCAAGGACCGAGATGGAAGCTATGCGGTCTACCCTGTAACGCCTCAAGGCCTTTGAGAGAGCGTGATCTCTCTCGAGATCCTTAGCTTCTTCGTTATCGATCGCAATAAGGTAATAGCAGTTGTTTTCCCAGTCCAGGGCCATCGGCGAGACTACCTTGTCGGTCTTTTCCGTAAGGCTCTTTCCGAGCATATAACCGTAAGAGATCTTAAGCGCGCTGCTCATCTCTATTCCGCTTCTTATGTTGTTTAAGAGGAGGATGCTCTTCCTGTCCATCTTCTCGTAGTGCGGGTAGAGCGCCCTGTTCTGATATCCTTCGGGGAAGTATGTCGGGAACATCTTGATGATCTTCTCGCAGAGATCAGAATCGACGAATGTCGTCGTGCTGATCGCATCGACAATGAGTCTTGCCTCATCGATCAGTATCTCGTCTTTGAGCTCATTTCGCTTATATTTCTTGCCTTCGGAGAAGATCCATTCGCTGTCCTTCGTCTGGCCTGATTTCTGCACATATTCGTTGATCTTGCTGATGTCGGCATAGATGGATTTGCGCTCGAAAGTGGTGCCCGTAACCTCTTCGAGATACGAGATCAGTTCGCTTACGGATACCGCCTCTTTACCGCCTTCGGCACTGACCTGGTTCTTGAAATAATCGTAAATGAACAAGATCTTGAGTTTTGATAATTCACTGTTAGCCATAAGTCCACCTCCGAAGGTAATTTTCGATGCAATAATAGTACCATTATATGTACTTATAGTTAAGCGCGATCACGGGCAGCGGCAAGCTCCACAATCAAGGTTACGTTTGTTCGAAAAACCTCATACTCATTGGCAATCGTTCAGCCGGCCTTCAGAAACCCTTAAAAAACACTCATTTTATCCCCAAAACAGCCCCTGACCGTGATAGAATGGTAAGCACTTTTATAATTTAGAGGGTGTATTTAAAGTGAGAACTGTTAAAGATCTCGGCTTTGCGGTGCCGGACATTCTTATTCCGCAAAAAGGAACAGACTTCAAAAAATGGGCAGTAATTGCCTGCGACCAATACACATCAGAGCCCGAATACTGGGCAAGCTGTGAAAACGAAGTAGGAGACGCTCCTTCCACATTAAATCTCGTTCTTCCCGAAGTTTATCTCGGAACGGAAAAAGAGACAGAGAAGCTCGGCTCCATTGCAAAAACAGCAAGAAAATACTTAGACGAAGGCATTCTTACAAGCCTGGGAACAGGTTTCATCTTAGTTGACAGAGCTACAGAACTCCACCCTTCGAGAAAGGGCCTCATGGCTGCAATCGACCTCGAGGGCTACAGCTTCGAACCCGGCAACAAGAACATATGCAGAGCAACTGAGGGAACTGTCCTCTCAAGGATCCCGCCCAGAGTAAGGATCAGGGCAAATTCGCCTCTCGAGCTCCCTCACATCATGATCCTCATCGATGACCCCAAGGGCTTAACGATCGAGAAGGCTTTTGACATGGCAGCAGAAGAGGGCTTAGAGCCTTTGTACGATACAGATCTCATGTTAGGTTCAGGCCACATCAGGGGCACATTCATCCCTGACGGCACACCTGTCGCAGAATCAATAATCTCAGGGCTCTCGGCGCTTAAGGCAGCTAACTCTGACGGGCTCTTATTCCTGGTAGGCGACGGCAACCATTCACTGGCTTCCGCAAAGGCTCACTGGGAGAACATCAGAGAGAACTTATCTGACGAAGAGAAGCTTAACCACCCTGCCAGATATGCACTTGCAGAGATCGTAAACATTCACGACAAGGGACTTGATTTCGAGCCCATCCACCGTGTTATCTTCAATATTTCAGGCGAGGAATTCATCGCCAAGGCAACAGAATATTTCAAGGACAACGGCATCGAGATCAACGGTTCTGACGACGGCAAACAGACATTCGTTGTCGTAACGGAAGGCGCGGAAGACGTTAAGGTCTCTCTTGCCAACCCGCCCCACACACTCGCTGTAGGTTCAGTTCAGATGATGATTGACGCTCTGGGCCTTGAATGTGATTACATCCACGGCGAAGACTCCGTAAGAAAGCTTGCTACTGCAGGCAATACGGGCGTCCTCGTTCCCGCAATAAGCAAAGATACCTTCTTCGGCACGGTCGAGAAGGAAGGCGTATTCCCCAGAAAGACATTCTCAATGGGCGAAGCATTCGAAAAGAGATTCTATCTTGAGGCAAAGAAGATCGAATAATGGATCCTGAGAACGAATCGTTAAATGAGAAGAAAACAGTCTGCATCATAGGATCCGGTCTCTCGGGTCTTACATGCGGCATGAAGCTTGCAAAGGCAGGCTTCAATGTTACTGTCGTTGAGGAGCTTGCTTCTCCCGGCGGTCTTCTTGCTTATACCAGGATCGGAAGAGAATATTTAGAGCTCCTTCCCCACCATTTGAGAAAGAGCGATAAGGCTTTGCTCGCGCTCTCGAAAGAGATGGGCGTTGACGATAAGATCTCCTGGTTCGATTCGGCATGGTCAGGCAAAGCATCACATCGCAAGGTCGGTTACTACGAAGGCGGTTTTGCATGCCTCATCTCAAGCCTCATGCAGGCCATCACGGATCACGGCGGACACATCTGCTATTCAACGACAGTTGCCGAGATCGCGAGACTCGGAAACGGAATGTACCGCACCAGCTGCATCCTCTCGAACTCCACGAGAGTCGTTATCGACAGCGCTTATGTCATTTTTACCGGTTCCTGCAGAACATTCGTAAATGTAAGCCACGGTCTTCCCATCCCCATGGATGACAGAGACATCCTAATGAACGTCACCTACAGTGCGAAGATCACTGCCATGATGGTCATGAAGCACGAGATATCGCAGATGTTCTATCAGGTTCCGCCTAAGGATTCGGGACTCCCGTTCAAGTCGATAATCAACCACACGAGTGCATTCGGCGAGCGTAATTACGGCGGAGCTGTCGTTTATCTCGTAGGCTCCTGCTCGATCACTGACGCGCTCTGGATCGACTCTGACGCAGAGATCATGCTCAAGTATTTTGCAGGACTGCGTAAGCTCTATCCTTCGCTCCGCAAATCCGATGTAAAATCATGGCGTCTCACCAAGACCAGATATGCGATCACGACTCAGTACCCTGAGATCGATCTTACAAATCCCTGCGAGAATCTCTATGTATGCTCAACGGGACTTACCAAGTTTGCTACCAACGATACGCCCGAGAACCATATGGACTCGGTCGTAGGTCTTGCCGGGAAGATCAGTGCCGAGATCATCAGATCTTATGAGGAATCACTTGTAAGGAATACTGAAGGTGCTCCCGTAACTGAGCTTAATACCCAGGAAATAATCACAAAAGATTCTTTTGAAGGAGTTCTGTCATGAGTAAGGTTTTCGAGGATTCAAGATTCAGTCCTACATCACCTTTGCGTTATTTCTTATTCTTATTGCCTTTTGCAATAGCAACGATGCTCGGTGTCTTCACCATGAGGAGCAAGGATACCGCGCCCTGCCTCTGGTGGGCATTTTTCCTCATGCTTCTGGGAATCGTTACTTTGCCTCTCGCAACCAAACTCTGGGAGAATTTCTCATCAGGAGGCTTTTTCCTGTCACAGGCTATGGGCCTCATATTTACCAGCCTTATATTGTGGACACTGATCCACATAAAGATATTCAGATTAAATGTCCTCTGCATCTTCCTGTCTGCACTGATAGTCGGCCTATGCTGCTATATTCCGAAAACATTCAGGCAGTCCCTTATTAAGAAACTTAACAGCCAGGGATTCGTTGAAGCTGCAGTGGCAGAAGAGACCGTATTCCTCGTGATCTTCATCCTAATGTGCTATTTCAAGGGCTTCCTGCCTGACATCAACGGCCAGGAAAAGTTCATGGACTACGGCTTCATAATGTCGATGTTAAGAAACGACAAGCTCCCTGCAAATGACATCTGGCTTTCCGGATATTCGATCAATTACTACTATTTCGGCCAGTACATCTGGGCAGTCGTCATCAAGGCAACCGGCGTCAACACAGGCATCGGATACAATCTCGCAATGTGCTCTGCTACTGCAATCCCGTTCGCAATGAGCTTTGCCATCGGCAAATTCCTTATCGAAGCTTCCTCCATGAGAGGCTTCATGGATAACAAGATCGTTAAATACGTTGCAGGCTTATTTACAGGCTGCGCTGTCTCACTCTGGGGCAATTCCCACTCTTTCTTCTATGATGAGGACAGCCTCGGAAACAGCCTTCTTTCCGTATTCAGGAACTGGGGGATCAACGTCGGCAAAACTGACGGTTTCTTCTATCCTGACAGTACGAGATATATCGGCTGGAATCCTGAGGTAGCGACAAACGGCGGCGACCACACGATCCACGAATTCCCTTTCTATTCTTATCTTGTAGGAGACCTTCACGCGCACGTCATCTCGATGATGATCGTCCTTCTCATAACGGCGATTTTGCTGTCGCTCATAAGCTCCGTCAAGCTCCCTTCGAGAGAGGAATCCAATGTTGTGATGACCCTTGATAACTTAGGCGGTGATCATTCGAGATTAGTTCCGGAAGTTAAATCGACGTTAAGTCTCCACCTTGTTCTGGTCGCTATCCTCTTAGGCTGCGCCCAGATGACGAACTACTGGGATTTCCTGATCTACTTTATTTACAGCGCAATGGCTCTCCTGATCGTAAACACGATCAAGACGCCTAAGTTTGTTGATCCTGCGGGTATCTTCGTATTCCTTGTTAATGTCGGAGGAATACTCCTTATCTACCTCTCACAGGGCAGCAATCCGCTTGTTCTTTACGCTCTTGAAGCAGTCTTGATGGTAGCTGCATTCCTGTTCTGTGTAGTCAGCCCTTCAGCACTTCCCAGAACATCATTCCAGATGAGCTTCCTGTTCACTTTCGCTACGCTGACAGCGCTTCCGTTCAACCTGAACTTTGACATGATCTCCAATTCGCTTGGCAAGGTCAAGAACACTTCACCGCTGTACCAGCTCTACATTCTGTACGGAACACACTTTATCATCTGCGTTACATTCTTTATCATCGTTTTCGCGACAAAGAATTACAGGTATGTCTCTTCCGCAAAGGCCAAGAAGCTTAACGGCACGATCCCTGTAATAGGCAATGAGAACACTTACACGAACCCTGTCCAGGCATTCTTTGCAAGAAGGAATCTCATCGATATCTTCACATGCGGAATGACCGTTGTCGGCCTCATGATGATCACCGCACCTGAGATCTTCTATGTAAGAGACATCTATACTTCAGGATATCTGCGTTCGAATACGATGTTCAAATTCTGCTTTGCAGCATTCATCATCCTCTCGATCGCGATGATCTATGCCGTAATAAGACTCTTATGGTTCGTAAACAAACAGGGAAAATACTCCAGCGCTTTGTTTGCGTTAGCGATCGTATTCGCGATCATGCTCTTCGTTCCGGCTCATTACACAATGGCTTCTCTGAAGCAGCGCTGCGGAGAACAGCTTAAGAAGGAAGATTACAAGACTCTTGACGGTACTGCATATCTCAATTACCACGCTTCAAGCCAGGTGTCCGAGAACTATGGCGGAAACCTCATGTCATACAAGTACTGCATCGACTGGTTCAACTCCGAGGTGAAAGGTGACCCTGTCATCTGCGAAGCTTACGGCGACAGCTACACTGACAACTGCATTATCTCCGCTTATACGGGGCTTCCCACGGTATTCGGATGGCAGACACACGAGTGGCTCTGGAGATACCATGGAATCGTCGATGAGGAACAGGATCTTCTCGTTTCCGATCCTGACCATGACGTATTTAAGCTTTACATTGATCCGAGACATGCAGATGTAAACACGATATACTTCAGCGAATCACCTGAAGTGATCCAGGAAATAATCGATAAGTATCAGATCGAATATATCGTTATCGGTGACATGGAGCGTTTCAAGTTCGGCTACGACAATACTTATGTAATCTCAATGCTTGGTACGCCGGTCTATTCTTACGACACGCTCACGGTCTATAAAGTAACGCCGAGAGCTGTGGCATCAGCCTGATCATACTGAAGGCAGTTCTTCAACCGGATCGATCTTAATGGCAGAGGGCTTCGTGCCCTCTCCTTCATCATAGGTCAATTCACCGCACACAAGAGCTATCGGGCACTTTATCCTGCTTCCGTATTTGCCGTCTCCTGCGAGGGGGTGCTTTCTCGAACTGAACTGCGTTCTTATCTGATGAGTGCGTCCGGTATCAAGCATGACCGCTACATAGGACAGATCCTTTTCCTCGTTATATCTTAGGACCTTATAGCTTAATCTGGCTTCCTTAACGCCTTTTCTCATACGCTTTACGGGGAATGTGCGGTTGCTTCTCGAATCGTGGAAAAGAAGGTCTTCCATAACGCCTTCATCTGCTTCAAGCCTGCCCTGGCAGACACAATAATATCTCTTATCCAGTATTCTTATTCTCTTACCGGAATCAGCAGCCGCAATGACACCGGGAACAGGAACATCAAGCCTTGTAAGGCATGCCATACCGGGAGGAGCGATCTTCTCGCTGTCCTCTCCCCTCTCCTTATAAAGGATCTGATATCCTTTGCCTTCGAATAAGATCTTTGCCATATTTCAACAGATGAACATCGATATGTTCTCGCGCCCTCCGTCAAGGAATACTTCGACGGTGCCGACATCTTCTATTACGCTTATTTCGGGGCATTCCCTGTACGCCTTGTCAAACAGCGTGTGCCCTTCGAAAGAAACCCTTAATCTGCCTGAAGCATAGCTTACGAATCTGCTTTCCTTTATCTGCCTGTTCTTAAGATCTTGGACGGGTGCAAGGCATGCTTCGCCATTTCTTGATAAGAATATTTCCCTGGGAAGGCTTATTGCCGATGAGTTCATCTTCATAGAGAACATCCACGCCATTAATATCTTCCTGCCCTCAGGGTCTTCGCAGGTTACCGGATTAAAGAAGTCATTTCCGATATCGACCGGTCTAAAAGGATCTTTCTCGTCGTCGAAAACAAAAGCCTTTCCGTCATAATCGCCCGTGGCAAACAAGACTTTGACAGGCATGTGCTTTTCGCTCTGGATGATGAAGACCCATTTGCCGTCTGCTTCGACCAGCTGGGGAACTTCAATGACGCTGCCAAATCTTCCGTCAACAAGGAGTTCACCCGTATAATTCCAGTTTGTAAGGTCTGATGACTCATACTGAAGGACTCTTGCGATTCCGTCTTTACCGGCACCTACCAGCATTCTGAAAGAGTTCTTGTAACGGAATACAAACGGCTCCCTGAACTTGCCTCCATCCTCAAAAGGTGAGGTTAAGACAGGATTTCCGGAGCACTTTGTAAAGCAGATCCCGTCCTCGGAATAAGCGGCGCAGATAACTTCGCTGCCGTCTGACAAAGTCGCGTTATAAAACAGCCAGAGCCTGCCTCCATCTGCTAACGCTGAGCCGGAATTGCAGCACATCTCATCTTCAGGGCTTATCGCCACGGCGCATTCATCCCATGAGATGAGGTCTTCTGATGTCGCGTGGCCCCAGTGCATCAGTCCGTATCTCGGAAGATACGGATTAAGCTGGAAGAATAAGTGGTATTTATCTTTAAAATAAACAAGACCGCAGGGATTACCCAGCCAACCTTCTTTTCTCGAATAATGGTATTTCACCGGTCTAACCTCTGCGGCCTGAAAATTCAATTGTGTAATGCTTTAATCAGCGAGCTCCAAGAGCGATACCTTGAGAACGCCCTCAGCCTTGGAAAGCTCGTCGATGATCTCCTGGGATACAGGCTGGTCGATCGCAACGAAAGCCTGAGCATGCGGATTGTCGGAACCGTCCTGGTTCTTTCTTCCCCAATGCATGGAAGCGATGTTGATGTTGTGGCTTCCGAGAACCGTAGCGATCCTTCCGATAACGCCCGGAACGTCGTTGTTCTTAAGAGCGAGAACCGTGTCAGACAGAGGGCAGTTCATCTCATAACCGAAGAAGGAAACGATAACCTCTGTGTCAGGTCCGAATACCGTACCGTTGATCTTAAGCTCTCTGCCGTCCTCAGTAACGAACTTAACGTTGATGAGGTTATTGTACTTCTGGATGGACTCTGTCTTAGTCTCAACGACTTCGATGCCTGTCTCAGCCATGCACTCCTGAGCATTTACGTAAGATACGTGATCGTTGCCCATACCCTTCAAAAGGCCCATCATGAGGGAGAGTGTAATGATACCTGTGCCGGAGCTCTCAGCAAGCTCGCCTCTGTATCTTACTTCTACCTTGGTAATAGGCGTAGCTTCAGCCTGGAAGTACATACGGCCGATCTTCTCAGCGAGTGAGCAGTAAGGCTTGATGTCTTCTATGCTGCCGGAGAACTGGGGCATATTGATAGCTGCAACGAGTTCGCCCTTCAGTGCGCCGTCGATGAGCTCAACGATTCCCTGACCTACCTTAGCTGTAGCCTCAACAGTGGAAGCTCCAAGGTGAGGTGTGATGTAGCAGTGAGGAGCGTGGAGGAGAACGTTATCGTACTCCTGCTCGCCGGGTGCCTTATTGTAAGAAGGCTCCTTATCGAAAACGTCGATCGCAGCTGCAGCTACCTGACCGTCAGCCAGAGCGTCAGCGAGATCCTGCTCGTTTACGAGACCGCCTCTTGCAGCATTAACGATCCTTACGCCTCTCTTGCACTTATAGAGCTGCTCCTTGGAAAGGATACCGTATGTTTCCTTTGTCTTAGGTGTATGAAGCGTGATGAGGTCGCACTGGGGAAGGAGCTCGTCAAGAGTCTTGCATCTTGTAACTCCGAGCTTGTCGAACTTCTCCTGGGGAACATAAGGATCGTAAGCAATAACGTTCATGCCTACACCCTTAAGCTTTCTGGATACGATGGAACCGATACGGCCCAAACCGATAACACCTGCTGTCTTTCCTTCGAGCTCGATTCCTACCCAGTTGCCGCGTCTGAAGTCGCCGTTGTGAACGCCTTCGTTTGCTGTGCAGAGGTTACGGAAAATGGAGAATGCGTGCCCTACTGCGAGCTCGCCTGCTGCCATGTTGTTAGCTGTAGGTGTGTTAAGTGCGATAACGCCGTGCTCTGTACAAGCCTTAACGTCGATGTTGTCGATGCCTGTTCCGGCTCTGCCTACTGCCTTGAGGCAGTCTGCATTATTCAAAAGTGTCTCATTGATCTTTGTTGCTGATCTTACGATGATAGCGTCAAAGCCCTTGATGTACTGTTCGATCTCTTCCTGAGAATGGCCTAAGTACTCTTCTACTTCATAGCCTCTGTCTCTCAAGTACTGAACGCTCTCTTCAGCAATGCTCTCTGTGATAAGGATCTTCATTTTCGGTTCCCCCCGTTTATATTATGCGTTATTTAATTTCAAGCTTTTGCCTTAAGCTCATCGATCGTGGCCTTAAGGTCACTTAAGTAAGTCTTAAGTTCTTCTTCTGTAAGATCACCCATGTGAGCGATCCTGAAGGTCTTGTCCTTCAACGGACCATAACCGTTGCTCATGAGGTAACCCTTCTCGCCCATGGCCTTGATGAGGTCGGATGTAGCGATTCCCGTTGTGTTTGTTACGCAGGTAACTGTAACGGAAAGGTTCTCGGGATTGGAATAGAGCTCACAATTCTCTCTTGCCCAGTCCTGAGCGATCTTAGCAAGTCTTACGTGCTTCTGATATCTGTTCTCAACGCCCTCGGCGAGGATCTTGTCGAGCTGGTAATCAAGAGCGAACATATGTGACTCGGAAGGTGTTGAAGGATACTGATAGGGCTTCTCCTTAACGAACTTAACGAGTTCCAAGTAGTCGAAGTAAAGACCTCTGTTCTCTACTGTCTCAGCCTTCTTGATGGCCTTGTCTGATACGGAAGCGATAGCCATTCCCGGAGGGAGTCCCAAGCACTTCTGTGTTGATGTGATGCATACGTCGATGCCGAGCTCATCTACAGGGATATAATCGCCTGCCATTGAAGAAACAGCGTCAACACATACGATGACATCGGGATATTTCTTGTAAACCTCAGCAAGCTTATCCATGGGATTGTGGATGCCTGTTGATGTCTCGTTCTGTGTGATCGTGATAAGGTCATACTTGCCTGTTGAGAGTGCAGCTTCGAGCATCTCAGGTGTTGTAGGCTGACCGAGCTCTGATTCGAAAAGATCTGCTGCGATGCCGTTGGATGTGCACATCTTGTGCCATCTCTTGCCGAAAGCGCCGATCGAGAAAACGGCTGCTCTGGATTTAGTAAAGCTTCTTACGGCACCTTCCATAAGACCACTGCCTGATGACGTTGATAAAACGATAGTGTTATTTGTCATCATTACCTTCTGGAGCTTCTCGGATATCGACTGCTGAAGAGCGGACATTTCCTTTGTTCTGTGTCCGATCATCGGTGTAGACATCTTCTCCAGTACATCCTGCGAAACCTCGATAGGTCCAGGTATGAACAGTTTCTTATGCATGTTAAAAACCCTCTTTTCGCGCGTTATTATTAGAGCAATAGCATTATATACTTGAATCTTACTTTTTTGTTACAAAATGAGTTGACTAAATAGCCAAAAAACAAGCCGCCTGCCGTGAAATACACAGCAGGCGGTCTGATTGTTTTATGTAATGATTTTCGCTTGAGGGCGATCAGGTGAGGTGGATGGAACTGTTAACCTCTGCCTGAGTGGTTGTCGTAGCGGATGTATCACCACCGCCTGAAGACGTTCCGCCTGCGTTCCATGTGATCGGAATCTCACCTGTTACTACTCCGAGAGGAGGTAAGAGGAGCTTATCTCCGGGGCTAGGATTGGAATAAGAAGCAGGGTCAAGCTTGTTGTAGATGATGATCGTCTTGATCCTCTGGTCGCTGTTATCCTTGATGTCGATTCCGTATACGTAATGGAATACGTCCCACCATGTTCTGTATCCGATATATTCTGAGAAGCAGAAGTAACCGATAGGAGCAGAAGGATCCGGCAGCGTAGCCTGTGTAGTGGTTGTTGTTGCGATCGTTGTGCTTGTCTCTGTCTCGGACGGTACGCTTGACTCGACAGGCTTCTTGCCCTTGCTGCAGCCCTTAGCGATGAGGGAGATTACAACGATGATGCAGATAACGAGGATCGCAAGGAAAGCAATGAACATATAACCGTTGCGGTTGAGCTTCATCTTCTTTCCGCCGCCGTTGCCGCTACCGCCGCTCTTGCCTGCAGCAGGTGCCGGGCTGCGGGGTGCGCTGTTCTGAGGCTTGCTGTTGTTATTCGGGCCTGCACCGGAAGGTCTGTAGGATGTCTGTCCGGGATTTGTATACTGAGCCTGCTGAACAGGATCGGGCATTGCGGAAGGCTGGGGCTCAGCAGGTGCACTGCTGTAACCGAATGTCTGCTCGCCGCCGAATACCTGGCCGCTGTCATCAACACCGAGAATGTTATTGAACCACTCTTCATCTAAGGATGATGAAGACGACGCAGATGCCTGAGGCTGTGCATACTCATCGCCGAAGCCCTGCTGAGGCTGTGCCGAATAGTCGTTGTATCCACCCTGAGGTACATCCTGCTGATAGTACTGACCGGCATTGGGATCCTGCTGCTGATATCCCTCCCGGGGATATTCGCCAAATCCGTTCTGAGGAGCCTGGTCGTAACCCGGAGCGTATCCGTTGCCAGCATTTCCGTATTCAGGATATCCGTTGTTATCCATGGGTACACCTCCCTGCATATCTACAGTCTGATTACCATATCCGTATGTGCCATAGCTGCTCTGATCAGCAGTAGAGAATGCTTCCGCGCCGTAAGGCTGATAAGGCGGTACCTCCGGAGAAGTTTCCGTTCCTGCATAATCCCCATATACAGAAGCATTGTTGAAAGGTTCAGAGATATTCTGTTCTGATCCGACAGCATTGACCGGATTATTGTAATTATCTGAATCGTAGAGCGGCATCTGAGGGATGTCATCTGCCTTAGCCTTGGGGCCTTCCTCTGCGCCTGTAGCGAAAGTAGCTTCGCCGAACGGGAGGATGATGTCATCCTGTGAAGGTGCAACAACTCCTGCCTGAGGGATTACCTCTTCGATAACGGGAGCAGCGGGCGCAACAGGTGCTGCGGGAGCTGCTTCAGGAGCCTTAGCTTCGGGCTTCTCTACTTCAGGGAAATCAACATCGAGCTTGTCCTCTTCCTTGAGTTCAGGCTTGTCTTCGTTGATCTCATATTCGGGTACGGGAATCGAAGAAACTTCTTCGGAAGGAACAGGCTCAGCCTTGGGAGCTACATCCTCACCGAATACGAGAGGTGCAGTATTCTTGAGTTCCTGTGCGCTGTTCTTGCCATAAGGATCGAATGTGTCTTCTGCACTGGCGGTAACATCAGAGGAACCTGCGTCCACCTTTACCTCGCCGGGTGCGAAAACGATCTCTTCAGGCTTATTTACTACTGCCGGTGCCGGAGGAACAACTACGGGTGCTTCAGGAATTACCGGAGCAACGGGTGCAACGGGAATTACGGGAGCTGCAGGTGCTGCTACGGGAACGACAATCTCTTCCTTAAGGTCTGAGATCAGAGTCTCCTTTGCTACGCCCTTGTTGGAATCGTTGATTGCCTGTGCGAGGATTCCGGAACCGCCTGCGCTGAACAGGAGAGAATTGATGTCGGTTACCGGCTTCGTCGGAGAATCATCAGAAGCATCGGGTGTAAACTCTGTCTTCGAAACAGTCTCCATGGCGGGAGCCTTCTCGGGCTCTGCTGCCTTAGGCTCTGACGATACTACTGCATCATCGATATTGAAAACGAACGGAGACTCGGCAGCAGCTTCTTCAGCCTTTGCAACAGCAGCGGAATCGCTCTGTGCTGCTTCCTTCATCTCGCCGAAGATCTTCTTCATTGCGTCCTCTGCCGAAAGCTCCTCAACGGGTTCCTTCTTATCAGGGAACTCTGGAGCATCATCAGGGATCTTCTGTGCTTCAGCCTGGATCTTGTCGCCGAATGAGATGCTGCCGTCAGCGGGTACAGCGTCTGTATCGGGAATAACAACGGGAGCGTCAGGTGTGAGGCTTACAAATCCTGCATCTGCGATGGCCTTGGCTGCTGCGCCTACCATGCCGCCTTCTACCGTAGACTCCAATATCTCGTGGCTCTCGCTGTCGTAATCGTCCTTCTTCTTCTTTCTGCCGAAGAGGCCTCTCTTCTCTTCCTTCGTAACGCTCTCAACGAATGAGATGGAGATCTGCATAGGTGTGTTGGGCATTCTTGCGGAAGCCTGTGTAAGGATAAGGCCTGCAGCATCACACTGGTCTTCGGCATCCGTGAGGATCCTTAAGATCTCCCTCTGGCCCAATGCATCGTAGATCGCCTTGTTGCAAAGGATGATGCAGTCATCAGGAGTGAGTGTGAAGAAGTTTGACCAGAGAGCATTAGCTGTCTTGGATGAGCAATAATACTGGAAGTCGCCGACTCTGTTGCCGTAAGCATCGATGGGCTCCATCGGGATGCCTGCGTCTGTCAGAGGGAACATCGTGTCGTCTCTGTATAAGAATGCGAGACCGCCGCCGATAGTAACTGCGAAAGCCTCGGAATCTCTTACGATAACGCCGGAGAAATAAGGATCTCTGACTTCGTTATCCATGAGCTTTGTAGTACCTGCAACTTCAACTGCGGTCGACAGGAACTTCTCGATCATGGCGTCGATCTCTTTATGACCACTCTTTACTTCGTTGCAAAGGCCGCGGAGCTGAGGTTCAAACGGCGGGATCGTACCGGGTTCGAATCCTTCAATGGTGGGATGGGTAAACAAAGAGAAGAAGAAGCCTCTCTCATCTTTGTCGATTGTAATATCAGCCTGTCTGGTCTCTCTCTTTCCGCAGAGTCTGCCGTCAAGATAGAAAGCATCAGTAAGCGAGCTGGAAGGAAAATAACGCGCTGTAAGCGTGCTTGCAAGCCTTGTTAAGGTAGCCATGAGCCGTCCTCCGTATAAATATTCAGGTTAATTATAACACAACGATTATTTTCTCAATCATTTTATATAAAATTTAATTAAATAGTAATTTTCGCGAAAAGCCCGTAAAATAAAGCCCCGCGGGCTGTATCTTTATTCAGGATACCCGCGGGGCGTTTGGTGTAATTCTGTGGCAATGATCAGCTTAAGAGCTTTTCCATGTTCTTTCTGATCTGAGGGAACGTTCCGGTCAAGGAATCAAGATATGCCGTATGTATCTCTTTTTCCGACTTATTCGGGAACTTCGCACGCATGTCATCCATGGTCTGCAGTGTCCAGACGTAGCCCATTCCGTACTTTGCATAGTAGGCCGGATCAGTGACGATCAGTGTGTAGAACTTCTTGAATGACTTCTCAGTAACGGAGAAACCGAACTGCTTGAAATAATCAACGCACTGCTTCAAAGACCAGTTCTCAACATGAATGCCGTAATCGATCCTGGTGCTGACAAGGAGCGAGAGGTTTGATTCGTAGCTTACAAGCTTCATTGCATCTGTAACGCCGTTGCCGGAGAAATACCTCATCGAGTAGTTCTCGACATAAACTGCCCAGCCTTCGTTATAGCCTATGGATGTGGACAGATACATGTAAGGATGGTTCGTGTGTGATCTCGAATAAAGCGACTGGAACATGTGTCCGGGGTATGCTTCATGCGCTACCGTAACACCGAAATCCTTATCGCTATCAGCACTCTTCTTGTTAATGATGATCAGATTAGCATTGAAATTGTCCAGATGGAAACCGAGATAAGCTGCCGGCGAGAAGTTCTCTTCGAACACCTTCGGAACATCCATCGTGTAATACTCGTGAGGAGGGATCTCAGGGAAATCACTCTTTACCGCGGAACGGAGGAAATCGAGGTTCTGCTCCAGAGAACCCTTGGAATACTGGTGTTTCATATATTCCGAATACCAGCCTTGGCCGTTGGTCACGATGCTCGTGTAATCGTCGTAAACGAACTTGATCCTCTTTTCAAGAGTGTCAATGCTCTCCTGAACAGTTACGGGATTGTTGGTCGTAAGTCTTGTGAGCATTGCGTAGTAAGCATCTCCGCCCTTGAACGCACAAAGTCCCTGGTCTTTTCCGCCGGACCCCTTAAGATTCCTCATCCTTCTCGCGCACTCCTCGAATTCAGGGAATGCAACTTCCTTCATGGCCTTTTCGTGCTCTTTTATAAGCCTGCTCTTGTCACTTGCAGAAAGCCCCTTGATGTTGTCCAGGCGCTCTTCGAATGATGCGTAAAGGAAGCAGTCATTCTTCTGCTTTACCAGGTTATCGAATGATTTGGCAGCCTCTTCGTAACTGTCGTCGGAAGAAGCAAACCCGAGCTTAGCCCTTGTCTCCTCGTACTCGCACATCAGGTCATAATATCTGTCAAGATCCTTAACGAGATCGATGTACTTCTCTGCATCCTCGACCGTATCGAAAGTATAAACATCCAGGATGAACAGCACTTCGGACTGGGGGCCTACAAGATAATTGAAGATCATCGTGTAGTATTCGAATGCCGTGTAAGAGTATCCGTAAATGGATTCTTCGACATCATAAACAAGCTTGTCATAACAGAGCCTGTCATCGCCCTGAAGAGAGTTGTAATCGATCGTTAAGAGCCTGTCTAACTGCTGCTGATAGAACTGCTTTTCTGCAGGATACTGGTCGATCGAAGTGAAATCGCCCCATGTCGCATCCTTAATGTCGAATCCGAACTTTGACGGGTTCTCGAAAAGGATCTCCACATCGGCATAGCTGTCGATCTCATGATGAAGGATATCGTATTCGATCTCAGAGAGCAGCTTTACTGCGGCGTTGCCGCTTACCGTTCCCGGTGCGTGATCGGGATGCACTTCAGCATAAGTCGCAACATGATCCGGATATGTGAGCTGGTCTGCCGTAACGGTGCCGCCCGAAGGATCAGCAGAAGGAACCGTTGACGGATCAGCCGTAGGATCTGTTGTAGGATCGGTCAGATACGTCGGGTCAGAATACCCGTGCTCGATCTTGTTGCCTTTGTCGGTCTCTCTGCCGCTGTGTCTGGGAGCACCTCCGGCACAGCCTGCAAGGGACATTACTAATGCAGCGCAGCACACAAGCGCTGTCAGCTTAATTGATTTCTTTTTCATTTATTCATCTCCTCTATCCTTCATCCATAACACACAGCATCTCCCCAAGACGCTGCGAAAATTATATCACGGATTTTTATTGATTTCTCACTCAGCCGGTCCCTCAGGCATGGCAAACTCGGAAATGACTTCATTCTGGATCAGTTCGACCTTCTCCTTCACGGCTTCATAATCGATGTCGCCCTTGGAGTCTCTGGGAAAGCTTGCAAAGAACGTGATCTCGGAAGGTCTCATCGCTTCATGAAGCGTAAGTTCACACTCTGACTTTATGCGGTCCCTTAAGTCCTCCATCATGGAGTTATCGAAGAAATATTCCTCGTTCGGAACAACGGCCGTGATAAGCATGGAGCCTTCCGGCTTCTCTATTACGACTGAACAAGCTTCGACAACGCCTTCCGTCATCTGGACGGCCTCATCGACCTTGCTCGGATAAACGGGATAACTGTTGATCCTCACCTCACGGCTTGTCTTTGCAACAAGGTAGAACATCTTGTTGCCGTCCTGTTTGCCGATATTTCCAGTGAAAAACCATATCCTTCCGTCCGGAAGCTTTCTGTAATTTGCCGCATTGGGTCTCGCATCATCGGGGAAGGAAGTCTTGATTATCGGTGAGCATACGATTATCTCTCCTTCGGCACCCTCCGGAACGTCAAGTCCCGTCGAAGGATCTGCGATCCTCATGATGACTCCCGGAAGCGGGAATCCCAGCAATCTGTCACTTTGCAGATCGGAGGGACCGTACGCGTAAGTCAGAAGCTCGTCGCACCCCGTTACAGAACAGACTGAGAGTTTCTTTCCCGAAGATCTGGCGATCTCGAACAGCATTGCTTTCTGGCTGCTCGTAAGAAGTCCGCCGCCGACAATGATTCTGTCGACGCTCTTCAGAATGTCGGATTTCCCTCCGACTTTATTGATGGATGCGATCGTGCTGGTATAACCGATAAGCACATCAGGCTTATAGCGCCTGATCGCATAGAAGATCTTTTCCGGATCGTACCACGTAAAGATCAGGACCGTCTGGCCGCACGACAGGATATTGTGGATGCCAACAACGAATCCGAATGAAAAGCAGCTCTCGTTAAGACAGAGCATCCTCGAAGGCTTTCCGGTCAGGTCTTCATTTGCCTTGAGCACCATTTCCGTCAGATTAGCTGACACATTCATGCTTCTCGCATTTAATTCCGCTGCCCTGCATTCGGTAGGAACGCTCGGGAAAAGATACAGAGCAGACCTGTTGTTGTCTCTGTCGTGATTCGGTTTTTCCTGTTCGGACTGCGTGTCAAGAAGGGATACAAATTCTTTCCAATAGACGAGCTTTATGCCCTCAGGAACGTTCTTAGGCTTCGGCATATCGTAACTTGCGATCGGATAGAACCTGACAGTGTACTTATATATACCGTCGGACATCTCGCTGTATTTGGCGATAACAACGGTCTTGATACAGGTCTCCTTAAGGACATGTGAATAGTTGAGATACTGGTTGCAGCTCATCACGCAGAACTTAGCTCCGACGCAGTTGGCATAACCTGCGAAATATTCTGTCGACAGATTCGGAACGCAGAGCGCCGCCGAAGCGCCGATCTTATCGAGCGCATAAACGCTTATTATGTTCAGGGTATTATTGCCCATTGCGAGCATTACGACATCGCCCTTCTGAACACCGAGATTCTTCCATGCGAAAGCTGCCTCGTCGATCTTCTCTATCAGTGATGAATAAAGGATCTTCGTCCCGCCGTACTCCAGTGCCACTCTGTCCGGATATCTGGTGCACGATCTCTTTATGCGCATGTATAGTGTCTCATCCGTATCAGTAACCGGATTTGCATAATTCTCAGGATAAAAGACACTCCACTGGCTTTCCAAATCTATTCTCCGTCACACCATGAATCAGCGATGCGAAAACTAAAAGTCCGAACGCGTTTATTATACACTGTCGCGCGCTCATAAATACTGTTTACAACGCAGGCAAGTTATCAGGCAAGCATTTGTGCATTTGTACGAAAACTTTTTTCGTTATGCAGTAGTTTGCCGGTGTTAAAATGTTCAAAGAATTTTAATCACGAGAGGTATTTGCCATGGATATCAAGCTCAACACACATTTCCTCGACGTAAAAGAAACATACCTTTTCTCCGACATCGCAAAGCGCGTCAGAAAGTTCCAGGAAGAGAACCCTGACCGTGAGATCATCAGGATGGGAATAGGCGACGTAACTCTCCCCCTTCCCGAATCTGTGACTTCCGCAATGGAAGCAGCGGTAAAGGAGATGGCAAGCAAGGACACATTCCACGGCTATCCTCCGGAATACGGCTACGACTTCCTGAGGAACGCCATCTCAGATCACTACAAGGATCTCGGCGTAACGGTTGCACCTGAGACAGTTTATGTTTCAGACGGCGCGAAAAGCGACCTCGGCAACCTTCCCGATGTTTTAGGTGATAACCCCATCATCATTCCCGATCCCGTATATCCTGTTTATGTCGATTCAAACCTCATGAACGGCAGAAAGGTATCCTTCGTCGCAGGCAATAAGGAGAATGACTTCCTTCCCCTCCCTCCTGCTGACACAGATATTGAACCTTCCGTAATCTACATCTGCTCGCCCAACAACCCGACAGGCGCAGTATACAGCCGTGAAGGTCTCACCGCATGGGTAGACTTCGCACTGAAGACAGGATCGCTCATCATTTTCGATGCGGCATACGAAGCATTCATCACAGAAGACAAGCCCCATACGATCTACGAGATCCCCGGCGCTGACCTCTGCGCTGTTGAAGTTTCTTCATTCTCCAAGTTTGCAGGATTCACAGGCGTAAGATGCGGCTGGACTATCGTTCCGGACAGCCTCGAATCTGACGGCATCAAGCTCTCCAAATTCTGGGCAAGACGCCAGGCTACAAAGTTCAACGGCGTTTCCTACGTAACCCAGAAAGGCGCTGCTGCTTCACTTTCAGGACAGGGCCTTGCAGACTGCAAAGCAAACATCGCTTACTACAAGCGCAACGCTAAAGCCCTTGCAGAAGTATTCACGGCAAAAGGCATCTACTTTACGGGCGGCGTAAACTCACCTTACATCTGGCTCGAGTGTCCTGATAACATGGGAAGCTGGGAATTCTTCGACATGCTCCTTAACCGCTTCGGCATCGTAGGAACACCCGGCGAAGGCTTCGGCGAGAATGGCGCAGGCTACTTCCGCCTTACTGCTTTCGGTTCTTACGAGAACACATTGAAGGCTTGCGAGTTCTTCAAGACACTGTAAGATCCGCACATAAACAAGTTCATAAAGGGCCGGTTCAAAAGAGCGCAAAAGAGCCGGCCGTTTTTGTCCCATTAATAGAAGTCCGCCTTTGTTATAATGCAGGTAAATAAGATATGGACGGATAAGACTATGGCTAAGAAGACAACTTTTTTCTGTAAGGAATGCGGTTACGAGACGTCCGGCTGGATGGGCAAATGTCCTGCCTGCGGCATGTTCAACACCTTTGTCGAAGCGCCTTCCGAGAAGGCTCCTGCCAAGGCTAAGACAGACTCGCCTGCTTTTGCCGCCAACCAGTATTCCTGGACGGATTCCGCTGTTACCGTAAGGCTCAGCGAAGCAGGCAAGGAGAATTACAAGAGACATTCTACTGGGATCCCCAGCCTTGACGTTCTCTTCGGAGGCGGCATCACGGAAGGATCCGTAACGCTCGTTGCGGGTGAACCCGGCATCGGCAAGTCGACGATCCTCATGCAGCTTGCGGATTCTTACAAGGCAGAAGGAGAGATCCTTTATATCTCAGGCGAGGAGTCCCCTGCCCAGATCGGCATGAGAGCTTCAAGACTCAAGATAAAGCGGGACATCTTAGTCTGCGGCGAGACGAGATTTGAAGCGATCGCAGAGCAGCTTAAGACATATAAGCCCTGCCTTGCGATCATTGACTCGATACAGACGCTTTATTCCGAGCAGGTTGCGGGAACACCGGGCGGCGTTGCGCAGATCAGGGAAGTTGCAGCAGGCCTCATCCGCATTGCAAAGACTAATAACATTACGATAATCATGGTCGGACACATCGCAAAAGACGGCTCCATTGCAGGTCCTAAGACGATCGAACACATGGTCGATACCGTGCTCGGATTTGAAGGCGATGCCACAGGCGGATACAGGATCATAAGATCTGCAAAGAACAGATTCGGAAGATCCAATGAGATATGCTTTTTCGAGATGGGAGAGACAGGACTTATCCCGGTAGACAGTTCGAAGGCTTTGCTCGTTGCAGGAAGGCCTCTTAACAGTCCCGGATCGGTCCTTACATCAACACTCGAAGGCAATGACGCGCTGACCATAGAGGTCCAGGCGCTCTGCACCGAGAGCGTTTATCCCAATCCGCAGAGAATGACATCCGGCCCTGAGAGAGGCAGAGTCCTCATGCTCCTTGCAGTCTGCGAGAAGCTATTAAAGCTCGGCTTAACGTCGAAGGACTGCTTCGTGAATGTCATCGGAGGTCTTAAGGTCTCTGACCCCGCGACCGATCTTGCTGTCTGCATGGCGACTGTATCTTCTGCAAGAGGCGTCAGCGTCAGGCCCAACACGCTTATACTCGGCGAGGTCGGATTGTCAGGCGAGATCAGGCCGGTCTCAAGGATACTGAAGAGATGCCTGGCATCCGCAAGACTCGGTATCACGACGGTCGTGCTTCCCGGCAGCTCAAAGGACGCGCTCGAGAAGGAACTCGCTAATGCATCTGCAGATGTTTTCGCTGGCAATCCCGTTCCGGAATTCATATATGCGGACAATCTTAAGGAAGCTGCTGATATACTGTTCTCATAACAGGAGGTGATCTTATGAGTCGCAAGTGTTATTTTCTGATACCGGCCGCAGGAAGCGGTACGCGCATGGGCGCAGGACAGCCGAAACTCATGAGGAATGTCGAAGGGCGCCCTGTTATCTTAAGGACTCTGGGTGCGGTCGCTGACGTCGCGAGATGCAATTATGCAGACATGGATTATAAGATCGTACTCGTTACGACAAGTGACCTCATAGGGATCCTGCAGGCAATGTGCTCGGAGTATTTTCCTGACCTCAACATAACCTTCACGCTCGGCGGGAACACCAGAACGGAATCCGTTTCAAAGGGCCTTAACATGATCGCTGATGCTGACGATGACGACCTCGTGCTCGTTCACGACGGTGCGCGCTGCCTCGTTACTTCAGAAGAGATCACGGCATGCATCGACGGGCTTAAAGACCATGCGGTATGCGCTTCCGCGGTCCCCGTTAAGAACACGTTGAAGGAAGTCGGTATATTGCCTTCAGGCGAAGTCAAGGTTATCAGCACTCCTGACAGATCGAAGTTCTATGAGATCCTTACTCCGCAGGGTTTTAAGTTCAAGGACATTGAGACATGCTACATGAAGGCAACAGATGACGGCATCACGGCAACTGATGATACCGCATTAGCGACGATGTACGGACTTGATGTTTATCTTACAAAGGGACTTTATTCCAACCTGAAGATAACGACACCGGAGGATATCGCGATAGCATCGGAGATCATAAGATCAAGAGGCGAGAGCGAACCGTTCCACGATTGAAACAAAAGCCCGCTTGGATGCGGGCTTTTTGATTCAGATCTCTTTAGTAAAAGTCAGGATGCAGAATACCTGTATTCCTTCTCCCCTGCCAAAGCCTGTCAGGCCTTCGCCGGTAGTGGCCGTTATGCCGACTGAAGATACAGGGATCCCCAGTATCGCGCCGATAGATTCCTTCATCTTCGGGATATGGGGCATCAGCTTCGGGCGCAGGCACTCGATGGTGACAGAGCAATGAATGATCTTACCGCCGGTAAGATATTCAAGAGCTTTCTCAAGATATACGGAACTGTCCTTAATGCCTTTTTCGAGGCAGATCTTATCTGCTTCGCCGCCAAGGATGTTGACACCTGTAAAGCCGGACACCGCATTGGTGATGGCGTGGAAGACGACGTCACCGTCGCTGTTGGCTTCGATGGGCTTGTCGAACGGAATATCGATTCCGCCGAGCCTGATCAGAGTGTCACCGCAAGGTTCACCGAATCTGTGGCTGTCCTGTCCGATTGTGCTGATAGATACGATATTACCCATAAGTAACCACCTTTATGCTATGCCGTTCTCCTGAAGCCATGATAACACATCGTTTATCGTCCAATACTCGCGGGAAGTTCCGCCGAAGACTTTGTCGGCCTCACCTTTCCTTATCAGGACAAATTCAGGGACTGCTTCGATCTCGTATTTGTCCATCATGTCCTTATATTCCATCGCGTCGAGCATCAGGATCGTGAGCTTTCCGTTGTAGTTTACCGCGATATCTTCTACTGCTGCCGTAACCATGGCAGTTCCGTTGTCCATGGAACTGTAGAAATAGATAAGGAGCGGGCAGCCTGAAGCCTTGAGTCCGTCAAGATCCGTTACCTTGCGGTACTGGATACCGTAGAGCTGGTTACCGTCATCATCCTTCTCGTCTTCTATCGGTTCATAGACCATGCAAATGGCGGGGTCGCTGTATGAATAATCGCCCAGATATTCCATCAGGGGATTCTTTTCCTTTGGGGTTGAACAGCCGCAAAGGAATACAAGCAAAGCCGATATTGCTATGAATAACGTCAGATATCTTTTTTTCACTTCTCGATAAGTTCTGCGATCATGTCGACAGTACCGGAAAGAAGATCCGGGCTGACCTTCTCGGCGTTGCCTGAGTCAACGAGCTTTGTAACTTCAGGATCGAGCGGGAGCTTATCCGTTACCTTGGAACCGATCTCGGCAGCAGACTTCTCGATAGTGGAGCCGTCGCCGTAGAGTCTTATCTCATCACCGCAGTGAGGGCACTTGATATAGCTCATGTTTTCGACCATTCCGAGAACGGGAACCTTCATCATGGAAGCCATGTTTCTCGCCTTGTTAACGATCATGGAGACCAGATCCTGGCTTGTTGCAACTAAGATAATGCCGTCAACGGGCATGGACTGGAATACCGTAAGCGGAACGTCGCCTGTTCCCGGCGGCATGTCGATAAGGAGAACATCCAATGTCTCCCAGTTTGTCTGTCCCCAGAACTGCTTTAAGAGTGAAGAAAGAACAGGGCCTCTCCAGATGACCGGAGCTTCCTTGTTCTCGAGTACGAGGTTTACGCTGACTGCCTTGATTCCCGTCTTTGTCTCTGCAGGAACGATGAGCTGGTCGTCAGTACCGCGCAGGTTCTCTGTAAGGCCGAAAGACTGAGGGATCGAAGGGCCGGTGATATCGGCGTCCATGATGCCGACTTTATAGCCTTTTCTCGCGAGCTGGACTGCGAGGACCGATGTAACAAATGACTTGCCTACACCGCCCTTTCCGCTTGCGACACCGATAACGGTCTTGATCGAGGATCCTTTTGCGAGAGGATCTTTCTGGATTCCGTTAGCTGACGGGCAGGAATCCTGGGATGTGCAGCCGTTCTTTGACGGGCAAGAATCACATGCTGATGACATAAAAATGCCTCCTTATATTATGACGCACCTATTATAGTTAACGCTTAATCTTTTTTCAAAGCCTGTTCTTCTTCATCGATCTCGAAAAGCTCGTCGTTGCCGCTTTCCGTTCTTCTCTTGATGAATTTCATTACCGCTGCGCCGGCGTCACTTGATCTGACCATAACAACTTTTACGAGACGCTTCTCGTTATTTTTGAATGATCTTACAAGCGATCCGACAGTGTTCATGGCCTGATCCTTGGCAAGCCTTAAGCTCTCCTTCTCGGCTTCCGTGAACTGGTTAGCAAAGGCCTTTTCCTCGGCTCTGTGCTGAGCCGCGAGTTCTCTTTCCTGACGGCGGTTCTCGTCAATAAGTTTCCTGTACTGTTCATAGTGATTTCTGGTAGGTTCGGATACTGTTACAACAGTGTCGACCGCGCCATATATCTGCGAACCGATAAGATCAGATACGACCTTCGTGCCGGATACGACCTTTTCCATTGCTTCGAACTTTTTCTTGAAGCCCGCGATCGTAATTATCGTGGTAACAAGGTCCGTAACAAGAACGGCCGTAAAGAATATGAGGATTCCGATCTTTACGGGGTAATGTATGAGAGCTATGAGGTGCTTTACGATCGGGTGCAGGACATAGATGCCGAGAGAAGCTGCAATACCCCAGTAAATATAGAATCTCAGGCAGATATAGCCTCTGAAGTTGAGCTTGTACTCGGAATAGTCCCACCAGCGCATGTGGAAAGCGTGATAGAGGATAACGCCTGCTATGAGTTCTACGATCGTACATGCGGCAGCCATGCCGAAGAATATTATGAAGAAGTTGCTGCTTAAGGGTTCGAAGATCCAGATGGCTGCATAAAAGCCCAGTCCGTATACAGGACAAAGCGGGCCTGCCAGAAAGCCTCTGTTTATAAACTTTCCTTCGGTGATCCCGTAGTAGATTACTTCAACGACCCATCCTACGAAGCTATATATGAAGAACATCATGTAGGATTCTATGAACGGATATGGCAGGCTCATTCTTTGCGTGACCTCATGACTCTGTAGCCGCCGTCTATCGCAAGCGTCTCGCAGTTGCCGAAGAGCTCTTTCATTTTATCCATAGTGGAAGGTGCGCCCTGCTTGCGCTGGAGGACGACATAGAGATATCCGCCCGGATTAAGCACGTCATAGGCCTGCTCATAGAAACCGAACACGGTCTTCTTGCCGGCTCTTACCGGAGGATTTGTAGCTACGATGTCGAAATGCTCATCCCTTACTCCGAAGAGAATATCGCTCGACATGAATCTGCAGTTAACGCCGTTGTTGATCGCATTTTCCCTTGCGAGCGCAACAGCCCTCGAATTGATGTCCACACCCGTTACGTCAAAGGCCATGAAGCATGACTTGATAACGATACCGACGATGCCGACACCGCACCCCAAGTCAACGAAGCGCTCCATCTTGGGGCCTCTGGACTTGATGTCCTTAACAAGCGTGTCGATCAGAAGATTGGTTCCGAAGTCTACTTCCTTTCTCGAGAAAACAGATGAATCCGTGGAGAACTCGAAGTTGATCCCGTTCATTCTGTACGGGATCACTTTTCTGTCTGAAGGTGTAGTCGGATTGGGGTCAAAATATTGTGTCATGGTAATTTACTCTTTAATCCTGTCTTTTCGATAACCGCTACGAGCGGCAGTCCTAATACTACTAAAACGGCAGCTTCGCCGCCTGCTACGGTGAGCATGGTTATTACAACTTCCTGCCACGTTACCGTGTCTAACAAAAGGAACGGGAGATAGCCTCCGACGATGATGCCGTTGCATACAACGGGCGGAATGATGCCGAGCCATTTGTTCTTCTTTCCGATGAGGTATGAGAGATAACCTGCAAGGAGCGTCGCGACCGTGCCGCCGATGATGTCGACGGGGCCGAGATTATCCGGATTTAAGAGGTTCGAGATAAGGCATCCCAGAGTAACGCCGGGGATCATGCCCCAGGAGAATATCGGAAACACCGTCATGACCTCAGAGATCCTTGCCTGGATCGGGCCGTATGAGATCGGCGCGAGGAAATATGTGAGCACGACGTAGAGCGCGGCAACGATACCGTTGAAAACGATAAATCTTATGAGCCTTCTGTTCTTTGCCTGTTTTGAAATCGTATCTGTCATATCACATCATTGAGCGGATCGTATCGTTGATCTGGCATATCCTTATGGTTCTGCTCCAAGGCATCTCGGGAGCCTGGATGAGTCCTTTCGAGATCGCATTGGCGCAGGATTCGAATTCGTATACGTATCCCTTTAAGTAATTCTTGTCTGCTTCGGCTTCATCGAGCAACACATCATCAGTCGAATACAGGGATATCTTCCTGTAGTTGTTGATGTTGGTGAACTTGATCTTGCCCCTCTCACCTGTTATCACGCCGTCCTTGTCGGTATTCGCACACATCGTAACGTAGAAGTTGCCTAAGATGCTGCCGTCATCTGTCTCAAGGGAGTATGTGGTGTCTCTGTCGATGCCTGATGAATCTTTTCTTGCAAAGACTCTCGACACCTTAATGTCGTCACCCATGAAAGAGAGTGCGAAGTTCGTCGTGTAAACGCCGAGATCCAGATAGCTTCCGCCGCCTAACACAGTGCTGTTAAGCCTCGGAACACTCTCGATGTCGTAGCCTAAGTTTGCTGTTACATACTTGACCTGTCCGAGCCTGCCCTTCTCGATCCACTCGAGCGCTTTCTTATGAAGCGGCAGATAAGATGTCCACATAGCTTCGGCAACAAAAACGCCTCTGTTCTTTGCTTCGAAGAAGATGCTGTCTGCTTCGGCCTTGCTCATTGCAAAAGGCTTCTCGATCAGGACGTTCTTGTATTCCTTGATACATAAAATGGCATGCTCGTAGTGGTATGTATTGGGTGTTGCAATATAGACGAGGTCGATATCAGGAGATTTTACGAGCTTCTCATAGCCTGTAAAAACCTTTGCATCAGGGCAGTGGGCAGCGGCAAACTTCTTTGCCTTGGCTCTTTCTCTTGATGCAACGCCTTCGATAACTACCTTCTTGTTGCCCTTAAGACTGTCGCAAACTTTTGCAGCAATCGTTCCGCAACCAATGATACCGACTCTAAGCATATTTAGACCTCTAAATTATAATATTTAAGCAACTCTCTAATTGTATTGAGGGTTAAGAGGTGTGTCAATCTATGAATTGAACAAGCCTTATCTTATGGACATTGAGGCATTCTTGTTTTATTTTTATTGCTAAAGATTTCGAAAAGAGAACGTCCGGTGACCATAGGTATTTTGAATAAGTTATCGCCCAGGAAGAGAGGCATCGTATACCTCATTTTGTCGTCATTTGCATTTGCATGCATGGCTTTGTTCATTAACCTCGCAGGAGACATGCCCGTCTTCCAGAAGGCCTTCTTCAGAAATCTCGTTGCGATAATAATGTCTTATACGATCCTTTTCAGATCGCCTGAGAAATTCAAGATAAAGAAAGCTTCTTTCCCCTTTGTACTCATGCGCGCATTGTTCGGCACGATAAGCGTTATCTGCAACTTCTACGCGATATCTGCCACGAACATGTCTGATGCAATGATGCTTAACAAGCTCTCGCCTTTCTTTGCGATGCTGACGTCGATAATCATCCTTAAGGAAGCTGCTGACGGCTTCCAGTGGGCTTGCATCCTCACAGCTATCGCCGGGGCCGTATTTGTCGTAAAACCGTCTTTCCTGTTTGGAAACATGGGTGTTGCGGGAGATAACCTCTTCCCTCTGGCAATAGCTCTTATCGGAGGCATCTTTGCAGGGATCGCTTATGCATTCTTAAGAAAAGCAACGGTCAAGGGAGAAAGAGGGATCATTGTAGTCGCGTTCTTTTCGACATTCTCATGCGTTACCCTGATCCCGTTCATAATCGCCACATATCAGCCCATAACATGGCTGCAGTTCTTCTACTGCTGCATGACCGGCGTGGCAGCCTGCTTCGGACAGTTATTCATTACTTCCGCATATTCAGCATGCCCTGCAAAGGAAATATCGATCTACGATTATTCGACCGTAATCTTTACCGCTTTGCTGGGTCTTATCTTCTTAGCTGAGATCCCGGACATGATAAGCATAATCGGATACGCCATAATCATCGGCGCATCCGTCATGAATTACCTCTATAACAACAATTACTTGAGATTCAAGAAATCCTGAACGTCCTTTAACGAAGGCAGGATAACGTCTGCCAGCCCCTTCATCTCATCATCTGGCTGAATGATGTCAGGAACCATTATCGTATAAAGTCCTGATGCCTTGCATGACCTTACTCCGTTAAACGAATCTTCGAGTCCCACGCCCTCTTCAGGCTTTACTCCCAAAGCTTCACAGGCCAGTAAGAATATCTCCGGATCAGGCTTGGATCTTGTTACCTGATCACCTGTTACCAGGGCATCGAAAAAGCCGAGCGCTCCCAAAGGGCCCATCTGTGACGTGACTTCTTCTCTAGAGGATGAAGATGCAATGGCAAGCTTCATTCCTGCCCTCTTCATTGCGCTTAAAAGCTCGAGCGTATGAGGCTTTAACGGGACCTTGCCGTTATCAGCCAGCTCATTATAGATGACCCGGAGTTCCCTCTCGTAGGGCTCACCGGGCTCGCCGTAAACCCGCTTAAATTCATCTACCGTGGCCTGTTTGTTCTTTCCGATAACGCTTATTCCGTAGTCACGGATACCGGGAAAGCCATACTTGTCGCCTATCTGCTCCCAAATAGACAGGACTGTCCTCTCTGAATCGAGGATCAGTCCGTCCATGTCAAAAATCGCTGCTTTATAGTTTCTATTGATGCTCTCCATCAGACCTCCATGGTTCCTTCGAAAACCTTAGCGCAGTTACCTGTCATGTAGACAGTATCATCTGTGTATCTGATGATGAGGTCGCCGCCCTTAAGGATTACCCTGATATCTTCGCCCTTCTTGCAGAAGCCGTTCTCACATGCTGCGACTACTGTTGC
This sequence comes from Clostridiales bacterium Firm_14, assembly GCA_001604135.1. GTDB lineage: Bacteria > Bacillota > Clostridia > Saccharofermentanales > Saccharofermentanaceae > Saccharofermentans. The sequence continues at coordinate 54,472 of LVAT01000017.1, forward strand.
GCATGCGCCTGTTCCGCAGGCCATCGTCTCGCCTGAGCCTCTCTCCCATACTCTCATCTTGAGTGTATGGTCGTCTATGACTTTGACGAACTCGGTGTTGACTCTCTCAGGGAAGATGTCAGTAGAGTATTCGAACTTGGGGCCGATGTTGTTTAGGTCTAAAACATCAACAAGATCGGTGAATACAACGGCATGAGGGTTACCCATTGATACCGCTGTAATGTTATATTCATCGCCGTCTATATTTACCGGAACGTTGATCGCTTTGTCTCCGGGGAGCGTGCAGGGGATCTTTGCAGGAACAAGTTCTGCCTTGCCCATGTCGACCTTAACACGTGCTACGACGCCGCCCAATGTCATGAGCTCTAACGTCTTGATGCCGCTCTTAGTCTCGATCTTCATGTGTCTCTTCTTGTGGCCGCGCTCATCGTACATGTACTTGGCAACGCATCTTATGGCGTTACCGCACATCATGCCCTCAGAACCGTCAAGATTGAACATGATCATTCTGCAGTCAGCGACCTTCGAAGGTGCGATCAGGACGATACCGTCACCTCCGACACCGAAGTGTCTGTCACTCATGTAGACAGAAAGTGACTCAGGCGAGGATACCATGCTCTCCATGCAGTCGATATAGATGTAGTCGTTGCCTGCACCCTGCATCTTGATGAAGTTGATCTTCCTTCTCTTGTCACGCATGTTGTTGATGTCAACGAGCTCTGTGTTGATCTCGGAGAAGTGGCTCATGAGTGAATCTGCAAGTGCGTCTGCAGTATCGATAGCCGTAAGGCAGGGGATTCCGAGCATGACTGCTCTTCTTCTGAGTTTTACGGAGTCTCTCGCAGGAAGTCTGCCCTTTGCGGATGTCGAGATGATGTAGTTGATCTTGCCGCTCTCAAGAAGCGTCATGGTGTTGTTCTCATCGGACTCGTGGATCTTGGATACCGCAGTAACTTCCATTCCGGCCTGTCTTAAGGCTTCGGCCGTACCATGTGTCGCATAGAGCTTGAAGCCCATGATATCGAACTTCTTTGCTATCTCGACGATCTCCATCTTGTCGGAATTTCTTACCGTGATGAATACGCCGCCGCGCTTGTACATCTTGTAGCCAGCTGCCACAAGGCCCTTATACAGTGCTTCTGAGAGGTTTCTGCCGACGCCCAATACCTCGCCGGTGGATTTCATTTCAGGTCCTAACTGCGTATCTACGTCAGTGAGCTTCTCGAAGGAGAATACAGGAACCTTAACAGCCGTATAAGGCGACTGTCTGTAGAAACCTGTACCGTAATCCATGTCAGCAAGAGGCGTGCCGAGGCTTACTTCGATGGCAACGTCTACCATCGGGATGCCCGTAACCTTGCTCATGTAAGGAACCGTTCTCGATGCTCTCGGGTTGACCTCGATTACATAGATCCTGTTGTCCTTAACGATGTACTGGATATTTACGATACCTGTTGACTTAAGTCCGTCGCAGAGAGCGATCGTGGTATCAGCGAGCTTCTTATACATATCGTCGTAGATATGCTTTGCAGGATACATCGCGATGGAGTCACCGGAGTGGATTCCCGCACGCTCAACGTGCTCCATAAGACCCGGGATAAGTACATCCTTACCGTCGTAGATCGCATCTACTTCGATCTCCTTGCCCTGGATATACTTGTCGATGAGGACAGGGTTCTCAATGCCCTGGGCAAGGATGATCCTCATGTACTCGTTAACGTCTTCGTCGTTGAAGGCGATGATCATGTTCTGACCGCCAAGAACGTAAGAAGGTCTTAAGAGTACAGGATATTCAAGTGTATTTGCAGCCTTAAGAGCTTCCTCCAATGTGAGGACTGAGAAGCCCTTAGGTCTTGCGATTCCGAGTCTCTCTAAGAGTGCGTCGAATCTCTCACGGTCTTCTGCCATGTCGATGGAATCAGCAGATGTACCGATGATGTTGACGTTGTTCTCAGATAATGTTTTCGTGAGCTTGATGGCTGTCTGGCCGCCGAATGCAACGACTACACCGAAAGGCTTTTCCTGGCGAACGATGTTCATTACGTCTTCAGGTGTCAGAGGCTCGAAATAGAGTCTGTCGCCTGTATCAAAGTCTGTGGATACAGTCTCAGGGTTGTTATTTACGATGACAACTCTGTAGCCTAAATTTCTCAAAGCGTGTACGCAGTGAACTGCAGCATAGTCGAACTCGATGCCCTGGCCGATCCTGATCGGGCCTGAACCGAATACGATTACGGTCTGCTTGTCCTTATCGCCTGCCTTCTCGAAATCAGCTTCATTCTCGCCGCCTTCCTCAGGTCTGTTGAATGTAGCGTAGAAGTAAGGTGTGTGTGCTTCGAACTCGCCTGCGCATGTATCAACCATCTTGAACGTCGGCTTGAGCTCATATGTAACGGGCTTGCCTGTGATCCTGGCGATAGCCTTGTCAGTAAAGCCTAATTTCTTTGCCTTTACGTATTCATCGAAAGAGATGTCTCTTCCGGAGATAGCCTTTTCGAACTCAACAAGATTTCTGATCTTGGAGAGGAACCACATGTCGATCTTGGTCTCAGCATTGATCTTCTCGATCTCTACGCCTCTTCTGATCGCTTCAGCAACATAGAAGAGTCTCTCGTCAGTAGGAGTTACGCAGCGCTCCATGAGGTCTTCGTCTGCTACTTCTTCCATCTTCTTAAGGTGGAGCGTGTCAGCTGAGATCTCTGCGCCTCTTACGGCCTTCATGAGCGCACTCTCGAATGAATCGGAGATTGCCATGACTTCGCCCGTTGCCTTCATCTGTGTGCCGAGATTTCTCTTGGCATATACGAACTTGTCGAAAGGCCACTTCGGATACTTAACTGCAACATAATCCAATGCAGGCTCGAAAGCAGCATAAGTGTGGCCTGTTACGGCATTTACGATCTCGTGGAGTCTGTAACCTATAGCGATCTTTGTAGCAACCTTTGCGATCGGATAACCTGTTGCCTTTGATGCAAGAGCAGATGATCTTGATACTCTCGGGTTAACTTCGATTACCGCATACTCGAATGAGTTCGGATTAAGCGCGAACTGGCAGTTACAGCCGCCTTCTACGCCCAATGCCTCGATGATGTTAAGTGATGCTGTTCTGAGCATCTGATACTCTTTGTCGGAGAGCGTTACTGCAGGAGCGATTACTATGGAGTCGCCCGTGTGAACGCCGACGGGGTCTAAGTTCTCCATCGAGCAGACCGTAATAACGTTGCCGTCCTTATCTCTAATTACTTCGAACTCGATCTCTTTCCAGCCTGCGATTCCGCGCTCGATCAGGACCTGTGTGATAGGAGATAAAGCAAGACCGTTTCTTGCGATCTCGTGGAGCTCAGCTTCATCGTTAGCGATACCGCCGCCTGTTCCGCCCAATGTGAAGGCAGGTCTTACGATAACGGGGTAACCGATCTCTTTTGCAAAATCCATTGCATCTTCAACTGTCGTTACGACCTTCGAAGGAATGCAGGGCTGGCCGATCGCTTCCATCGTGTCCTTGAACATCTGACGGTCTTCAGCCTTGTCGATACACTCGGGAGAAGAACCCAGGAGCTTAACGCCGTGGGATTCAAGGAATCCTTCTTTTGCGAGCTGCATGCAGAGCGTAAGCGCTGTCTGTCCGCCAAGACCTGAGAGGATCGAGTCGGGCTTTTCTGTCTCGATTATTCTCTTAACTGTCGTAAGCGTAAGAGGTTCGATGTAGATCTTATCTGCCATCGACTTGTCTGTCATGATGGTAGCAGGATTGGAGTTAAGGAGTACGATCTCGATGCCGTCTTCTCTTAATGCTCTGCAGGCCTGTGTACCTGCGTAGTCGAATTCTGCGGCCTGACCGATTACGATAGGGCCTGAACCGATAACAAGGACTTTACGTATAGTTTTATCGAGCGGCATATTATTTGACCTCCTTGTTTTCCATCATGCTGATAAAGTCATCGAAAAGGAATTCCGTATCCTTAGGACCGCCACATGCTTCCGGGTGGAACTGCACTGAGTAAGCGGGCTTATCAAGATATCTGATTCCTTCGTTTGTTCCGTCGTTAACGTTGACGAAGTATTCTTTCGCGATATTGGTATCGATCGAATTGCTCTCGACCTGATAACCGTGGTTTTGTGATGTGATGTAGACTCTGCCTGTCTCCAAGTTCTTAACAGGATGGTTAGCTCCTCTGTGTCCGTACTTGAGCTTCGATGTCTTAAAGCCGTGGGCAAGAGCTAAGATCTGGTGGCCTAAGCAGATTCCCATGATCGGGATGCCGGAATCCTTTAAGACCTTCATGGTCTCGATCGCCTTAGTATTGTCCTCAGGATCTCCGGGGCCGTTAGAGAGAAAGATTCCGTCAGGCTTTATCTCCATTACCTTTGCCGCATCAGTGTCAGCGGGAAGGAGATGAACTTCACAGGATCTCTTTGCGAGCTCTCTTGCGATATTGCTCTTGATGCCGAAGTCGAACATTGCAACCTTAAACTTGATTTCTCCTTCAGGTGATACGACCGTCTCTTCGGGTGTTGTGACTTCAGCGACCGGATCCTTTATCCTGTAAGCCTTGATCTCATCTATCGAGAACTCGTCGGGACGGTCACAGATCGCGCCGTTCATCGTACCTGATTCTCTGAGGCACTTTGTAAGTGCTCTCGTGTCGATTCCCTTAAGTCCGGGAATTCCCTGTTCCTTAAGGAAAGTATCAAGATCCGTCTCACATCTGAAGTTCGAAGGAAGATCGCATACTTCTCTTACGATATAGCCGGAGACATTTACTTTCGAGCTCTCCATATCGGGAGTGATTATTCCGTAGTTGCCTATCAGGGGGAATGTCTGGACAACTGCCTGACCCTTATAGCTCGGATCCGTCAGTGTCTCCAAATATGCTGTCATCGCGGTAGTAAAAACTATCTCGGAGATGACACTGCCTGAAGCACCCATTGCTTCGCCTTCGTAAACGTTGCCGTTCTCTAATACCAGATAACGTTTCATTTCATCATGCCCCCTTTTATAAAAAAGGCTTTTCCGTTGGGAGAAAAGCCTTAAAAATCAAATCATCCGAGAAGGATCTTGCGCACCATGCTCATCATCTGTTCCTTCTCGATTACGTCCTTATGTCTTATTTCAAGAGATGGTAATTCTGAAATAGACTGAGGAATCGTAAGTCCGCTCTCTTCGGCAAGTTCGGCGATGATATCCGGTATGGACTTGTTATCCGAATAACCGGCTCCTCTCAAAGCGTCCATAACTGCCGGTGCGAACTTGAACGGAGATGCCGTGGACGCAAATACCGTCTTGCTCTCGTCACCTGACCTGGTGTGATATCTTCCGTAGATGTTAAATCCTACAGCCGTATGAGGATCGATAACGTGATCCGTACGGTCGTATACTTCGAGAATAGTCTTCGATACGCCGGTCTCATCAGCGAAGCCGCCTACGAAGAGTCTCTGCAAAGACTTCAATGTGTCCTTGTCGACACTGTACTTGCCCTTCTCGAAAAGATCGTTCATCCATTCTGTTACCTTCTGATAATCCTTGTCCGTAACCTCGAAAAGAAGTCTCTCGAGATTTGAAGAGATAAGGATATCCATTGAAGGCGATGTCGTCTTATAGAACTCTCTGTTGCGGTCGTAGATACCGGAAGAGAAGAAATCGCAGAGGACTTTATTGCGGTTGGAAGCACAGATAAGCTTTCTTACCGGAATGCCCATCTGCTTTGCAAACCATGCGGCAAGGATGTTACCGAAGTTGCCCGTAGGAACAACGATATTGAAGGACTCTGTAAGATCCATCTTGCCTTTTCTTATAAGTTCAACATATGAATATACGTAGTAAGCGATCTGCGGTGCAAGTCTGCCCCAGTTGATCGAGTTTGCAGAAGAGAGCATGACGTCATGCTCATCAAGGGTAATGGCGAATTCCATGTCACCGAAGATCTGCTTTACGCCCGTCTGCGCATCATCAAAGCAGCCGTTAACTGCGATTACGTGTGTATTGGATCCGCCCGTTGTCGTCATCTGGAGCTTCTGTGCTTCAGATACGCCGCCTGTCGGATAGAATACGATGATCTCAGTTCCGGGAAGATCCTTAAAGCCCTCAAGTGCAGCCTTACCCGTGTCACCCGAAGTAGCAGTAAGGATGCAGATCTTCTTATTTGTGCCTGTCTTCTTCGCAGAAGCGGTCATAAGATGAGGGAGAAGCTGGAGTGCTACGTCCTTAAATGCGCACGTAGGTCCGTGCCAGAGCTCCAAGATATATTCCCTGTCGTTATATTCGTTCATCTGAACGAGAGGAACGGGGTTCTCGCCCCACTTCTCTTCAGCATAAGCCTGCTTTGTATATTCGAGAAGCTCAGCTTCAGTAAAATCTGTAAGGAACTTCGAAAGAACGAATGCGGACAGTTCATAGAACTGCATCGTCTGCATTCTCTCCAAATCTTCCTGTGTAAGCTGGGGTATTGTCTCAGGCACAAAGAGACCGCCGTCCGGAGCGATGCCTCTGATTATCGCCTCGCTTGAAGAAAACTTTCCTTCATATCCTCTTGTGCTTATATAGTTCATTATGTCTCTCCTTGAGTCGTTGTCGTTGTCGCTGCCGGATCTACCGTAAATGCCGTCAATTCAGTTGACGTCGTCTCAGTAGTGGTGGTGGTCGACTCTGTTTCCGACTCGCTTTCTACTTCGATCTTGTGTGCTGCAGTATCCTGCGGCATGTTCGCAGTAGAGTATGTGCCAAAGCTGGATTCGTAAGCGCTCGCGAGAGCTGAAACCTCAGGATCGTATCTGTTGCGGTAGAACTCCCTGTGCAGGTATTCGAGCCTGTCCTGGGCGTCGCCGCCGGCTTCGATCTGCTTTACCAGAGGAATAATACCAAATATGATGAGAAGCGTCACTAGTAACATTGACAGAATTACGACGCCTACGACCACCAAACTTTTCATTCTCTCTCTGGGAGATTTGATATCCTCAATATCTATTGAATCATCAGGAAGTTCATCAGCTACTCCGCCCGAACGCATCATGATGTCTCTTCTCTCTTTGGAAGAAGCCATTTGAGGCGGTTCGGAGGTCTTCTGTGCCTTAGTAAGGATGGGTGCCTGGAAGTTTGCTCTTGCAGCAGGAGAAGATCCTGATGCCATCTGCGCATTCTTGAGCTTTCCTGCGATGTCTGCAGGCGGCAGATCCGGCGGAGGATTCTTGATGTCCTCTCTTACCATTCTTAATGCTTCCTGTGCGATCGAGAGATACTGCTCTGTCGCAAGCACACCCTGAATGGCGAATACCAGGCTTCCTTCAGCCCTCTTGAACTGGCCTTCCCTCGCAAGGCAGAGGCCGAAGATCAATGCAGGATCTCCCCACTTCTGATACTGGGCGATCAAGGGCTTTAAGAATATCTGTGCAACGTCAGTGCCTTCGCCCTGACTGTTCTGTAATGCTCTGTTGTACTGACGGACAATGCGGGCTTTCTCTTCATTGCTCACATCGAAAAGAATGAGACTCGCCTCATTTATAGGCTGTATCATCATGCATAAGCTTAAATAGTCGTGCATTCAATCAATCCTTTCAGTGTGGCCCTGATCTGGCCTGCGAGATAAAGCGATCCTGTAGCCAGAATAATCATGCCGTCATCAAGTGATTTGCAGTATGCAAGTCTCGTGCCTTCGCAGGCATCGGGGACTGCCTCCAAATCGTCGCTGATATTATACACATAATTAATTTTATGTGCGAGAACATCAGCGGGTTCGCTTCTCGGGTTGTCGGGCGTTACCGTAACCGCGCTCCTGATGTTTATTCCACACGTTTTATAAGCATCAAGGATACCATCAACATCCTTATCGGACATTACGCCCATGAGAAGTCTTACAGGTTTGCCTCTAAGTGAACCTCCGAGCATCTCGTTCATTGTGGCACCAAGGCTGAGCGCTCCCTGTGGATTATGTCCGCCATCGATAATTATCACGGGATCAAGGCTTAAGAGCTCTGCCCTGCACTTCCATCTGGCAAGTGCGATGCCGTCCTTAATTGCCTCTTCTGCTATTCCGCACTTCCTGGCAGCTTCGATCGCCGTAATGGCATTTCCTATCTGGTGCTTTCCGTTAAGGGCCGTGCTGTAAACCAAGCCCTCATATGTGAATTCCATCCTGCCGTCTTCAGTAAAACGCGCGCTGTCATAAGCATTACTGCTGCCCGCAAAGGTAAGCAGGATGCCTTTTTCTTCAGCCTTCGAAATGAGCGTTGCCCTTACATCGGGCTTCATCTCGTCAGGGAGGATCATGAGATCGGGATCAAAACAAACGGCGGGAGAACCTTCCTTGAAGATTCCTGCCTTCTCGCCCGTTATCTCTGAGATCGTATTGCCCAGAACGCCCGTGTGATCAAGACCCATTGCGGTAACGACCGTTACCATGGGATCTTTGATGATATTCGTGGAATCAAGCCTGCCGCCTAATCCTACTTCAAGGACTGCGACATCGATCTTCTTTTCAGCAAAATAGAGGAAGCATATTGCCGTGATGAGCTCAAATTCGGTAGGCTCATCGCACAAGCCTTCCAAGATCATCTTCTCGCGTGCCTTTTTAACCCGGGAAGAATACTTTTCGAGATCTTCTGATGAGATCTCTCCATATGAATCGTCTTTAACGTATTTATCAAGTCCTGCTCTGCCGTCGATTATCCTTATCCTCTCTGAAAAACGCTCGAGATAGGGCGATGTGAATACGCCGACCGTTTTATCTGCGGCTGCCATGATCGATGAGATGAATGTCGCGACAGAACCCTTGCCGTTAGTGCCCGCGATATGGACAGACTTAAAGCTGTTCTGGGGATTTCCAAGGAGCTCCATCAGAGTGGTGATTCGTTCAAGTCCGGGTTTGATGCCGAATTTTAATGCTCCTTCCAAAAGCTCCGGCACCTTGTGATCAGGCATCGGCGGCATCCTTCTCAGAAGCTTCTTCCGTCTTCTGCTCTGTCTTGGCGTTGTAATCGACCATGTCCTTCTTCTTGAAGACCATGAGCTTGCTCATTACATAATTTGCAATGACAATGAATACGGAATTTATGAGCTTAACGAGATACTCGTAAGTAAAATCAAATGACTTCGAGAAAATGTGGAATGTCGTCATGGGAGTATCAATGGGCTTGCCCGTGAGCGCAACGCAGCCCCAGATCATAAGTGAATAAAGACCTAACTCAAGGACCAGGAAAGATATTACTCTCGCGCCTGCAAATGACAGGAGTTCTCTTGCGATATTACCCTTGGATCTGAATACCGTGATCCTGTTGAGGAAATATGCGACAAGAACTGCAATGATCCAGCATACTATCTGGTTAATGATGAACTTGAGAGATATCTCTTTGCCGAATACCGTAACAAGCATATCGGCTTTTACGGTCTTATCGAAAATTACATAACAGACCCAGTTAACAACTGTAGTGATACCGCCGCTTACAAGATACATGAAAAGCTTACGGATCTTTTCCTGCTTTTCCGTAAGATCTTTACCGCCTACAACCAGTGTCTTCAGTTTGCCCATATCAATTCCTTTTATACCCTCTTAGGTCTCGGATTAGTCCTGTCAGAGACCATTCTCCTGATAATATATACGGCTATTGTTACAATGACCGCTTCAATAATAGCAATTACGAGGAAAACGTCAAACAGATAAGAGTATAAAAGTTCGGCTTTTTTATCTGCAAATCTGTATCTGCTGATAGCGCCGGTGCTCTTTTCATAGTAATAGAAGTCCCTGTTGCCGCTGTCATCGGCAAGATAGCAGATGAATTCGCCGGCTTCGTTCTCATATCCGTTCAGGACGATCGTGCCCGTATCATAAGTAGCAGGCTTAAACTCATCAGGTATTACCATTCCGGCAGGAACATCAACGACTTTAAGAATGCCGGACTCCTTAATTACAGTCTTATCCAGTTCATAAGGGATTACAGTCTTCGAATTGATGTTATAGAAATAAAGGCCCGGCGACTTGGTTCCGTCGAAAAGATATAACAGGACGCTCGCAACGCCGTCTTTCATATAAGCAGGAACGCTGTATCCGTTTATTGTCTTAGTCGTCAGGTAAAAACCTTCAGGAACATTTACATCTTCCGGAACATCCAGGAAAGTATATGTTTTTCCTTCGACGTCGACCAGTGACGAATTCTCCGGAATATTACTCTCTCTGCGGATGACGTGGATCGTGTAACACATGTGATTTATTCCGTCCTGGGCGGTGACGTCTATCTTTACCGCATTGTCCCCTAAAACAAATTGCTGGTTGCCGGTGATTACCACGGCAGCCCAACGGTTGCTTGCAAGTACGTTTATCTGAACTTCCGTTACGGAACGCTCTACTGAACAATGGTATTCAGTTATGTTCGGATTGAATTCAGGCGATATCGAAGTGCCCCTTACCTTAAGCTGTGCGATCGTTGCATCGCTTGAAGGACCGGTTCTCACGATCGGGAGCTTTAATCCGCTTCCGATCTTGGCAGCAACAGTCGTGTCAACCGTCTTGAATTCTCCCAATTCACCAAGCCAGCAGTTAACCTCGCCCCGGCAGTCAGGAAACAATCTCAATGCGATGGTAAAGAGGACCACCTGGTCATCTGAATAAAAAGATGCTGAAGACTCGTCATCAGGATTTCCGTCTGTGCCGGTATTCATCATTTTATCCATGACTGTTATCGTGATCTCACCGTTCTCCGGCTGCAACTCGTTATGAAGATAATTGACGAGTTCTTTTCCCATCTCCAAAGAAACATATTCGGCCTTGTCCGCATCGAAGCAGAACTTGATGGGGCCGAACTCAGTTATGCCCGGCAGCTTGCTCGCGAGAACATCGACGAGAACGATGTCACCCGGACCCAGGTTCGATGAATTGGAATTCAGGGAAACCATGATCTCGGAATCTGCTTTTACAATTGGAGCGTTAAGACTTGCCAGACACATCGAGACAACAAGAACAGCAGCAAAAACGGCAGCGCCGGCCTTAAAAAAAATTGAAACTATCCTGTTGTCAGCAAATGTCTTCATCAAGGCAGTCTCCCGTATGTGTCAGGCATAAAGTTATATACCGGTATCACGAATTCGAATCCGGCATCAGTCATGCCGATCGAATCATAGCTTCTGTAATATCTCTTTCCTTCAGAATACGCCATCATTATATTCTGTGCATACTGATGATTGTACTTTTCCGTACCGTCATCGAGGACATCAAACTTCTGGAAATACAAAGTGTTCTGTCCTTTATCAATATAACCCGAAGCGATCCACTTTGCACCGCCCTTGATAGCTTTATCAACAGAAGTCCACGGGAGAAGGAACTTTGCTTCCTGATCCGTAATCTCCTTACTGTCCCAGTCCTTGCCCCACTGCGCATATTTCGCGCCATTGATAACAGCGCCGCCGGGTTCGGTCGTTGCATAGGCACCGATGTTGTAGAAATTATAGAAGCCTTCAAATCCTGTTACTTCACCTCTCGAAAGGGCTGATTCACCCTTATAGCCCATCTCCTGGATGATCCTGCTCGCGAGGAAATACGGCGATACTCCTGCTTCCTTGCCGGCTTCAAAGATGATCTGTGCATAGTCATGATCACCGCCGTCCATGAAAGAACCCCTGATGATCTCCCTCACACCGTCGACCGTATGGACCTTGGGATCGAACCCGAGCATCTCGAACATGAAGATCTTTTCAGGCGTAAAGAAGTTTCTGGGATCCATGAAGTAGCTTACGACTTCAGATTTCGCAGCCATCCAGTCGGGCTTATCGTAAACCTTGCTGTTCGGCTTAACGTAATTCGGATAAGATGACTTCTCGATAAGGCTTCTGCCGTAGCTGCTCTCAGCCTCAAGAGCCGTATTGAACGTGATATTCGTGTAATAAGGCTTAAAAACATAGCTGGGCTTTAAGTTATGAAGGAGCCAGAGTCCGCTGTAATAGCTTGTAGGGAACTTGGAGAGCGTATTCTGATAGAATCCGCCCGAATCATTTCCGTTCAAAAGGTAAATGTTATATGAATCGGAATAACCGTCAAAACTCGTGACAGTAAGCGTGATCAAAGTCTCTCCCTGAGGAAGCTCGAAGATCTCGCCCTGCGTAAGTTCTCTCTCCTGACCGTCGTAATCAGCGGTGATCTTTACATTGGCAGAATAGCCTTCGAGCGCCGCGCATCTCAGCGCTATGCCCTTTGTGCTTCCTGCGTAGAATCCATAATCACGGACAAGGTAATCGAACTTAGGATAAAGGTCAACATTCTTTGCCGTAGTATAATCAGCCATCAGAAGTGAAGACAAAGTTCCGTTTATGGGAAGGATCCCTGCCTTTTCCCTCTCGACTTCATAAGTGTTATTCGCCATGTCGCGAAGCTTAACATTGCCGCTGCCGTCGTCAGTTACGGCCATGTAGGTGCCGTCGAAATAAGCGCCCTCCCTGGACTGGATCATCGTAAACCTGACATCATTTTCCGTATTATCAGAAGAGCTTGCCCTGCTGACGCAGACATAGAAGCAGTTGGATACGCCGGTAATTCCGGTTTCTTCTGCTACCGCCTGAGTATCCTGCTGCTTTCCTCTTAAAACTGCATAAGGGATTCCGGGATTCTCGTTAGTGCCGATGAGCTCTCCCTTAAGATCGTAGAGAGATACCCTGATGTCTTCTGATAATCCCGCGAAATTGATATAGCAGTTCTCTTCCTTGCAGTCGATCATGTACCAGGAATTGGGTTTTCCTGCAGGAATAAAAGATTCTTCGACAGAACCTGGCTCGATTATGAGCTTTTCCGGGATCATGATCTCGCCGCCGGAGATAACCGTTCCGCGTCCGTCAGAACTCCTTAAGAGTGCATAGACTTCGTGTTTTCCGGGAGCGCAGTCTGCCGTATCCCATGAGAGTACGAATTCCTTGTAATTTGAGTTATTGCCGCTCTTATCCACCGAGTATTTCAGATAGCCGTAGAAGAGTGAACCGTCGACAAAAAAGTCCGTTCTTACTTCGTCACCTGTCGCAGTATAAGAACCCTTGGATTCCTTGATACCGACAGTATACTGCTCAGCTGAATCAGCTGTCTTCTCGAGGCTTACGCTCGAGATAACGCTGCCCTGTCCCGAAGGATTGCCGGAAGCCCTGAGTTTCTTGCTCTCCAAAGCAATTGCCCTGTCTATCGCAACGACTCTGGAACACTTCTTGAGGTCTCCTAAAATGTAATTCACTTCGTTCTGCCTTGCTTCTCCGTAGATCACGGTGCAGAGGTCACTTGCAAACTGTTCATCCGAGATGCCCTTAAGCAGATATTCAGGAGATGTCATGACCGAGATGACGTAATCGCCGCATGAGATAAGGCCGTCTTCAACACGCGCCTTTGCGATCTTTACCTCGTCTTCGGATAATGACGTCAGGGAGCCTGCACGGGCAACCATGTCATCAGCCGTTTTCAAAGTCTTTCTGTCAGGATCGCTGATTCCGGTATCAAGACTTATCGCCGTGATAACCGCCAATACGACTCCCAGAACAAGAAATAATGCTGAAACCGCAATATATTCGATACGCCTTACAAACATTGGTTAAGCATCCCTCCCGGTGATCTTGTCCAATGTGTATCCGTAAGAAGGAACGAAATGGTCCATATAGTAATCGACTTCAGGCATGTTCATCTCCCTGATGATCCTGCCCGTAGATTCCTTGGCAGCAGCAAATTCCGCATTGCCCGTACTCTCTTCTCTCAGGCACTTGATATAAGCCGCGATCTTGTCGGCAGCTTTTACGAGCTTATGCATCAGCTTCTCTTCTTCCGTATTCTGTGAAGGATCAAGAAGCTCTAAGTATTCGGCCCTCATCTCCGGGTCTTCGGGAAGGAGCTCGACGAGGCTTGCAGCAGCCTCAGATTCGACTTCCTTATAAGCCTTTGTGATCTCCTTGTTGCGGTACTTTATAGGCGTAGGAAGATCGCCCGTCAATATCTCGGTGCAGTCGTGATACAGGGCATATGCCTGAACCTTGTAAGGATCAGGTAAGACCGCTCCCTCCTTATCCTTCTCAAATCTGTTGTGAAGGATCGCGAGGCAATGCGCGATGACCGCAACGTCAAAGCTGTGTTCCTTAATATTCTCAGTTCTGCTGTTGCGCATCAGCGCCCATCTTTCGATGTACTGCATGCGGTCGAGCATCGCGAAAAAGCCGTATTCTTCCCTGTTATCCATTTCCATTCTCCATTAACTCTTATAGATCTCGTTGAAGCTGCTGACCGCAAACGAATCCGTCATGCCCGCAATGTAATCTGATACATAGATCGGGAGCGGTGTATCGATCCCTGCTTTGTATTCAGGATGGTTCTTGACGAATTCGGCAAACTTCCTGATCGAAGATGACTTCGAATCCTCAGCCTTTTCGAGATTCTTAACAGCCTCATAGTAGGCATCGAAAAGACCTTCGAGCATTACGTCGCAGTACTTCTCATATGTCTTGACCTTACCGGCTGTATAGATCTTTGCAACATTTTCTTTGAGCGTGTGCTCCAATGCGTCGCCCGCGTGATCGCTCATCATGATGCAGCCTTTGTCCATGCTGTTCTCAATGATGTCCTGAACGAGGAAATTGATGATCTCGGAATTAGAGCTGCCGATCACGTCAGATACGATGGGCACATCGAATTCACTCGCGATGACGCCAGTCCTTAACGCATCCTCGATGTCCCTGCCGACATATGCGATCTTGTCCGCAAATCTTACGACACAGCCCTCCATCGTGGCAGGTCCCTTGCGGTATTTCTTGGGGATCAGGTAAGACAGATCATCTTCGGTCTTATCCCTGCAGGGAACGAGTTTTCTCTCGTCATAATACTCACCGCAGTGGCAGATGATGCCGTCCCTTACTTCGAATGTCAGATTGAGGCCGAAATCTTCATTGTGCTTCTCAAGGATATTGAGCACGCGGAGTCCGTTCGATTCGTGCTCGAAATAAAGCTTCGGATCGATCTCCTTAAGCTTCTTGTTAAGGACTCTTTCACCGCTGTGGCCGAACGGCGTATGTCCGATATCATGACCCAATGCGATCGCCTTGATGAGATCGACATTGAGATTAAGCGCGCTTCCTATGGTCGAAGCGATATAGTCGACATAGAGCACGTGCTCAAGTCTGGAACAGATGTGGTCGTTCGCGGGATTAAAGAAGACCTGCGTCTTGTGCTTAAGACGTCTGAATGCCTGGGAATAAATGATCCTTCCCATATCACGTTCAAAACAGTTCCTGACATCGCCGTAATCTTCCTTGACGATACGGCCGCGTGACTCAGAACATTTGGTGGCATTTACGCTCAGGATCTTGTCCTTCTGCTCCTGAAGCATCCTGATCTTAGCTTTGGTCGCTTCGGAGATCTTATCTGACTTTCCGATGCATGCAACACTGTCGGCATAAAGATCCTGGAAACTGAGATTATCTGACATCAGTTGTAGTCTCCTTCTAATTACGCATTAAATTATTATACTACAAATGGTGTGCCCTATTCTAAGATGCCCTGTATCAGGCCTTCGAAAGCCCCGCTGCGTTAGCGAGCATATTCTTCCTCATTCCGTCGAAATCAACCGTCACGAGTGCGTCCCCTCCGACCGGCTCGACCTTCAGTATCACGCCTTCGCCGAATCTCGGATGGACAACCTTTAATCCCTCGAAAAGATCATTCGGTCCGAGCTGTCCTTCGCGCTTTACGTTCTGCTTCTTTTCTGCAGTAAACTGCGACTTGATAGCAGAAGCGATCGACTTCTTGGACTTCTCCCTCTGTGTCTCACCCTGCGGAACGTCCTTCGGTGTCTCCCTCTTCGAACCCATCAGATAAAGGAGTTCCGGATTGATCTCTTTTATAAATCTCGAAGGCTGGTTGCAGTTCGTCTGACCAAAGAGCATTCTTTGTCTCGCCAGCACGATGAAGAGATTCTTCTTCGCCCTCGTGATCGCAACATACATGAGCCTTCGCTCTTCTTCTGTATCTTCCATGCTCTGGATCGATCTGTAGCTCGGGAATACGCCCTCTTCAAGACCGATGATGAATACCGCACCGAACTCCAGGCCTTTCGCGCTGTGGATCGACATGAGCTTTACAAAATCATCGGTATCGTTGAATTCGTCGCCTTCGGTAAAGAGCGAAGCATTCTCCAGGTAAAGTCCCAAAATGCCTTCCGTCGTATCTGCCGTCGCGGTATCGAAGAAGAAGTCGTCATCTACTTCCACCGGCAGTCCGTCACCGTCGTCGATCTCCAAAGTGTCCATATCGACGGGCTCAGCGCGGTGCGCCTTATCGTACTCTGCAGCTTCAGACAAAAGTTCCTTCAAGTTCTCGACACGGTCGATGATCTCGCCCTTCTTCTCACGCTGCTCGGTGATCTCCTCTATGATGCCGGATTCGTTCTCGACATAATCGACGAAGTGCGCGAAATCCATCTCTCCCTCTCTGAGCTTCTCCTTCATCTCATTGATGAGATCCGTGAAGGCGCAGATCCTGTTAGCAGATCTCACGAGTTCAGGATAATCAACGGAATGCTCGGCAACCTCAAACATGCTGATGTTATCGGTTATCGCATACTGCCTGATCTTCTCGATCGTGGCGTCGCCGATACCCCTCTTCGGGACATTGATGATGCGCTCAAAAGCGATATTGTCACGCGGGTCGTTGATGAGCCTTAAGTATGCGAGAACATCCTTGATCTCTTTTCTGTCATAGAACCTCATGCCGCCATATACTCTGAACGGAATGCCCAGATTATGGAGCGTGGTCTCTATGTTACGCGAAAGGGCGTTCATTCTGTAAAGCACTGCGCAGTCAGAGAACTTGAACTTGCCCTTGTCGACCATCATCTTGATGGTCCTGCCGACAAAATCAGCCTCGCCGGCACTCGTATCTGCATTCATGACTATTATCTTCTCGCCCTGCGAACCCTCTGTCCTCAGCCTCTTGCTCTTACGCTTCGTATTATTAGAGATAACGCAGTTTGCCGCATCAAGGATCGTCTTCGTCGAACGGTAATTTTCTTCGAGCTTGATGACCTTGGCACCCGGGAAATCCTTCTCAAACTTTAGGATCAGCCTGACGTCAGCGCCTCTGAAAGAATAGATGGACTGGTCGTCGTCACCTACAACGCAGATGTTTCCGTTGCCGGAAGCGAGCTTCATGACCGCACGGTACTGCGTCTCGTTCGTATCCTGATACTCGTCGACCATGATGTATCTGAACTTCGCCTTGTAAAGCTCACAGATATCAGGATTCTGCTCTAAGAGCTTGACCATGTTTACGAGGATATCGTCGAAGTCCATCGCATTGTTCGCAACGAGCTTCTCCTGATATCTCTTATAGATCCTCGCAACAACGCCCAGGAAATATTCCTTACCGGCCAGAAGCTGATACTCCTCGACACCGACAAACTTATTCTTGGCATTGGATATCTCGATCTGCACGCTCTTCGGCTTAAACTGGCTGTCGGCAATGTCCAGTTCCTTCATCGCTTCCTTAATGAGCTTTAACTGGTCATCGGTATCAATGATCGAGAAATTCTGCGAATAACCCAGAAGCTCTGCATGTCTTCTTAAGAGCCTCGCGAAAATGCTGTGGAACGTGCCGCACCAAATATACTTCGAACGGTCACCGACAAGTCCCTCGATACGCTGGCGCATCTCGTTTGCAGCCTTGTTCGTAAATGTGATCGCCAGGATCGATGAAGGCGCCACATTATGCTTCTTCATCATGTAGGCGATACGGTATGTAATAACTCTGGTCTTGCCCGAACCCGCGCCTGCCAATATGAGCAGCGGTCCGTCCAAGTGTGTAACTGCCGCCTTCTGCTCTCTGTTAAGGCCTTCCAATATTTGGTCGGCATCCTGATCCGGCACCATATCCGCGCCCTGTCCGTATATGCTCTCCAGGTCCCTGAAGAACTCGTCTGAATTACTGAAATTATCGTCTGCCAAAGCAAAACTCTCCTGTATAAAAACCGATTATGCAGATTATATCAGTTATGCAACATAAATAGCCGTCTATTATTGGGACAATTTTCAGCCCTCCCCGTCGACCCCTCCCCCCCAAAAAACGCAGCCGACAAAAACCTGCAAAACCCCGAAGGGTTCCGCTGTCTCTTTAAGACAAAAACCTGCAAAGCAGATCCGTTCATAACAAAACTCTGCAATAACCTGCAAAGAAAACACCAAAAAACCTACAAAAAGCCCCTGTTAGAATATGTTTTAAATCTTTATAACTTTTAAAGGAAAAAGTTTATAATATCAACGTATGACTAAAAGCGGAAAAAGACATTACAGACTCAGCGGCGCCCAGACGATCCTCTTGGGCTTTGTTATTTTGATTCTCGCAGGCGCCGTCCTTCTCATGCTCCCCTTCTCATCAAGGTCGGGGGAATGGACAAGCGTTACCGATGCTCTTTTTACCGCCACATCGGCAAGCTGCGTTACAGGTCTTGTTCTTTATGACACCTGGAGCCACTGGACGTGGTTCGGCCAGCTCGTGATCCTTTCCCTGATCCAGATCGGCGGCATGGGCGTCGTTACCATGACGACCGTCTTAAGCAAGATCGTCGGCAAGAGGCTCGGTCTTCAGGCCAGGACAACGATGCAGGAAGCAGTCTCTGCTCCGAACCTCGGTGAGATCATGAAATACACCAGGTTCATCTTCCTCGGATGTATCATTTTCGAGGCCTTGGGCGCAGTTGCAATGTCTCCGGTATTCATCTCGGAGTATGGTCCTTTAAAGGGCATATGGCTCTCGGTATTTACTTCCATCTCAGCATTCTGCAACGCAGGCTTTGACTTGAACGGCACTCACGGAGAGTTCTCTTCCATGACGCCTTATATGGATAACCCCGTTATAGTAATAACCCTCGTATTCCTGATACTCACGGGCGGCCTCGGCTTCCTTACATGGATGGACATAAGAAAGCATGGATTTAAGTTCTACAAATACAGCACGCAGAGCAAGCTCATACTCGTAATGGAATTGCTGCTTGTCCTGGTACCCATGATCTATCTGTGGTTCGGTGAATACAGCGATTACCCTGCTAACCAGAGATTCCTGGCTTCACTTTTCCAGGCCGTAACGCCCAGGACAGCTGGCTTTAACACAACAGACTACAACGATTTCTCAGGCACAGGCGTTGTCATGACGATAATCCTGATGCTCATTGGCGGCGCGCCGGGCTCTACTGCGGGCGGTATGAAGATCACGACGATCACGATCCTGTTCCTCACCATGCTCGCCTTCTTCAAACACGAGAAGTCACCTGCTATCTTTAAGCGCAGGATAACGACCGAAGCGATCTACGGCGCAGTTGCGGTATTCATGCTTGATGTTATGCTCGCGGTATTAGGTTCCATGTCGATTGCAAAGATCGAGCACAGGGCTTTCTTAACGTCACTCTTCGAGAGCGCATCAGCGGTCGGCACAGTCGGTCTGTCGATGGGCATTACTCCGACATTGCATACAGTTTCAAAGTTTATATTGATCGTCCTGATGTACACGGGACGTGTGGGAGGCCTGACGTTGGTCTTTGCTGCTATCACCAGAAAGTCGACAGGCAACAGGCAGTATCCCGCAGACAACATAGCGGTCGGTTAAACCGGCAGAAAGGAAATAACATATGAAGAGCGTACTCGTAATCGGAATCGGACGATTCGGCTATCACCTCATCGACCAGCTGAGCAAGGCAGGCGATGAGATCCTCGCAGTGGATTATTCCGAGGAGAGATTGGAACCCGTTTTGGGAATGGTTACAAGTTCCCTGATAGGTGATGCCACAAACGAGCAGTTTATTAAGTCTTTGGGCGTAGAGAATTTCGACGTCTGCTTCGTAGCGATCGGAGACAATTTCCAGTCTTCGTTAGAGACAACTGCCCTGCTCAAGGATAACGGCGCTAAATATATCGTCGCAAGAGCTTCCAGGTCTGTTCAGAAGAGATTCCTTCTTGCGACAGGCGCTGACTCAGTTGTCTTCCCCGAAAAGCAGCTCGCAGAATGGTCAGCCGTCCGTTACTGCTCCGCAGACGTTGTAGATTATCTTGATTATCCCGGCGATTATTCGATCTTCGAAGTCAAAGTGCCGGAAACCTGGATCGGCAAGAGCCTTGCTGAACTCAGCATCAGGAACAAGCTCCACCTCAATGTTCTCTCGATCAAGAGAGATGACACTCCGATCCTGGAATTCCCTGCTGACTTTATCTTTAAGGCCGGTGATACCGTAACCGTTTTCGGAGCCGACAAAGATCTTCAGAAGAACCTCGGCATCAAGTATTAATATCTGACTTAAACATTTAAGGCGGTGTCTTATTTATGAAGGCGCCGCTTTTTTCATTTTCGTATGCAATACAATAAAAACAGGGCCGCCTCCTATGAGACAGCCCTGTTCAAATGCATTGTTAATAAACCGATTATCTTACGAGACGCTCTGTTTCCTGAGCGATAGCAAGCTCTTCGTTTGTAGGGATAACGCAGACTGTTACCTTTGAAGAAGGCTTGGAGATGATTGCTTCCTTGCCTCTGAGGCCTGCATTAACGGATTCGTCGAACTCAACGCCCATGAACTCAAGGCCTTCACACATAGCCTTTCTCATGTGGTCTGTGTTCTCGCCGATGCCTGCTGTGAATACGATAACGTCAACGCCGCCCATAGCAGCTGCATAAGATCCGATGATCTTCTTGCCCTGATATGCGAACATGTCGAGTGCGAGTCTTGCTCTGTCGTTGCCTTCGTTAGCTGCCTTCTCGAGATCTCTGAAGTCGGAAGATACGCCGGAAACGCCCTGAACGCCTGACTGCTTGTTGAGGAGGTTATCCATCTCGTCAGCTGTGAATCTCTCATTCTTCATGAGGAAAGGAACGATAGCAGGATCGATGTCGCCTGTTCTTGTACCCATGCAGATACCTGCAAGAGGTGTAAGACCCATTGATGTATCCTGGCACTTACCGTCCTTAACAGCTGCGAAGGAAGAACCGTTGCCCAGGTGGCATGTGATGATGCGAAGGTCCTCATACTTCTTGCCGAGGAAATCAGCTACTCTGTGGCTTACATAACGGTGGGATGTACCGTGGAAGCCGTAGCGGCGGATGTCATACTTCTCGGAAAGCTCATAAGGAAGAGCATATGTGTAAGCTTTCGGGGGCATTGTCTGATGGAATGCCGTATCGAAAACTGCAACTTGAGGTGTTCCTTCAGGAAGGACGTCCTCGCATGCCTCGATACCGATGAGGTTTGCAGGATTGTGTAAAGGTCCTAACGGGAAGCACTCTCTGATGACTCTCTTAACGTCGTCATTAACAACAACGGATTCGCTGTAGTACTTACCGCCGTGGAGTACTCTGTGGCCTACTGCTGCGATCTCGGAAACGTCAGAGATTACGCCGTGCTCAGGATCAACCAGAGCATCAAGGATCATGCGGACAGCGACCTTGTGGTCAGGCATGGGCTCTGTGGAAACGAACTCATCCTTGCCGGCAGGCTTATATGTGAGCTTACCGTCGATTCCGATTCTCTCGGCATTACCCTTAGCGAGGACATCGCCTGTGTCGATATCGAAAAGCTGGAACTTAGCGGAAGAGCTTCCGCAGTTGATTACTAAAATCTTCATTAGACTTATCTCCTGTCTATAATCTTATCTGGTTTTATCAGCCCTGTGCCTGAACTGCAGTGATTGCAACTGTTCCGACGATATCGTCAGCATTGCAGCCTCTGGAGAGGTCATTAACAGGAAGTGCGAGGCCCTGGAGTACAGGTCCGTAAGCAGGAGCCTTAGCAAGTCTCTGAACGAGCTTGTAACCGATGTTGCCTGCTTCGAGTGAAGGGAATACCAATGTGTTAGCGTGGCCTGCAACCGGAGATCCGGGGGCCTTCAGCTGGCCTACTTCCTCAACAAGAGCTGCGTCGAGCTGGAGCTCACCGTCAACTACGAGTTCAGGATATTTTTCCTTAGCGATCTTAACTGCGTTAGATACCTTGTCTACGTCAGCGTGCTTAGCTGAACCGTAAGATGAATATGAGAGCATTGCAACCTTAGCGGGAGCACCGATGAACTTCTCGAAAGACTCAGCGGAGAGCTTTGCGATCTCTGCGAGCTTAGCAGAATCTACGTCTGTGTTAACAGCGCAGTCAGCGAAGATGAAGAGTCCGTGCTCACCAAGATCGCAGTTAGGAACGTCCATAAGGAAGAATCCGGATACGGAAGAGATGCCGGGCTTTGTCTTAAGGAGCTGGAGAGCAGGAAGGATCGTGTTGCCTGTGGAGTGGCATGCACCGGAAACTGCACCGTCAGCATCGCCGCACTTGCACATGAGGCATGCATAGTACATGTAGTCGGAGTTCATCTTCTCCTCAGCCTTCTCAGGTGTGATGCCCTTCTTCTGAGCATCAGCTACAAGAGCTGCTGTCTCTTCTTCGGAGAGGCCCTTCTTCTCAGCCTTCTTCTTAGCTGCAGCTACCATGGTATCAACACCGCGGAGCTCAACGAACTTGTCGATGTACTTCTGCTTGTTGGGATCATTAAAAGGGTCAACAAGTGTTGCGCCTGAGATATCAAAACCTTCGGAGTTCTTAGCGATCTCTTCGGGTGTGCCGATAATGATAAGATTTGCCATTTCTGCCTTAAGGATCTTCTCGGCAGCCTCAAAAGTTCTCTTGTCCATTGACTCAGGAAGAACGATAGTCTTTTTGTCAGCTTTTGCCCTGGCCATGATGTCATCAATAAATGCCATATATATTCATCTCCTTTTGGATTTTTTAGTCGTCAAAAGTATACTCGTAAACCTATGCTATTTCAAATAATAAAATAAAGAATTAAGAAGTTGCCAGACGGGCGCCGAAATTATCCCTGGCATAGAAGACATATCTCTCTTTTTCTTCCCTGAAGATCATGTAGAGTGCAGGGCTCGTGGACTTGGTCGCAACCCTCTTTCCAAGCGTATCGGAGATCTTGTCGAAGAGGTCCTTGTCTCCCATGTAATACGCCATCATCATGCCGTCGGTATAAGCGCCTGCGGCTTCGATGCCGGAATAACTTTTCGTAAGCATGGAATAATCCGTATAGATCCTGCCGGAGTTCATGACTGATCCTTTGAATTCCGCGAAAGAACTGCTGTCCAATTCTCCGACCTCAGCAAGGTTCCTCATCGTCTTGACATTCTGTGCAATGTCTATCGCTCCGATGCTCTGGCCGCTGTAGATATAAGCGCCGCAGTCCATCGAACCGGAAGTCGCATACGCATAGAAATCAAATCCGGCGCCGGCATATCCGTCCTTGATCGCTTTTAAAGCCGTATCATAAGCGCCTTCGGCAATCAGGCCGTTTGTCTCGAGATCCCTGATGAGTCTCAAGTTGATGTTGGAGAGCAGTACGCCTTCAACGTCTTCAGTTAACTCCTGACCTGCTACGACCACGCTGTCTGCATCTCCGGATATCGTTCCGTAGACTTGCTCCAGGGATCCTTCCTGGCCAGCCTTGATCGAACTGGTGTCATCCAGCGCTACATAGAGCGAGTCGGCATATTTGGCGACAGACAGTTTCTCTGTCTTAAGCCTTCCCTGGTTGTCGAAAAGGACCTCTATCAGGATCTTGATCTCCTTATAGTCAGGCTCGCTTCCGTAGGTTATGTAATATTCGAGCATCGCATCGAGCCAGTCGATCATGGCTGATGTCGAGACTAATTGTTCTTTGTTCTTCTCTTCATCGAGATAAACGAATGCCTTGTAGGAACCGTCAGGCAGCTGAAAACGCCTGATGACGCTCTCCTTTAACGCGACCGCACTGTTTCTGTCACCGGCTCTTACATAACACTTAAGGAGCAGCGCCTGGTCAGACAATCCGTATATTTCCGAACTTACGGCTTCTTCAGAGACAAGACGGCCTGCGATCGTATAAGATGTTGCCGCAAGGACCCCGTCACCGCCCTTCTCGACGATGAGTTTTTTGGATCTGGAGAAAAGGTAACCGCTTACGATATTGTTGGAGGCGGTAATGCTGGTCCACTCATAACCGGGATGAACCGGGGATGTGATCTTAAGTTTCTTGCCGCCGCCTAATCTTCCTGTATAGAACAGATAGAAAACTGTCGCGCCCAAAGCAAGCGCAACGATGATAACGCCCGTTAAGATCTTACCTATGCCGACACCGGCAATTTCCCTGCGTTGCATAAACTCCGCCTTATGAAATATAATCTTTACAACCAAAGATTATACCAAAAGCAAAGGATATTCATAAATTGCGGGTTATAGGAATTGTTGCGGAATTTAATCCATTTCATAACGGTCACGAGTACCTGATCAGGAAAGCCCGTGAGATCGTAAATGAACCCAGGGCGATCGTCATGCCCGTAATGTCCGGCTTTTTTACCCAGAGAGGGCTCCCTGCCATCTGCCCGCCTGAAGTCCGTGCCAGACAGGCTCTTCTTTGCGGCGCCGATGTGGTTCTTGAGCTCCCCTTCAGTTTCTCCTGCGCACCGTCTTCGAGATTTGCGGAAGGCGCAATATCAGAACTCATCTCAACAGGTGTTGTTACCGACATAGCCTTCGGCATCGACACTGATGACGTGAAGCTGCTGAAGACCGTAGCTGATAACTGCTTCGGAGATGAAGCGTTATTGGATTCAAAGATCAAGGGATATATTTCCACTGGGATCAGTTTTCCTCAGGCAAGGGCTCTTGCGATCAAAGATATCGCCGGCTCAAAAGGAATAGAAGGCGACATTGATCAGCTGCTGTCATCGCCCAATTCGATCCTTGCATTAGATTACCTTCTCGCGCTTAAGAAGTTCGATAAGAAGAACAGGATCAACGTGATCATGATAAGGCGCGAAGGTGAAGGATATCATTCAACAGAGATAAAGAGCTCTTTCGCGAGCGCTACAGCAATAAGAAATCTGATATCAGAAACCGCTCCCGGCGGCTTTGGCAGAGCTGAGATCGCATCTAAGCTTACGGGCCTCATGCCCGACCTCTCGCTTGGCGTCATGCTATCGAAAAATTCCGGCGGCGTCTTCTCTTTCCCTGATTACGCCGGATACATCAAAAGCTGCTTGCTGACGGCATCAGCTTCACCTGCACCGGATGACATAGCTTACATGAGCGACGGCTTATCAGGCTATATCAGGAACTTTGCAGGAGACATCAGGCCTGACACGATCCCTGACAGCGATCACGGACTTAAGGTTTTCGAAGACAGGATATCGACAAAGAGATATACATTAACCAGGATCTACAGGGCACTTGCTTCCATGATGGCAGGCCAGGACAATTCCTATCTTGATATAAAGCGTCCGCCCTACATCAGAGTCCTGGGCTTCAACCAGGAGGGCAAGTATTGTC
The DNA here is from genome assembly GCA_001604135.1 of Clostridiales bacterium Firm_14. Taxonomy (GTDB): domain Bacteria; phylum Bacillota; class Clostridia; order Saccharofermentanales; family Saccharofermentanaceae; genus Saccharofermentans. The sequence continues at coordinate 79,792 of LVAT01000017.1, forward strand.
TTAAGATCATCGGAAAGTGTGCGAAGATACCCGTCATAAACAGGCCTTCTGATTGCTTGGAACTTCAGTCTGAGAATGAGGAATTGAAGAAGATCTTCGAACTCGACATGAGAGCTGCCGCCATAGGCTGGAAGATCTATGGCAGAGACATTGCCTCCGAATGGGAATCGATCCCCGTAATCGTTAAATAAAAATATGCAGAACAAAGCCGTCCGCCTCGAAAGAGACAGACGGCTGGATTATTCTATCAAAAATACTAATTAAGCCTTAGCAGCGTTAGCAGCCTTAGCAAGTCTGGACTTTGTTCTGGAAGCTGCGTTCTTGCTCATGTGGCCCTTAGCAGCAGCCTGGTCCAATGCCTTCTGTGTAGACTTGATTGTAGCCTCAAGATTCTCGCCGTTAGCGATATCTGCCTTTGCCTTCTTAACAGTGGTGCGGATAGCACTCTTCTTGCTCTTATTGGCAGCAGCCTTCTTCTCGGAAACGTTTACACGCTTGATAGCTGATTTAATATTAGGCATCTCTTTTCTCCTTTATAAGATATATATCTTCAAATTACCGAAGAATTTTATCACGATTGTTTTTTATTCGCAAGACTTTGTTGCTTCATAAAGTCCGATACTTGCGGCAATTGTAATATTAAGGCTGTCGATATTGGAAGAATGCTCGATCCTTATGGGCTGTCCGATGTTCTTAAATGCCGGATCCAGACCTGTCGCCTCATTGCCCATAATGAGCGAGAACGGCTTATTTATCGTGGTTTCCTGGAGTTTTGTGCTGCCGTCCAGCATGAACGGATAGAGGTTGTTATGAGGAAACCTCTTCTGATAATCTGCAAAGTCCTCGAAAACTTCGATCCTCACACTTGCGCACGCACCCATGGATGCTCTGATCGTCTTGGGGTCACAAGGATCAGCCGAAATCTTTCCGACAATAGCCAGATCCATGACGCCGAATCCTAAGCAGCTCCTTACGATCGTTCCCATGTTGCCGCAGTTAGAAGGATTTACAAGGACCATGTGGTTGCCGTCCTCAAGTCTCTCCTCCTTCTTCTCGATCACGACGATGACAAAGCAGTTATCCTTCTTTGAGAGGATATTGAACGGCTTTTCCTCAGTCGAGACGGGAATATCGCTGCCGCAGATGGTTCTTATCTTGGCTATTGTTTCCTCAGATCTGAATCCCGGATGCAGTATCACAGCCCTGACAACGTCTCTCTTTTTAAGGAGATACTCCATCGCCACGGTCGCTCCGAGACCATATGTGTATATATTGTCGCTTTTATAACTGGTAACTTTAATCAAATTGTCTTGTTCCTGTCTGTAAAGTTTATGCTATTATAACTTAAGCGGATAATTAATGTTATATCGCGATATAACGCTTTTCAATGTAAAGGAGCATTTACTATGGCAGAAAATCAGACACAGGTTAACACCTCAGAGCAGCTTCCTTCCAACGCAAAGTTGTTCTCAATCCTTGCTTACATCTCAGTTCTCTGGCTCTTGGGCCTCTTGATCACACCTGAGAAGACATCACCCTTCGTAAGAAGCCACGTTAACAACGGCATCGTTCTTTGCATCACAGGTGCAATCCTCGCTTGCATCCCCTTCTTGGGCTGGTTCTGCGAGATCGCAGTTGTTGTCTTCATGATTATGGGTATCATCGCTGCAGCTAAGACTCAGTACTTCACACTTCCTCTTTTCCTCGGAAAGATCAAGATCGTTAAGTAATAACAACTATAAGAAATTATCAGACCCGCATCGCTTGGTGCGGGTCTTTTATTTGCAGTCAGTCCTCAAAACATATATAATAACCGCCGTATCGAGGTGTAGCGCAGTTGGTAGCGTACGTGCTTTGGGAGCATGGGGTCGCAAGTTCGAGTCTTGTCACCTCGACCAGAAATAGTAAGAGTCCCGCTAAGGTCCTCCGCGCTTCGCTTGTGCGGAAAAAGCGGGACTCTTACTATTTTTGGTTACATAACCCAATACTTCACATTCCGAAGACAGGTATTCTTTTACGTAGAAGATTAGAATTCGAAGAAGCGGATCTTCTTTTCCGCCATCTCGTCGACTCGCTCGATATATGTCAGCGCGTCTTTGATGGTCGGACATCTTTCGACCCTGTGCTTAATAAGCTCACCTTCCTGGGCAAAGCATCTCTTGCTCATGCCGCCGGCGCCGAATGACAGCACATCCCTGCAGTCGCTCATCATGGCAACGTTATAGAGACTTCCGGTATCTCCTTTTGCAAAGCCGGTGTTCTCCAGGCCGTGGCCGGTATCTTTCTGACGGTACATATAGTAGGGGTGATATCCCGCTTCCATCAGCAGCTTGTAGCACTCGGCTACACACTCGTCCAGCGTGTCACGTGTCTTATCCTTATCCATTACCGTGTCGCGGCTCATGGCAGCCCTTCTCTTCTTGTAGAGCGTATGAACGGTGATGTTTGCAGGCGCAAGTTCAATAAGGCGCTTTGTTGACTCCACATGTTCTTCGGCCTCTTCATATGGAAGTCCTGCTATAAGATCCATGTTGATCAGATCAAAGCCCATTTCGCATGCCTGCCTATATACCCTGACAGTATCTTCAGCAGTGTGCTTTCTGCCGAGCCTTAAAAGCGTCTCGGATCTCATTGTCTGAGGATTGATGCATATTCTGGTGATGCCGTGATCTCTCATCGCTTCTAGCTTGCCCGTCGTTATCGTGTCAGGCCTTCCAGCTTCAACGGTTACTTCGGCACCTGAGACCATCTTCAGATTTGAATATATGCAGTCCAGAAGTGAAGCAAATTCTTTTTCCTTAAGGACCGTAGGCGTGCCGCCTCCGACATAAAGCGAAGATATGGGTCTTGTGATCTGCTTTGATATGAGCCTGATCTCGCGCTCCAGTGCAGCCTCATAATTTACGAGCCTGTCCATGTGGCATGAGATGTCAGAAGATACGAAGGAGCAGTACTCGCATCTTGAAGGACAGAAAGGTATGCCTACATAAATGCACAAGCTGTCTTCGGGGACCTTGGATAATATCCTCTGCTCTTCTCTTGATGTCTCATATGCAAGCTCTGCTTTGTCCGGCCTTACAAAATACTTTTCTTCGAGATCCTTGGGGCTTTCTTCCTCTAAGGCAACCAAAGTCGGCCTTATTCCCGTAAGGCATCCCCAGGGCATGTCTTTTTTCGCAATATCGGACAAAGCCATATAGAGCGATCTCTTGATCTCTCTGCCGGGTTCTAAAAGTCTGCCCTTGAATTCATATTCTTTACCGCCGTAATGCGTGACGGATCTTCCGTCTTCAAGAAGTTCATTTATAAGAACGGCATCAGGACCTTCCGGAGCTATTACTTTCCCCTCATCTTTCAACTCTTCAGGCACGCCCGCAAACATCCTGACTACATCAGATACGCCGTAGTATTTGTCGTGACCTTTAAGGATTACTTCAAGCATTTTACACACCTGCCACATGAGTCAGATAGAACCTGACATAGACACTGTCGGGCACTTCATAAGTATTAACGCCTTCTTCTTCGCCATTAGACTTCAGAAATGCATCGTTAACATTAGAGCTCGTCTCTGTAATATCGATATGGAATATCTCCTTCAGCGCTTCGACCTCTTCGTCGATCTTATCCCAATAGAGCCTTCCCGCATGCCTGTCTCTGTAAACACCGGCCATGTCCGGTGATTCAGCATAATCAGGCATGATCTGGCCCGTCTCCTCAGCGATCGAATAAGTGACATAATAAAGATTCCAGAATATCCAGCAATAACCCGAATATCTGAAATCCGCACGCGATGCTGAGCAGCAGGCTAAGGAAGCAAGAAAGTTGCAGTCAGTCTCGCTGGCATAGCCTTTCGCATGACAGAGCTCATGACAAAGAGTGATCGGGAATTCCTGAATGTCTATATAATCCGTGTTCACATTTGTCTCACCAAGGAAAGGATCGTACATGCCGACTATATATGTGTAGCTCCAGTAATGGCTGAGTGACACGGGCTTGGCCCTGACGTAGTTCTTTGTAAGCGGAACGTCGTATTTATCGCTGAAACTGTCCAGGAGTGAGCAGGCATAGACGGCACTGTTTTCAAAACTGCATTCCATATGCGCAACGCCGTTATAGTCTTCGCCCAGATGGCTCCTTGCTTCGATCATGCCGTTATAAGCCCACCTTAACGCTGCGCAGTAATCTTCGAAAGTAAGGTCCTCTGCCTTCTCGAGCTTAAGTTCGGCTATGGCGCTGGTCCTTCTGTAATTAATACCGTGCATCGCCTGGAATAATATGGCTAATACAAGGCCGCAGATCAGGAAATTCCTTAATGACTTATAGAAAAACGGAAGTGCGCCCTTTGACAGCATTTTCTTTATCAGGATCACCAGCCAGCAAATAAAACCTATGGCCAGCAGAGGAAAGATGCATACGACGATTCCCTCAGTCAGGGAATAATGGAAAAACATGCTGAAGCACTGAAAAGGAGTTGATATATACGGGAATATCTTCGTGCAGTAAAAATCCGCAAATTCTCTGGGGAGAAAATTATTGATCATTAAAGAGCAGATAAACAGTGCCGCCAGAACAACGGTCAAGACGGCCTTTAATGCGATCCACTTCTTTTTCTTGCTCCTGATCCTCATTATTTCGCTCTTATAACCATAAAGATCACATACAGCAATGCATAAATGAGCGGCTGATGCGTAAGATAGATTATAAGCGAATGCCTTCCGATGAATTCTACAGGTCTTGTTACCGCAGCCACAGCCTTGGCTTTGTTCGGCAACAACGTCTTCTTATCCTTATAACACAATCTTCCGATAGCACATCCGACAAGGAACACGCCAAGCCACGGGAATATCGGCATATAGTCTGCCATCGACGGCGCACTCTGGATCTCAAAACCTACGGGTAGGAAAATAAGCGAATCAGATGCATAATCCATATAGTGGATATTGCTGCCGACTATGCAAATATATGATCCGACAAGTCCCAGGATCACATTTATGACATTGGGATTTAGCCCGGTTTTCTTTTCGATCCATGAGATCAGGGCATAAAGGAATATACCACAGGTAAGAAGCGCTAAAACGTTGAATATGATAAGACAATCAATACCAAAAAACATGGTAATAATAAATGTGCCGATATCCAGCGCTAGCGTGGCTGCTAAGATCTTAAGTCCTCTTTTTACATTGTTCTTCGAAAATGTACAGCATATACCCGATACGCATATAAAAAGCACGACTGTGGGTTGGAAAAACGACCAGAACCAGCCTTTCGTCAGAAAAGAACAGCTATCTAGCCCGAACTCATATCTAAGATCCCATGATGTATGCATGAAAAGCATGAACAAAACAGCGAAACCTCTTAAGAAGTCCAGTTCCCAGGCGCGGTCTTTTGCCAAACTTTTACCTTTCATTATTATTCATGCCCCTTTCAAAGACAGCTTCCCAGAGCCGTGGCAAAAACGGCATCCTCAGGAATGATCATGTTTACACCATATAGCTCTTCAAAAGGAAGCAGGTACTCCTGACACTCTTTAAGTCCTGTCAGCTGTCCCGTAAAAACAATGTCCTTAATGTCACACTGCCTTGAAGCCATGACGGCTACAGTACCTATTGCCTGATATACGAGATTAAATACGCCGGCCATCTTATCTTCTCTGGAAAGATCGTCAGCTGCCTTTCCGAAATTGGATGCCGTTACATTCATTGGAAGTCCTGTTACGCCGTCCTTTGTAATATCACCGATCGTAAGGTCACATTTTAAGATGTCACCCTCTGTAGCCATGTCAGAAAGCTTTACCGCATCTCTTGTTCCTGTAAGCGCCAGACCGAGTCCTACAAGCGTACCTCCTCCGACACCGGAACCGATGATGTGTTTTACATTATCCTTCCTTGCCTCAAGATACGCCGTACCTGTGCCCATGCTGACTACAACGGCATGGTCTAATCCTGAAAGATACAATCCGCCTAAACCGGTTGCTTTAAACTCTTCTACGGTTACGGTCTTGATGCCGAGGATAGGACCTGCCGGGAAAACGGATCCTACACCTGTTATGTTGATCTGCTCGATATCATTTATGGAAAGAGAATTATCATTGATCAGTTTTCCTACTGCACCGAAAGCCGATGTGACAGGATCTGCTGCTCTGACAATATCCCTGGCAATGATCCTGCCTTCCCTCATTCCGACGATCTTTGTCGTACTGCCGCCTATATCCAATCCGACTTTAATTCTCATAGATCTTTTTTCCTTATTTTTTTACGTAATTCTACCAAATTAAGAGTTGATAATAAACTGCCGTGAAATCTCAGTATCTATATAAAAAGCTCTGCAGTTATTCTGCAGAGCTTTGAAGATCAATCAATTTGTGAATTATCTGTCACTGACTCCATTGATACTGAATCTTGGAATAATATGTTGCTGAACCTTCTGCTTCCAAGCCATTGACGATCATATCATAGGCCTTTGTTCCCTGAATGCTGGAGAATGTGCTGGGTGTCATAGGTAATGAATCACTTGTTTTCAGGATTTCGATCTTTCTGCCCTTAATACCATTCATCGTAGCTCTCTCTTCGAAGCGGGGAACCCAGATCTTTCCGTCATACCTATAAGCAAAGTTCTTATTTCCTTTATCAACAACAAATGTCCTATACAGGATAACGATCGACTTCTCGCCGGTTTCTGCATTGGTTACCTCTGTTTTCTTGAAGAACATATAGATGTCCCACTTAGTCTCAGATGTTCCTGCCTTAGTTAAGAACTTGGGCTGGAATACAGGGCTCTTAGCTCCACCCTTGGAATTCTCTATCATAAGTGTCGGGACTGATACAGTGGCTCCGACTTCGCCGGGTTTGCTTATATACCATGTCCACTTCTGCTGAGCTGCTCCGGCACCTTGTGTGATAGACAGGAACGAGTTCTCAAAGCCCCTTCCGTATAATGCAGCATAGTCAGACGAATCATTTAAGTTATAAGTTGTTCCGAATGAGCTGCCGATTGATGCGCATAATCCGGCAATTACTCCGCCTATCATGCAGATAATTGCAAGCGATAATAACATTTCAACCAGAGTAAAACCCTTTTTGTTTTTCCTTATTTCTTTCATACGATTCATCACCCCGACAATAATTAGTGACTTAACTTATCTGATAATAACTTAACCTTCGGAACCGTTTGTTGCCTTTGTAGGATAACCGACATCTACATGATCGCCACCGAGATCAGCTACCTTCACTGCTCCGGCAAGATTCTCCTTCTTATCTGTTCCGCCGCTGGGACTGATAACCCAGTCATAAACTGTAGGAGTCTTGCTGTAATCACCACGAACAACTACCTTGCCGAATGTCGCAGGCTTGTCCTTGGCCATCCAATATTCAGGATAATAAACGATTACTTTTCTGTTATCACTCAGATCATCTGCAGTAGCATCGATTGAACCGTCTGCTGCTTTTCCGTCCTTAGGTGCAAAAGCCTTGTCCTGGAAAGGTAATGTTCCGGGGACTGTAGCAGATAAATCAGTGTACTGCTCTAATCCAACGTAAAGCTCTTCCAAGGATTTGCCGCCGGGAACATTAGTAAACGTAAGTTTTACTACACCCTTCTGATGATATTCAGCGCCCTTTTCTTCACGTCCGCCTGCACCGCAGTTTGCAGCAGCATTCCAAGTCTGCAGCTTATCCATTGCAAGACCGTAGTTATTCGCACCTGATTTGCTGTAAACAGAAGTCTGATATGAAAAACCCATTGTTGCAATAAAACCATTGACCAACATGGTTGAGATAACAACAAGAATAAATGTAGCTAACAATGTCTCAACAAGGGTAAAGCCCTTACGGCCAGCTATTTTGATAACACGCTTCATATACTCACCTCGACTTCATCAGGTTCTGTTAAAATTATATTTCAATAAAACACTCTCGCTATTGGATATCTGCTCACTGAGAGAAGCGGAAGAGTTAATAACAGCATCGTTTGATCTGTTGGCTGTCCTGATCAAGCCGGCAACACCAACGCCTACGACACCTGCAAGAATTACAATAATCGCAACTACGATCAGTACTTCCAAAAGGGAAAAACCTTCTTTTGAACTGTGTCTTTTATTTAATCTGCGCATAAACCCCTCCAAAATAAGGTTTAATCTGATACTTCCTTATTTGTATTATACTGACTTATTGGCAAATTTCAACTCTAAAGTTAATAATTTGTTAAAATATTTCATAATTAATTAACAAATGATAAAAATAGCGGAGAGCTATGCTCTCCGCTACTATTATTGCTTAATCAGTTAGCAATCAGTTCTACTAAATTAGATATTAGAGAACGTCATCAATTGCCTTGTTAACAACCTCAACAGAGCTGTTGTGCTCCTTAACTGAGCTTGCTGCTGCTCTAGCCTTCTTGAGGTAAGCACCGATACCAAGAACGAGAACTGCTGCAAGGATAACGATGATAGCAATAACGAGTACCATTTCTACGAGGGTGAAACCCTTCTTTGACTTCTGAATCTTCTTCATTTTAGATTCCTCCTGTAAGTTTTTGAGTTTGTAGCCTGATTATACAAGCTAATATGAACAATTGCAACACTTTTTTCAAAGTTTTTCATTTTTTTGTCACAATTTATTCCTTAAGTTGCCGGAGCCTCCTCAGTCTTCTTCGGAGCACCAAATCCGATAAGCTTCTTAATGTCGTTTCCGCTGTCGCTATATGCCTTTCTGAAAGCAGCATTTGCCCAGTAAGGAGCGAAAGGCTTATTGGTATTAGGATCGAACTGCATGTTGGTGACACCATACCACAAGCTGTCTTCATTATCGCAGACATAAGGGAATCCGATCATTCCGCCCTTTGTATCGACATTAGTCTCGCCCTGCCAGTATGTGTATCCGGCCTTGTTATTATCAACAGAAAGTCTGTTTCTGAGGTTTGCACCATAGAAGCTGATGGTCGCATTAAGAACCAAAATGCCATTATTGTCAGCGACACTTATATAGTCAACTTTAATGCAATCAGGATTCTCGGCATTGATCTTCTTAAGTGCGCTGATGAACTGTTCATAACCTTTACGCTCATTGTAAGGTTCTTTTCCCATCTTGCCCATTAAGTCCTTAATAGTCGTCTCAACAGGTTCTTTTGCCTTGGATGTGAAATCCGGTTCTCTGTTGAACTGAGTTACTGTGTATCCGTCAGTAGAAGAATAAGAAACTTCTACCTGAGCACAAACCAATCCGTCGGGAGAAACAGATCCGTCAGGATAAGAAATCGCAGGCATACCAACGTCACTTGTTGTTACGCTGATAAGGTAAGGGCAGCCCTCAGTCTCAAACATCTTGAGAACATACTGCTCAACACACTCTGCTTCAACTTTATCGATGAAAGAGAGCTCGAGCTTTTCGCACTGCTCTTTGAGAGCCTTGATCTCAGTTGTCATGCTGGCATTGTTGGCTTTGATCTGTTCAAGATAAGCCTTTCTCTCTTCTAATGCAGCTAACTGCTGCTTGTATTCATCATACTTGTCATTAAGTGTTCTAATTCCGAAGAAATAGCTAAGAACCACAATGATCAACAGTGTGATTACATACATGAATCCTTTTTCTCTTGCTGTAAGATTACTCATCGTATTTCCTCCCTTACTATCAGCCTTCAGCCGGAGCTACAGTATAGTACAACTGAACTTCGTCATTGCCGCTGGGAACGTCAGTGAACTGACCGTTCGCCATAACTTCAGCAAAGCTGCCTTCCTCAACCTGAACTCCGTTAACAAGAATTCTGGAAAGCTTGTACTTAACGCCAGCATATGTGATTTCCGTGATGTCGGAGATTGTATAGGAAGAGCCTGCCCTTACAGTCTGTGTCTCAATACCGCCAAGCATTACTTTTGAATCTACGCCATCCTGTAAGCGTGTGATAGATACATGAACATTGCTTACCAATAATCCGGTTACTTCGAATGCATAGTAATTGTTGATGGCCTCAACCTTGCCTTCCTTTAACATTTCCTCAACATTGTCTATCTCTTTTACGACTCTGGCAGTCGAAATGGAAGGTCTTGTTGAGAAAACATCCTTCTCGTTCAACATGTTGACCATTTCTACAGGGCTATAGTAAGTGAAAGAATAACCTGTAAATGTCAATGTTGATTTGTCAATTGAATAGCTCGAGATGAATGAATCACTGGGAATGCACTTAGCAATTACATCAGGAAGATCTGTAGGAGCAGGATCAATTGAATCTACAGCCTTTCTCATTTCTGTGAGAGCATAGTTGTAGTTAGTCATCTCATTGAGCTGTTCCTTCAGCTGCTTGTACTCGTCCTCGAGAGTAGCATACTGAGGGCTTGCAAGGAGATTCTCCAAATTCCTGATGTCATTCTTAATAAGACTATTTCTAATAAAGAATGCAACGATAAATGCAAGTACTACGAAAACAACCAGGATACCTGCTGCAACAGCATAACCCAACATTCTCGCAGCCTTTGCGGCATTAGCCGTGAACTCCGCAAAGAAGTTCATATCCTTCTTTGCTAATAACTTTTTGCTAACTCCATTAACCTTAGCCATAAAGTGTACCCCTCCTTAATCGTGACGAATCAAAGCGCCACAACAATTTACAAACTGACCGAGTACAAAATCCTTAGGACCATTTACAGTGCTAAGAGACTTGAGAATCTCGACCTGCGTACCAAGCTGACGCGCAAGTTCTTTATCAATCTTCTTATAACCGGCACCTGAACCATAAAGGAAGCATGTGCTGATAGCATCGATGTGATACTTGGCGATAGAGAACTGAGCTGTACGTGAAACTGCATCAACAAGGCTCTTGAAATATGCATTAACAGCACTCTGGAGGGCCGGTGTCTCTGCAACAGTCTCGTTCCAAACATCAATATCCTCGATCGGTACGCCGGCATCAGCATCCGATGTTGTGATGTTAAGTCTTCTTGCCAAGGAGGACTGCTGGCTGCCGCTCTGAAGTTTCTTAACAGAATCAGCAACTTGTCTGATATTAGCATGACCGAACTGGAGTCTTCTGGAAAGAACCGGGAAACCCTTATCAAGAACTGTAACAGTAGTCGTCTTGCTTGAGAGCTCGATCAAAAGGATCGTTGACTGCTTGATATTAACGTTACCGTTAACGATACCCTGCTCGAAAAGCTTTCTTACAGCGTTGGGGTTAACGTCAAGAGCTACGGGGTTAAGATCCATGTTCTTAAGGAATTCGCGATAATCCTTGATAACATCTGTAGGAATAGCTGTTGCTCTTACCTGGATCTTATCAGCGTTTGTCTCAGCATCCTTTGTTGTTCCGTAAACGAGATAGTCGATAGACATATCTCTGTTGGAGCCCTGGCCCAAGATCTCGTACTTAACCATGTCCTTGAGCTGGTCTTCCTTAACTACAGGGAGCTCTAAGTCTCTGCTGTGAACGAAAGCACCTTCAGTTGTGAGGATGCAGCTCTTCATTCTGATGTCGAGTCTTGCCAAAGCATGCTTAAGTGCCATTACGATACCGAAGGAATCGGCAACTGCACCATCGTTGATAGCGTCACCTTCCAAAGGTACAACGCCCATCTTTTCAATTGTGATATTTCCTGTCTTGGAATTGTAATTCCCGACAGCTACTTTAAGATCGGAGCTGGAGCAATCGATTACCAGTTCATTTGATCCTCTACCTAATGAAAAATCCATTTATTTTCTCCTTTCAAACCTTGCGGGGATTACATGATCCACTGAGCCATTGTGAAGATAGGCATTGCGATACCGCCTACAACAACACCGACGATGACGGCCATGATGATGATCATAACAGGCTCTAATGCAGAAACCATCTTAGCTGTAGCTGCATCGGCCTCGTCTTCGAAATAATCAGCTGCCTTTGTCAAGATCGTATCCAAAGTACCGGATTCCTCACCGATCGATACCATCGCATAGATCATAGGAGGGAATTCAGTAATATCTCTGATGGATCTCGAAAGAGATGTACCCTTTCTGATCTCGATACGTGCCTGGGCAAGTTTTTTCTGAAGAATTACGTTATCCAAAGACTTCTCGGTAATCTCTACGGCTTGAAGGACAGAAATACCTGACTTAAGAAGTGTGGCAACAGTTCTTGTAAATCTTGCAGAAGCATTCATTCTTGTTGCTCTTCCGACAACAGGCATCTTGAGCATGATCTTTGACCATGTCTCAGAACCCTTATCGGAATTCTTCCAAAGTGTGAAACCGTAAACTAAAAGTCCGAATACTGCAATGTAGATATACCAGTAATGTCTGAGTGAATCAGAAAGCTTAAGCAATCCTTTGGTCAATGCAGGCAATTCACCGCCGAGATCTACGATAACGTCGCCGATCTTAGGTACGAGGAATGTGAGCAAACCAAAGCTGACTGCGAATGTGAGACCTGCAAGGATCTTAGGATATACCATTGCAGAAGAGATCTTGTTCTTGAGTTTTGCATCCTTTGCAAAGTGTTCAGCAAGTCTTTCCATAACCTCATCGAGTCGGCCGGATTCTTCACCTGCTGCGATCATACTGATCATGATGTTCGGAATGACGCCTCTCTGTTCCTTAAAAGCTTCAGATAGTGAGCGACCACTCTGAACCGATTCATAAATCTCACCGATACACTTCTTAGCCTTCTTGGATTCAAGCTGCTGATAAAGCATATCGAGTGATCTGACTACGGTAATACCTGCGGACAAAAGTGAAGCGAGCTGTCTGGAAATGATTACGAGATCCTGAGACTTGAGCTTAGGACTGCCGATTTCCATGTTCAAGATGCTCTTGCCCTTATCTAATGACAAGCTGGCAATGTACTTTCCATCGGCCTTCAGTTTTCTGGACGCCTCTCCAATAGAAGTAGCTTCGACTATGCCTTCAGACATTTTACCGTTAGAATCGATAACTTGATATCTGAAATTAGCCATCTAATATTTCCCTCCTCTAAACAGATTTCTTTTTTGGCGCCTGTATCAGGCAAACTCCAGATCGCCGAACAACGGGCTGTTCGTCTGACCTGCATTATTGATGAAACGCTTAAGATCTTCGGGAATTCTGCATCTCTGAAGTGCAGTATCTCTTGTGATCATGTTGCGCTTAACAAGCTCTGCAAGATAGAAATCAAGAGGGCACATACCCTGCTGAAGGCTCGTAGCGATCGTAGAGTCGATCTGGTATGTCTTACCTTCACGGATATTGTTCTTGATAGCATCGTTGGAGATCATGATCTCGAAAGCAGCGCATCTGCCTCCGCCGATTCTCTGTACGAGTGTCTGACAGATAACGGCTACAAGACAAGTAGCGAGCTGAACTCTGATCTGATCCTGCTGATGCGGCGGATAAACGTCGATGATACGGTTAACTGTATCGGCAGCTGAGGACGTATGGAGTGTTGAAAGAACCAAGTGTCCTGTTTCGGCTGCGGTAATAGCAGTGGAAATTGTATCGAGGTCACGCATTTCTCCGACGAGGATGATATCCGGGTCCTCACGGAGAGCAGCTCTAAGAGCGTTAGCGAATGAAAGTGTATCCTCATGAATTTCTCTCTGGTTGATCATAGCTTCTCCGTGCATATGGAGATACTCGATAGGTTCCTCAAGAGTAAGGATATGGCACTTCTTGCTCATGTTTACATGTCCGATCATGGCAGCAAGAGTTGTTGACTTACCTGAACCCGTAGGACCTGTAACGAGGATAAGTCCTCTCGGCTTCATAACGAGATCCTTAAAAATGTTAGGGAGTCCCAACTGTTCACATGTAGGAATCTCATTTGTAATCGTTCTTGCAGCAAGTGCATAAGTACCACGCTGCTTGAATACATTACATCTGAAACGGCTGAAGTTCTCAACAATGTAAGAGAAGTCGATCTCACCTCTCTCGTTCAGATACTGCTGTCTTGACTTGTCGATCATGGACTTACAAAGATACTCAGTATCTGCAGCTGTAAGCGGCTGATTGCCCAACGGCATCAACATACCGTCTACACGAATCATTGGCGGCAATCCAACCGTAATATGGGTATCGGATGCCCCCATTCTTACCGATTCAGCCAAAATCGATTCGATCGATAAACTAAATCCTTCCACGTCTAAAAACCTCCTTATCAGTCAATCGTGTAAGCTACTCTGTTAAGCTCGCTGACCGTCGTAATACCTTCTAATACGAGGTCTCTTGCGGAATCCTGAAGCATCTGTGTACCTTCAGTGATGGCGAGTGCGCGCATTTCATCTTCGCTTGCTCTCTTCTCAAGCAAAGCCTTCATCTTCATCGTAATGATAACGATCTCATGGATGGCAATACGTCCCTTATAACCCTTCTCGTTACACTCTGTGCAACCCTTACCACGATAGAGCTTCTGACCCTCATCGAGTCTCAGATACTGCTTATCGTTGATATCGGGATCATAAGATTCTCTGCAGTTTGTGCAGATACGGCGAACAAGACGCTGGGATACAACGCCGACCAGAGCGGAGGATACCATGTAAGGCTCCAGACCCATGTCGACGAGACGGTTGATAGAAGATACAGCATCGTTCGTGTGGATTGTACTGAATACGAGGTGTCCGGTGATTGCGGCTCTCATAGCGATCTCAGCAGTCTCACCGTCACGGATCTCACCGACGAGGATAATATCAGGGTCCTGACGCAAGATGGAACGGAGACCGCTTGCGAATGTCATTCCGGCCTTAACATTAACCTGGCACTGGTTGAGTCCCGGGATCCTGATTTCTACAGGGTCCTCAACTGTAATGATATTAACTTCATCAGTATTCTTTTCTGAAAGAAGTGTATAAAGCGTTGTTGTCTTACCTGAACCTGTAGGACCTGAGATAAGAACGATTCCCTGAGGAACCTTGATCATCTTATCGATCATCTCATTATTACGGTCACTGATTCCTAAATATTTTCTGTTTAAGTTAGCGTCATTCTTAGCAAGAATACGGATAACGGTCTTCTCACCTGTAACGCAGGGAAGGATGGATACACGCATGTCCACGTCCTCACCGTTGATAACTGTTGTGATACGGCCGTCCTGAGGGATACGCTTCTCGGCGATGTTCATACCACCGAGGATCTTGATTCTTGTTGTGATGGCGTCCTTTGCGGAAATAGGGTTGCTCATTACTTCCTGCATGACACCGTCGATTCTGATACGGACTCTTACTCGGTCTTCGAGAGGTTCGATATGGATATCTGATGAACCTGAACGGATAGCGTAATCGATCATTGAGTTAACGAGCTTAACTACCGGAGCGCTGTTAACTGCTTCGGAAAGTTCGTTATCGTCATCAAGTGAGTCATTAGCAAGGCTTGTACCAAGCTCTTCAGCTGCCTTGTTGGCATTCTCTCTTCCATAATGAACTTTAATGGCATCAACTATGGATGTATGAGTTGCGAGCATCAGTGATATCTGATATCCGGTCTGGAACTGAAGCTCATCTTCAATAGTAATATTCATCGGGTCATCGATAGCAACAACAAGACTGTCACCATCAAAGCCAATCGGGAATACAACGTTGTCTTCACAGAATTTTTGTGTTAATAAAGCCGTTGCCTTAGGATCTACGTCAATACCCGACAGATCAATGATCGGATAATTGTACTGGCTGGAAACCGCCCTCAAGATGTCGAATTCCGACATGAGACCGCTCTCTACGATAACTTCACCAAGACGTTTTCCGGTTTCTTTCTGAACACTTAGTACTTCTGCAAGTTCGGTAGCATTTAGGAAGCCGCTCTCGACCAGAATATCACCTAATCTCTTCATCGAACCCTCCCGACAAGTCTAAAAGAATTTACACTCAAGTAATGCACACAAAACAGACAGGCGCACTTCGCCCAAGCATAGATGTTAGAACTATACAACAGAATTGAGTAAATAACAAGTTTAAAAGACAAATTGCACAAAAAAGATATTTGACAATCGTGTGTCGGAGCCGTTACACGCCTCTCTTCGGCAATTGGTGTTTTGTATCTCCGTGAAAAGATTGTATAATATTTGATTATATAAATAAGTATACATCTGGAGGAATGTTAATGTCAGGTCATTCTAAATGGAGCAACATCAGAAGGAAAAAAGAGGCATCAGATGCAGCTAAGGGAGCTGTATTTACTAAAATTGCCAAAGAGATAGCTGTAGCAGTTAAGGCCGGAGGTCCTGACCCTGATGGCAACTCAAGACTTAAGGCAGTTGTGGCAAAGGCTAAGGCTGCCAATATGCCTAATGACAATATCAACCGCGCCATCAAGAAGGCTGCTGAAGCCGGTGAAGGCGACGATTATGAAGAGATCACATATGAAGGTTATGGTCCTGCCGGCGTTGCCATCATGGTCAAGACTTTGACCAATAACCGTAACCGTACGGCTGCAGATTTAAGACACATCTTCGATAAGAACGGCGGCAACCTGGGTGTTGACGGTTCGGTATCCTTCCTTTTCAACGAGAAGGGTACAATCCTTATTTCCAAAGAAGAATATGAAGATGAGGATCAGGTAATGACGGATGCTCTCGACTGCGGCGCATCTGATTTCGATTCCGATGACGAATACTACATCATCTCAACAACAACAGCTGACTATTACGATGTCCGCAATGCTATTGAAGCTAAGAATTATGAGATCGCGGATTCAACAGTCGGTCCGGTTGCGATCACTTCCGCAGAGGTTACTGATCCTGATGCGGTCGCGCAGCTCGAAAAGATGCTTGACATGATGGATGAGAACGAGGATATCCAGGAAGTCTTCCATAACTGGAACGGTTAAAGGACTTTAGAATTGGACAACCATGACGAATTAAAACAAGAGCAGAACCAGACACAAAGCGCTCCCGTAGCGCGGAAGACTTTGTTGTCTGAATTCAAGGGAACGCTCAAAAGATTCGACAGGTCAAATCCATCAAATCAGAATCTTAATTCTGAATACCCTTCGCAGAGCTTTGAACGGAATCTCGAGCTGATACTGTCGAGCGAACAGTTAACGCGCGAGGTCTTGTCCAATATTGCCATAATTGCCTTTGTCGGCCCGTCCGGCACAGGTAAGAGCACCCGTGCGATCAAAGTAGCCAGAGATAATAATATTTATTACATAATAGATGACGGTCTCCTTATCAACGGAAGCCGTATTGTTGCAGGCACTTCTGCCAAAAAGGCACCCACCAAGATGGAATCCGTCAGGCAGGCTATCTTTGTCGATCCTACAAGATCTGAAGTAATGCGCCGTGCCCTGATCGAATCAATGCCGAGGGCTCTGATGATCCTCGGCACTTCAGATTCGATGCTCAGTAAGATTTGTGAGAACTTATGGCTCAACCAGCCTTCGATGCTTATCAGGATCGAAGATGTCTCGACTGAAGAAGAGCGACGGCTTGCCCGTACTACCAGAGTCACTGAAGGTATGCATACGATCCCGGTTCCGAGCATGGAGATCAAGCATGAGTTCTCGGGTTACTTTTCGGATCCTTTCAGCAAATTAAGACAGAGATTCGACCGTGAGCGTGGAGTTACTCCCCTTGCACCCGATTCTGACAGAACAGTCGTAAGGCCTACTTTCTCTTCACTCGGTTCGTATTCTATTTCCGACGAAGCCATCCTCGATCTGATCAAGATCGTTTTAAAGGATGTGCCGGGATTTGCGGAAGTTACTTCATTTAAGACTGAGAAACAGACTTTCGGCGTTATGATCAGCCTAGACCTGGCGCTTTATTACGGCTATGACGCACAGAAGGTGCTCGAGACTGCACAGCAAAAGGTCGGCAATGCCGTTGAGGAATTTACATCTATTACAATGAATGGCGTAAATGTCAGGGCTAACCGCCTGATGCATTTGCCTAAGCCATAATTCCGGAGGATAAAATGGAAAAGATATACATGATCCCTGTTAATGACGCATACAACGAGCGTTGCGGCTGCCCGATATGCAGGCTTCGCGATAAGGCCGAGAATAACTATCTCGAGTATTATCTGGGACCTTCTCTCATGGAACCTGATACCCGTAAGATCACCAATAAGACAGGCTTCTGCCCTGTTCACATGGGAAAACTCAATAAGGCCGTAACTAACAGACTGGGCCTGGGTCTTGTCATGCACACTCATCTTAAGGATTTTGACGAGGATCTTAACCCCAAGCTCAAAGCTGCCATTCCGGCAAAGGCCGGACTCATAAAAGGCAGAACCACGGAGTATAAGCAAAAGCTCAACAACGTCGCAGATCTTATCGAGAAGAGGATCAACCTCTGCCCTATCTGCGACAATCTTAATGATGCTATGGGACACTATGTTGAAGTTATCTGCTGGATGTTCTCTCATGACAAGGACTTTAAGGAAAAGTTCTTAAACGCAGAATTCCATTGTCTCCCGCATACCGTCTTATTATTAAGGCAGGCCGCAAAGCTTTCCCAGAATGAAGCTTCCGATTTTGTGGAAGCACTCTATGCAAACAACAAAGAGACTTTCGATTCCCTGATTTCTGATGTCGAATACTTCACACTGAAATTCGATTACAGAAATACGGATAAGCCATGGGGAACAAGTAAGAATTCTATTCAGCGTTCTATGAGATTCTTATCTTCTGACGGGAGGGATTTTGATGAACAGCAATCCAAGAAACAGTCTTGATTATTCAAATGCAGAGTTAGATCAGATGTCTGATAACACAGTGATCGATGTGTTGCCGGATAAGACTGACGATGAGAATCTGTCTAAATATGTACTCATAAAACATGATTACTATTCAACGGATTCTGACTTCGGAAGGCATCTGCTGAAGACTTTTCTTGCCGGCTTATGTAATTCTTACAACAGTTCCATCGTTGTTTACCTTGTAGATAAGGGAACCAGACTTTTGGACAAGACAAATCCTCTTTATGATGATCTGCTCAGCTTGTCACGTAAGACAGAAATCATAATTGCCGACCAGGATAGTATTGATGAGTATGGAGTTAATGTTAGTCTTGATTCCGGAATATCATATCAGTCATCAGATTCCATTGCTGAAGATGTAATCTATCTTGCTGATCTTTTGGTCTTAGAGTAATTCTCTTCATCTCAAAAAAAAAGGCTGTCATTTGACAGCCTTTCTTTTTAATTGTTGTTAACCATCAACCGTTTGATTAATAGTAGTAGATAAGGTCGCATACCTGATACTTGGATTCAGCAGGTCTTACATCAGGCAGAGTGCTTACCTTTGACGGTGCCGGACAGTAAGGCATACAGTATTTACCACCGGTCTTCAATTCCATGCCGTCTGCTTCAAGTCTTCCGTAGATCTGAGTCTTTGCGTTACCGTTGGAAGGGCTTGCGAATTTACCGCCGGAATAAAGTCCCATATATGCCTCGATCTTTGATGCGTTTCCGAGCATGATCGTATTACTCGAGACTCCGAAAACATAAATCGCAGGCTTCGGAGATACATCCTTATGATTTACATTATCGAATTTAGGCCTGTAGTATTCGGAGTAGCTGATACCGTTAAATGCATTGCCCCAATCTGTATCCTCATTAGCGGACGGAGTCTTCTGAATATACTGACCGATCAACTTAGGAGTGTCCTTTCCGTTACGCTTGATCGAGATGAATCCGGCGCTGGCCAGATAGCTTGTTTTAGCAAACTGGTCGTCAGAAGTAATATAGAGATTAGCATTATTCTCAAGAATGAATATCGCGGGCTGAGGTGCTACATTGTTAGCTCCATATACTGCAAAGACAACCATATCCATTTTATGAGTAGTGCCGGAGAACCAGAAACGGTAACTTCCTGCGTTTGATCCGTTGATACAAATTACATAAGGACCTGGAGTGATCTTGTCAGCAGATGTAACCGGAGAACTGCCGGTGACATAGTAATTGCCTGCAGGTAAACCGATGATTCTGTCAGTTGATGTAGTTCCATCGCTGGCGGAATATGTTGAGTCCAGATTACTCAATTTTGACAGGTCGATCGTTGTTGCATTACTGGGGTGCGTTTTTGTCAGCGGGTTCTGAATAATATCATCTCCGCCATCCTTGATCTTGTCACCCTTCTTATAGACTTTGCCGTTCTTTCCATAAGCGTAATCATCAGTTACTGTAGTGCCGCCGTCATAATGGATCGTAAGACCGTCAGCATTAATAGAATTAAATACCTGAGTTGCAACGTTCGAAGGGAACGGCTCTGAATCATACTTATATGCTCTGTAAGTTTTTATCATGTGGTTGATTTCGTTTCTCTTATTCTGCTCAGCAGTATTGCTGCTGTTAGAACCGAGATCAGCACCATAGTTCGTGATTTCGCTGGAGAAATCCGTTCTGGTACCATTGTTTTTATAGGTTGCTGTAAAGGAAGAAACAGCAGCACCGGCAGCGTCGACAATATAACACTTAACACCTGTCTTAGTAAGAATACTCTTATAAGCCGTAGGTGCATCATTATTAGTGTTAACATTGCTGTCAATAACGTTTCTGTTTGAGAAAATGAAATTCTTTGTATTAAATGTACCTGTGCTGGCAGTTACACTCTTAAAGCCGACATCGTTATGATCCTTACCGATGAAATAGATATCGCCGTTAAACTTAGTACCGCTTGAATACTCCGTAAAATATGAACCGTCTAAGAGAACGATTCTTCCGTTATAAGTGTTGCCGCCTCCGATGTAAGGGCTGCCGCTGTAGTAAACTACGTCCGAATAGAAAATAGCACTGGAAGCCTGCTCTGAAGCGCTGCCTCTGATGAGGACTGTATTATCGTCAACATAGAGCTTATCGTCGGGATTGGATATGCTTGCATTAGCAGTAGCTAATTCATTCAAATAAGCAGGAGCGATCATACCTACGCCTTCAGTAAAACGCAGCTGCTCCTTTGATACGCTCTTACCGAGTTCGATCTGATTGGAGAATCGTCCTGTATAAGAAGGAGAGATGTCTCTTGCCTGGAGAATAACCTGAATGTTCTCTCTCTCTTCACCGATAACAGTTGTAAAGTCGATCTTTATCTTCTTATTCGTGGCATAGTTGTCATCTTTGTAAATATCGATGTAGGTGCAGTTGTCAGCGGTATTTCCCATGCCGGGCACATTATCAACAACCATTCTTGCCTTATCAGCGTCATTAGCCGTGCGGGTTGCATGAGCGCCAAGAATAGCGTCGAGCTGTGTATCTGTAATTTCCTGAGTCTTAAGAGCCTCTAAAAAAACTTCCGAAGCTGCCGTAACAGTAAGTCGAGCCTGGCTATTCATTGAACTTGAATACAGACGGCGTCTTGTTGCCTGTGTGAGCATCATAGCAGATGCAATGAAGATCATTGCGAGTGCCAGGATGAGAACAACGATGACAAGAATTGCGCCCTTCTTGCTCTTCTTTGACTTAGTTAATCTTTTAATCATAAGAAGCACCTTCCTTCATTATGGTCTTAAGTTACTTATTTTACTGTGTCCGGCGGGAATACCCCGCACAATTCACCTAATTATCTGAGCCTATTTTATGACATATGAATTCAAATTTCAACAGAAAATTCGAATTTTGCTAACTATTTTTACATAGTTTGTTAACATTTTGTTTACAAACTATGTTTCGTTCACATCTTCCTCAACTTTTTCGACGGGCTTACCCTTCTCTCCGTATTTATCGAATTCTTCTTTTTTAGAAGCTACGAGCCAATAATCGTTCTGTGTGGCAAAGCGCATAACGGATGCGGCATAGTGATTGCCTGCCCTGTTCTTCTTAACCCTTGTTCTGGAGAAGAGCTCACCGTGCTCCCTGCATTCGAGCAGAGCATACTGGGACTTGCGGATACGGAAACTCGGGATCTTGACCGAGAGCCTGGTTCCGCAAAGCGGACAGTTGGTCATGAAATTCTTTGACGTCGCAAATGCACTGATGCTGTCAAGGCATTCAGGTCCCACAAAGCTGAAATCAGAGGGAATATCCGGATCGATCGAAGAACTCGAGATGGCAGATATTACTTCAGAGGGCTTGTTATGCTTAAAGATCTCCTCAAATACCGCGCCGGTGTAATGGGCGTCTGCGGTAGCACTGTGGAAGAATTCATTTTTATCTATATTATAAAAATCTACCGCTGCCTCTACACTTCTCTGCGTTCCCTGAAGACCTGCAAAGAGCGAGAAAATCGGCTGGAGATCCAGGAAAAACATTCCAAGCTTGGAATCCATTTCAAAGAACTCGAGGTTCATCTTAAGCATGGAGGGGTCAGAACTGCCCCAGCCGACAAGAATGGCGTCTCCGCAGAATTTTCGAAATCTCGTATATACATCCTTAAACGGTTCTCCGTTAAGGAGATCCGCATTCTTCTTATGGGTAACCTTCTTTACGTGGTAATGAAGCTTAGTGTACTTGACCGGTACGATATCTGCAGAGAAAGAGTCCTTATACAATAACTCGCCGTTATCGTATACATACTTCAATGCGCCGATCTCGATGATCTCACCGGTCAGCCTGCTTACGTCAAAGGGATATTCTTTCCCCGGCATCGGCTGATTCCATTCCATGTCAAATACAACGAATTCCGTGCCGTCTGTGATCTTCTTACTTATCATTCGTGGTGTTTCCTTCGCCGGATACTGTCTTCTTTTTATTATACATTTGGGATACGGGAATTGCGATAAAGCACAGAGCGGCAACAACGCTTATAAGGACACCGGGTACTATTCCGGAATCCCTTCGCTCGACTGTGACTTCCATATTATCCTCCCCATTGCATTCGAATGTGCAGGCAAGCTTGCCGGAGAATTCGAATGTGTTGCAGTATACTCCGCCGATCTTTACTTTCGTATCATCATATGAATAAGGCAAAACAAGCGTGTTTGTGCCCCGAAGAGCCTTTGTGACGATCGTGAACTTCGATGAAGATGCATCGCCTGACAGCTGCTTAATGCCGTTATAAGCATCTTCGTTGAGCTTATACAAAGCGATATAGCAGATCTCCTCGCCCTCGGAACTTACCGTAAACTCCAGGCTAACCTCGCCGGCTGTTACATCCAGAGCCGTAAGGAAAGGACCTGTGAATGACTTCTCGCTGATGCCGTCAGAAGACTCGATCTTAACTGAAGCACCCTCGATGGCCGTACAGTATATGAAGAGCTTCTCTCCTGCCTGAACATCAAACGGATCGAATTTGAAAACCGTCGTGCCTACATCAAGGCCGTATCTGTCAGAACCTTTGATAATGAGTTCATCTTCTTCATTTGAAGGTGTTATGTATATCTCTTCGAAGAGTTCTTCGCCATTGATGCTGTTTGCGAGGAAATTGATCCCGTCGATGGCAGATTCTTCGAATTCGAAAATGCCGAGATCGGTCGTAACCAGCTGATACTTCTCACCGCCGTTTAATGCAGGCAGATCAAAATCGCTGTCGAATATAAGGGTCTGCGCCTCGCTGTCACCGTACTCGGGCACGAAATACTTTTCCACGGTAGGCTTAGTGATCGTGTTGTTGAACATTATGAACGACGCATTGATGCCTACAAAGGCGCAGATAACAATTGTGGCCGCTATCTTGGCCTTGTTGGTGAGCTTCTCTTTTGCCAATGCATAGACCAGGCAGGAATCGAGGATTACCGCAAGGAATGTTGTCACAAGGATCGGAGCGGCAAGAGTCGTGCCTGCCGTCGAATTATTTGCAACGACCAGGAAAGCTGCCGGGATAAGGGCTGTTGCTATGAACTCGCCGCGTGTCAGTGTCTTGATGTTCTTAAGGCCGATTCCGGCGATGAAGAATATCAGGACGCCAAGGCATATAAGCCTCGAGGACATGATGACCGGAGCTGCTCCGAAAATGCTTACTGTCTCGTTTACGAATGAAGAGCAGCAGGAAATATAGAAAACAGCCGTGATAACTGCCGATGCGACCTTAAGTCTTACGGGGATGGACTCATTTAAGGCAAATGCGATAATTGCAACGACGGTAAGGATTCCCACATAGACAACAGGGGCGGAATTCATGACCATGCCGCCGGAACGGAGCAGGAACATGCCTCTGAAAATATCATATACAGTATAGGAAACCTTAGCCTTGGAGAAACTTTCCGAGACGTTTACATCGAACGTCATCGCATAGAGGCCGGGAACAGAGAAAGCAGCCGTAAGGATAAGACCCGTAAGGATGCTGCCCAATACTTTAGCCCAGGATGAGAAGGCCATCTTAAATGTCTGGTAAAGTCCGAAGGACATTAAGAGGCTGATAAGGATAACCGCAGGGATTCCCGTAAGGATTCCGTATCCGCCTGTAGCGCCCAGGCAGAAAGAAGCAAAGCAGACAAGCGAGAATGACTTCCATGTCCGCTTCTTATAGTAAGAATCGACGGCTGACATAAGGACAGGCATCATTATGGACATGTTCATTATCTCTGCGAGCTGTGCCGTAAAGACCACCTGGGTGGAGAAAGCAAACATTACAGCCAGAAGGCCGGATAACATTTTAGAAAGCTTTACGTGCTCTGACATGAAGTAATACATGGCAGCAGCGCAAAGTCCGAATCTTACGAAATAACCTGCCATAAGGACTGTCCTGGCAGCTGCCTGCGGAAGGATCAGAGCCAGATAAAAGAACAGGTCCAAGTGAACGAAAGTCAGAAGCCTCCACAGATCAGAACCGGTATTCCCTGCCCTGATCAGATTAATGTCGTCGAGAGCAAGGTCGATTCCGTAAACGATATTCTCGCTCATAAGGCCTGAACGCATCGTAATGCCCGTGGGAAGGATCTTGCCGGGCTCGATCTTAAGGCCTGCATAAAAAGCAAGCACGGCGATCAGTACAGATGCCAGAAAACAGAATAAAACACCCTGATATTGACTCAGTTTTCCTTTGGCATTATTCATTGTCCACCTCCGGATCACTGCCGTTATCAGCCTTATTATCGTAATCATCTTTTAATCCCGCCAAAGTAGCGGAAAAATCATCAGGATCAGCCAACACAGCCTCAACCGGCACTTCTTCGATAGGCTCTGCCGCATTTGCTTCAGGAGCTTTTTCAGTCTTTTCTGCGTTCTGTTCAGGAACGTTTTCTGCTGCGGTTCCGGAAGGCGTTTCAGTTGCTTCAGCCTTGTCTTCCTTTTTCTTGCCGGCTATATGTGATACCAGGATAATGCCCGCGATCAAGGCAATCGATACGATGCTTATGAGAAGGCCGGCCTTAAATCCTGCAGGTGTGTACTTGAGGGAAATGTCGTGGCTTCCGGCATTAAGCCTGATCCCCATGAGGGCATCCTGGATGGGTACGATCTCAGCCTTTTCGCCGTCAACTAAAGCGCTCCAGCCTTCTGCATAAGGGATGGTCAGGAATAAGAGTCCGTCTTCCTTAACATCGATGTGGCCTGACAATGATGTCGTGTCGTAAGTTGATACGTTAAGCTGTTCGTCGGAGAGCTTTTCGAGCATGTGGTCATAGCCTGCCCTGTCGAGCTGGTAGCCGTACAGAGCGATGTTAGAGCTCGGAGATTCGGAATACTTTACGTAAACATGGATCGGAGTTCCGTCAAATACACCGCAGGTAATGATCTGGAAGCTTCTTATCTCGAATTTCCTCGTAGTATCACCGCACTCGATCGTTACGGTTCCGCCCTTCTTCGAGTTCGCATACAGATAGACATCAGAACCGATATCGGCATCTTCGATGGTAACGTTAAATGAGTACTCGTTATTCGGTACGTTATTAGAGATAGTAAAAGCCATGACCGAACTCTCGCTGTCTACCGTCATGAGGCCTGAGGTCTCACCCGCAATGAGCTTAACGGGCTTATATACATCCTCTGCGCCCATGCTTCTGACCCATGCATTTGTCTTGGAGAAGACATCAAGATCGTTATCGTAATCAGGAGCATAGTCGATAACTGCAGGATCTGTCATGAAGCCGACGCTTAAGGCATCAGGGTTGCCCCATGAGCTGATGACTCTTCCCTGGAATTCCTTTTCGAACAATGCAGGAACAGCCTGCGTCTTATCGATCTCAACGAGATTCCTTACATTGAGGAGCGTCGCCGTAACTCGTGTAAGGCCGGCATTTCGAAGTCCGTTGATATTGTTATTATGGAAACCGTAGTTTCTCATGTATTTGACAAAGCTCTCTCTTGCCGTGGAAGAGAAGATAGACAGACCTTTAACATTGTAAAGGGACTGGAGATCACAGACATTGTTCGGATAGAGCTCTGTTCTCTCGAAGTTCATATGGCCTTCGGTGCCCTCTATATCCTCTGCAAGCTCAGTTACGGCTACGTGGTTTCTGCCGTAAGGCGCATAGCTCGTGAAGCCTTCGTGCTTGCAGACAAGCCCGATCGTAATGAGTGATGCGGCAAACATCTCGATCATCATGGTGACGGTAAGGAGTGTCTCTAAGAAGAACTCGCTCTTCTTTGCATTGATATTGCTTACCGTATGGAGTGCCGCGCCCTGGATTATAAGGAACAGGAGCGTTACGCCGATCTGGAGATAGCTCTCATTGCCGGAGCCGAACTTCTCGTAAAGGATAAGAAAAGCTGCAGAACTCAATACCGCGCCCGTGATGTATTTCACGCCAAGGCTTCTGATCCTTCTGATGGTCAAAAATCCGATAAACACGAGCAGGAAGCTCATGAGGAACGATTCTCTGTAAGGGATCTGGTTCGGGAAATGGAATCCGTGCCAGATGAAGTTGAGCGTACGGTTAGTAAGGCTCAGATACATTACTGCGAGGAGAAGTCCAAAGCAGATCTTGTGCTTGAGCTTAATCCCCGTTCTCTTGGGAAGCAGGAAGAACAGAGGCAGCAGGAGCACGATAACTATGCCGCTGTAGACATTTGCCATGCCGTCTCTGATGTTCGGATTTGCCGCAACCATAAGCCTTCCGAAGAAATCGAAAAGGTCATTCTGAAGGCCGAAATCCCACTTAAGCTGATCGCCCGTCGCAGAGCAGTTCCTGAGGATCAGATATGTCGGAACAGTAAGAGCTGCCGAAGCGCCTGCTGCGAGAATGCTCGAAAAAGCAAAGCGGAGAGCCGCACCGATAAATGTCTTAAAACAAAGCCTGCCGGGATCGCCCTTCGGCTTTTCGGCCGAGAAGAGGCAGACATAATATGCCGGAGCAAAGAAGACCATGAACAGGCAGAGGAAGTAGCCTGCATAGTAGTTGCTCAAAATGGCTATGGCGAGCGTGATCGTGTAAAGGCCGATCTTGCGTTCCACAAGAAGTTTCTTAAGACCCAATGCGATAAGCGGAAGCAGAACGACCGCGTCGCACCACATAATGTTCCAGAAAAATGAGATAAACCAGCCGCAGAGAGCATATGAAGAGCTGAATACCACGGTGATGTTATCAATCCTCCTGTTGTCGTTGGAAGACAGGAACAGGAGCATGAACAAAGAAGCGAGACCTGCGCGGATACATGTAATGAATTCAATGAATACCGGCATTGTCTTCGCGGTAAAGAACAATGAGAAGATGTTAAGCGGGCTTGCAGCATAGTTGGCATAGGCTGCGTAATATTCCTGTCCCAGGCCGTCATTCCAGCTGTAGAACAGAGATTCGCCCGATAAGACCTTATTTCTGAATGCTATAAGGAAAGGACAGTACTGGTGGTACAGGTCGACCGTAAGGATCGTCCTGTCGCCGAACGGGTAGCACCCGCAGATCGCAAAGGCCGCAAGGACCGTAAGAGTCGGAAACAAAAATGCCAGTAGAAACTGAGGCCAGTATTCCTTCAACAGCGCTAAAGTGCCTCTTTTTTCTCTCAGAATTGGACTAGGTTTTCCCCACATAAATATCCTTAATTTATTATTCTTAGATTACAAACGTGTTAATAATAGCACAAATTGACCGTGTTGTTTCTTCTTTTATGGTAAAGTGTCCTTAGCCTGTATCTTATTTGAAGGGGAAAATATGAAGGGTAAAAACAAAAACAATAACGATAAAAAAGCCCGTAAGCCTGAGGTTAACGAGGCTTCTGCATATTCCGAGGTCTTGGAATCTTCCGAGAACAAACCGACAGACGACTTTATGGACACTCCGGCAGAGTCCTCCAAAAAGAGCGTTACTCTGAACGATCTCGCCGAGATCGATCCCGAGCTCCTTACCGGTAAATCAACTGACATCGCAAAGGCTCCGAGGCGCCTTGCCCTGCCTGACAGCAAAAACAGCAAACTTAAGAAAGAACCGGAGATTCCCGTAATTCCTACGGAGATCAATCTTGATAAGAACGATGCCGCATTGGAGAAGTTCAATATCAGGAAAAATGCCGGGATCGTCTTTGTTGTCCTCGGCGTGCTGCTGATAACCATCATAGCAGCCGTAACTTTCGCTCTTGATACGGGAATGGACACTTCGTTCATCAGCCCTCTGACAGTTCACGGCAGAGACATCTCGAGCGGCGAATTCAGCTTCATGTATCATTACGAACTCTTAAGCGAAGGTGTCGACCTTTTCGCTGCCGACGCCGAACAGAAGCTCTTGTCGCCTTATCTTGATGACGACAGCTTTGCAACATACAGAGATTACTTCAGATATGTAACAGCACAGGACTTCCAGAAGATGGAGATCCTCTATGATGATGCCACGCAACAGGGCTATTCGATCGAGAAAGCCCACTTCGCCCGTGCAAGCGCATATATCAACTGGCTTAAGGGTAAGGCGGACGAACTCGGCGTTCCTCTCGACACCTATATCAAGGGTGTATTCGGAACCCAGGTAGATGAGCAGATCATCGTCAATACCCTTGCCAAAAAGTACTTTACGGATGACTACGCTGACGGCGAGAAGCTTATCCAGCTCTCCGCTACGGATGACCAGGCTGAGGAAGCATACAGCCAGTCCAGAAACATCTACGATCTCGTAAGCTATAAGATCATAAACATGACTTACGAGCAGAGGGAACAGGCATTCGTCGATACAGCCAATCTTCATGCACAGGCTATCCTCGACGCAATGAAAGGTGATCCTGCCAAGTTTGAATCTTGCGCAGCACCTTACTTCTCAGGCGTCTACAAAAACACGCTTCAGGAGAAGGACTCCACACTCATCCCCAATTGCCGTTATGAAGACTTCTCACACGACGATATCAGAGACTGGCTTTTCGACGAGGCCAGAAAAGAAGGCGACGGAACGATCATCGCGGGCGACAACGGATTCCCGATCATCATCGTATTCGTATCCAGAGTCCGTATGTCAGAAAAGCTCCGTAACGTCTACCTCATCTCTGCCGATGTCCGTGCAGAGGACATGACGCCCGATAAAGTTGCAACACAGGCTCTTTCACAGGAGATCTTCGACTATATCGACGACGCAGACAGCTGCAACGAGATAGAGAACCGCTTTAACGACTACATCCTGGCAGGACAGCTGACGGTTCTTCACGACAGCCAGATCTACAAGGATAAATACGCACCAGCTCTCGCTTCATGGATCTTTGCTGACGAGAGACAGTTTGGCGATAAGACTCTTATTGAAGTCGACGGAACATTCTACGTTCTCTTCTTCATCTCCGAGTCACCTAATCCGGAATGGTATGACATGGTTAACAGCTTCATCAGAATGAACAACCTTCAGCAGTTCATCCAGTCAAAAGCGGAAGAATACACTTATACGTTTAACAGTGACGGATTAAATCAGATTAAGGACGTACCGTAATAAGGGGCTGTACCATCAGCCCACATTGCCCATGCTGAACTGCTGGACAAGTACGACTATGATCGCGAAAACAAAAGTCAGGAGCATAGCTCCGATGAGTATCCAGGCCAAAACCTTGGTTCCTAAATTCTTTCTGCCTTCTCCGCTCATAGAAATACTTCCTTAATTAATATTTTCGATCGCTATCAGTAGTCTGCGCTGTCACCGATGACCATCGTCAGGGTGACCTCTTCACCGTCGCGCTCGACGACGACTTCTATCGTATCGCCTACCTTATGCGAATCACGCACTCTAATAATATCACCGGTCTCTTTTATTTCAACACCGTCAAAGAGGATCACTTTGTCACCCAATTCGAAGCCGGCCTTGGCTGCAGGACCGTCCTTAACGATCTCCGCGACAAATACGCCTCCCTTGGCACCAAAATAAGAATCGTCGGCAACATACTGGAGCGATACTCCGAGATACGGACGGTTAACGACTTTTCCGTAGTTGATGATGCTCTCGATGATGCTCTTTACCGAATTGACCGGAATGGCAAAGCCTAGGCTCTCTGACGTGGAGGTCACGATCTTGGCATTTGTAATTCCTATGACTTCACCGAAAGAATTGATAAGCGGGCCGCCGCTGTTTCCGGGATTGATCGCAGCATCCGTCTGGATGATGTCTACAAAATAGCCGTTACGGGTTATCTCTCTGGAAGGAGCGGAGATCACGCCGACGGTAACAGAGTCATCGAACTTGCCCATCGCATTTCCTATAACTATTGCAAGCTCGCCTGCCTGAAGGGTATCCGAATCTCCCATGGTAACACAGGGAAGCTTTTTGTCCGTAGTCACTTTAAGGACCGCAATATCAGTCTGGGCATCGCTGCCTACAATCTCTGCCCTTACCGGACCCTCTTCATCGGGAAGAATGACCGTAACATAATATGAACTTACGGACTGGTCTGTAATGACCACAACATGCTGGTTCGTGACTATATATCCGTCTTCGTTAATGATAAAGCCCGTACCTGAGCCGATCTTGTTCTCCTTGCCGTCGTTCACGCCTATTACAGCGATCGGCACCGTCGCAGGACTTACCTTCTTAACGATGTCGACGGTCGTCATTCTCTGTTTGTTGACGGAAGATGCCTCTTCGATCGAGAACCAGGGTGCCGGCAGTTCTTCTTTGTTTTGAGATTCTGCTATCGATTCAATGGCGCTTCCCTGATCGTCATTACTATTGCTCTTAAAAATCCTCGTATAAGACATTATCCCTTCAAGTCCTGTATTAAGCCTGAAGATGTAAAGTGACTGGAATCCGGAGAACAACACGCATGCCAAAAGAACCAGCGACATGACAACCAGTGTATGACGGTAAGTCCTTTCCTTTGATTCATCGGCAGAATCTCTTCTCGGTTCAATATTCTGCTCTGTGTTCTGATTCTCCATATCTGTTCCTCTTAAAAGCAGTTCTGCTTAAGTCTAATCTATATGCTCCAAATATTTTGGGCGATTTTGGTTTAATTCGCAAGTCAGGAAATGTCTATTCTCTCGCCTTTAGTAAGAAGGCTCTCGGGATCAGTCAGCTTCAATGCGCCGCCTGTAAGATCAAGACAATACCTGACAAGTTCGCTTTCTGATTCTTCCGGAACGATGATGTCGAAAACAACATCCTGGCCATATTCGATGTTTTCGAGAGTCCAGCCTGAAGATGAAGCCTTCCTCGATAACATCTCGAAAGCAGGATAAGATATGTTCCTTCTCCACTTCAGAGCAGGGACCAGAGTAACCGGTTCGCCAGCTTCGAGCGCCTGTCTGCCGCTGTCTGAATAAGCTCTTCTAAGTCCGCCCGTTCCGAGAAGCGTGCCTCCGAAATATCTTGTGACGCAGATAAGCGTATCCGTAAAACCGTTTGAGGTAAGGAGCTCTAACAACGGCTGCCCTGCAGTGCCCTGCGGCTCGCCGTCGTCGCTGGTCTTCTGCCTGGCATTCTCTCCTCCGATGACCCACGCATAACAAAGGTGCCTCGCGTCGGGATATTTCTTCCGCTCGGCTGCCAAAAACTCTGCCGCTTCGTCAGGTGATGAAATATGGAGACTTCTTCCGATAAAGACCGACTTCTTGACCTCTATCCTGGAATCGCCAATCCTGCTTAATGTAATGCTCCGGCTCAATCCTTGATGCTCTCCCTGTACTTCTGATAAGCCATCATCAAAAGGGATTTGTCCTGGCTGTATGTGATCTCGTCCAAAGCCTTGGCGACTTCAACGAACTTGCATTCGATCGTGCCTGATTCAGGGAAAGCATTGCATTCTTCGCTCAGGGACTCCATTACAAACCATGAGATGTTGTTGTGAACGGGCTTTCTTCTGGAAACCGAATAGAATTCATAATTGGTCTTGCCGCACGGAGCTATTACCTTGGCATCGACATCTGTCTCGATCTTGACTCTTTCTTTAGCGAAAGCAGATAAGGAGAGATCGGCACTGCTCTTAACGGCGCCCTTGGGGAAACCCCATTCGTGCTTATCGTTGCTGACAATCAAAACCTTGTCACCTGAGAAAACGATTCCACCTGAACAGTTGCGAACGATCATATCCTACCAACCCGAAAATCAATTATTTATAAGCTGATTTTATCACAGGTCGGTATACTTTTCTTGATGTCATTTGTTCTTTTGGGGACAGGTCTGTATAATTGTCTGTATGTTAAATAATAATGACAATAATACAGGAGTCCAAAATCAGGACAGCGCTGAGATGATAAAGCTCAGAAAGCTGCTTAATATCCTGCTTTCCGTTTCTGCGATCCTCGCGGTCGTTCTGATCACTTTGGGTGTCACTAAGATCATCAGGATAGTTAACTCCGAGGAAACAGGCGTCAGCGTTCCCATTCTGGTTACGATCAATTCCGAGAGTACGACTTATACAGAGCCGATCGTTTATCACACGGAACAGCTTGCTGCATCTGAGCTTGCAGACAGTTACTGGCGCCCCCTTCCGGAGATCGCCGAAGCTGACGTTAAGACTCCCGAGCATTTTGAAGTTAAGGGCTTATATGTCGGAACCTGCTCTAACATCGACTATGCGATCGATCTTTGCAACAACAGCGAACTCAATGCAGTCGTAATCAATCTCAAGCAGGAATACGGTATCCCTTTCAAGACCAAAAACGAGACAGCCAGAGAGATCGGCTACGTCTGGGATGCATATGACATCGACAAGGTAATCAAGAAGTGCCACGAAAACAACGTCAGGGTCATCGGCCGTGTCGTATGCTTTAACGATTCTTTGGCAGCTGAGCACTTCCCCAAAAGAGCAATCACCGATTCTTCAGGCAACGTCGTAAGATTCAGCAACGAAGGCAATAACCCCTTCTTAAGCCCGTACAATTCAGAGAACTGGGATTACCTCATAGATATCGCATTGGAAGGCGTCGAGCATGGTGTTGATGAGATCCAGTTCGACTACGTTCGTTTCCCCGCAGGCTCCACCAAGAACAAGGCTAAGCCTTACTATGGTGAGGAAGGCCAGACCCCCACGAAGGCTGAAGCAGTAAACAGATTCCTTCAGGAAGCACGTATCAGGATCCAGGACACTTACGGCATTCCCGTATCTGCGGATATCTTCGGTATCGTCTTAACCTCCGAACTGGACGCAGGCATTATCGGTCAGGACTTCGCCACATTAGGCATGACAGGTGTCGATTCCTGCTGCCCGATGTTATATCCTTCCCACTACGCACTGGGAACGATGCTCGCAGGTCACGTCTTCAAGACACCCGATAAGGAGCCTTATCTTATCGTTTACAGCGTTCTCCACGAATGCCGTTCAATCTATGTGCAGCCCGGCTTTACGGCCATGAGGCCTTATCTGCAGGCATTTACTGCATCGTACATCGGCAAGGGCAACTACATAGAATACGGTTATAGGGAGATAAATTCACAGATCAAGGCTATCCACGACGTGGGCATTTATGAATTTATCCTGTGGGATCCGAAGTTCAGTTATCCGAAGGGTAACTACGACGGAAATATGTCAGTCCAGACAGATTGAAACTGACCGCTTCTAAGCATAAAATATGTAGGTTATTTATATAAGAGGTGACAACATGCTTGATATTAAATTCTTACGTACCAATCCGGACATCGTAAAACAGAACATCAAAAACAAGTTCCAGGACGAGAAGCTTCCCCTGGTCGATCAGGTAATCGAACTTGATAAGGAATTCCGCGAGAGCAAGACCCGTGCCGAAGCATTAAGAGCTAACCGCAACAAGGTCAGCAAGCAGATCGGCGCTCTCATGGCTCAGGGCAAAAAGGACGAAGCAGAAGCAGTTAAGAAACAGGTCACAGACATGGCTGACGAGCTCGAAGCTCTCTCCCAGAAGGAGACCCAGCTCGAAGAAGAGATCAGAAAGATCATGCTCGTTATCCCTAACATCATCGATCCTTCCGTTCCGATCGGCAAAGACGATTCCGAGAACGTAGAGATCGAGAAGTTCGGTGAGCCCTTCGTTCCTGATTTCGAAGTTCCCTATCACGTAGACATCATGGAAAAGCTTGATGGCATCGAGCTCGACCAGGCAAGAGAAACATCCGGAAACGGTTTCTATTATTTAAAGGGCGACATCGCAAGACTTCACTCCGCATGCCTCTCCTATGCGCGTGACTTCATGATCGACCGCGGATTCACATACTACATTCCGCCTTACATGATCAGATCTTCCGTTGTTACGGGCGTTATGAGCTTTGCAGAGATGGAGAACATGATGTACAAGATCGAGGGCGAGGATCTCTACCTCATCGGCACTTCCGAGCACTCCATGATCGGTAAGTTCATCGACACGATCACGGATGAGGACAAGCTCCCCCAGACACTCACATCCTACTCTCCCTGCTTCCGTAAGGAAGTCGGTGCTCACGGCATCGAGGAGCGCGGTGTTTACAGAATTCACCAGTTCGAGAAGCAGGAGATGATCGTTGTCTGCAAGCCTGAAGACTCCATGACATGGTACAACAAGCTCTGGCAGAACACAGTAGATTACTTCCGTTCACTCGACATTCCCGTAAGAACACTCGAGTGCTGCTCCGGCGACCTTGCTGACCTCAAGGTTAAGTCCTGCGACGTTGAAGCATGGTCTCCCAGACAGAAGAAGTATTTCGAAGTAGGTTCCTGCTCCAACTTAGGCGATGCTCAGGCAAGACGCCTTAAGATCAGGATCAGAGGACCTGAGGGCACATACCTTGCTCATACTCTTAACAATACATGCGTTGCTCCTCCGAGAATGCTCATCGCCTTCTTAGAGAACAACCTGAACGAAGACGGTTCCATCAGGATCCCTGAGGCATTAAGACCTTACATGGGCGGCAAGTCCGTGATCGAAGTTAAGAAGTAATTCAGTTAACAACTTAAGACTTAAAAAGGAACTGCGTCGTGCAGTTCCTTTTTTTCTCGTTCACTCCAGATCATTTATGAAAAAGGTTGCCTCATATGAGACAACCTCTGAATTTACTACTTTAGCTCAGAACCTTACGCTCTTTCGACCTTGCCGGAACGAAGGCAACGTGTGCAAACGTTCATTGACTTGGGGGTGCCGTCAACAACAACCTTAACTCTGTGTACGTTAGCCTGCTGCGTAGTAAGCGCGCGTCTTGAAATCTGTGAACGCGTGATTCTAATCTTTCTGCCGAAGAACATATCTTTCTGGCAAACTTCACACTTAGCCATGCAAACACCTCCTGTTAGAATTCAAATGCCTAAGAATAATACCACAACCGATTTAATAGTGCAACAAGTTTTTACGTCACTTTACTGTGTTATTTAAACTTTTTTAGGTTACGTAGCCTTGGTGCTGAAAATTCGCCTTATCGTGATGATCCTTTCGCATATCGAATCACCCGAAGAGAAGTTACGAAGCCTTACCGTGGTCCTCGCAGGAGAGATCATAAAGAGCGTTCCCGTATCAGTGCAGACAGCCATTTCATAGATCTTCTTGTCGCCTGCTGACGCCTTGGGGCTCGACAGGAACAGGATGTCACCCGGAAGGATCTGATCGATCATTATCTTACCCGTAACGGCGTCAGGTTCGGGAATGACTTCGACTCCGGCTTTAGCCTGCTCTTCCATCGTTCTCGGGATCTGAATGCCGTTTACCTCGGCACTTACATATACAACTCCGTTGACCGAAGCGCCGTCTATGGACATGCCGTTCTGTATGTATTTGCTGTTAACAAAGGTAAGGACCGAGCTGACAAAGTAACGGCTGGATACCTCTTCCGTCTTGGCTCTCGTGGAGAGCTCGATAACGCCGGATGAACCGATCCATCCGCTGTCTCCGCCCGGAAGCGCTACCTGGTAAACGCCTTCTCTCTTAATGTCCGCATAAAGGACCGTATTCATCATCACCTTCTTGATCAGCGTACCGTTGCTCGCGTGGGTCATGACGTTTTTCGAGGGATCGGATACTATAAGCTTAAACTGATGGATATCGGGTTCGATCGAATCCGTGTCCGTAACAAGGCTCGATTCCTTAACAAAGCCCGTGAGACCGTCCATGGTCTGGATCTTGCAATAACCGTCCTTGGCTGAAGAGACATACTTAACCGGCTCATTGAAAAGGACTTCGGCGATTCTCGTCGTAGAAGGATCCGGCTCGCTCATGAGCGCGACCGTGCTGTCTTTTACTACCCTGAAGCTCTCGTCTTCATACTCGAGATTGATTACAGGCTCAACGAAGAGTTCGATGTTCGTACCTTTGAAGAGGTCAGGCAGAACTCTAGGGAGAATGTAGAAGACACCGACTATGAGAATGATGAAAGCTGCAACAGCGATCGCAAGGCTTATGAATTTTCTCTTCTTGACGCCGCCTAATGTTGCCTGCTTACCGGAAAGACCCCACTTCTCTTCCATGTCTTCGGCGCTGCCGTACTGCTCTTTGCCCTCGTCCATATCCTTGAGGAAAGGCAGATTAACAGGTCGCTCTAAGTGCCTGATCGTCTTGGGCGGGATCTCTCCTCCCACCTGAGGCTTCTTTTTGCGCTCGAAAATCTTGAAGATTCCGCCGCCTTCCTGCTTATCCCGTCTCTTCATCCTTATTTCTCCACGAGCATCACGCAATAAGCAATGGCCACTCCGCCGTCATGTGAGAGACTTATCGAGATGGAACTCATTCCAAGGGCCTTCGCATGATCCAGAGCGCCGCCTGTAAGCTTTACGCCCGGTGTTCCTCTGCCGTCATTAACAACTTCGATGTCGTGCATTCCGACACCTTCGCTCATGAGACCCGTGCCGAGCGCCTTGCCTACCGCTTCCTTGGCGGCATATCTTGCGGCATAATGCTCAGCCTTCCTGTTAAGATCCTTGGTGGAATTGCAATATTCGATCTCGGATTCCGTAAAGCACTTATTGATAAAAGACTGGTTGCCGTCTTCTATTTTCTTTACAAACCTTGATACATCGACAATATCGGTTCCGCAGCGAACATTCATCGGAAGAATCTTACCTGCCTTCCGAAGTTATCTTCTTTGCAGACTGGAGCTTGCCGCTGATCCTCATGTCACACTTTCTCTCCAGTTCGCTGACAGGGAAAGGTGTAACGAGCACGGTATTAAGCCCTGAAGCTGCTCTTGTTTCCAAGATCGTATTCAATACCGAACCCACATTGTTGTAAAGAGTTACGGTATCTGCGAAATCATCGATAATGAGGAAATCGATATGCTTAAGCGCTTCCAGCGTATCTGTTCCTAATGTTGCCAGTTCTTCACACTTGGCATAATATGCGCTCTTGCCCAGGTTGATCGCTGTCTTGCAGACAACTATCGCAAGGAAAGTCTTGCCTGACTGGGGCGGCGCGGAGAAAACGCACAGAGGTGATCTGTTATCGCCTTCATCAAGGCCTAACATTACCTTCAAAAGCTCGTTCTTAAGCTTCTTGCGGCCTGCTCCGTTACCGAGATAATCGTCTCTGTAATTCTTCATCTTGTAGGATGAATAATCAGCCATGCCGCTCTGCTCATAGCAGCTCTCGAGTTCGTTCTTCCTGCAGGAACACACCTTGACCGTGCCGTCAGAGCCCTTGGTAAAGCCTGTATCTTCGCACTTATCGCAGATAAACTTCTCTTCGTCAAAATCAGGTTCTATGTTGTTCCTGGCTATGATCTTCTCACGCTTTGCCTGAAGCTCTTCTTCGGCTATGTCGAATCTCTTTATCAGGCGCTCGTCCTTATCGATAACAGCTATAAACCTGCTGTTGCGTACTTCCAGGATCTGGTCATCAATATCCTTAAGGTCCGGAAATTGCTTATATATGCGGCTTATGTTGTTCTGCCTGTTGATATCTCTGGTGGCAGCGACTTCGGTGAGGCTCTCCCTGATGAGTTCTTTAATCGTCTTCATATCAGTCTCCAAACATATCGAGGACGCTGTCGGGAATGCTGCTGCCGCCGTCATCGTCATTCATATCCTCTGAAG
Source organism: Clostridiales bacterium Firm_14 (assembly GCA_001604135.1). Classification (GTDB taxonomy): domain Bacteria; phylum Bacillota; class Clostridia; order Saccharofermentanales; family Saccharofermentanaceae; genus Saccharofermentans. The sequence continues at coordinate 117,815 of LVAT01000017.1, forward strand.
CCTTGGGAGCTGCGGGCGTCTCAGCCTTGCTGACTGCAATACCGGCTTCTTCTCCGGTAGCCCATGCAGAACCTGCGTTAGCCTTCCTTCTGGTGGCCTTGCGCTTGTTCTCCTTATGCTCTTCTTCGCTGAATCTGGCAGCATCCTCAGCGGTCTTGATTCCGTTATCGTGCCATTTTGTAAGAGTGTCTCCGACATTCTTAAGTGTCAGATTGCTCCTGAATTCGTTTTCCTTAAACGCAAGTGTAACAAGCTCTTCCGTGGCACCGAGATCTTCTGCCCAGTTCTTAACGCGGTCAAGGTCAAGACCGTTCAGACGCTTGCGCATGAGGCTTCCGGTAAGCTTTATGAGCTTACTTGTACGCTTGCTGATCTCAAGCTGCTTCTCGAGGCTCTTGATATCCGTATAACCCTTCTGATACCATTCGCGAGCCTTGTTCTCCATCAGGATATTAGACCTGTGGATGGACTGTTCATAGCCTTCTTCGAAAAGCTTATAACATACCATTCCTTCGAACTTATACTCATAAAGGCACTTATCAATGAGCCTGTAGAAGATATAAGGGAGCTCGCCCTGATAGAAAGTCTTCGAGATGGATTCGGCAAGAGTCGTCCTCTCCTTCTCGTCACTCTGAAGTCCGGTAAGGTCAGGATCATTGCCCCTTGCCTTCTGCGCCTGGACGAATTCTTCTACCTCGCGTGCCTTGATGTCATCGAAAGAATAAGTCTTATCTTTACGTAAAATGAGTCCTGCGGCCATGAGATCTGCAAGAGCCTTGCTGATCTCTTCGTCGGGAATGATCTTATATTTCTTAACGGTATCCTCGTCAAAGCCGTTCTTATCGCCGGTCATGTTAAGCCAGAGATATACAAGCAGGGAATTCTTGCTTAATTCCTGTGCATATCTGACGAGAAATATATCCGGTAAAAGACTGTCATTGATCAGCAGCCTTGATAATTCGTCTCTGCCTTTTCCGCTTCCCATAAAACTTAAGTCGGACTCCTTGATTTGCTTTGCTAATTATAGCATGGATTAAGCCTTCTAACGGGTAAAGCTTGGGGCAATCTTTCCCGTTTTTGGGACAACAAAAAATGAGGCTGTCCCATTGCTGAGACAGCCCCATAAGTTTTTTAAGTTAATCCTTAAGAATTAAGCTTCGTTAGCCTTCTTAACATAAGAAGCATAACGATCTCTTGAATCCTGATAGCATCTCTGGAAGAGACCGTCAACAACCTCAGCATCATACTTCTTGTAGAGTGAGTTGTAACGTACTTCTGCCTTCAGGAAGTCGAAGAAGTCAGCTGTAGGTTCCTTAGAATCGAGAGTGAAAGGATTCTTGCCTTCTGCTGCGAGTGCAGGGTTGAATCTGAAGAGGTGCCAGTAACCGCACTCAACAGCTGCCTTTTCTCTGTTCTGAGCTACCTTAAGGCCGCCCTTGATACCGTGGTTGATACAAGGTGCATAGCAGATAACGAGGGAAGGTCCCTGGTAAGCTTCTGCTTCTGTGAATGCCTTGATGAGCTGGTTCTTGTCAGATCCCATAGCAACCTGAGCAACGTAAACGTAGCCGTAGCTCATAGCCATCATACCGAGATCCTTCTTCTTAACGTGCTTACCGCCTGCAGCGAACTGAGCAACAGCACCCTGAGGTGTGGACTTGGAAGCCTGTCCGCCTGTGTTGGAGTAAACCTCTGTATCGAGTACGAGAACGTTGACATCCTCACCTGTAGCGAGAACGTGGTCAAGTCCGCCGTAACCGATATCGTAAGCCCAGCCGTCACCACCGATGATCCACTGTGATCTCTTCATGAAGAAGTCCTCATAATCGAGAGCCTTCTTAGCAGAATCAGAACCTTCAGCCTTGAGAGCTTCAGCGAGCTTCTCTGCGATCTCACGTGTGTTCTCAGCAGAATTGTAACCGTCGATCCAAGCCTGAGCTGCAGCCTTGAGGTCTTCAGAAGCTGTATTAGCTACTGTCTCCTCAACGAGCATCTTAGCTCTTGATCTGAGCTGCTTGTAACCGAGGAACATACCGAGACCGTGCTCAGCGTTGTCCTCGAAGAGGGAGTTGCCCCATGCAGGACCGAATCCTCTGTAGTTTGTTGTATAAGGCATAGAAGGAGCAGAACCACCCCAGATTGAAGAACAACCTGTAGCATTGGAGATCTGCATTCTGTCGCCGAAGAGCTGTGTAAGAAGCTTAGCATAAGGAGTCTCTCCGCATCCTGCGCATGCGCCGGAGAATTCGAGGAGGGGCTGCTCAAACTGTGAACCCTTAACAGTAGCCTTGTTCATCGGGTTATCCTTGTGAGAGAGAGCAACACAGTAATCCCAGTTCTCAGCTTCCTTGAGGTTATCCTTAAGAGGAGCCATTGTGATTGCCTTCTCCTTAGCGATACAAGACTCAACGCAGACACCGCAAGAGAGGCAGTCCATAGCGGAAACCTGGATTCTGAACTTCATGTTGTCGTAAGGCTTCATACCCTGCTTTGTCTCGAAAGGTGCGTTTGCAGCCTCTTCCTCTGTGAGGAGGAAAGGACGGATAGCAGCGTGAGGGCAAACGATGGAGCACTGGTTACACTGAATACACTTGGAAGCATCCCATACAGGAATGTCTACTGCTGTACCACGCTTCTCGTAAGCTGCTGTACCCTGAGGGAATGTACCGTCTTCCATGCCAACGAATGTGGATACAGGGAGCTTGTTACCTTCCTGTCTGTTCATTACGTTAACAACCTTTTCGATGAACTCAGGAACAGCCTTCTTCTCAACGGGCTTATCCTCAGCTGTCTTCCAGGAATCAGGAATGTCAACTGCAACAACTGCATCAACACCTGCGTCGATAGCAGCATAGTTCATCTGAACGATATCGTCACCCTTCTTACCGTAAGACTTGAGAGCTGCCTTCTTCATGTAGTCAACAGCCTGGTCAACAGGGAGGATGCCGGAAAGCTTGAAGAATGCGGACTGGCAGATTGTGTTGATTCTTCCGCCGAGGCCGATTTCCTTAGCCTTAGCAACAGCGTCAATTGTATAGAACTTGATGTTGTTGTTAGCGATATATCTCTTCATGGAGCCGGGGAGTCTGTCCTCGAGCTCTTCTCTTGTCCACTGTGTATTGAGGAGGAATGTTCCGCCGGGCTTCAGTGTGGAGAGCATATCGTACTCATAAACGTAAGACTGGTTGTGGCAAGCTACGAAGTCAGCCTTGTTGATGAGGTATGTGGAACGGATAGGTGTGTCACCGAATCTCAAGTCAGAGATCGTGATACCGCCGGACTTCTTGGAGTCATAAGAGAAGTAAGCCTGAGCGTACTTGTCTGTGTGGTCACCGATGATCTTGATGGAGTTCTTGTTAGCACCAACTGTACCGTCTGCGCCGAGACCCCAGAATCTAGCCTGAACAACGCCTTCACCAGCAACTTCGATAGACTCGGAGCAGTCGAGTGAGAGGAATGTAACGTCGTCATCGATACCGATCGTGAATCTTTCCTTAGGCTGATCCTTCTTGAGTTCCTTATAAACTGCAAGAATTGTCTCAGGTGTTGTATCCTTTGAACCCATACCATAACGGCCGCCGATGAGCTTAGGAGCATTCTTGCCGACATAAGCAGCAGCAACGTCGAGGAAGAGAGGCTCTGCGTAAGAACCGGGTTCCTTTGTTCTGTCGAGAACTGCGATAGCCTTAGCTGTAGCAGGGATAGCCTCGAGGAGCTTATCAGCACAGAAAGGACGATAGAGGTGAACCTTAACGAGACCAACCTTCTCACCGTGAGCGTTGAGGAAGTCGATAACTTCTTCAGCTGTCTCGCAGACAGAACCCATAGCGATGATTACGCGGTCAGCATCAGCTGCACCATAGTAGTTGAAGAGCTTGTAATCTGTGCCACGGATCTCGTTGATCTTATCCATGTAGTACTGAACCTGATCAGGTACTGCAAGATAGAAGGGGTTGGAAGCTTCTCTGCCCTGGAAGTAGATATCAGGGTTCTGAGCTGTACCACGGAGTGTCGGGTGGTTAGGAGAAAGAGATCTCTTACGGAAAGCCTTGATTGCCTCATAGTCAACCAATGTTCCGAGTGTATCGTAGTCGATAACCTCGATCTTCTGGATCTCGTGTGATGTACGGAAACCGTCGAAGAAGTGGAGGAAAGGAACTCTTGTCTTGATCGTAGAGAGGTGAGCTACTGCTGCGAGGTCTGCAACTTCCTGAACGGAGTTGGAGCAGAGCATAGCGAAACCTGTCTGACGGCAAGCGTAAACGTCTGCGTGGTCACCGAAAATGTTCAGTGCGTGAGCAGCGAGAGCTCTTGCGGAAACATGGAATACGCAAGGGAGAAGCTCGCCTGCGATCTTATACATGTTAGGAATCATCAAAAGGAGACCCTGTGATGCGGTATAAGTTGTGGTTAAAGCACCTGTAGCGAGTGAGCCGTGAACAGCACCTGAAGCGCCTCCCTCAGACTCCATCTCGACGATGTTAACCGTCTGTCCGAAAATATTCTTTCTGCCCTGCTGTGCCCATTGATCGGTGTGGTCAGCCATAGGCGAGGACGGTGTGATAGGGTAAATTGCAGCGTTCTCAGTAAATGCATACGAAGTATACGCAGCAGCCTCGTTACCGTCCATGGTTTTCTTTGTCAGTTCTGCCATAAACATGATCTCCTTTGGAAAATTCTTTGTAAGTCCCCTCCCCGAAGAGAGAGTCCTCTAATAATGACTGAATAATTATAAACCCATTTAGTCAAGAATGGGGACATAAAAGAGAAAAATTATATATTTATTTTTTATTAAAAGAGCTCCCTCCATAATTGGAGAGAGCTCTTGTTGTTTTTTTCGATTGCGAAAAGCTTCCGCGGTATTAACCACCCTCATTGTTTTCCGGCGGCGGCGGATCAGTCGGCTTCGGCGGCGGATCAGTCGGCTTCGGCGGCGGATCAGTCGGCTTCGGCGGCGGATCGGTCGGCTTCGGCGGCGGATCAGTCGGCTTCGGCGGATCGGTCGGCTTCGGCGGTGTTGTAGGCTGAGCAGGACCCTGCGTAGGATCAGCCTTCTTTGTAGGTGCAGGTGTAGGAGATGCAGTGCCGATTACCTCACCTGTAGTCTTGTCGATCGTAGCATATGTGCCGTCAGACTTCTTTGTACCTACGTTGATCTTCTTGCCATAAGAACCGTATGTGGTCGTGGTGATGAAATCACGCTTAACTTCCTTGCCGTCCTTGTCCTGCCAGATCTTGTATGTCTTGATCGTTAAGCCCTTATGTGCCTGTCTGACAACTTTGGTCTTACCGACTTCCAGTGTCTTATCTTCAACATATTCAGTTTTGCCTGCTGCAGTGGAACCTACACATTCACTTCTTAGAACGATAGTCTGTTCATCAGGCAGTCTCTTTCCGTAGATCTGGGCATGAACTGTTCTGTCCTTGGACTCGAACCACATGACAACAATGATCTGATAATCTGTGTCGTTCTTGAACTTGAAGTCGAGATCAGGCCAGTTAACAGTAGCATCAAGGCCCTCGAGAACGTAGTCGGAAGGCCATGCGTGTGCTGAACGCTTTGTTATCTTGAGGTCTGATTTCAATACAGCGTTATAGAGCGTGCTGCTTACCTGGCAGACACCGCCGCCTAAGCCCTGCTCATACTGGCCGCCGAGGATAACCGTAGCTTCCTTGAAGCCGTTAGCTGTCGTTCTCTGTCCTACGACCTTGTTGAAAGAGAACTCCTCACCGGGCTTTAAGATGGTGCCGTTGATATTCTTGCATGCCTGATTAAGGTTATTGTTACGGTTAGCGTTATTGGATGCCTTTGTTGAGTGCTCACCGATGAGACCGAAGTTAGCCTTGATCTTCTCTGTTGTGATCTCAGGCTCCTTTACGATGGAAGGAACTACGACAGAACCTGTGTATTCCTTGTTTGCAAAGAGCTCATTGATCTTCTCGACAGCGCCGTCGATATCGATCGTCATACCTGTTTCTTCAGGAGTGATAGTGAACTCCTTCGTATCAGGATTAAACTCGCCGATCTCGGCATCCTTTACCGTCGAATACTCCTCGACAAGGGGATCCAAGATGGCATGTACCTTCTCGGAAACACCGTCGATTGCTACCGTATAAGATGTCTCGTAATTTACAGGGTTGTTCTTGAGCTGCTCCTTGTAATTGAAGACATCGATAATGCTCATATAATCTGTCTCATCCAAAGCTCTGTGCTGTGCGAAAGCATTCTCAACAACTTCCTTAGTGTTGTATTCGAACTTTGCATCAGAGAAATCGAGAGGATATACCTTGCCGTCGAGCTTGAGGTTGTAGTTAACATCTACGGGAGACTTGGCATCCTTAAGGCTCTGGGTAACGGCAGCTGTTGCTTCGTCTACTGTCATTCCGCTTACATCAACGTTATTGATGAATGTGCCGGGATAGAAAGTATTTGCTCCCTGGCTGAGTTCTGCATAAACATCCTCTGCCTTGAGCTTTGAGACTGAACCGTCAGCCATGGTGACTTCTACATGCGGTTTGAAATATCCCGTGTAATAGAGATATCCGTAGAATCCGCCTGCACCAAGAAGAAGAACTGCAACGGCTACGATCGCAACGATCAGGCCTGTCTTACCTTTCTTCTTTTTGCCCTTGGAACGCTTTGCAGCGTTCTTTGCGCTCTGTGAACCGCTCTTGGGAGCTGCCTTGGAAGCAGACTTTGTAGCGGGTCTTGTGCTCATGGAAGTGCTCTTTCCCGAGCTCTTCGGAGCACTCTTGTGTTCCGGCACCCTGCTGGCTTCAACTCTTATGGGTGCTGGTGCATTAGGCTCACTGCGATTGACAGGAACGAGCGCTGTGTTCCTGACTTCAGCAGATCTTGACGGCGCCTGACCGGCTTTTCTTTTCATAAAATACTAACCCCACAAAAAATACTTCAAAGGTTACCTTTGAATCCAAGCACAATAATATACATACTTATTTCAACTTTCAACCGCGGTAATGTCGCAGATTGAATGAAAAATA
>LVAT01000018.1 GCA_001604135.1 Clostridiales bacterium Firm_14
ATAGTTGAATAGTTAACTAAACTTGATGAGTCGTATAATTCCGCTGCTTTGACTGAATGATTGCCTGAAAAAAGATCAGGACAAAAGGTTAATGAACCTACCACAAACGCGCCAGCCATAAACGCCGACGCTACACGCTTTAAAGAACTGAACATTTGAATTCCCCATTACTTATTCAATTACGCGCATTTTAAGTATTTTCTTTATGGAATTAAAGACATTGGATTTGATTATATCAAATCTTTGACAAACAAATCATTTTTCGTTCATTTTTCTTAATCAAACAAAAACTTGTAAAAATTTGTTTACTCAAAAAGCCTTGATTTATTGCGTTTCAGGGATTTGCAGGTTATCAGAGTTTCCGAACAAAAACCGCCCTGCCGGATAACAAAAAGGCTGTCTCTTTGTAATCGAGACAGCCTTGGATGTTTTGATTGATTATCCTGCGGATCAGTTGCCGAATATGTTGAAAAGTATGATCAAAACGATGATTGCAATGATGATCGCAATGGCAACCTTGAGAGGTGATACAGGAGCCTCTCCCCTGACCTGACCTGTCTGACCGTTGACAACGATGTTGTAGAGCTTTTCCTTGAACTTGAAGTTAGCGATCCAGATAGGTGCAAGAACATACTTATAAGTTACCTTGGAATAAGCAGTGTTGAATGTAACTTTGGATACGCTGTCAGCATGATGTCTCTTCTTCTCCATGCTGCCGATCTCGCTCTGAAGCTTAGCCTTGATCTGGCCCTTGGCAATATCCCAGCCTTCGTCCAAGCCTACCGTGTAACGCTCAGCAAGGAATCCTGCGATGAACTCAGGAGAGTACTTGCGGAGCTTGCTGAAATCGAATGTGGATGCAGCCTTGATGAAGCGGTTATTTGTCTTCTTGCTGGCATATACGGTCTCATCGTCGATGAATCTCTCATAGATGCCGCGATAGATCTTATATGTCGTGTAATGGTTGCCCTTTGAGTCTGTGTGATCGAAGCCGAGCTTAACCTCATAAGGTGATGTCGTCTGTGAATCGTATGTCCAGTAAGGCAGATATACACCACTGAAGTTCTTTGCTTCGCAGCTCTTCTTTGCTTCGCCGGGTGCAAAGAGCTTGCCCTTCATCCAGCTCTTGAAAAGCTGTGCAGCCTTTTCCTTTGTGATCTCGAAAGGAACAACGCCGCCCGGAGCAACAACGTCTTCATCGTTGTCTACAGGCATTACCTGAGTGGAACCGCAGTAAGGGCAGCACTGCGCAGTATCTGCTTCATCCATGATGGTCTCTGCGCCGCAGTTCTTACAAACAAGTGATTTCTTTGCTTTACCCCAGTCAAGGCTCTCACGGTTCTTAGCAGAAGAGAAATCAAGCTCTTCAACATCCTGTCCATTATCCTCCGGCTTGGGAAGCTGTCTGGAATATCCGCAGAAAGGGCAACTCATGGCGAGTGTCTCAGGATCGTAAACAACAGTAGCTCCGCAGTTCGGACACTTCTTATCAGTTACGTCTTCGGTCAATCCCTCTGTTATAACTTCAACCTGCTCTTCGGCATTTCCTAAGTTCTCTGCCATAAGTGTTACCTCTATATTTTAGTTTTATCAGAACTCTCTTCTTCTGCCCTTCGGATTCTCGGGAGCTTCTTCAGCTTCTTCGTTGAAGTTTCTTCTGGGCTTGTCGTTTCTGCCTGCGAAGCCGCCTCTTCTCTCACGGTTAGGTCTGCCTTCTCTTCTTCTGGGCTCTTCTTCTACATAGCCCTCCGGCTTAGGTAAGCAGTCACGGATGGAGAGGTTAAGTCTGCCCTGTGAATCGATCTCGATGAGCTTAACGTGAACCTTGTCACCTTCCTTAAGAACATCTTCTACCTTCTCTACTCTGTTCCAAGCCATCTTGGAGATGTGTACGAGACCTTCCTTGCCGGGAAGGAATTCAACGAATGCGCCGAAATCCATAAGTCTTGTAACTGTACCGTCGTACTCTGTGCCAACCTCAGGATCTGAAACGATGCCGTTGATGATCATCTTAGCCTTCTCAGCCTTCTCGAGGTCAGGTGTGGAGATATAGACCATACCGTCGTCGTTGATGTTGATCTGAGCGCCTGTGTCAGCGATGATCTTGTTGATGACCTTTCCGCCGGAACCGATGACTTCTCTGATCTTATCAACAGGTACCTGCATGGAGATGATCCTCGGAGCCCACTTGTTGAGCTCTGCACGGGGTGCAGGAATGCAAGGGAGAATGATGTCGTTAATGATCTGGAGTCTTCCCTTGTGTGTCATCTCGAAAGCAGCCTTGATGATGTCTAATGTAAGACCTTCAACCTTGATATCTACCTGGATGGATGTGATACCTTCAGTAGTACCTGCTACCTTGAAGTCCATATCGCCGAAGAAGTCCTCGATGCCCTGGATATCCATGAATACGAGGAAGTTGTCGTCGTTGTCAGGATCTGTGATAAGTCCTGAAGAGATACCTGCAACTGGTCTCTTGATCGGAACGCCTGCGTCCATGAGTGAAAGTGTGGAAGCGCAAACGGAACCCTGTGATGTGGAACCGTTACTCATTGTGATCTCAGATACTGTTCTGATGGAGTAAGGGAACTCTTCCTCAGAAGGAAGTACAGGGATGAGTGATCTCTCAGCGAGAGCGCCGTGACCGATCTCACGTCTTCCGGGTGATCTGGAAGGCTTAGCCTCACCTGTGGAGTAACCCGGGAAGTTGTAGTGGTGAATGTATCTCTTGTATGTCTGCTCATCTAATCCTTCGAGCTTCTGTGCTTCATCAAGAGGAGCAAGAGTACAGATATTCATAACCTGTGTCTGACCTCTCTGGAAGAAAGATGAACCGTGAACTCTGGGAAGTACGCCGACTGCTGCAGACAAAGGTCTGATCTCATCAAGAGCTCTGCCGTCAACTCTGACATGCTCTCTGAAGAGGTAATCTCTTACGACCTTCTTTTCGAGCTTGTAGATAGCATCAGGAGCCCACTTGGAAAGGCCCTCTTCCTTCTCTTCGAGCATAGCTGCAACTTCTTCCTGGAGAACTGCAACGTTGCCGTCTCTTACTTCCTTATCCTTGGAGAGAACTGCTGCACGCATCTTCTCCCAGCCGTATTCCTTAACAGCTTCGAAAACATCTTCCGGAACGTCAGCTGACTCGTAAGTGAACTTCTCCTTACCGATCTCAGCAACGATGCTGTTGATGAACTCGCAGATCTTCTTGATCTCTTCGTGACCTTCAGCGATCGCATTAAGCATTACGTCATCAGGTACTTCGTTAGCGCCTGCCTCAACCATGCAGATCTTTGTAAGTGTACCTGCAAGAGTAACGTACATATCAGAGATCTCACGCTGCTCCAGTGTAGGGTTGATGATCGTCTTGCCGTCGATGAGTCCAAGAACAACGCCGCCGACAGGTCCCTTCCACGGGATATCGGAGATAGCGATCGCGATTGATGTACCGAGCATAGCGGTGATCTCGGGAGAGCAATCAGGGTCAACGGACATAACGAGGTTGTTTACGCAAACATCGTTTCTTAAGTCCTTAGGGAACAAAGGTCTGATAGGACGGTCGATAACACGTGAAACGAGGATAGCCTTCTCGCCCGGTCTTCCCTCTCTCTTGAGGAAACCGCCCGGTATCTTACCTACTGCATACATCTTTTCCTCGTAGTCTACAGAAAGCGGGAAGAAATCAATTCCCTCACGAGGAGTAGCGCTAGCTGTAACAGTGGAAAGCACTGATGTCTCACCATACTTAATGAGAACGGAACCGTTAGCAAACTGCGCGATCTTACCGGTCTCGACTACCAACGGTCTGCCGGCGATTTCAGTTCTGAAAATCTTTTCCATTTCGAACTCCTTTATAATATTGAATTTTTGTAAAGGAGGTAGTTCGTAGATTCACTGTCCGGGCAAAATAAAAGGTCCGATGTCCGGGCAGTCAATCTACACACTACACTCCTTCTCGAACCTTTTAATTATATACTAAAAGCTAAATAAGACAAATAAAATAAAAGCTATATCTTCTGAATTGCCTCACAAACCGCCTCGGCAAGTCCCTTATGCCCGGCCGGGTCAAGGTGAAGTCCGTCTTCGACCGAAGGCTTAATGTACTGCTTCGCATCCAGGAACGCGCATCCGTGCTTGTCAGCCACTCTCTTGTAGTACTCGGCAAGGCGCTTGGACTTATCGATCGAAACCTCATTAAATGAACCCGCAAAAGGCCCCGTAAGGATATCCGTACTGATTTCCGGCGGAGATACGATAAGGATCTTCGGAACATAGCCCTGCTTAAGATCCATAACCTTCTCTGCCCTCTGTACGATCTCGTTAAGGCCTGCAGCGATCTCATCCGGTGAAGCATTGTAAACAGTCTTCATGTCATTGGTTCCGAGCATGATGACAAGGTAGTCAACGGGTCTGTGCGTGCAGAGTATTCCCTTGATGTAATCGACGCCGTTCTTCCAGTCGTCATTGGGGTCGTCGAAAACAGTGGTCCTTCCGTTTAAACCCTCTTCGATGACCTTGAAGCCGTCACCTAACAGGTTCTGCAAAAGGCAAGGCCACCTTACTGATTCGGGAAGCCTCTCGCCGTTAACCGGATTATGTCCGTAAGTATTTGAATCTCCGAAGCAAACTACTGATTTCATGATCATTCCTTTACTGTCTTTAAATCTTCTATCCATACGTTCTTGGAAGCGTCAGAAGGCATTCTCCAGTCGCCTCTCGGGGACAGGGATACCGTGCCGACCTTAGGTCCGTCAGGTACGCAGGAACGCTTGAACTGCTGGGTGAAGAATCTTCTTAAGAATGTCTCTTCCCACTTGTAGATCGTCTCCGCATCGTAGCTGCCCTCAAATGCGATGAGAGCCATTCTGTAAATCTTCGAAGGAGTAAATCCGAATCTGATCATGTAATAGAGGAAGAAGTCGTGGAGCTCGTAAGGTCCTACTGTCTCTTCGGTCTTCTGGGAGATCCTGCCGTCCTCTGTAGGAGGAAGGAGCTCAGGAGATACGGGCGTATCAACGATGTCTGCCAGAGCCTTGGAGAGCGTCGGATTGTATTCTGCCGTGCGCTGTGCCTCATAGGATACGAGATATCTTACGAGTGTCTTAGGGATCGAGCAGTTAACGCCATACATGGACATGTGGTCGCCGTTATATGTAGCCCAGCCCAGAGCGAGCTCAGAAAGGTCGCCTGTACCAACTACAAGGCCTCCCTCCTGGTTTGCTATATCCATAAGGATCTGAGTACGCTCTCTTGCCTGGGAGTTCTCATAAGTGATGTCATGGGCATCCATGTCGTGATTGATATCCCTGAAGTGCTGGATGACCGCATTGGAGATTGAGATCTCTCTTAATGTGCAGCCGTACTGCTCAGCGATATTTACGGAGTTGTTCTTTGTTCTTGCCGTCGTACCGAACCCGGGCATCGTGATGCCGATTATGTTCTCTCTGCTGATCCCGAGCTTATCGAAAGCATGGATCGTAACGATAAGAGCGAGCGTGGAATCAAGACCGCCGGAAAGACCGATGACAGCCTTCTTGCAGCCGATCGCATTAAGCCTTGTATAAAGGCCTGCTGCCTGCATGTTGAGGATGTCCTCGCACCTTGCTTCAAGATCATCCCTGCTCTCAGGAACGAACGGAGTCTTGCTGATCTTCCTCTCAGGTGTAATGTCAGCAAACTCAGCATCAAATTCAACAATGTCGATCCCGTCATTGCCTGCGATATCGCTTACGAAAGTATTTGCTCTTCTTCTGTCAGCGTCCAGGCGCTCCAGATCGATATCAGCATAGATGATCGCGTCGTCATCGTTATCGTTTGCAAATCTCTTGCTCTCGTTTAATATCTTACCGTTTTCGGCTATGATGTTGTGGCCTGCGAAAACAAGGTCCTGCGTGGATTCGCCGAATCCTGCGTCACAGTAAACATAAGCTGCCATGAGCTTGGCGCTCTGCATCTTGACCAAGTCTCTTCGATACTTTGCCTTGCCGATGATCTCGTCCGAGCAGGACAGATTGAAGATAACCTGTGCGCCGTTCCTGACATAGTCTACGGAAGGGCTGTAAGGCACCCAGAGATCCTCACAGATCTCTACTGCAAAAGTAAGGTCGTCGCACTTGAAAACAGCATTGCCGAAGCAGATGTCATCTTCAGTCATGATGACACCGTCTTCGTAATAAGGCGTGAAATGCCTCATCTCATAGAATTCTGAATAGTTAGGAACATTCTGCTTGGGAACGATGCCGATGATGTCGCCCTTATGGATAACTGCTGCGACATTAAAGAGCTTGCCGCCCAGTTCATAAGGAAGGCCGACGATGATGACTGAATTAAGGTCACCCGTCTGCTCAGCAAGATCAAAAAGACCGAGCTTAGCCTTGTCGAGGAGCACCTTCTGCTCAAAAAGATCCCCACAGGTATAACCCGTCAGACCGAGCTCAGGGAAAACTATGACTGCTGTATCCCTGGCTGCCGCTTTCCTGGCAAAACTTATCGTCTGCGCGATATTGTGATCAACATCACCGACTTTGATCTTCGGGCTTGCCGCCGCTACTCTGATAAAACCGTCAAGCATGGTAAATACCTCCCGGAATGTCCTATCTGTAAATTATAGCACCTTTAATAAGCAATAAAAAAGCGGTCCCCGTAAGGAACCGCTTTCTGTTCATAATCCGTTGAAAGATTACTTTCTGATGCCGAGCTTAGCGATAAGTGTTCTGTAACGCTCGATATCAATGCCTGCAAGATAGTCAAGGATGTTTCTTCTCTTACCAACCATCATAAGAAGACCTCTTCTGCTGTGGTGGTCGCCCTTGTGAGTCTTGAGGTGTTCTGTGAGGTGATTGATTCTGTAAGTAAGAAGTGCAACCTGAACCTCAGGAGAACCTGTATCGCCCTCAGAAAGAGCATATTCCTTGATGATAGCCTGCTTGTCGAAAGATGCTGACATAAATCTTTCCTCCTTTAGAATAAATACGCCAAAATCGAAGGTAAGGGTCGGAGTCTTCCGCAAAACTGCGATTAAGGCAACTTGGTGATAATACCATCAGGTTTGGGTTTTGTAAAGCGAAAATGCACAAAACCGCTTACAAACAGTGGAATTTCTCACATATAAAACCGTATGGAGTATATTCCATGCGAAATTATGGTTATCCAAGATCATATAAAAGCGGCTGCCCTTTTTCAAGACAGCCGCCAGTTAAGCAATTATATCTGCACTATTACTTGAAGATATGATATCTGCTGATGATAGGAGAGATTGTATTTGCTACTGTGGACATGAGTTTGATGAAGATGTCCAGAGCAACGCCTACAACGTCCTTACGTGTGTCACCGATAGTGTCACCTGTAACAGCTGCCTTGTGCGCAGGAGAGCCCTTTGCGTGGCCCTTGAGCATGCCCTGCTCGATGTACTTCTTAGCGTTGTCGAATGCACCGCCGGAGTTACCCATGAAGATAGCTCTCGGGATAGCAACGATAGTAGCACCTACGAGGATACCGCCTACGAACTCAGGTCCGAGGATGAATCCGCCGATTACAGGGATAAGGAGAGCAAGGACAGAAGGAACAACCATTCTGCGGATAGCTTCCTTAGCAGCCATAGCGATCATCATGTTGTAGTCAGGCTTAGCCTTGCCGTCAAGAACTTCCTGTGTCATCTGCTTGTCGCCGACGTCAGCCATGATCTTAGCAGCATCGATTGTGTTATCTGTAAGGATAGCGCTGAAGTATTCAACAAGAGCACCACCGAGGATACCGCCTGCAACTACGAAGAATGTAGCGAAGTTGAGTACCGGAACTGCAACGTCACCGGAGTAGCTTCCTACGTAAGCCATGATGAGGGAAACTGTAGCGAATGCTGCAGAACCGATTGCGAAGCCCTTACCGATAGCTGCTGTTGTGTTACCTACTGCGTCGAGCTTATCTGTGATCTTACGAACGTCAGGTGCGAGGTGGCAAGCTTCTGCAAGTCCGCCTGCGTTATCTGCGATAGGACCGAAAGCATCGATGGAAACCGTAGCACCAACGAATGCGAGCATACCGAGAGCGGAGATTGCGATACCGTAAGAACCGCCGATGATACCGGAAACGATCAAAGCGATGATGATAACGAGTACAGGGAGAAGAACGGATCTTGAACCTACAGCGTCACCCTTTGTAACAACGAAAGCCTCACCCTCTGTGCACATCTCAGCGATCTTCTGTGTAGGCTTGTGATCTGTGGATGTGTAGTACTCTGTGATGATACCGATAGCAATACCGGAGATGATTCCCATGATGGAAGAAACCCACGGAGAAGCCCAGCCGAGCTTGAATTCAGTATAGAGAGGAATGTCCTTGAAAATGAAGAAAGAAGCAACACCGCCGAATACGATCGTGCAGCCTGCAGAGATCCATGTGGAGAGGTCGAGCTCTCTTGACGGATTGTCGCCCATCTTCTTGATGTTAGCGAGGCCCAAGCCGATAAGGCATCCTACAAGGCCGCAGCCTGCAAGGATGACAGGGAAAAGGATTGTAGCGTTGAATGTAGCGTCTGTGATCTGTGTCTCACCCTCTGCAAGAGCTGTCTTGAAGAGTGTAACGGAGATCATGATGGAAGCAGACATTGTAGCAACGAAAGACTCCAAAAGGTCGGAGCAGTTGCCGGCGATATCGTTAACGTTGTCGCCGATGAAGTCAGCGATCGTGTTAGGGATTCTTGAGTCATCCTCAGGAAGGTCATGTCTGAGCTTACCAAGGATATCTGAAGAAATATCAGCTGCCTTTGTGTAGTTACCGCCTGCAACACGGTTGAACATAGCAACAATGGAGCAGCCGAGTGAATATGTTGAGATTCTCATGATGTAGGGGTTGCAGATAAGACCGATCTGGATCAATCCCTGGCTCTCAGCATCGTGCTGAATTCCGCCGAAGCAAAGGAGAACTGCAAGGAAACCCAGCATACCGAAGCCCTGAACTGCGAGTCCGCTGATGGAACCGCCGCAGAGAGCAACCTTAACTGTCTCTCCGATTGAAAGGCTCTCTCTTGCCTTGTTGGATGTACGAACGTTAGCGTATGTAGCGCTCTGCATACCAAGTACGCAAACGATGGAGCTCATCAAAGCACCGATGAGGAATGTGATACCGCTTGTCTTCTCAACAAAGAGTGTGAAGATAATTGCTACCGCACCAACAACGATGGCGATGCTCTTGTATTCCGTCTTAAGGAATGTCTGTGCACCGGAACGGATGATTCCTGATAATTCGATCATCTCAGCGGTTCCTTCAGGCATCTTCTTAATACGGAAGTAGTTGAACGCAACGTAGATGAGCGCAAGCACAACTACGCCGAGTACGATTAACCAGGAAGATGTTAATAATGACATATACCGGGCCCCTCTCTTTTAAGAATTTTGATATAGATTTTGTGAAGCATTTGGGCATAATAACCCTACCTCATTGCAAACCGAAAACGATTATACATATAAAAATATGCTTTGACAATCAAAAAAAATCGGAATTTTCCGTATAAAACAGCGATTTTTTACGAATTATTCGTTGATGAGCGAATCGACAAAAAGATCGGGATCGAAATCAGCCAGATCCTCCACGCTCTCACCGAGTCCGGCAAGTACGATCGGCTTTTTGGACTGGAAAGCTACGGCTATTGCAACGCCGCCCTTTGCGCTTCCGTCGAGCTTTGTGATGCCGATGTAATCAAGTCCCGTAACCTCGCCGAAGCCCTCCGCCTGGATAACGGCATTCTGGCCTGTCGTGGCATCGATTATGAGCAGCGACTTAATGGCTGCATCAGGAGCTTCACGCTCGATGACGCGTCTTATTTTCGCGAGCTCTTCCATGAGATTCTTCTTGTTATGGAGACGTCCTGCAGTATCTACGAGGAGCACGTCCGTACCCCTTGCCTGTGCTGCGTGGATGGCATCGAAAACAACGGATGCGGGATCTGCTCCCTCCTGCTCCTGAGCGATAACGGCCGTTCCGGTCCTCTCGCCCCAAGTCTTAAGCTGGCCGACAGCAGCCGCACGGAAAGTATCGCAGGCAGCCATAAGGACCTTCTTGCCTTCCTTCTTATATCTTGCAGCGAGCTTGCCGGATGTAGTCGTCTTACCTGTTCCGTTAACGCCGATCATGAGGATGATGTTGAGCTTGCCGGGTTCGATCTCAACCTTTTGGGGCTCACCTAAGATCTCAAGCATCCTCTCCTTTACCGATGCAAGGACAGCTTCCTTGCTGTCATCACCGGTCTTTCTGATATTCTGCTTGACCCTGTCCATGATGTCGTCTGCTGCCTGAACACCGCAGTCAGCCCTTATCATGAGCTCTTCAAGTTCATCTAACATATCCTCATCGAAATGGCCTGAAGATGCGGCAAGCTTTGTGAAGCTTCCGGCAAAGAAACTTCTGGTCTTTTCGAGTCCTCTTTTAAACAGATCAGCTAATCCCATTATTTAAGCTCCATTGACAATATCTTGGATACGCCGCGCTCAGCCATCGTGACACCGTACATCTGGTCGCACGCTTCCATCGTGCCCTTACGGTGCGTAACAAGGATGAACTGGGACTTGGCAGAGTGTCTTCTTACGAAGTCCGTAAATCTCGTGATATTAACGTCGTCTAATGCCGCCTCGACCTCGTCTAATATAACGAACGGAGAAGGCTTCAATTCCTGAATTGCGAACAGGAGTCCGATAGCCGTAAGGCAGCGCTCACCGCCTGACAGGAGTGAGAGATTCTGGAGTTTCTTTCCCGGTGGCTGTGCCTTGATGTCGATGGCGCACTCCAGTACGTCCTCCGAATCGTTGCCCAGGATTATCTCAGCAGTACCGCCGCCGAAGAGATCGGTGAAGACCTGGCTGAAGTTCTTGTTGATCGTATCGAAATGCTCCGTGAATTCGGATCTCATCTTTGTGAGGAGGTCATCTATTACCTTCTCCAGATCCTTTTTAGCAGCTTCGATGTCGTCTCTTTGCTTGGTCATGAAATCGAGTCGCTCGGAAAGCTCTGAGAATTCCTGGAGAGCACCGAGGTTAACAGGACCCAGCGCCTTAATGGCATTCTTCAAAGTCTGTATCCTCTTCGTCTGCTCGCCGATCTTTGTAACGGGCTCAACGGAATCTTTGATGTTGTCATATGTTGTCTCGTAATCTTCCCAGAGCCTGTTCTTGTTCTGGTCGATCTCGAAAATGATCTTATCGTATTTGGATACGTGGGCATTGAGCTTAGCCTGAAGTTCGCTTATCTCATTGCCGCTTGCAGCAAGCCTGTCACCGAAGGAAGAAAGGTCACCCGAGAGGTTCGATCTCTGCTCGAAGAGCTTTGAGATAACGTCCTCTAATACCTTCTGCTGCTTGGAATTCTCATCGAGCTTGGCATCAAGGTCATTGATCTCCTTGGTAATGCTGTTGACAGTATCCTTGGCTTCCCGGATCTGGGAATCGAACTTGTCTCTTCCCTGTTTTGCCTCTTCGATCTGCTTCTTGATGTGGCCTGCGAGATCCAAGATACCGCTTCTTTCAGTGAGCTTGCGCTCAGCAAGGGAAGCTGCCTCCCTGACCTTTGCTACGATCTGCTCGAGCTTTACAGCCTGCTCTTCAGAGAGCTTCTGCTGCTCTTCGATCTCTTCCTGGAAATCTGCGAGCTCGCCGTTGATATCTCTTTCGATGCGTGTGAGTTCTTCCATATCCTCTTCAAGTCTCAACTTGGACTTGGATACCGACTGCATGTTCTCATCGAAGTTTGCAAGGGTCTCCTCAGTCTCTTCAAGTCTCGTCTTGGTATTGTTGTATTCGCCTTCAGCCTTTACTTCCTCTAACTGATAGAACTTAAGCTGCTCGCCTAACTGTGCAAGTTCACGCTTGATCGTTCCGATGTCATCGTCAACTTCCTGACGCTGGTCTTCGGAATCAGCAAGCTTAGCTTCAAGTTCTGCAACGACTTTGGTAAGTGATTCGATCTCTGCCCTTCTGCCGATAACGCCTGTTCCTGCGCCGGTCTTCTTAATCGAACCGCCCGTAAGTGATCCGCCCGGGTTAACGGAATCGCCTTCCAATGTCATGACCTTATAGGCACGGCCTGTCTTGGAAGCGATTATTCTTGCGCTGTCTAAGTCGTGAGCAACGATTATCCTGCCTAAAAGGTTTGCGACGATATCTTCAAGGTCACGGCTTGACTTAACAAGGTCTGAAGCAACACCGATATATCCGTTGACGCTCTTTGCCTTGCGCAGATCATCCTCGTCCACATATCTTGCCCTGATGTTCTCGATAGGCAGGAAAGTAACTCTTCCGAGACGTTTTTCCTTAAGATATCCGATGAGTTCGGCAGCATCAGCTTCGCTCTTGGTTACTATGTTGTTGAGCGCATTTCCCAGAGCTGTCTCAATTGCAGTCTCATACTTGCTGTCAGTATTGATAAGATCTCCCAAGACGCCTACCATGAGACGCTTAACTGATCTGTCACTGTCAGCAGCATCCAAAAGGCGCTTTACGGATTCCTGATATCCTTCCTTACGCCTCTCAATATCCTTCAAAGTCTGAAGCTTTGACTCTTCAGCAGAAAGTTTCTTATTGTTTACTTCGAAAAACTGGTTAAGTTCGACCTGGCGGCCTCTTAACTCCTCAAGTTTCTTGTTGCGGACATCGATGTCCTTCGTGACATCGCCCTTGATCTTCTTTATCTCGTCTAAGGCCTTCTCTTCATCCTGGAGCTTCGTGCTTAATTCAGCCTTGCCGCTCTCGGATTGCGCTCTTGCCTCCTGCATGTCCCTGATCTTATCGTCAAGGGCAGAGATTCCGGCCTGGCACTCTGTGAGCTTCTTCCTTGTCTCGAAGAGCTCTTCGGTCTTGGCCTTTACCTTTGAATCGGCTTTGCCGGCTTCCTTTCTGCTGGCTTCGTACTCTTCAAACTTTGCAAGACGCTCCTTATCGAGCTCCTCGCTTAAGAGCTTGGCATCGTTGGCAGCTTTTAAGAGGCTGTCGGCCTTGGCTTTCTTCTCATTTAACTCATTAGTGAGCTTCTCGACCGTCTCATCCGTGGACTCCATGTCGGACTTGAGTTCTTCGATCCTCTGGTTAGTCTGGTTAAGCCTTTCAATTGAGACCTTCTTATCAGTCTGTGTCTCGTGCTCGAACTCGGTGAGGTCAGAAAGCTCCTGTCTCTTATCCTCGATCTCGTTCTCCAGAGTCTCAGTCTTCGAGATTATCTCCTGGTGGCTCTTACGAAGATTCAGGTATTCGTCTTCACGCTCCTTGATCTCCTTTTCGAGCTGCTCCTTAAGACCGGCGGAATCGCCCATCTCGCGGTTTGCTTCCGTGATCTTATGGACAAGCAGTGAAGTCTCAAGTCTCTTGAGCTCCTCATAATTCTCATTAAACTTACGCGCCTTTCCGGCCTGCTCTTCGAGAGGTCCCTTGCGCTCTTCGAGTTCGCCTAAGATGTCATTGATCCTGACAAGGTTCTGCTCAGTGCTGTTGAGCTTTCTCTGAGCCTCGTCCTTTCTGACACGGTATTTAACGATACCGGACGCTTCCTCGATGACCCTTCTTCTGTCCTCGGACTTCGTAGAGAGGATATCATCGACTCGGCCCTGTCCTACGAGCGAATAGCCGTCACGGCCAAGACCCGTATCAAGGAAAAGGACCGTAATGTCCTTAAGACGGCAGTTTACCTTATTGATCTGGTATTCAGACTCGCCGGAACGGTAAAGTCTTCTGGTGATGCAGATCTCAGGGAAACCGTAATCTATATATCCGTCGGAATTATCGAAAGTGATGGATACTTCGGCATAGTTCATGGAACGCCTTGCGGATGTACCGTTGAAGATGACGTCCTCCATCTTGCCGCCACGGAGCTGCTTGACGCTCTGCTCGCCCAAAACCCAGCGGACAGCGTCACTGATATTGGACTTACCTGATCCGTTAGGTCCAACCACGGCCGTAAGACCGCGGTCAAAGTCAATACAGGTATAGTCGGGGAATGATTTGAACCCCTGAAGCTCTAATTTCTTTAGATACATCCTATAGTCAGTTCCGTCTTATCAGAAATAATTAACCTTAGCATTATAACAAAAACAACGCCTTTTTGTAGGACAATCTGTTATCAGCAGCCCTCAGGGTAAAGGCGCATATACTCCTTCAAACCCTTCTCGGCACCTTTCTGCTCGGCATCCTTCTTGCTGTGTCCCGTAGCCGAAGCCAGGAGCACGTCATCGGAATAAACACTGACGTCGAATTCTTTCATATGGGCAGGGCCGCGCTCTCCGGTCACTTCAAATCTGATCTTATGCTGGAAGCCTCTGGTCTGCGCGAGTTCTAAAAGCCTGCTCTTGTAATCCAGGAAGATCTCTCCGTTAACGGCCTTGTTGACCGTTTCGGTAAGATTTTTCAGGATACATTTCTTCGCCTGTTCGAATCCGCCGTCGAAATATACCGCCGCGATAACTGACTCAAAGCAGTCAGCAAGCGTCGAATCCTTATCGTTGCCGCCGCTCTGCGCTTCGCCCTTTCCGAGGAGCAGATAATCGCCCAGATGGAGCTTTCTGGCTACTTCGGCAAAAGACTTCTCGCAAACGGAGACACTTCTCATCTTTGAGAGATATCCTTCATCAGCCTGAGGCTTTAACTCATAGATCATCTGGCCGACAACAACGTCCAAAACCGCGTCACCTATGAACTCAAGTCTCTGGTTGGACTCCCAATGACCTCTTCCCATCTCGAAAACGTAGGTCGTATGTGTAAAAGCCGTCTCAAGGAGAGACTTATTCACAAAGGTATAACCCAAATCCTGTTCTAATCTTGAATAGTCTGTCATAGTCTTATTTACAATAACGGCTGAATGCATTGATTTGCACCCAGCCGTCAAAACTTTTGAAGTTAATTCAGAGATTTAAATCTCCGGTATATTAGCCCTCTGTGAGGCTCTGAATATACTCGACTGCATCCTTGACGGTAACAACCTTCTCAGCTACATCATCAGGGATCTCAATATCAAACTCCTGCTCCATAGCCATAACGAGCTCAACCATGTCAAGAGAATCAGCGTTAAGATCATCTACGAAAGAGGAATCCTCTGTGATTGTATCCTCATCTACACCGAGCTGATCAACGATCATCTGCTTAATCGAGTTGAAAAGTTCTTCATTTGACATAAATTTGTACCTCCGTACGATTCATTAGAAAATCTACAAGTTGTTTTTAATGTAAGACACGACTTTTGTCAATAGGTTATTTTGACTATCGAAGTTCTTTGACATTTAGCCTTTCAGATACTGCTTACCTTTAATAAGATAGTCAATGCCTGAAACAATAGTCATAATAACACATATTGCGAAAAGTATATCCCCAATTATCGTGACCGCATTTATCGCGATCGGATAACCATTAAAACCTAAACCGAAGATCTTAAGGAGCAAAGGCTCAAACATAAGGTAGATGAGGGCTATCATCTGGATCACGGTCTTGACCTTGCCGATCATTTTTGCTGCAATTACCTCGCCTTTTGCCGCAGCGATCATACGAAGACCGGATACTGCGAACTCTCTTAAGATGATGATCATTACCGCCCAAGCGGAAATCCTTCCTAAACCGATAAATGCCAGCATGATGCTTATGACAAGGATCTTATCTGCCAGAGAATCAAGGAATTTGCCCAGATCCGTGATGAGATTGTACTTTCTGGCTATCTTGCCGTCGAACATATCCGTAAATGAAGCGATAATAAAGACGACCGCAGCAACTATCATGCCGTAGGAATTGATAAAACTGTTCCAGCCGGAAGGCTCCCAGCCGAATAAATTTATCGGGAGCATAAAAAGAAGCGTGACCGGCACAAGAACGATCCTCAAGATAGATAACTTGTTTGGAAGATTCATGACCTATTGCTCCTTTATTACTAAATATGAAGTCTTCAAAGACAACACACTAATAATACACAGAAATCCCTATCCGTCAAATCGTAACCGCCGTCATGTCATATTCATCAGAACAATCCACGATCTTTGCGTCTACAAAATCACCGATATGGAGTTCTTCTTCCTGAGAAGCAATGTATATTACAGGATCGACCTCAGGAGACTCGCCGTAGCTCCTGCCCACATAGAAGATCCCGTCATCTGATACGGAACAGATATTGACCCTGGTAACGGTTCCCAGACGCTTTTGGGACTGTTCTTCTGAGATCTGCTTCTGGAGCTCATAGATCTCGTCATATCTTCTCTGCTTGGTCTCCTCATCGATCTGGTCAGGCATGTCGTAAGCCTTTGTCCCCTCTTCAGGCGAGAAGATAAAGCATCCCAGTCTGTCGAACTTCCACTTCTTAAGATTGTCCTTAAGCTCCTGAAAGTCCTCTTCCGTCTCTCCGGGGAAGCCTACCATTACAGTAGTTCTAATAATGCAGTCAGGCATAGCCTTACGGATCATCTCAAGTCTTGAGGTAATAAGCTCAACAGTATCCTTCCTGAACATTGCCTTCAAGATCTTGTTGCAGCCATGCTGTATCGGTATATCAAGATAGTGGGCAACCTTGGGATTCTGTGCCATCTCTTCGATCAGATCGGGCGTAATCCCGTCCATATAGCCGTACATTACGCGGATCAATTCGATACCGTCTATCTCAGAAAGAGCCTTTAAAAGCCTGGTAAGAGATCTCTCTTTATAAAGTTCGATTCCGTAGTTAGTCGTATCCTGAGCTGCAAGAACGAGCTCTTTTACGCCTCTAGCAGCAATGAGTCTTGCCTCTTCAACGATATCTTCCATCGGACGGGATACAAAAGAACCTCTGATGAGAGGGATAGCACAGAAACTGCATCTGTGAAGGCATCCCTCACCGATCTTGATCCAGGCATATGCTCCGGTAGAGAGTTCCCTCTCCTTAACCAGATGCTTATAACCGCCTACGCCGGTCGTGAGGTTTATTTTCTCTGATTCGACATCAAACTCTGTAACAAGCTTGGCAACAACATCAACGATATCACCGTAATGGGCTGTTCCGAGAACAGCATCAACTTCCGGAAGATCTTTCAGGATATCCTCAGGGTATCTCTGTGAAAGGCACCCTGAGACGATTATCTTCTTAACATTCCCGTTTGGTGCCTTGAAATCAGCTACATCAAGAATCGCATCAATAGCTTCCTTCTTGGCAGACTCAATAAAACCACAGGTATTGATAACAACGATGTCCGAATTCTCTACATCGTTGATAACATTGTATCCTGCTTCTTTAAGTTGCGTGGACATATTCTCACAGTCAATGAGATTCTTGGAGCAACCCAGAGCTATAAGAGTGATCTTAATATCAAAATTATTCACAGCCGTATTATTCATAGCAACGAATATAACACGCCAAGAAAAGAATTAAAAGTCAGGTCATTACTTAAGATTCGTTAACAAGTTTTCCGGTCATGTGTTCCGGAACGAGAACCAAGCATTGAACACGAGGCAGAGCGTGTGTAAGTTCATGCTGAATATATTCCTCATCATCTGTAAACTTCAGACAAAGATTTCTGCAGATGATCTTGGCTTTCTCAATATCGTCAACCTTTTTGATACGGCCGAATACAACAACGCTGCTTATATTAAGAGCCCATTCGCCTTCCTTGCGGAAACCTTCATTGATTACACAATAGCTGACCTTGTCACAAGCGGTAATAGAATCGATCTTATGACCTTCCTTAGCTCCGTGAAAATAGATATTGCCATCATCTTCACAATACCAGTGATCAAGCGGAATACCGTATGGATAACCATCATCGCCTATCATCGAAAGAACGCCTCTGGGTTGTTCTTTAAGTATTGCGACACAATCTTCATCACTTAGCTGCTGCTTGAACCTGCGCATCGGTCTGAACATATGAATTCTCCTGGAGATAAGTTATCAGACAAGTATCATGAGATGTTCCCATTAACCGTCCATATATTTCCGGAAAGCAGCCCGGGCTGATTCAAGGCTGTATCCGCGCAATTGAGCTAACTTGATAAACTCAGTTTCCCTTTCAAATGCTCCTTCATCAGGAGCACCAAAGGAAGCTTCATATAGCTCTTTGCATGTATCTGCATCACTGCCTAATTCAGATACAACGAGTTCAGCACAGTCATCATCTATACCTGCCTCAAGAAGACGCTGGTATATAAAATTACGGCTCTCCTGCTTCTTGCCTGAACGGACCGCTAAAACCTTACGCGATGCACGCAGATCGTCAATATAGCCGGACTCTGTCAGAAGCTTTACCGCTTCTGCAGCAACAGCTTCCGAATAGCCCCTCTGCATAAGATAAAGCCTTATCTTGCCTGAAGAGTATATGCCCGTACCGATATGCCTGATCGCGCAGGTTACGGCTTCCTTGGTCCTGGTATTATCAGACATCGATACCTAAGATATCGTCGTCATCAGATTCTTCTTCGGGTGCAGCATCTGCTGCAGCACCTGCCTGGATATCGTCATCATCAGCAGGCATATAGGAATCTCTGATCTTATCCTCGATCTCGTCCTTGATATCAGGATGGTCAATGAGGTACTGCTTGGCAGCGTCTCTGCCCTGAGCGATCTTAGCGCCGTTATAAGCGAACCAGGATCCGCTCTTATCGATGATGTTATTCTCAACACCAAGGTCGATAATGCAGCCTTCTGAAGAAACGCCCTTACCATACATGATATCGAACTCAGCTTCCTTAAACGGAGGAGCTACTTTATTCTTAACTACCTTAACTCTGGTGTGGCTTCCGACTACGTCTGTACCGTTACGGAGTGTCTCAACCTTTCTTACATCGAGTCTGACTGATGCATAGAACTTAAGTGCACGGCCGCCGGGTGTGGTCTCAGGGTTACCGAACATAACACCGACCTTCTCACGGAGCTGGTTGATGAAGATACAGATAGTATTTGACTTGGAAACGACAGGAGCGAGCTTTCTCAAAGCCTGGCTCATGAGGCGGGCCTGAAGACCAACGTGGGAATCACCCATCTCGCCCTCGATCTCTGCTCTCGGTACGAGTGCTGCAACAGAGTCGATAACTACTACATCAATGCATCCGCTTCTTACGAGTGTCTCGCAGATCTCGAGTGCCTGCTCACCTGTGTCAGGCTGGGATAAAAGGAGATTATCAACATCAACGCCGATATTACCAGCATAAACCGGATCTAATGCGTGCTCTGCATCGATGAATGCGCATGTACCGCCCATCTTCTGTGCTTCTGCAACACAGTGGAGAGCAACTGTCGTCTTACCTGAAGATTCAGGTCCATAGATCTCAATGATTCTTCCTCTGGGAAGTCCGCCGATACCGAGTGCGATATCAAGTGTCAGAGCACCTGTTGGAATGGTATCGATCTCTACCTGTGACTTATCGCCCAAACGCATTACGGCACCCTGGCCGAACTGCTTCTCTATCTGTGCCATAGCGGCATCAAGGGCTTTCCTTCTCTCGTCCTTATCCTGTACCTGGGCAACTGAGCCCTTACCGGCATTCTTACTCTTAGCCATATTGTTCCTCCTGAAAAGAATTGAACATTTGTTCTCATTTATGAGTTAATTCTATTGTTATGATACACTTTTGTCAACAAAATTTACCTTACAAATTCGAACAAAAGCAAACAAGTCCCGTTAATCGGACAGCAGATTTCAAAAAGCCTTTATTTCAGCGGTTTTTGGCATTTCAGGACAATCAAAAAAGCACTTAAAATGCACCAAAACCGACAAGATACGACAAAAGCCTGCAATAAACGTCTTCAAACCGACATAAAAACCGACAAGGAATTACTGTTCCGGGTTTACTTTGCACCCTTCTCAATAACCCTTATTCCTGTCGATCAGATTATTAAGAGGCATGCCTTTCGCATAATTAATAAGATTCTTACAGAACATATCCACATTAACATTAAGCGTATGTTCGAGCGTCAGGTTGCCAGCCACATGAGGCGTTATGAGAAGATTCTTCGTATTCCAGAGTCTGCTGTCAGAAGGAAGCGGCTCCGTCTTAAATACGTCAAGTGCAGCTCCTCCGAGCCTGCCGTTGTTAAGGCTCTCGCAAAGGGCATCCTCGTCAATGGCTGAACCTCTTCCCACATTGACTATGTAAGCACCTTCAGGAAGAAGCGCTAACCTCTCGCGGCTTAAGATATCCCTTGTCTCGGGAGTATCAGGAAGGCTCATTACAAGAAGGTCAGCCGAAGGAAGCAGCGAATCCAGCTCGGACACCTTCTTCATTGAATCAAAAGAAGGATCGGAACAATACCCGCTTCTTGATACTCCTGTTATGCTCTCAGGTTCAAATGCCTTTGCCCTTCTGGCAAAGCAGCATCCGATGTCACCTGTTCCGAGAACAAGTATCCTGCAGTCTTTAAGGGACTTCTGAGGCTGAGGTGAGCTCCAGCTGCCTTTAATAGACTCGCTGTAGGAATAATCCAGTTTCCGCATCATCATGAGGCTTACCGCAATGATATGTTCGGCGATGGTAACGCCGTATGCGCCAGAAGAATTGGTAACAAGGCATTCTTCGTTGGCAAAACAGCCGGGCTTCATAAGATAATCGACGCCTGCAGACGGAACGGCAAGCCACTTTAAGTTTTTATTAACCTTGGCATTGCCCATTCCGAAGCCGTAGATGATCTCACAATCTGCCCACTCTTGAGGGATATCATTTTCGGACTCAGCAAAGAAAAGGCTGCCGCCAACCAGAGCCGCAGTCTTCCTTATCTGTTCTTTATGGGTATCTTTCAACAACTTGTTTATGATAACTATCTTCATACAGTCTTTACCGATGTTCTTAACGGAATATTCTTATAGATCCAGTAAGCGACGTCTTTGTTAAGTCTTATGCAGCCGGCTGATACATGCTGGCCGAGTCTGCCGTCCTGGATGGTGCCGTTGTAGTTATAGGTGACGCTGTGGAAATAATACGGTCCGTTCCACTGGGTTGCGTGGTAGCAGAGAGACCCGTGTGAATAGAAATGCGTCAGTTTCTTTGTGACCTTGTAGTTTCCCCTGGGTGTGGAATGACCCTTCTTGCCGCAGGACATCGGATAGATCTTATAGAGCTTCCATTTGCCTACACTTCCTTTGAAGATCATGATATAGCAGTTATCGATGTCGGCGATTATGAAAAAGTCCGTCTCGCTCCTGAACAGCTGCTCATTTATGCAGCGGACGTGCTTGGCGGCATTGGTGTATTTCCAGCCGAGGTTCCCCTTCTTATCAAGATCGTAATAGTCATCACCGATACATGTCATGCCGTCCAGGTGATCGATATAGTTGCTAAGAAGGATCTTCTTTATGCGGATGTTATAGGAAGCACAGAGCTGCGCGAATTCATTGGAAGATACGAACTCCCTGAATACGAGATATCTGCTTGTACCTTTTTCGAGCTTTTTAACTACGGCAGCCTTGCCCTTGGCATCAGCATATCTTCCGTAACAGCCTGTATAAAGGTCTTCTGCAAACTGTTCGTCAGATGTATGGAGGGCTCTGTACTCCGGAGAGAAATAGAAGTGATAGAGAACGTTATATGCTTCAGTGATACCGCCCTTAAGGCTTCTTGCGAGCTTTTCCTTCTCTTCAGGGTCACAGGTATCGCGGCGCGTAACTATGGAATAGAGTCTTCCCACAAACTGATAATGCTTGGGATCGATCTCATCGGGTTCCACGATATCGGCTTCACCGACCGTATCGGCGGCAACCTGCGTCGCCGGAAGACCGTCCAACAGACAGAATACCGATATAAAGATAATTACGATGCATAACAATCTGATAAGGCGGGTCTTCAACATCGATGTCTCTCATTCACAAGGATTATAAAGACATAATATCACTTATTTTTGCGGATTATTCAAGAGCGCTGCGATCGTCATAAGAAGGATTCGCGAAATGCAGATCAAATCAGGTTCAGGCACCGAGACCGGATTTTGTATCTATAATGACTACGCAGTAAGGATCGACACTTTTCATTATCTGAACCATAGAATCCTTAGGCACTGCTACGCAGCCTGCAGTATATTTGTTATTTCCCGTGCAATGGAGGAATATCGCAGACCCTCTGCCCGGCGTACACTCTTCATTGAAGCTTATGTTAAGGCAGTACTGATATGCCTTTGAATAGTCGATCAGATGTTCGCTGTTCTTCTTATCAAGATCGGGATAATCGTTAATGCTTACCATCTCGTTATAGTGCATGCCTTCGCGCATATCGCTTGACCAGTATAGGTCTTTTGTTACTTTGACATAAGGGATCACGCAGCCCGGATCATCAGCGATTCCGAAGGCTTTATTGAAATGGTATACGCCTATCGGTGTCTTACCGCAGCCTTCTTTCCGCTCTGAGTCAAAGACCATTCCGTTCTTACCGACATAACCGTCTACCGATAAGATCTGTATCCAGTTTCCGTGATCGTCACGCTGATGCATCGAAACAGTGCAAGTAGTCTTGGTTATACCGGATGCCGCTACTATGAGCATCTGGTTGGTTCCGAAATCCTGTGCCTGAGGCAGAGCCCTTACCCATTCGGGAGAAAGGTTCTCTATGACGGTTTCTTCAGTTGTCTCAGAAGTTGTCGTTGCGGCTGTGGTGGTTGTTGTAGTTACTTCTTCAGTGGTCTCGCTTGTCGTCGTCTCAGCAAGGACCGGTCCCAATTCCGTCTGTGACTCTGAAGGCGCCTGAGTCTCTGTTGTTCCGATGATCTCAGAACTGTTTACGACAACATTTATATCGGTCTCAACTGTGGAATTTACGTGACAAGAGGATACACCAAACAGAACGCTTGTGACTGCCAAAACAGTTATAAGCTTTAATGTCAGTCCTTTGGTCTTCATACCTTTTTCGCAGCGCTCTTCTTAAACACCTTTGATTTAAACTTGTTGATCCACTCTGTGGCTTCCTGCATACGGAGAAGTACTGCCATTCCGAAATATACAAGAACGGCAACTACGCCCTTCATAGAGATTATAAGAAGCTGGAGGATTTTTCCACCCATTGCAGGAACAAATCTGTCAAGAACAAAGACTACAACTGACATTACAACTGCGCAGACACCTGCTTTTATCAGGAACTTGATAATGCCGTAAGGTGCAAGTTCCTTGCGTCTGCAGTATGTTATCGCGAGGATTATCATTTGGCAGATATTGGTAAATGAATATGCCAGTGAAAGTGACAGCGGGCCGACGCCGCAGACTATCATGAAGTGGCAGGCAACAGGATTTATAACAAGTCCGATGACGCCTGCGATAAGCGGAAGCTTTGTCTGGCCGATCGCGTAGAACGCCTGGTTGAATACATGGACTACCGTTGCCGTGATGATGGCACTGCAGAATCCCAGAAGGAATGTTGCAGCTACTTGAGCCTGCGCATCAGTATAGTTTGAATGCCACTGGTATACGGCCTTAACCACATCTACATTTAAGACTGCCATGAATACGGCAGAGGGGATCGTCATGAACAAAGCACTCTTCATGGAGTGGGAGATAAGTGTCGAAGCCTTCTGGAATCTCTTCGATTCGTAATCGCCGGAAAGCTCAGGCGTCATTACCGTAGTAATCGCAACAACGAATACCGAGTAAGGGATCTGCCAGATCGATGAAGCATTTCTGAATGCGAAAACGCTTCCCTCGTCGAACTGGAGAGCAAAGCTGTTAAGAACGATATTGTTGATCTGGATTACGGATGCGGAAATAAGGATCGGGATCGCACGCACGAACAGCTTCAGGCACTCCCTGTCAGCCAGGTGAAAATTAAGCCTGAACTGCTTCATCTGCCTGAAGCCCAATGTGTACTGGAAAAGGAAATAGAAGATCGATGCTACGAGGATTCCGCCCGTTGTCATCATCAATCTGTTAAGTGAGTTGCCTCCGAAAATAAAGATCGCTGCAATAACCAGGATGTTATAAAAGACCGGAGCAAACGATGTGATCGTGAACTTTCTGTATGCGATAAGGATGCCGTTACAGAGTGCGGCAAGCATGATGAAGAATATCTGCGGGAATAACAATTTCGATGCCTGCGCTGCAAGCGGGATCGTCTCAGGATTCTTAACATCATTGAACAAACCGTAGACAACATATAAGGGCTCGGAGAACACTGTGCCGATTGTACAGCAGACGATCATTACGATGCATACGACTGTTATGAACTTGCTTACGGTCCTGATTCCTTCTTTCTCCCTGCCTACGGCGAGCTGCGCGCTCATATAAGGTGCGATCGTCGAATAGATCGCGCCGCCGACAAGAAGGTTATAGAAAAGGTCAGGGATATTGAAAGCGAGCGTATATGCGTCACGGAAAATTCCCTGGCTGAATCTCAATGATACGATGACGTCACGGATAAGGCCGGATCCCTTTGTGATGATAAGACCTATGCCGACGATGATCGCCGATAAAGCAAAACTCATGCCCTTCTTCTTAGCAGGGGATTGAGTAGTCTTATTCTCTATTTCCGTATTCTCAGCCACTTAAGCCTTACCTTCCTTAATCAGCAGGATCGCCTGATTCAATGCCTCCAGAACCGTGCAGGTACGTATAGTATCCCTATCTCCTTCAAAGTTCAACCTCAAAGATCCCGAAATATCGCGGAAACAATACCCCATATAAACCGTTCCCACAGGTTTGCCGGGCAGTTCGCCCGTAGGACCTGCAATACCGGTCACGGAAATGGCGAGATCCACGCCCAGAACGGACATGGCGCCTTCTGCCATAGCCTTTGCGCACTCTGCGGAGACTTCGGTATGTGTGGAGATAATGTCCGCAGGAACTCCGAGGACATTTTCCTTTACTTCATTCGTATATGAGACAACAGATCCCTTGAATACAGCAGATGCACCGGGAACGGCAACAACAGTTGAAGATATCAGGCCGCCTGTAAGGCTCTCGGCAAATCCTACCGTGATACCTTCAAACCTTGCTATGGTAACAAGCTCTTCTGCCCTGCTGAAAATGAGTTCAGTGATATTAGCCATCACTGTTCCTCGCCTGCATTTCGAGCCATTCGGTCTCTGTTATAAGGATCTTTCTCGGTTTGCTGCCCTCGAAAGGTCCGATGATCTTCTTCTTTTCGAGCTCATCAACAAGCCTTGCAGCTCTCGGATATCCGATACCGAGTCTTCTCTGAAGGACAGATACGCTCGCGCTGCCATACTCAATTACTGTCTGAACTGCCTGGTTGAAGAGGTCGTCAGCACCTGAACCTCCGCCGGAAGCTCCGCCTGATGACGAACCGCCGGAAGACTGGTCTTCGCCTGCCGTAACCCTGTCGATATCCTTGATGATCGACTCATCGTACATAGCGCCGTACTGCTTCTTAAGGCAGTCGACAACGGCCTCGACTTCCTCGTCCTTAAGGAATGCGCCCTGGCCTCTTACAGGCTGCGGAGCGCTCATCGGTGCATAGAGCATGTCGCCCTTACCAAGGAGCTTTTCTGCGCCGTAAGAATCAAGGATCGTTCTGGAGTCTACGCCTGATGTAACGGCAAATGCGATTCTCGAACCGATATTTGCCTTGATAACACCCGTGATGACGTCAACTGAAGGTCTCTGTGTTGCAATGAGCAAATGGATGCCGGCAGCTCTTGCGAGTGCGGCAAGTCTGGAGATATATGTCTCGACTTCCTTTGCCGCAACCATCATGAGTTCGGCAAGCTCGTCGATTACGATGAGGATGAGCGGAAGATGCTCGACTTCCGGATCATTCTTATACTTCTCGTTAAAGCCCTTGATGTCTCTTA
Source organism: Clostridiales bacterium Firm_14 (assembly GCA_001604135.1). Lineage (GTDB taxonomy): Bacteria > Bacillota > Clostridia > Saccharofermentanales > Saccharofermentanaceae > Saccharofermentans. The sequence continues at coordinate 25,693 of LVAT01000018.1, forward strand.
CCTGGCCCTCTTCGAAGAGCTTATATCTTCTCTGCATCTCGGTAACTGCCCAGTTAAGAGCGCCTGCCGCCTTCTTAGGGTCCGTGATGACAGGCATGATGAGATGGGGAACTCCATTATAAACAGAGAGCTCTACGACCTTAGGGTCGACGAGGATCATGCGTACTTCTTCAGGAGAAGAGTGCACGAGGATACTTGTAAGGATCGAGTTAATACATACTGATTTACCTGAACCCGTAGAACCTGCGATCATGAGGTGAGGCATCTTGGCAAGATCGCAATAGATAGGTCTTCCCGGAATGTCTCTTCCCAGAGCAACCGTAAGAGGTGTCGATGCCTTGAATTCCTTGGTCTCAACGAGGCCTCTGAGCTGAACTGCAGTGGGAACATCGTTAGGGATCTCGATACCGATGGCGCTCTTTCCGGGGATAGGAGCTTCGATCCTTATGGAGATCGCAGCCATTGCGAGCATGATGTCATCCTGAAGGTTTGTAACTCTCGATACCTTTGTACCGGTCTCAAGCGTAAGCTCGAATCTTGTGATCGAAGGTCCGTGTGTAATATTAACGACTTCAGCTACGATGCCGAAGCTCTTCAGTGCATCTTCCAGCTTATGTGCCTTTGCCTTAAGCTTCTTCTCAAGATCAGCATCTGCACGCTGCTTGATATCAGGCGCGAGGATCGATGTAGGAGCAGGCTTGTAATTTCTGAGCTTTCTCTTCTGGGCGCGGAGCTGGGCTTCGTGCTGCTTTGTCTCTTCGGCAAATTCGATATCAGGCTTCTTAGGCTCAGATGTATCGCGTGAGGATGTCTTGATGATCCTGCCTTCTGTCCTGCTGAAGCCTTCTGTATTGTCATTTCCAGCATTGATGGTTATTCCGTCACCTGATACAGGCTGAACTGCAGCAGGAACCTTCTCTGCCTTGCTCTCTTTATTGCCATACATCGAGAGGTCGATGTTGGGCTCTCTTACTGTTCTTGCAGGTTCGGAATAATCGTAGCCTGAACCTTCGCTTTCTTCCCTGATCTCATAAGGATCTTCGGTGCCGCTGTAGATATCAGTCTCTTCTGCAGGTTTCTTATTCTCCACAGGAGTAAAGTCATAGAAATCTTCCTTTTTACCGGGATCCAAGAACGATAATCTCTTCTTCTCTTTCTTTACCTTGGCAGCTCCGGGGATATTCAGAGGATCTGTGATGTATCCGAAATCAGCATCGTTATCTGATCCGCCAGAGACATCATATTCTTTCTCGTTATAAGCGAGCTTGCCGGGTTCCTGCTGTACGGGATGGATCTGTCCGCCTGTAAGCTTCTCGACATCTGTAAAACCTGACTGGCCGTCGATGGGAAGGCTCGTCATGAAGGGGCCCTGCTTCTCGGAATAAGGGCCTCTGGTCACCTTCTTTTCGCTCTGAACGAAGCGTGAAGCGCCGTAATCAGGATATTCAGGTGTTGCTGAAGGAGGAATGACGCCGCCTTCGCCGTAAGTTATGAATGTAGTACCGCCGGCATTCTGTGCCGGTCTCTGCGGCTCAGGTCTTGCGTAATTGTTGCCGGAATAGATCCTGTAATTCGGATCATTCTGTCTCTGTGTCTTATGGCTTACGACACTGTTATAGACCTTGCCGGATGCCGTGCTGATGGCTTGGGCTGTCTTCTTAGCCGTAGCCTTAATGGATACTCTGAATACGAGCAGGATCTGGGTAAGAAGGAATACAACGATAGCGAGGATTCCGATAACATTGCCCGTAACTTCAAAAAGGGCAACTGCGATGGCTCCTCCGACGATACCGCCGGGGAGAACGATCGAAGTAGATGCAGGATTCTTGATAAGGCTTCCGTCAACGCCGGACTCCCACAACAGCGAGAGCGCCTTAAGTGCAGATGTCTTTCCTTCCGGATTCTGGCACAAGCCCTCGAAATGGGTCATATCCATGGTAATGAGGGCCAGGAGAGCCGAGACGGATACCAGAAGGAGGATTATGCTTCTGACTCTGATTCCTGATACGCCCTGTCTCTTCTCGAAAAAGACATCAAGCGCAACATAAAGGATATAAACCGGAATGGCATATGCAGCCACACCGATGAGTCCTAAGAAAAAACTCTTTACGGCGCTGCCGATAATGCCCGTCAAAGCAACAGGAAGATAGAAGATCAGTATTATCGCTATCGCAACGAAGAACAGAACGATTCCCGCTGCTTCTTTGCGTGAAGTATCTCTGCTCAAATTCCCAACCTCCTGGCAGCCTTATATAACAACACCAATGTCTTGGAGTCTTCGATCTCCTGATCGTCCGCCATCCTGACTGCTTCTTTAAGCGGCATCTTAACCGTGGATATGTATTCATTGAGATCCGGATTGGCATCACCATGTTCAAGACCCGTTCCGATAAAGAGCGTTATGACCTCACTGCAATAACCGGGAGTTGCCATAACGGCACCGACACACTCGATGTTCTTTGCTACAAAACCCGTCTCTTCGGTGATCTCTCTTGAAGCACAGGCCAGGGGCTCCTCGCCCTCTTCGATCTTTCCTGCAGGAGCTTCCAGCATTACCTTCTCAAAAGGGCTCCTGAACTGCTTTACAAGGTAGCAGTTGCCTTCATCATCTATCGGAAGGATGCATGCACCGCCGTGGTGCTTTACGATCTCCCTTGTGCTCTCTCTGCCTTCCGGCGTGATTATCTTCTTTATCTCAACGTCAAAGACATGACCTTCGAAAACTGTCTTAGAATCAACAGTCTTCTCGAAAAGCATCTCATCATTGCAATTGATCTTACCCATTATTCGTGTCCTTTACCTTCGCTGATCTTCTTCCATTCCTTTACTGCGAGCTCATCACAGCGGTTGTTAAATTCATTATCCGCATGTCCCTTGACCTTATGGAAAGTGACATTATGCATTGTCGTAAGGCTTAGAAGTTCCTTCCACAGATCGCTGTTGGCGACTTCCGCCTTGGCACTGTTCTTCCAGCCGTTCTTTGTCCACTTATCAAGCCAGTTCTGTTCGAAAGCATTGACTACATAAGCACTGTCACTGTAGATATCCACTGTGCAGGGGCGCTTTAATGCTCTAAGACCTTCTATGACCGCCATCAGTTCCATACGGTTATTGGTCGTATCCGCTTCACCGCCTGAAAGCTCTTTCTTGGCTCCGCCTGCCATGAGGATAGCTGCCCATCCGCCGGGACCGGGATTGCCCGAACAAGCTCCGTCAGTATAGATTGTAACTTCGCTGATCACTGCCATATCGATACGGACAAGGGCTTACTTATTGCCCTTCATCTCCTGGGTCTTGTCGTAAGCTGCAGTAACGGACTTGATAACCGCATTCCTCAGACCGTTCTCTTCAAGTGCCATAACACCTGCGATCGTTGTGCCGCCGGGAGAGCATACCATATCCTTAAGCACTGCAGGATGCGTGCCTGTCTCAAGAGCGAGCTTGCCGGATCCTGCAACGGTTGCTGCAGCGATCTTAAGAGCATCTGCTCTCTTGATGCCGAGGCTTACTGCCGCATCCGCCATAGCCTCAATGAAGAGCATGACATAAGCAGGGCCTGTGCCGGAAACGCAGCCTATCGCATCCAATGTATTCTCATCGCAGAGGATAGTCTCTCCGCAAGTATTAAGGAGCTTCAAAACAAAATCAGATTCCTCAGAGTCTAAGCCTACGGGGCAGACTGCAGCTACGCCAAGTCCTACCTGAGCAGGAGTATTCGGCATGATCCTTACGAACTTCCTGCCTTCACCAAGGATCCCTCCGATCCTTGCACATGTAACTGCTGCTGCAATGGAAAGAACGATAGCACCGGGCTTTAAGCTGTCCTTGATGCTCTTCAATGCATCGTCAAAGTGAATGGGCTTGACTGCCATAAGGACATAATCAGCATCCGTTACCGCTTCCACAGCGGAAGAAGCTGCATTGACACCAAGATCTTCAGCGCACTTTCTGCAGGCTTCAGTATATACATCAAAGCACCAGGCATCGGAAGGATTTATGACTCCGCCCTTAACAAAACCGCCCAAAAGGGCCTTTCCCATGTTGCCTGTACCGATAACTGCCAATCTCATAGAGCTGCACTCCTTATATATTAAAATATAACGAGACAATCTTAACATTACCCTTGACATAGTGCAAACCAACTATTAAACTGTTCGTTGCAAACACAGGGGAGTGGCTCAACGGTAGAGCAGCGGTCTCCAAAACCGCCGGTTGCGCGTTCAAATCGTGTCTCCCCTGCCAAAATTAAAGGAGTTCTTAAGTTTAAGAACTCCTTTTTTTGTTTCCATTTTGTCCCTATATCAGGGTTTGATCCAGTGATACTCCTTTTCCTTTTTTGCCTCTTTTACTGGTTTTGTATCTTCCGCTAATGTTAAGCGGTGTACGGCACCCGGGGCGCCCGTCTTGAAAGAATCAACTTCCAGCGAAGTTCCGCAGTGTTTGCAGCTCTTAAGAGCATAATCAGCCAATGCACCGCAGTTTGGACAATTGTTGTAATACCACTTTTTGCTGAGTTTCCTGTCGATATTTCTTTCGATCAGCTTCTTATGATCTTTTGCCTGGTTGTCCGCCACGATCCTGACAGCGCATTTGTATAACAGTCCGTCTTTGACCTTAATAAATACCAAGCTCAAAACAGCAAAAGTGATCGCCAGCATAGAAGGCAGAAATTCGATCAGGAAATCAAAGAAGAAAAATGCCTGATCAGTTAAACGTGCCCTCTCGAATACCGGAATAACAAGCTCGTAGAAGAAAAAATTGCAAACCGCAGAAATAATGGCGAATGTGAGCCATGTTACAGGACTCAGCCAGATGATACGGGAAGTTCTTTTAACCGTCTCTCTACATGCTTTTTTATTGTCTTCGCCGTGTTCTTCATCATAAAAAGAAATTGAATAGTTCTTATCAAATCTTCCATACCATGTATGTTCATCACCAACACGGTGGTCAGAATAATCAGAACTCCATACGCTTTGATGGGATGACAACGGTTTGTATTTTATGATCTGGCGGATCGCAGTAAATCTCTTTCTCTCCTTCATGCTCGGAACGAATATGATGAATGCTATTAAAAACAATACAAAGTTTGCAATGTTATATCCGGGAATCAATCCGCCATATACTGCTTCTATAAGGAAGATGCAGAAAAAGATAAGGAGCTGAAAGATGTCCATAAAGCCCAAGGCTCTGCCTGAGCCGCTTCCTCCGCCATAACTGTCGGAATAGCCGTAATCGGAACCGCTGCCGCTGCTAAAACCGCCAAAGCTGCCGCCTGAATCGTGGAAACTTCCGGTATGAGTGTCGGTATCGAAAAAATCACCGCTCGCCATTACTCTTCCTCCTTTAAGGATATCCTGTGAACCGGAACCTGAATGCCGCTGTCAAAGGACTCGACTTCCAACGAAGTGCCGCAGTGATCACAGTGCTTGAGCACCTGTGAGGGAAATGCTCCGCAGTTCGGACAGATATTGTAGTACCATTTTCTGCTGAGTTTTGCGCTTATCGCAGTTTCTTTCTCAAGTTTTTCCAAAGCAGATTTGTTGTCTTCAACCACTCTGACTGCGCACTCGTATAAAAGGTTGTCTTTTACCTTTGTCAGAACAAAGCTTCCGACTGCAAAAACCATACAGAGGACCGCCGGAAAATAGAATACAAGATGGTCAATAAACGCAAATGCGAGATCTGTCATTTCCGCTTTCTCGAAAACCGGAATTATAGCTTCATAAAAAAAGAACGTGCTGATAAGACAGAGGATCGAGAAAAGCATCCACCAATATGGACTGACCCATACGATCTTCGGCGTTCTTTTCATCGTCTCGTATGCTTTTTTAGCATTCTCATCTCCGAAATCCTTATCATAAAAAGCTATGAAATAGCGCTTGTTATAGCCATACCATGACTTGGAATCAGTCGCGGTCTTTGATACGGAATCACCTTTCCATATATAGCTCAGATTCTTGGCCGGCCCGTATTTCTTAAAAACCGTCAGAGCTTTGGTCCTATGGTATTCACTGATGCTCTTGATCAAGAACATGCTGCTTGCAAGAAACATAACAAGATTATCGAGGTTTAACCCTGGAATCTCGTGATGAGCAACCTTCGCCAAAAAAACAAAGATACCTCCGACTGCGGCCACTGCCAGATAAGCAAAAACGAAAGCAGCATCTTCGCCGGGATCTCCGACAAAGTCGTTGTCGGAATAACTACCGTCACCGCCACCGCCGCCGCTGCTGAAAGAACCGCCGCTGCTGAAGGAACTGCTGTCACTTGAGCTGTGGAAACTTCCCGAATGAGAATCACTGTCATGAAATCCGCCGCTGGCCATCTTCTGCTCCTATCTGCAGTTTACGATTTATTGTCCTTGCTGCCTTCAATTATCAGCGAAGCGCCGCAGAAAGAACATTCTGATTTATTCTCTTCTCTCGGGGCACCGCATTTCGGACAGTTGGTGTAATACTTGTGCTTAAAGAACTCTGCCTTGGCATCGAGTTCTTTCTGAATCTTTTCATTTTTCTCGATGACTTTTTCAGTCACTTTTTCCTCGACCTTTTCGTGATGCTTCTTTATGTAGATCTGACCTGAGACAATATATGCCACGAACAAAGAAGCTATGATCAAGGGCGTATAGTACGTAAGATGATCAATGGCGCTGAAAGCCGGTCCGTCCTCCATGGATCTCTCGAAAACCGGGATTACCCATTCATAGTACAGATTCGTCGCAAAAAGGATAAGACTTAAGACTATTCCCGCTATGCCTATCGGCATAGAAAACTTGAAAAACTTATACATCTAAATCCTCCCATCTCAAATCAAGATACCTTGTAGAATTGTCGTTTTCTTCTCTTACACGTCTTATGGAACTGAGGTTCTTATCACCTTCCATGACCTCCAGAGAGCTTCCGCAGCTTATGCATGTCTTGAGAGAAGCCGTGGCTTTTGCTCCGCAGTTAGGACAAAACGTGTGGAACCACTTCTTGCCGATCTCGGTCTTGATGAAATTCTCCGTCTCGGCAAACTTTTCTTCCGTATTGATATCAGAAGCCAGTCTTACTGCACACTCATAAAGTATATTATCCCTGACCTTAACAAAAACAAAGCTTAAGATAGGACATCCGAGCGCCAGAACGGACGGCAGATAGAAAATGAATTCATCGAAAAACTTAAAAGCAAAATCGCTCATGATCATATTCTCGAAGATCGGAATAATGCACTCGTAGAAAAAGAAATTCACGGCAAAGATCATAATAGCGATCCAAAGCCATGTGCCGGGTCTTAGCCATACGATCCTCGGCGTTCTCTTCATGGTCTTAAGCACTTCCTCACAGTTCTTTACGCCCTGCGCCTTGGTATAAAAGTCGATCCTGTAAGCCTTGCTGTTCTTACCCGCCCAGGTTTTCTCGTCTCCTATCCTCTCACGTGAATATATATCACTGTATACGTAATTATTTGAATAACCGCGTTTGCGGAGACTGTCCAGTGCAGAAGTCCTAACGGATTGTTTAAAACTCATTGGGAACAGGAAACCAGCCAAAGTGAATATGCCGAGATTAAGAAGATTAAGACCCGGAACCTCGCCGTGTGCAATCGATGAAAGAACGGAAATAATACCGTACAGCACTGCTCCGAGAACGTAGAGTACAATCAATGCCAAGCCGGAAAGGTCACCCCCGCCGCCACCGCCGCCGTAATGACCGCCGCCTCCGTAATGGCCACCGCCACCGCCGCCGGAACGTCCGCCGCCACCCGAATGGTGTCCGCCACCGGAATGGTGTCCGCCTGAATGTGAACTGCCTCCGTGAAAACTACCCCTTGCCATAATCTACCCCCGCAAACTATGCCTACACCTACAATTCTAGAATAAATACCCTCTCAGGTTTTGTAAATAGACATCATGGAAATGCTGCCCCTTGTGTTATTGTGCTGCTTCAGTTTCAGGTTGTGCTTTGCTTTCAGGCTCTAATTCTTTCTCGATTTCATCTACGATATTTGCAGCGCATTTATACAGAAGTTTCTCTCTGACCTTTACAAAAACTGCACTTAAGATCGGAAAAACAAGTGCGAGACCTGCCTGGACATAGGAAACGATATTAACAATGTGGTCGATTTCCTTAACGCTTATGGGCTTTGGAATCAAGAGATCTTTGACAAATACAGATACAGGCGTCTGCAAAAGAAACCAGAGAATAGTTATGATCAGAAACACCTTAGGCCATAACAGGAAAGTAACCGGTTTGGTCTTCATAAATTCTTTTACTCTCATAAGATTTCTGTCCCCAAAGCGTTCTTCGCTGAATGAGATACTGAAATTCTTATCATGCTTACCGACCCATGTCTCCTTCGTGCCGCGGCGTTCGGGAGATTTGAATTCACTCCGCACGCCGGAATAGGATCTGACTACATGCTTTCTGCGGACACGTTCTAATTCCTTTACCCTTTTATGGCCTTTAAAGCTGATGATAAAGGCAAACCCGGTTATGACGTAAATACTCACACTGACAAGATTTATTCCCGGTATAGTGCCCTTCTGAAGATGAGCTAAAATATAAAAAGTTACGGCAAGGATTATAAGGCCGATCATCATAAGACCTTCTTCAGCGCTGCCGTTAAAGCCGTAGTGGCCGAAGCCTCCGGAAGAACGGCCGCCGCCGCCAAAGCCTCCGCCACCTGAACTGTGATATCCGCCTGAATGGGAACTGCCGCCGTGAAATCCGCCTGTTGCCATACTATTTCTCCTTATTGCCTTCAGAAATGCGGTGGAATCCGCTGTAGCTGTTGCCGTTAAATGAATTCATTTCGAGAGAAGAACCGCATTTATTGCAGAATCTGCCGGAAAGACCGGCTTCTGCTCCGCAGTTCGGACATATATTGTAATACCATTTTTTGCTTAACCTGTCTGCTATGGAAGTTTCCGTTCTTATCCTCATCTCAGCAGCTTTATTCTCCTGTACGATCCTTACCGCGCATTTATAGAGCAGACTGTCCTTGATCCACATGGTTATAAGAGCAGCTGCGGCACATAAGGCACATAAGATCGAAGGGAAATAGAATGTAAGATTATCGAAAAAAGCGAATGCCTCATCACTCATAATTGCGTTTTCGAATACAGGGATGACCAGTTCATAAAAGAACACCGAGCTGAAAAAGGCAAGAACGCCTATGAATACCCAGACTTTATAGCTCATCCAGATGATCTTGGGAGTCCTGTCGATTACTTCCCTGACCTTAAGAACGTTATCCTCGCCAAATTCCCTGTCATCGAAAACTATCCGGTAATAACCGTATGCTCCGGCCCAGCTCTTCTTGTCTGTACCGCTCAAACTTGAGGCATATGAACCGTTCCAGACACAGCCTAAGACCCTGTGACGGCAGTCACGCTTGATCTCTTGGGTAACAGCCGTTCTCTCGCTTTGCTTACCGACAATATAAAATACGATTCCGCTGACCCAGAACACAAATATGTTCAAGTAGTTAAAGCCCCATAGAACGGATTGGTTATACGCCGCCAACATCCACATGATGAGCGGGCCCCACGCAAAGATCAACCAAACAGAACCTGCGCCGGAGCCACCGCCGCCGCCGTAATAATGTCCTCCGGAACTGTAATGCGAACTGCCGCCCGAATAGCCACCGCCACCGGAAAAACCTCCGCCGCCGGAACTGTGAAAACTGCCAGAATGTGAGCTTCCGCCGTGGAATCCGCCACTTGCCATAAAACTACCCCCGCCAAATCTGATCCCTGTACTTCAAGAATAAGATTTAACGGGGGCTTTGTAAATACTTCAGTAATCAGAACGTCTTTTATGTCGTTGCTGCGGAAGTCTCTGCAACTGATTCGGATGCCGCGGTCTCGAACATTGCATCGATGTTCTCCCTGATCTGTGACTCGTTGAGAATTGATTTCGGAACACAGTCAACGACGATGTAAACGATCTCTCCGCCGCCGTCAGCAGCCTTCTTTACCGCTACAAGCCTGAAAGCATAATCGCCCTTTACATAGAATCTGGCATCACCGTCATATTCCTTCATTGCCTTCATGGCAACATCCATGGCCTGATACATGGTAAGGTCAGGATAAAGCGCACATATGACATTAGATGCATAAAGCCACACGGTGTTGAATTCCTCGTCGCCATACTGGACATAGACTCTTACATAAGACAGATTTCCGTCACTCTTTCTGGTAGCGCCTTCAACGCCTCCGACGGAATAATACTTGAACGGGCCGTCAAAGAAATCAGCATACGCTCTGTTTGCCGTAATAACGGCCTTGTCTCCGAGGACGCTCGGATGCGTTGTGCTGTCAACATATTCAGGTGCTCTGAAAGTAAAATCCACACCGTTGTTTATCAGTGACTGGGCAACTCCGCCGTCATTAAATCTTGTCTGGAATTCCGGAAGAGTCATGCCCATTGAAGGCGTTGTCGCATTAGGGAGCATGAAATAGATTCCCGCAACGATCAAGGCCAGGATTGCAAGGATTACGCATACCGGAATGAGCGGATCTTTCTTGCATTTCTCGATGAAATGGAGTTTTCTGAACTCTTCGTTTGCTTTGGATTCTTCAGCAGATACGAGCGGCTCGGTCTCTTTTTCCGGAGCTTTCTCAGATTTCTCTTCCTTATCTTCCCCCGATTCATCCGCCTCAGCCTCTACTGCGGCCTCTTCGATGATCTCAGCTTCAGCCTCTTCCGCAGTCTCTTCTGCGGTCTCTTCTGCCATCTCTTCAGCTTCTTGAGCGGCCTCTTCATCAGTCACTTCAACAGCTGTATCAACGGTCTCCTCAGCTTTGATCTCAAGTTCTTCAGTTTTATTTTCATTCTGCTGGGGCTTTTTGCCCTTGTTCTTAGATTTAGACATAACTAGGAATCCTCCGATTTAACCCTGATATTATAAAGATAAAGAGCGCTCTTGTAAAACAAAAGTCCCTCAAAGTCTGCAAGGTTCTTCAGAATCGTGTACAATATCTGCTATAGGAATTGATTTTAAGGGGGATAATACAATGCCGCATCTTTTGATCTCAGGAGGTACCAGAGGGATCGGCAGAGCATGTGCGGAGCTTTTCGCAGGACAGGGATATAAGGTAACTTCGCTCAGCCGTTACGGCAAGCCGGACAACGCGCTGGAAGGCGTGGATTACTATGCCTGCGACATCAGAGATTTCGAGAACGTTGCTTCAGCGGTAAGCAGTGCGATCGAGAAGAACGGCGATATCGACGTTCTCATCTCCAATGCCGGAATATCCGTAACAGGCCTTGCCCAGGACATGAAGTACCAGGACTACAGGGCTGTCATGGATACTAATTTCGGCGGACTCTTCAATCTCGCAAATGCAGTAATACCTGACATGGTCAAGCAAAAACACGGAGTCATTCTTGCCGTATCTTCAATGTGGGGACAGACAGGAGCATCATGTGAATCTTTATACTCGGCAAGCAAAGGTGCCGTGGATTCGTATATCAAGGCGCTTGCCAAGGAATTGGGACCTTCCGGCATCAGGGTCAATGCCGTATCACCCGGAGCTACTGAAACAGACATGATGAAGTGCTTTGGCGAAGACGACAGAAGAGCCATCTGTGAGGACACTCCCGTCGGCAGGCTCGGTGAACCCGAAGAGATCGCCGAGACGCTGTTTTTCCTCCAGTCCGATAAGGCTTCTTTCATAACGGGCCAGATCATCGGCGTAAACGGCGGATACCTCATTTAATTGAATAATCTCTTTTGAGAATATAAAATATTAGGAGTCGTGTCTCTACCGGACACGTTCACTATGCCTCAGAAAGGAGAGGACTTATGGCTACAAACAACTATTCCAAGATTACTCCTGAGATCCAGCGTCTTGCTGAGATCTGCAAATCTAATGCCATAGATCCTGAGCTCTACACCACCTATGATGTCAAGCGCGGCCTGAGAGACATTAACGGTAAAGGAGTTCTTACAGGACTTACCAGGATATCTGAAGTCAACGCAACGAAAACCGTTGACGGCAAGACAGTTCCTGCACCCGGCGAACTGTTCTATCGCGGAATCAACGTTAAAGAAATAATCAAGGGACAGCCCGAGGAGATGCACTGCGGCTTCGAAGAGACCACATATCTTCTTCTGTTCGGCAAGCTCCCTAACGAAGATGAATTAAGGAATTTCAGAAACCTTCTTGCAGAATCACGTTCGAAGATGCCCAAAAACTTCTTCAGAGACGTCATCATGCAGAAGCCATCTTCTGACCTCATGAACAACATTCAGAGAGGCGTTCTTAACCTTTATGCTTACGACACGCAGGCTGCAGAAACTTCAATCCCCAATGTCTTAAGACAGTCACTGGAATTGATCTCCATCTTCCCGAGCCTTGCCGTACACAGCTACAACGCAATGAAATATTACCTGGACCGTGACTCACTCGTAGTTCACAGACCGAGACCTGATCTTTCCATTGCAGAGAACTTCCTCTACATGTTAAGACCTGACAATAAATTCACGCCGCTCGAAGCAAAGATCTTAGACGTATCCCTCATGCTTCACGCAGAGCACGGCGGCGGTAACAACTCTACATTTACGACTCACGTTGTAACGAGTTCCGGCACAGACACCTATGCTGCAGTCGTAGCTGCACTTAGTTCCCTTAAAGGACCTAAGCACGGCGGCGCCAACATCATGGTCGTCAAGATGTTTAAAGAACTCGAGAGGAGCATCTCTGACTGGGAAGACAACGATGAGATCCTCGCATATCTCGAGAGGATCCTGCATAAGGATGCTTTCGACCGTTCCGGCGTTATCTACGGTATGGGTCATGCGATCTATTCGATCTCCGATCCCAGAGCCCAGATCTTCAAGCGTTATGTTAAGGATCTTTCCGCGGAGAAGGGCCGCACGAAGGAATTCGAATTCTATGAGAGAGTCGAGAAGCTCTCCGCTGAACTTATCGCCGCAGAGCGCAAGATATACAAGGGCGTTTCCGCCAACATCGACTTCTACAGCGGCTTTGTATATTCGATGCTCGGAATCCCGATGGAGCTCTACACTCCCCTCTTTGCGATTGCCAGGATCTCCGGCTGGTCAGCTCACCGCATCGAAGAGCTGAACGGCAAGGGCAAGATCATAAGACCTGCTTACAAGAGCGTTCAGGAAAGAGTCGAATACCATCCGATAGACGAGAGATAAATAGAAATGTACTGTTTCTAGCCCACTGAGCTTTCTGCTTGGTGGGCTATTATTTTGCAAATGTATCTCATAACTCTCGCTACGGCCCTTTTGAGATACAAAAAACTAATAATTGTATCTCAAAAAACCTCATTATCGGCCTCAGGAGATACATTTCTATCAGATCTGTGTCTCAAAACGTTCACTCCGCCCAACTTAAGATACACTTCAAGGAAAATTGTATCTCAAATTATCATTTGGGCCTCATTGAAGATACATAAAGATAAGCTTATAGATTGCGGCTCTTTTCGCCTGACATCTACTGCAACATCTTCCTCATACTAACTGTATTTAGTTTAAGCAACTGATTCGGAGGGATAACTATGCTCAGGAAAAAGTATGTAAGGCCCATTGCCATTGTATTAACTGCCGCAGCTTTGTTTTCCGGCTGCAATGCAAAAGATACAGTGCCATCTTCCTCAATGACTGCCGGTAACACAACCGGATCATCAGAAGAAGAACATGAGACTGAGATAACCGGCACTTTCAACCACGGACATTCAATAACTGAAGCTTCCGGAAACAGGCCTTACGAGATAAAGCGTTCTGATGATGTCCTTACAAATAAGGACCAGGCTTTAGAATACCTGAAAACTTGCGTTGAACTTCCCGGAAAAGATTTCGAATTCGTACTGACAGATACATCAGAAAACGACCCCGGCGCATATATGTGGTATGAGTTCACATTAAGCTATAAAGACTTTATTGTCATGAACGCTGAATTCAGGGTTATCACTTTTACCGACGGAACTATCTGCGAAGGCAGGTCAGAAGTCCTTACATGTACTTTTGCCGATCCCACTGACGTGATCGATAAGGATGAAGCGCTCAAGATATATGCCGGAAACTATAAAGATGACCGCGAATACAAATACCTGGAAAAAATCTATTATTTCTCAGGCAAAGGAAACAATGAATGTCCTTTCGTATATAAATTCAAATACGACTGCGGTAATGATCTGGAAAACAACACTATATTGATAAATGCGAAAACCGGAGATATGATCGGCTGCTGGCCGGATGCTATTGATTAAACGGAAAGAGGCTGCCACTAGGGCAGCCTCTTTGAGAAACTAAAAACTTACTAATAGGTTATTGCCTGGATTAAGCTTCCTCGTCAACCTTTCCGAAAAGGTTAAGTCTGAAAAGCATTGCCTCGTCGTCAGGATCAGAGCAGGAGATCTTTGCATTGCAAACGATACCGCCTTCGATGAGCTTCATGATGCCTGTGATCTGGCTGAGCTTGCTCTTAAGGTTGAAACGGTCGCCCTCGTCTGTAAGAAGGATTACGTTTCCCTTGCACTCGTCAAGTGCCTTCATAAGTGTTGCAACATCAATGTTGTCTAAGTAAAATGCTTTCATTATGTAATACCTCCTAAGTATCAGTTTTATGTCCTTTTACTATCCCCAAAGGCTTTTCCTTTGGACAGCCTAATAGTACACTTACTCCCCATTTCAGACAATGGATTTGTTGAACAGATTGCATAATCAAAAGGCCTTGTTTTTGTGCATTTTGCACATAACAAGGCCTTTAAAACAATCTAAGTGACAAATAGTCAGAATCCGCTAAATTACTCGCTTATAAGCTTTCTTGCGTACTTGCCGTTATCTAATGTAGCGAAGTAATCGTTGAGCGTCTGTGCTCTTCTGATCTGCTCTACGGAACCATCTTCCTTAAGGAGCAATTCCTCGCACCAGAGTCTTCCGTTGTAGTTATATCCCATGGCGGATCCGTGAGCACCTGCATCGTGGATTCCGAGGATATCACCCATGTCGATCTTAGGAAGCATTCTGTCTATTGCGAACTTATCGTTATTCTCGCACAGGCTTCCCGTAATATCGTACTTGTGGTCACAAGGCTCATTCTCCTTGCCGAATACCGTGATGTGGTGGTATGCGCCGTACATTGCAGGTCTCATGAGGTTAGCAGCGCATGCATCAACGCCGATATATTCCTTATAGATATGCTTCTCGTGAATAGCCTTTGTGATGAGCATTCCGTAGGGAGCCAACATGAATCTGCCCATCTCCGTGTAGATAGCAACGTCGCCCATGCCTGCGGGAACAAGAACTCGCTCGAACTGCTTTCTTACGCCCTCGCCTATTACCATGATGTCATTTTCAGAATCTTCAGGTCTGTATCCGATTCCGACGCCGCCGGAGAGGTTTACGAATGCGAATTCAATGCCTACCTTCTCTGCGATCTCTACCACGAGCTCGAAAAGCTGGCCTGCAAGAGTCGGATAATACTCGTTTGTAACAGTGTTACTTGCGAGGAATGCGTGGATACCGAACTTCTTTACGCCGTGAGCCTTAAGCTGCGTATAAGCGTCAATGAGCTGTTCCTTTGTCATTCCGTACTTGGAATCACCCGGGTTATCCATGATGCCGTTGCTGAGCTTAAAGACTCCGCCCGGATTATATCTGCAGCTCATGACTTCAGGGAACTGGGGTCCTAAGATCTGCTCTAAGAAAGGGATATGAGTGATGTCATCGAGATTGATGATGCCGCCTAAGTTAGCGCAGAGCGCATATTCTCTGGCGGGAGTGTCATTTGAAGAGAACATGATCGGTCCGCCAACGGCGTCAGCGAGGATGAGCTCCGCCTCAGATGAACAGTCAAAGCCGAATCCGTAATCGTTGATGATGTCCATAATATAAGGATTAGGTGTGGCCTTTACTGCGAAATACTCTCTAAAACCCTTATTCCAGGCAAAAGCCTTCTTTACACGCTCGCAATTCTCGCGGATTCCCTTCTCATCGTAAAGATAGAAAGGCGTGTGGTGTGTTCTTGCGATCTCTTCGACCTGATTCTTGGTTACAAAAGGCTTCTTTTCCATATGTTTTCATTCCTTAGTTAATAATCAGTATGAGGTAAATTAACATTTTATCAGACGAAATACAAGGCATTTGTGCTATATTTACTTTCGAAGAAAAGCTAGACTTTCTTCAGCATTTTTAGTGCTTTTTGAATAAGGGAGGATTAACAAATGGACAATCTTAACATTCCTGAGGAGTACCGTCCGATATCAATGTGGGGCTACTTCGGCTATGAGATCTTATTCTCTATCCCGATCGTAGGTTTCATCTGCCTCATCATTTTCGCGATCGGCGCAAAGAACGTCAACAAGAAGAACTTCGCAAGATCTCATTTCTGCTATACGATCATCTGCTTCACGGTCTTCCTGGTAGCATTGGCGATCGTTCTTGCTACGGGAGCTGTAGAATCAGTCCAGTCCTGGTTCTGATCTAACCGTCTTCAAGAACGGTTTCTATAGTCACATCATCCTCGTTATCGAAATTACCCGTAATGCCGTAACCGGTATTGGGCACGAAGTTCGAATAGACGAAGTCACCGGCCATTATCAGCACAAGGATCAAGGCCAGAGGCACAAGAACCTTTCTGTTTATTTTACGGATCAGATTATCGAGGAGCGGGGCAAGGACATAGATGAACGCAAGTCCGCATACACCGAATACAAAGAGGCCCTCAGCGCAGATCCTGCTGTTGAGGTTAAGGAAATAACCGCTGTAATCCCACCACTTCTTGTCGAAGGCGACTTCCAGAAGCCAGCTAGTGAAATACTCTACCGCACCGCATGAGATGATCGTTGAGAAGAAGAAGACTACGGGTCTCTTTCTTACGCGGTGAAGGCCCATGAGAACGATAAGGCCGCCAAAACCGTAGATAGGAAGCCACGGTCCGTGGTTAAAGCCTCTGTTTATGAGCTGTCCCTTCATGAGGAAGTAATAGAAAAGCTCCCATGTCCAGCCGAAGTTAGAGAAGATAACGAACAGCATGGCAATAGATGACAGCGAATAGTGCCTCATGTAGTGAATGTTGTCCAATGCCTTTATCCTGCGCTGCTCAGGTATCGGAGAAAGCCTCGACGGATAGACAAGGCCCGTCGCTTCCTTCTCATAAGCGAGCATTTTCATTCTGTGAGCCTGACGGTTCTCATATTCGATCTCTTCTTTGCTGTTCCAGAGGATAACGCCGAAATTCTTTGCAAAGAACTTCTCGCGGCGTCCTTCAAGGTTCTCAAGTGAGTACTCAGGCTTGGAGATCTCGACGAGAACATCAGAATATACATCTGCAAGCTTATTGGAATCGGCTCTGATGAACAGGAATTCATCGTTAAGCAGCTCCGTACCGGCAATACCCTTCTCCTTTGCATGCTTTCTGATCTTGGCATAATACTCGGAATAGCAGCAAATCATGTAGGGGTTGGAGAAGAAGATATTGGACATGCCGAACGTGAAGCTTCCCAAAACATACCATCCCATGAAGCTCAAACTCATGACAAAGAGCTTCCACTTATTGCCCCTCATCATGAGCCATGAAAGCTTTGCGGCTTCGAAAGGCTTGATATCAGGGTTCTCGGCAATGATGTAAGGCATCAGGAAAAAGCCAAAGTGAACGACCGGGAATCCTATGATCGTGGACATGCCGAGCAGTTCGATCACGGTTCTTAAGGCCATCGTAAAGGAAGCTCTGATCCATCTCTTCACCCTGATGAAGAACAGGTATCTCGAGAAAGGAATCCTCTTATAAATGCGGCCTTCGAGGAATATCCTTCGGTTGACGGCAATATATACATTACGGACGAACATCCATGCGAATAACGCCATTACCGCAAGCAGTATGATAAGCAGGAGTTTCCCCACATTGCCGAATGCTATGAACTGTATAACGATCGAATAGAGATTGGAGATGATCGTCTCTTCCGTTATGTAATTAATGATCTGGTTGAGCGTTCCCTTTGTCCTGCCGAATATCTTGTTGGCATCGTCATTTTCAAGAGTCTTGCTGTAGAGATACTGCTTAACGTCATTGTATAGAGAGTCTGCATCAGAGTCAATGGAATTATAAGCATTCTCGAGCCTTCTGACATCTTCCATTCCGGTAAGCTCGCAAAAAGCATTGACCGCGTCTGAAACAACCTGTCTTCTTACAGAGATGAGATTATCGGACGTAAAGAATTCCGCCTGGATGATGAGCGAGAAAAGACAGGCAACAACATACATCAGATAATGATGCTTGAGATTGCTCTTCGCCTCCCGCTTCAGTTCTTTGCGCGAGAATATAAAACTGTCTTTTGACTTCTCCAACAGGTCACCCCTTCCAACGCATATCATAACAAAAAAAGCCGTGCAAATCTTTATTAAAAATAAAAGAATTGCACGGGCTTATATGGTTAAGAGCTCCGGACGGTTTCACATCCGGAAGGCATGATTACATTGCTGTGTATCCGCCGTCAACAGGGAGATTTACGCCAGTTACATATGTTGTAGCGGGAGATGCGAGGAAGCAGACAGCTGTATCGAGCTCGCCGTCGTTGCCGTATCTCTCGAGAGGGATCATTGTTCTTGCATTAGCCTGGAAGAAGTCAGAATCCAATGTCTCCTTTGTAAGAGGGCTGTAGAAATAGCCGGGGCAGATGGAGTTTACTGTGATGCCGTACTTACCCCACTCGGAAGCTAAAGCTCTTGTAAGGTTTACAACGCCGCCCTTAGCTGCGTGATAAGGAGATGCGGGAGCTACCTTGTTGCCTACAAGACCATACATGGAAGCGATGTTGATGACTCTGCCGAACTTAGCAGGGATCATAGCCTTCTTTGCGATGGCTCTTGCCATTCTGAAAGAACCGAAGAGGTCGATGTCGATCTCGTTCATGAACTGCTCATCCGTGATGTCCTCTGCAGGAGCAACAGCGCCTGTGCCTGCATTGTTTACGAGGATGTCGATCCTGCCCATCTTAGAGAGAATCTCATCTGTAGCAGCGTCAACTGCTGCCGTATCTGTAATGTCGAGCTTGACTGCGAGTGTCTTTACACCATATGTCTTCTCGATATCTGCACAAACTTCGTCGAGCAGATTCTGGCGGCGTGCAATGGCTACGATATTACAGCCCTGATTTGCAAGAGCCTTAGCCATCTGAACACCGAGTCCTGTGGAGCAACCTGTAACAACAGCAACTCTACCCGTTAAATCAAAAATGTTAGCCATATTCATTCCACCTCATCTGATATTTTTGGCCGGAGTCTTTCTCAACTCCACGGAAATTATACAAAAGCCCCATGATCTCATTAAGTCAAAAACTCTTTCTTTTTACGCAAAAATGGGCTTGCCTGTGATGTTTCCATTAAGTTTTACTCTCGTTTATATATAAAACTCTCATAATGATTTTCAATTCACTCAGAAAAGGAACCTTTGCGGTGAAAATGTTATAATGGTTTTACATATTAAATTCAGTAGGAGGATTTAGAGTTATGAAGTTTTTTATTGGTAAGTGCGGAACCGTTGTAACCAAGCTTTTCGAGACCGATTGCGAAGGTGGTCATCTTGAAGAACTCATCCCCAACACTACTGATGCTGCAGGCGAGAAGCATGTACCCGTAATCAGCGTTAACGGACAGGAAGTTACCGTTGCAGTCGGCGAAGTCGCTCACCCCATGATGGATGCACACTACATCACATTCATCGCTCTGGAGACTGACAAGGGTGCGGTCGTAAGACAGCTTAAGCCCGGCAGCGAACCGAAGGCTGTTTTCACTATCGGCGCAGACGAGAAAGTCATTGCCGCTTACGAATACTGCAACCTCCACGGTCTGTGGAAGGCTGAAGCATAAACTTAAGGCAGCCGGCAATTCATGAGATCTACGGAACTGAACGCTAAAGGCAAACTTACAAAGAAGGAGCTTGCCCTACTGATAATATCGGCAACTGTCACGATAACGGTCGTGTCAGCATGTTCCCCCCTTTATCCGTTCAATCCCTGGAACGACGCAAACTGCTTTTTCACTTTAGGCCGCGGTATCAAGCACGGTCTGGTTCCTTACAGGGACCTTTACGAACAAAAAGGCCCTCTTCTCTACTTTATCTATGCACTGGCAGCTCTTATATCGGAGAAGTCATTTACGGGTGCATGGATCGCTGAGTGCGTGTTCGCTTCTTTGTTCGCAGTATTCTCATGGAAGACCGCAAAGCTTTTTACAGAGCCCTCGAAATATTCGATTGCGGTCATGCCTTTATTTCTGGGTCTCACTTATACGACAAGGATATTTAACTTCGGAGGAAACGCCGAAGAAATCTGCTTTCCGCTCCTTGCAATAGTTCTTTACTTCGGACTGAAAGCAATAGTTAACGGCAATGCACTGCCTTCCAGGAACGAAGCGCTCATATGCGGCCTCATCACAGGAGCGCTCTTCTGGATTAAATATACTTTTATCGGCTTCATGATCGGCTTCTGCTTGTATATCCTCATCACGGCCATCAGGCAGAAAGAATTCAAACTGCTGGGAGCATTGATCTTAAGGTTCATTTTGGGATTCGTTATCCTCTCGGCGCCCATCCTCATTTATTTCGCTGCAACAGGATCCCTGAAATATCTTTGGGAAGCATACTTCTATAACAACATGTTCCTGTATCATGCGGGCGAAGCGAAAAGCAAATTAGCCTCAATACCCGTGGTAAAGAACATCTATATCCCCATCTATGCCGCAGTTAATCTTTGCTGCAAGTATCCGAAGTTCGGCGTCATGCTTGTCTTATCCATCGTATCCCTTTTCTTCATCAAAAAGGAATACCGAAAGAAAACGGTATTCCTTTTCGTGATAACTCTCGCATTATCTTTAGGGTTTATCTTTACAAAGAGTTCTTTTATCTATTACTACATCTACCTTGATGCCTGCTACTTCTGCCTGATCCTGATCCCCTGCATTACAGGTCTTAACCTTTTATCCAAGACCTTCAAGCAGAATCCCGGATTCATGCAGGGGATCATAACAGGTGCGCTGGTTATTCTTTATCTTGTAACTGCATTGCTCAATAAGAACACTTATCTTATTTTCCAGAAAAAGGATTTCCTGGCTCAGTACCGGTATGCCGAGATAATCAATCAGACTCCTGATGCGAAGATCCTGACTTACGATGTCATGGATTCAGGCTTCTACACTGCTGCAGGCCTTCTTCCGCAGAATAGGTTCTTCTGCTATCTCAACATTGAATCAAATTACCCTGCAATTCTTGAAGAGAAGGACAGACTGATCGAAGCTGGATATTTCGACTTCATCGTCACGAGCTACTTCTGTGAGAGAAACTGGGATAATTATGTTCTCATCAGAGAGGAAGCAGATACTTACATTGACTATACCGGAGAGAAAACTCTGGACGGGTACAGACTTTATAAACGAGTTTAATCCTGACTTCTTCTTGTTAACCATAGTTTTCATGTCAGACCACCAGCCTTTCTACATAAGGGTGAACCAGTAAAGGATTTACGCCGATCTTTACGATATCTCCTTCCTTTACCTTGTTTTCTGTTACATCGACAGTCATGTGCGATACGCCTATCCTGCCGATCACCGGACTCTTCTTTCCATTTATCCACACATTTAAAACGGGATCGTCGTTAATTCTCTTAAGAATGTTCTTTAAGATATTAATGAACGAGAAATCCATTGCGCTCTTCTGAATGAGGCCTACGCCGCATCCTGTACCGATCCTGACTACTGCAAGGGAACTGTCTCTTTTGAGGTATGCCTCGCCGCTGTATCCGATATGTTCGCCTTCGAGTCTCTCATATACGGAAAACACTTTGGATTCGAGCCATACGGCCTCCTCGAGTTCGCTGTTGTCACCGACTTTGCCAAGGATAGCGCTTCCGACTCTTACAGCGTCGTAGCCCAATGCACCGAATGTCATTGCTGCCTTGGAATTTGCAATGTGGCAGATACCGGGCTCTACGCCTGCTGCCCTGATCTTCTCCAATGCCAGATTAAACACACGGACCTGGTTCTCAACGCTCTTCTTGTAGTTATGAGTGCTGCCTGCAAGGTGAGAAAAGCATCCTTCAATGGAGATGCAGTCCTTGATCTTGCTGAAATCGAGCATGTCGTCAGCGTTAAAGCCGTATCTTCCGAGTCCTGAATCGATCTGGATATGAACTCTCGGCTTCTTGCCTACGAGCTTATATACGTCGAGCAATTCAGGGATCTGGTTCTCATTTCCCAATGCGATTACGACACCGAGAGATACCATCGTTACGAGCTCGCTGAAATCAGAGATAGGAGTAAGCATAAGGATATCTTCCTTGCATCCTTCTTTTCTCAATGCTATCGCTTCACATGGAGCCGTTACGGCATACATGAAAATGCCCTGATCCTGGATGATATGGTAAAGATTAGCTACGCCCAATCCGTAACCATTCTCCTTAACGACGGCGATGATCTTTGCGCCTGTCTTTTCCTTTATATATTTAACGTTGTTGATAATTGCTTCCTCCTTAATAACAAGAGTCGCATTCTTATCAAAACAACTGTTATTCTGTTCATTTAAGATCTCATTGCACATAATGCAAACCTCGCTTTCTGTATACAAGGTTATTACGTGGATTTTTCAAATCATCTTCATATCAGCATCAAAACGACAACAAGATTGTGAGAAAAAATCGGCTAAATTGTGTGAAAGAGATCAGTAAAAAACGCCGCTGAGATATATTCTCAGGGCGTTTCAGGGTTTTCAAACACATCCGGAAATCCGGCAAATCAAACAACTTGGAAAATATAAAATTTTAAATACTCTGTCTCAGGAACATTCCAAAGTATCGGGTGATCCGGCGCCTGTGTTCTCGCTTCGATCTGCCTTAAGCTGACGCTCGCATCCCTTGCCGCAGAAGAGAGCATCTTCCTGAACAATTCATCGCTCATGAAGTGTGAGCACGAGCATGTGGCAAGATATCCGCCTCTGGGAAGGAGCTTCATCGCCTTAAGATTGATCTCCTTATATCCCCTGCCTGCCGAATCAACGGTATCTCTGGATTTTGTGAATGCCGGCGGATCTAAGATTATGTAATCAAATGAGTGATCTTTCTTTTCTGCCATCTTTGTCAGCAGCTCGAAAACATCCTCACATACATAATCGATCTTATTAAGCAGTCCGTTGCGCTCTGCGTTCGCTCTGGCCATCTCTATGGCCTGTGATGATATGTCGACACTAGTAACGTGTTTGGCGCCGTTATACGCGCAATTAAGGCCGAATGAGCCCGTGTGCGTGAAGCAGTCTAATACATTTTTATCCTTGGCGATCTTTGCAGCAGCCAGTCTGTTATATTTCTGGTCCAAAAAGAATCCTGTCTTCTGGCCGTTCTCGACATCAACCGAATACCTGATGCCGTTCTCGACGATCTCAGTTATGCAGGAATAATCCTTGCCGTCATACCAGCCCTTGTAGAGCTCCAGACCTTCCTTCTCACGAAGGGCAAGTTCATTTCTCTCATATATGCCCTTAAGAGGCTCTCCGAGCTCTTCGAAAACATCCATCACGGCCTTATAGATGACATCCTTATTAAGCTCAACGCCGAGGCATGCGATCTGTGTTACGGCGATATCTCCGTATCTGTCACAGGTAAAGCCCGGAATCTGGTCTGCCTCGCCGTGGATCAGTCTGCAGCACTTGAAGTCATCTCCCGGCATAACCGTCTTTCTGTACGAAACAGCATAGAGGATGCGCCTGTACCAGAACTTATAATCGAATACATCATTGCTGTTACGCGAAATGATCCTTACCGCGATCTTCGAATTTGAGTTATAGAAACCTGCTCCCTGCCAGCTTGATCCTTCGAAGCAGTCGACGATACAGCCGTCAGCAAGCTCGGCTTCTGTCTTTATCTCATCCGCATAGACCCAGGGGTGACCGTTCTTAAGAGACCGGGCAGCCTTCTGGGATATTAAAACTTTGGGAAATAATCTCTCTGTCTTCATGCCGTTACGACCTTATCAAGCCCAGGGATCAGCTGACTTCGGCTCTCTGATCATGCCGAGGATCATCTGCTCTTCTACAAACCACTGGTTGGTGGAAGGCTTATGACGCATGGTAATAAAGCGCTTTGTATCAGCTCCGGATGATGTAAGAAGGATCCTCATCCTTCCATCGGTTTCCTGATCAAAACCTCTCTCAGTTACGATCGTATAAGGCATAGAGGGGGTGTAATCATTCTCCGGTGACGTGCCTGCGAAGAATGAACGAACTACATGATCGCCTTCAGCCATCCTGTCAGCAATAAACTGCTTCTGGTACTGTGTTACCTCATAAGGTCCGTTAAGGAAATCCAGCATCCCGAATGTCTCATCCTTATTAACGGAATAATGCATCATGGCTGCGACAAAGAGAGCCGCACCGTATTCGGGTTCATTTAAGGATGCGATCGGCATCGCCTTAAGCTCTTCAACATTAGAGGGAAGCTTATCGAAAGTAATGGTCATATAAAGATCCTCCATTATTCTTTGCGTAAGTTTAAGCAGTTAAGATTATAACATTAAGACAGAGTATTCGCGCTTTAAGTGAACACTCTGTCTTAATGCATACGGAGGTTATTAATACCTTAAACTACGCTGAGATCCTCAGCAGGAATGTCATAGACTGTAAGAACGGAATCGAAGGCACTAACGATCTTCTTCACCTTGTCGCTTCCCATGGAATATGTGCTGCAGACGTAATTTACCGACTTCCTCTCATAGCAGCAGAGAATTACTACGCAGGCATTCTCAATGCTGTCATGCATCAGAGAATCCACCTTATCCCAGAACGTTCCGGGTGCGATATCACACTTTACGGATCTCGTATCCACCGGAAGGAGCTTTATGTCCATCTCCTTAAGATAGTATTCGCTGATAAGGTCACATGCCTTACGCACATAACGTCTTATCGTCCTGTGGGTATAGTAAGTCATCTTCGCAATCGTCTGCTCTGAATGTCTGGATTCCAGATAGCTGATCGCTACGTTATACTCGTAGTCCTTCATCTTGCCGGATGCATAAGCAAGCGCATTAAAAATATTGTCCCTTAATCTGGTATAGGTAACGGCGTGCTCTGCATATCCCTTATCCGCGAGATCTCTTACCGCCTTATCGATCATGTTCGGTCTTCTGAAAATGTCCTTCACTGTGCAATTAAACTCAACCATACTAATAACTCCTTAAAAAACACGAAAATACACTTGTCAAAAACGAACAAATGTATGTTATTCTTATGGAGTAATCATAACACCAAGGTCAGGTAAAGTAAACAGATTTTGTGTGACATTTTACTACATATTGGGTTTTGTAATATTACAAATCTCTAAAAATAACTATTGTCTTTACATTTCTTAATATTATATATTTATATTATAGTATATACTAAGGGCTGTCCGGAAATCTTCCCGGACAGCCCTTATTCATTGATCCCTATTCCTCTAAACCTTCTATCTTAGGCTCCGATTGCTACAAGTACTGCCGACAGGATGCAGATCGAAATATAAGAAATCGTCGTAAAGATGACTCCTGCCCTGAAATGCGGCTTTCCGCGAAGAACCGTGATAATGGTCATCAAAGCTGCAAATCCCAGAGAGAGTGTTGCCCACATTGCAAGGATCCTCTTAGGCGTATATCCGTAAATGCTGTAATAGAGAGCGATCTTACTCATAGAAATAACAGAGAAAATGATGTTCTCGATCATGAGAAGCGTAACAAGGATCTTTGCAGGCAGAGCGAACTTGCCGTCAGAATCCGTTTTGCCGAGAAGGATGATAGCAATGTAAACACACATATTCACTGCCGCGATTCCCACCATCTGCCAGAAGCCTTCCTGCGCATAACGCGATACGAGCATTCCGTCAGGAACATCACCTGCAAAGCCTCCCAGCATATAAGTAATTCTCTTAATAAAGAAAAGTATATATCCGACTACAAATATGCCAGCGGCAACATATACAATGGCTGATGAGACCGTCTTGCCCTTGCCCTTGAGATTAATGAGCCAGGATGAAAAACGCTTCTCTCTTAATCCGTCTGACTTGGCACTTCTGGACATGAGTCCATACAGGTAGAAGCAGATGGGGATCGCGAAGATAAGGCGCGTAATTATCTCATCTACTCTTAAGTGGATCAGATAACGGCCGAAATCGGCGAAGATGTTATCGAAGAACTTTCCGATATCCTTATCGATCGAAGACATCAGACTGATCGAAATGACCAACAGTACAAACATTATTATGATGAACAATATTGCACTGACAGGATTCTTCTTACGTACCGTTTCAGTTCCGGCTTCGCCCTCTACTCGGGGTTTTGCAAAGCACTTCCAGTCAACGACAAAGTTCGGGAAGCCTGCAAAAGACTTTACATAGAGACCGTGAATGAGGTCTGCCGGTATGAATCCGGATGTCTTTCCGCCGAGCAAAAGGTCGTTGGATACCAATACGGAATATACGGCTGAAAGGTGCATAGCGAATACAGAAACCACTTCGATGTCGCTCATTATTTCTTCAGAAGCGATGGTAGCCGTAAGTCCTGCAAGGAAAGTTATGACATACCAGAATATCGTACCTGAAGAGGGCTTCTTTCCGGCTCCCCGCCTGCCCTGTCTTACTATCTCGTTAACTGCGATAAAGATAAGTGCTAATATCGGGTATGCAATGTTGTATTTAAAATCACCACAACCGATCGTTGTATATATGTAAAACTCACCGTTAAATGATATCAAAAGCCTTAAATATAGGTAAGCTAAGGGATAGGCAAGGATTACTCCCAGCCTTTGCAGCGTGATTTTCTTATCCATTTGTGATTAGTCCTCCCTGTACTCGAGGATGTCCCCGGGCTGGCAATCCA
The DNA here is from genome assembly GCA_001604135.1 of Clostridiales bacterium Firm_14. Lineage (GTDB taxonomy): Bacteria > Bacillota > Clostridia > Saccharofermentanales > Saccharofermentanaceae > Saccharofermentans. Next base: position 52,537 of record LVAT01000018.1, read on the forward strand.
ATGCCTTACAGATATCGTTAAGTGTTGAGAACCTTACGGCCTTTGCCTTCTGATTCTTAAGGATCGACAGGTTCGCCTGCGTGATCCCTACCTTGGCAGCCAGATCGCCGGAGGAGATCTTGCGTTTAGCCATCATTACATCAAGATTTACTATGATCATGTTTCTCCTCCTTTCTTTAGATCGTAAGATCCATTTCTTCCTTCATCGTGATAGCCTTGGAAAAAACAACTCTGATGCTGAGCACGACAAGCGACATGAACAGAGCTACGATTGCCAGTATCCAGCCGCCGTTCCAGATGAATCCGCATACAGTACAATCAACAGCGATTCCTAAAAGAGCGCATGTAATGATCGTCATGATCTTTGTATTCTCTCTGTCGAAGACCTTGTCTTTGCTCATGTTGGATAACATCTTAAAGAGCGGGATAAGTACCAGATACCCGCCGATGGTTCCAAGATAGAAGATAACCGTGAGTGCGACTACTCTCGGGAGATCGAAAACTCCAGCCCAGACGTACGCAATATATTTAATAATGACTACACCGAAGATATCGGCAACAACAGCCATGGCGGTAAAAAGGGCCGTGGCTATCTTTGCCCATCTCAAAATCACGTCGTCATATTTCATCTGTTTTTCCTCCTAGAAAACTATAAAAGCATGCCTTACAGCAAGAATACTAACATAGTGATTTTCGTTTTTCAAGAGTTATTTATCGTTTTTCAATAAATATTTGCTGATTAGGGGAATGTGTTTTGCGTCATTAACCCGTACGCGACAAAGAAGATACTATGAAATTGTTTATGTCTGTTGCCCGCTGCCGTCTACAGCCTTCCCGGTTGATCACCGGCACCAAACAAACCAAGTGTGCCATCGATCACCTTTGCATGCATCACCATTATTTGCCGTTAATTGCGAATATTAATAAAATAAATCATAGTAATTGTGATATATTAGCTTTAGCAAGTGTTGTATGCTTGTATGGAAGTTATCAATCAGAGGTTTGCTTATGGACTTTATTATTTCTTCTTCAAAGCTCAAAAACAAGGATATCGAGATCGTTTGCGGCAAGGACACATTAAGCGGTGTCAGGAAGATCGCAGAAAAGGTCTCAGGCGACATAAAGGCAGTATTCGGCTCGGCACCCTCCGTTGTCGGATCAGTAAACTGCAAATACCCGATCTTAGTCGGCCTTACAGGCGACAAGCTCATTAAGGATACCGGCGTCGACACAACCGATATCGAAGGCAAACGCGAAGTCTATAAGATTGAAGTTAAGGATTCTTCTCTTGTAATTACGGGAAGCGACAAGCGCGGCACCATCTATGGTCTCTTCAAACTTTCAGAGATGCTGGGTGTCTCCCCTTTCATCGACTGGCTCGACATAAAGCCTCCGAGAATGACGACCTTCAAGATCCCTTCTGACTACTGCATGGTATCGAAAGAGCCTTCCGTAAAATACAGAGGCTTCTTCATCAACGACGAGTGGCCCGCATTCGGCAACTTCTGCATGCACAATTTCGGCGGCTTCAACGCAAAGATGTATGAACATGTTTTCGAGCTCCTGTTAAGACTCAAAGGAAACTATCTCTGGCCTGCAATGTGGGCTGAGATCTTCCCTGACGACGGTCCCGGCCTTGCTAATGCAGAGCTCGCAGATGAGCTCGGTGTCGTAATGGGAATGAGCCACCACGAGCCGTGCTTAAGACAAGGCGAGGAATATAAGCATTTAAGAGGTCCCAAGTCGATCTACGGAGATGCCTGGAACTTCCTTAAGAACGAGAAAGGCATCACGAGATTCTGGGAAGACGGCCTTAAGAGAAGCGGCAAGTTCGAAAATGTCATCACCGTCGGTATGCGCGGCGAAGCCGATACCGCGATCATGGGCAAGGATGCGACGCTCAAGGACAATATCGACCTGCTCCGCAAGGTATTGAAGACACAGAATAAGCTCATCAGAAAATACGTAAACAAGGACCTTGATAAAGTACCGAGAATGCTCGCTCTTTATAAGGAAGTTGAGCCTTATTTCTACGGCGATGAGAAGACGCCCGGCCTTATGGGCGATCCTGAGCTTGACGGCGTAACCCTGATGCTCTGCGACGATAACTTCGGCAATCTCCGTACGGTTCCGACACCTGAGATGCGCAGTCACAAGGGCGGCTACGGAATGTACTATCACTTCGACTATCACGGCTTGCCGATCTCTTTCGAATGGTTCAACACATCCAATCTCGCAAAGACCTGGGAACAGATGACCACAGCTTATGACTTCGGCATCAGAGACCTCTGGATCGTCAATGTCGGCGATATCTTCAGCACCGAATATCCGCTGTCATTCTTCCTCGATCTCGCTTACGACTTCGACCGCTGGGGAACAACGAATCCGGACGCTCCGGCCGAATACACGAAGCTCATCGTTGACCGTGTATTCAGTTCGAACATCTCAGCATCTGACAAGCGTGCCATCCGCGAAATGCTCTCAGGCTATACCCGCATTACTTCCGCACGCCGCACAGAGGCGATGAACGACAAAGTCTACAATGCATTTAACTATAATGAGACTTTCGATCTTCTTGAGGATATCGATGCGCTCATGAAGAAGTGCGACAAGATCAAGGCCAAGTTCACAGGCAACACGGAATTCGCTTTCTATGAATTAGTCTGGCTTCCTCTGACAGCAAATCTCAATGTTCAGAGGATGTGGCTCCTGACCACTTTGAACCACGCGTTCTGTGAGCTTGGAAGCACTTACGCAATGACGCTCGCCAAGGAGATCAACAAGTGCATCGCATACGACAAGATCATCGTCGATGAGCTTCACAAGATACATGGCGGCAAGTGGTACGGAATGGGCTTATCCGAGCACATCGGCTTCAACAACTGGTGTGAGGAAGGCTGCAAATATCCTGTAGTAGGCACTTTCGAGCCTGCCAATAAAGAAAGACTCATTACAACCATTAAAGGTTCATGTCAGAGCACAGAAGGCAAGTTCTGGACAGGCAGAGTCCTTCTTCTCGATCAGTTCCTTGATCCTTCCTGCGATGAAGCTACACTGCTCCTCAGCACAGCATGCGACAAGGACGTTAAGTTCTCCGTAGAAAACCCATGCAAGGGATTGATCTTCTCTTCTTTAGAAGGCACCATCAAGCCTTACACACTTAACGAACTTAAGGTTAAGATCGACCGCTCTGCTATAAAGAAAGGCGACTCTACAGAATTCTGCATCCACAGCGCTGACGGATATACGGTAGTCAAGGTTCCTTTCAACAGAGCTTCCGCATTTAAGGGCGAGAAGGTCCATCACTGGGTCGGCAGAAAAGACTACGGCGAGGACATCATCAAGGCTAATATTTTCGACAGATCACTCGAAAAGAACGCTTTCGGAATGAACTACATCTCCATCCTGCCTTTAGACTACAGCAAAGCGTATTCTTCACCTTCATTTGCCGCCTACGGCGTTATCCGTGATTACAGCCGCGGCATAGATGTGATCAAGGCATATCCGCAGGATGAAGTCCTTGGCGTAAAGAACGCTCCTTATCTTGAATATAAGATAAACGTTCCTGAAGAAGGCAAATACGATGTAACGCTCTATACCAACCCGAGCAATCCGTTCTCCAGAGAACCGAAGATCCTGGTCGGCATCAGCGTCAACGAAGGCAAGCTTAAGAAGATCAACATGATCCCTGAAGGCTTTGCCGTAGGAGATGGCAATCCGTACTGGTCACAGGGCGTTCTCGACAATGTCCGCAAGACGACATTTACGGTCGATCTGAAAGCAGGACTTAATACCTTGAGCATACACGCCATCAATCCGAATCTCGTATTGCAGAAGATCGTGATATGCGAGGAAGGCGCCAAGATCCCTGAATCGTACTTAGGACCCAAACCGACTTACATGACTTAAAAGCAAACAGGCTGCCTCACGCAAGAGACAGCCTGATTTCTTATTGCCTGATGATTATTTAAGGAAGCCCTTTTACTTCATGCGTGCCGGTATACTCCCATTCTTCAGCCCTGAAGTTAAGGCTGGCAGAACCGTCTACAGGATAAACGACATAAATTTCTGTACCTACAGGATACTTGTCCTTCTCTTTTTCCTGTAGTATTAACCCTCTGCCGTTGGACAGATTCACAGCAGGCATACCATTTGTCTCATGTGTGCCGGTGACCTTAACATATTCTATCGTATAGTCCACGGTGATGTATTTCGCAATGGTCTTATCGTCAAACTTAGCCTTGGCAAGCCTTGTCTGTCCGCCCATGGTATTAACCACAAAGCCTCCGTTGTCATTTATGGAAGGCAGCATACAGAACACGAAAATGCCCGCAGCGAGAACAACGACCGACATCACTATGGCAAAGATCTTTGCCCCCGTATTCTTGTGATAGAAAACAGCATAAGGATCGTCCGGCATAACACCGAGCTCTACCGTGTCACCGACATAAGGCGTAAGCTTGCCAGTCCTCATATTGTCTTCCTGGAAAGCCTGATATGTAACGCCGTTTATCGTGTATTCGAAAACAGGAGTTCCGGTAATGTAATACCTGGGATGATTGATAGTGCTGCTGTTATTATTGTCCCCGTCAACCATCTTGATATAGCCGATGCATTTGCCCTGCACCGTATTTTTCGAAGCCTTCGAAAACCTCAAGTAGCCAACGATCGTATAGACGATAAAGAAGAGTCCGCCAAGAACGAACCATGTTCCGCAGCCTGCTGCCATTGCCTTTGCATAGCCTATCGACGGTGCAAAAACTGCAGGGACGATTACGCCCAGTCCAAACGCTATGATGGCAGCTCCGGGAATAGCCTTGGGAACCTTGGAGTGCTGTGGAAGTTCCGGCGTTTCTTCATCTTTATTGCCCGGCAGGAAGAAAGCTATGCCGAAGAGAATGAACACTCCTCCAAAGGTAAATATCAGAGCGGAAATCATCTTGTTTATTGAGAAGATGATCAGGAGTACAACAGCGATGGCAAATATAACTATCGGCAGGAACTTCTTAACAGTTCCTCCGGTTGTATCTGCAGGTTTAAATGTGGTGTGAAGATACCCCTTCAGATAATCCTTAGTCTGCTCATAGATGATCGAGCGCTCTTCTGAATCAGTCTCATGATTCGTGCTGAAATAGTAAGCCTTAAGATCCTCACGGAATCTCATAAAAAATTCCCCCTATTCACTTATTCCTGAGACTCATTATATCAGAAATAATTGACAGTGCATTACAACGTCAGCGGCAGCACATTTTTCTCAATAAACTCGACCCTGTCGAATATCATCGGCTTAAATGTCCCGGTCACGCCAACTGCAACATTCTCTTCTCTGTTCACATAGATAATGTTTCCGCAGTCGCCAATTGCTGCATATACTTCCCGTTCCTCATAGGGCTTATACCATAGGTAACCGTAATACATATTACCGAATCTCTCACCGAGTTTCCGGAAAGGCGTGAGCATTCCGCTGATCCAGTCAGAAGATACTATCTGAGAGCCGTTAAAGCGGCCTTCATTAAGCACCATATCACCAATCTTGGCGAGATCTTTTGCAGATGCGCACAAACCCCAACCGGCCGTTACTGTACCCTGAGGATCAGAATACCATTCATTCTTCCTGGGACCTTTGTTCATAAAGAAATCGAACTGGTCTTCCTTGCTGCTGTCACCATGAATAACATGCTCCGGGATCCCCAAAGGAATGAAGAGATTCTTATTCGCAAAATCTATAAGCTTCTCACCTGACGCTCTCTCGATAATGCCGGCTAAGATCTGTATTCCCAAAGTCGCATATCTGAATTCACCGGTAATGCCGGCACGGCCTCCCAGAAAATCCAAAGCAGCCTTGGTCCAGTCATTTGAAGTGCACACCTTTTTCCAAGGTTCAGACTTGCCTTTATAAGGCGCTGTCATTGTAAGCAGGTGTCTTACGGTAACATCGTAGATCGTCTTCTCGCCGCGCTTCACCTGATAATCAGGGAAATAATCCATAACCTTATCGCTAACGCTTATAAAGCCCTTGTCAGCTGCAATGCCGGCAAGCAGAGCCATAACGCCTTTGGTCACGGAATTAACGTTGACCGGATCTTCTGCCGTAAAGCCTCTCCAGCAATCTTCATAGACAACAGAGCCGCCTTTTATCGCGCATATCTGGCATATGTTACTCTCGTTTCCTTTGCTCTTGGAAACGAATGCATGAAACTCTTTCCGTTCCACATTAGCCTCCTCTAAAAGTAAGATTTGGACGTCCAAAAACAAGGCTAATATGATTAAAAATTGTTTTCAAGAGTTTTTTCAAGAAAGGAAAACTTTTACTTTAAGCTCTCTCGGATAATATCGTTGTCACCCTGTTTTTAATGATCGGCAGGATATCATCAAGGCTCTTCTGGTCAACAAAATAAGGCGGAACTTCTTCTCTTATTACGATCAATACAGCAGGATCTGTATTATCGATTACCGCCCCTGACATAAGAACCTTCTTGTAGGATTCTATGATCGATTCATCAATTTTAGTCGACGGATTAGCTTTATTAAAGCTCTCGACAGTATTCTTGGAGAGTGACTCACATGCCTTAATGCTCAGAGGATTGCTGACGATCTTGCCAAGTGTATTCTGAACATCATCGCTTAAGCAGACCTTAATAAATTCCCAGGCACCGTCAGCAACAACTGAAGGCACAGAAGCGGAAATTCCGACAGATATTCCTATATGTATAAGCGGACCGCGTCCGTCAACTGAAGGATAGCCCAAAAGTGTCAGGTTTTTTGCTTTTACCCCGTTACGGTACAATAAATCATCTAAGCCGCTATAATACGCACCGACGGCGTCTTGAGACATGTTAAAGGATTTATCGTTAATATTTTTCTTTACATAGTCGCAAACAGCCCTGAATGATTCATTGTCAAAGTCAGCAGTTTTCCCGTTTATACAGGAATCACCTGCATATGAATACAAAGTCGTAAGGACTTCCAGCTGCGTCCCGCTCAGCGGATTGCCGCCGTTGCATGCCTCAGAAACGAATTTAATGTATTCATCGAAAGTAAATCCCGTCTGTCCGTCTCTGACATTGGATCTGTCTGTTAATATGCCTTCTACAGAAAAGTCCATTGGAATATAAAACAGTTTATCGTCAACTTTAGCTGCTTCGATTACATTCGAGAAATAATCTGCTTCATTGATCCCGCTATTTCCTTTGACATACCTGTTCAAGTCAACAAGGTATTCTTCCGTATGGATCTGTCTGTAATTACCTGCATACAGAACTATATCCGGACCGTCGCCCGAGAGCATGTCTGTGGCCAGCTGATTGCTGAGTTCAGAAGAACCGCTGTAAAAGATTCCGTTAACTGCATCATTGTTATCAGCATTGCTGTAATCCACATAATCAAGGATATTGAGTTTGTTTTCCAACTGCACATAATACTTTTTATTTGTCTCATTAAATACTCTGACTGCTTCACAGACAGGATATTCCAATTCAAATCTTCCGACTGTGCCGGCCGAGAGGATTATCCTTCCGGCATTCGGATTTTTATCAGCTTTCTCAAGAACGATTATTTCAGGTATATCTTTAGTTTTCTCAAAATCTTGAGAAAATGGTTCAAGGTCACTTGTTATTCGCGCGAACACATACTTATCATCTTTAACATAAAGCAGATCCGATTGCGTCAAATCTATTCTGTTGACGCTACAATCGTTAAAAGATAAAACCTCTGTCAATTCGTTCGATGCAAAATTAATATATTTCACACCGTAAGCATCTTTAACATATGTCTTCCCGCCAAACGATGACAGTCTGGTAAAAAACTTGATCTTCTTAAGCCACTTGTATTCTTCGTCTTTATTCTTAACTTCTCCCGTCTCCAGGTTCAAATAGATAAAGGCGGCTTTATCGGAAAAATTAACCAAAAGGATTTCAGTTTCTGAAACAACTATGTAGTCATGGATATCTGCATCTGAAAATTGAGGATCCACAGACAGATCAACCGTCTTACTTTTACCGTCTTTAGATATTACAAATAATTGTCCTCTGCTCTTACTGTATCGGGATACCGTAAAATCTCCGATAACCCCGGTTCCTTCATAAAAAATGCCATTCTGATCCAGGCCGTTGAATGTGCCTGCCGGAACACTTTCAATCTCTTTTAATTCGCCAACAGTCCCTGTCTCAGGATCTATACTCAGCTGATAACGTTTGCTTTCCTTTTCACCCTCAAAAAGAACACTTTTATGCATTATGAAGACAACTTCCGAGTCACAGATAATAACATCGTCGATTTCTTTGTCTAATAGCAGTTCACGGGCATCGAAAGAAGCAATCGGTTTTCCTGAAAAACTGTAGTAATCAATACTATCAAGCTGGTTATCAGGGTCATATTCTATATTTAAAATGTCAACTGTTCCTTGTGACCTTATAAGAACGCCGTCCTTATATACTCCAAGGAATTCACAGTAAAAACTGTCCATCTTCTTGTCTTTGTACTTTCCATTCATCGCGCTTACTTTCGCATTAAACCAGGTGGAATCCCTGGATACTCTTTTGACTCCATCCTCGTCTTTGCTTTTGCAGCCTGCAACGGATATGATCTGTGTAAAAACCAGAAGCAGTGAAACCAGCACACTGACCGTTCTTTTAATCCTATTTTTTCCCATATATAACTCCCCGAAAAGATTATGCACTAAACGCTCGTGCAAGCGAAGATCATTTCTCCATATATTTTACTCCGTTGATCTCAACACCGCTTACGTTATCTAAATCAAAAGCAGTTCCAAAACGGATGGAAAATTTACCTCTGTTAATGTCGCCTGAAAGCTCTATCGTATATCCGTTAGAAGAGATAATACTTACGCCGCCCGCACTCATAGATATTGCGGATAAGCCAAGTTCTGACATGAGATCATAACGTTCGCCATCTGAAGCTATGATAACCAGACTGTTGATCGTTGAGAAAGTTATTTCTTCAACGGGTTCATCCTTATTCTCATCGATCATACTCATACCAAAATGAGATAACACTATCTCTGTACCATCTTCTGACCGGAGTGTTTTTGTCGGAATGTTCGGTTCGGTAATGAGATCGAAGTAGATACCTTCATAATAAGTAAAGTCTCCGGTAAATGTATGTCCATCATAATGGAACGGTTCACCTGTCTTAAAATCTTCGAAAAAGATAACTCTCATCGGGCGTGATTCATCAATAGCTTTGCCACGAACCGGATATCTGAAACTCCAAGAGATCTCGTCTTCAGTCCAGGTTGACCCGTCTGAGGATCCAGATCCTCCTGCACCCCACATATATTCGTAGTCATCTGCATATACACGATAACCGGAAACAGTGTGAAGATGTTCCTTTGCATCTTCCGTCAACGCAGTCAGGGTATAGATACCCTCTACGTAATTACCGTCACATATCTGAACATCTACAGTCAAGCGGATCTTACCGTTTTCGACAGTATATCCATCTGTCAGATGATTCTCTTCAAGTAAGCGTACGCCTTCTTCGCTGTAGTAAATGCTGACTTTATCGCGGTGGGTCAATTGTGTGAAAGCAAATACGCCTGCAGGTATCATCAGTGCAACAGCCGCAGCAATGGCAATAGCGATACCGATCCTTCTCCTGGAGCTTACGACACGTCTTCCCGGATAATCCGCATATTCTGCAACAAAGCGCTCATCGATGCCGCCGGTTATCTTCATATAGTCCTGTTCGTTCATAGGGCGCCTTCCTTTCGTTCAATGTAAGCTCTTAAACTCTCTCTCATGCGGTGCAGCATTGTTTTGACATTGCTCTGGGAAAAGCCGGTGCGTTTTGCGATATCCGCGATCGACTCGTTGTACCAGTAGCGTCCCAGAAAGACTGCGCGCTTGTCTTTTGGGAGCTCTGCCAGAAACCCGTTGATGCATTCAGAGAGTTCCTCACTTCGTTCGTCAGTTATGTTGCTGTTATCAGGAATGCACTCATTCATTTCCTGAGTCAGTTCCACAAGCTGGGCCGAACGCTTCTGAGCTGTGTTTTTCTTAATTACGTCAAGAGCTGCATTGCGGCAGAGCGCTGCAAGATAGGCAAAAAAATTATCCGGACGATTAGGCGGAATGGTATCCCAGGCGCGCACATAGGTATCATTGACACATTCTTCTGCGTCTCTTTTGTCCGAGAGAAAATGCATAGCGAACCTGAGCAGCCGGCCGTTGTAGCTTTTCATGGTCTCGCTGACCGCATTTTCGTCTCTTTCAAAATACAATTCTATAATGCCTTTATCGTCCATTATCCCCATATTTGCCTTTAGCTCTTTCCCTATAAGTAGAGAACCGGGCTGAAAAGGTTACACAAATTTCGAAAAAAATTTTCCGTTTAAAACAATCCTTATCAGGCGTGTGACAGATCAGGGAAATAAAGCTTATCCCTCTCGATAGCTTCCAATTCCGCTCCCCTGTAGAAGAGCCTGTAATCATCCGCGCCGTCATAAAGCTCAGAAGTACAAAGATACAGATCTTCATCAAGCGGCGTAAACCCGAGTCTCAACTGACCGTTTTCCGGAGCGAGGCGTCCGACGACATCCGCTAGAGATATCTTCTCTTTGCACAAAACAGACTGGAGAGCCATGCCGTCATCATCATCTATCACGGCAAAGCAGTCTGTGTCTTCAGCATAATAAACAGTATCAAAGCCTGCTGTATAGAACATCTGCAGGCCATATTTATTTATCTGCTCAAAAGATGAGATGTAATAAGAATCTCTAACCAGCTGCAGATACTTGTTCTTAATGTCTTCACCCATTTCATTAACGGATACGAATCTGCTTCCTTCAGTCTTATTTAAGTATTCTTCTTTTACGAAATATCTGTACTGGTTTATTATGCGGAAACCATTCTTCAGATAGAAATCAACTGCACTTAAGTTTCCGAACAGGTATATGCCGTCACACTCATTTTCGTATGTGCTGATAACATGCTCCATGAGCTTTCTTGCAAGACCCTGTTTGCGATATAGCTCGTCAGTCATGACGGTGCCTAACTGGATGTAATTCTTTTCGACACCTCGCTGAAGGAAGTGCATCTTATTGGCCGATACATTTGATATCATCCTGCCGTCTTCCACCAGCGAATACGGTATATAATCGCCTTCGAAATAGCCGCCTTCGACCCAGTCATCAAAACCAAAACCGAATGTCTTATATGTCAGTTCATTAAGCATCTTCCTTGAAATGTCATCTGTCATGTAATTACTTATAAGTTCCATTTTCTTACTCCTGAACACTTCTTACATATCGGATCTCACGCTTGTTCCATCTCTTAAATATCTTGTCTTTGCCGTCTGAATGGTAGTTTTGCTTCTCATAGAAATTCCTGCCCATTCCGTTTTCTTCCAGAACCCAGATAACATATTCAGAGCAGCCTCTTTCTCTTCCCTTTTCTTCGAAGAACTTAAGCATTTCAGTGCCGGTACCTGCTCTCACATAACCGGGATCAACATAGATAAAATGAAGTTCGAAAGCATTATCCTTATCTTCATCCTCACACATGCCTATGCCCATCATGCCTTTAATGGTCCCTGTATCAGGATCTTCATTAACATACAATTCAAAGCGCTTCTGAGATATCCAGTACTCATAGACGGATATGCGGTTCTCAACTGACAAGTCTTTATACAGGCATTCATCAGAAACGATATCTTTATATGCATAGCGGCTGCTGTTTACTTCTATCTCGGCAATCCTTGCCGCATCTTCCACTGCTGCTTCACGGATCATATATATTTACCTCACACCATAATTCCTATATCTGATAAGTAATCCTCATATCAGGTTAATTATAGCATTCTTAAGGTTCCGTTAATGTTTGCAATACTTAACGGAAAGATTCGCTGTTTAAAATGACCTCATAAAACAAATGCAATTCACGGAGGAAGTAAAAATGATGAGTTTAAGCAAAGGCACTTACAGCGGATTACTGATCATGTTGATCGCAGGCATCATGATGGCATTATTGGTCGTATTCAGCAGACCGGTTCCGACACTTATACCCGCACTTTTTGCAGCAGGCTCAGTGATCGCGATCGTGTCAGCACTGGTCAACAAGCGTAAGAAAGCCTGATCATATCTCAGATAAGAAATCCAATATCCTCTTATTGATATCGTCTATCTGTTCACCGACGAAATGCGGACGGTGACCCCCGCCTGCCACCTTATAGATCCTGCCCGAAGGAACCTTCTCTTGTAACTCCTCAACAGTTCCGAACGGGTCGTTCTCTCCATTGATAAAAAAGGCGGGGCACTTGATATTCTGCCATTCGGCATCCGTAAGATTGGGGTGCTGCTGCCAGTCAGCAACAGTGTTCCTTAAATAGGCCTGCCAATCTCCCTTGTGCGCCTCATAATGCCTTACCTTAATGTCTTCTATGAAGTCTGTTGCACCGGCCTTCATGAGATTCTCAGGCAACATATCGGAGGCGCCTTCAGGCCTTGCATGGGCAGCGCCCCCAATCGTTACGAGACTTCTTACCTTATCCGGATATTTCGAAGCCATATAGCATCCTACATAGGCACCACAGCTGTAACCGATTATGTGCGCCTTATCGATCCCGAGTGTGTCCAGGAATAAAGCCATGTCATCTGCAACCATACGGCTGTTCCACGTAAGGTCATCACATATTGTTCTTCCGTGACCTCGAAAATCAGGAAACAGGCATCTGTAACGCCCCGAAAAAGGAAGTATCTGGCCGGAGAAGGCCAGCAATCCCCTGCTGAAGTGGCTGTGAAGGAACAATACCGTCTCTCCTCTGCCAAACTCTTCGTAATATAGTTTCAGTCCGTTAAATTCTGCGTACGGCATAAGATCCCCGCCTCTGCATATATTTGCTTATAAGCTCTTCATCGGTTCGCCCCAAGATCCGAGATCGCGGCCGTCCGTGCTCACATAATGCTGTTCGCCGCCTGCAAGCACCTGCTTTACAGTGTTGAATCTCTCAATGAAGGGAACATCCTTATTTGTAAGATCTTCTCTCATCGTCTCACCCATGATCTTACACAGATAGACGTCACAGTTGTTGCCGAGGCTGATCTCCTTGAAGACCTTAAGCTCCATGCTCACAGGGCTCTCAGCTATTGTCGGCACATTGAGGACTACTCCTTTCTCGATCGTGGGACTAAAGCGCATCTTGTCAGGGTGTTCCCTGCCGCCTACGCAGCCATAGTAGTCTGCAAGAGGCAGAAGCTCTTCCGTAACGAGATTTGCAGAGAATACTCCGTTCTTACGGATGAGATCCTTTGTAAGCTTCTCACCGCCGATACAGGCCATTACGCCCATGCTGTTGCCTTCGCCTTCAAGATCCGGCGCATTGATATAACTGAACCAGCAGAACAGACCGAAATCCGGTGTGCCGTCATCTTTATATGTGCCGTATAAGAACAGCTGCTGCGGGCAGAAATCGTTGTAATTCTTCACTTTGATCTTTGACATAGATTATTCCTTTCCCTTTCTTGGACTTTTCTCAGACTGCTCGAGATTTCCGAGGATCCGGTCAAGGAACTGATCTAATTCCGTGACCTCTTTCTGCGTGAAATCCTTATAAAACACCTCGTTCATCTTCTGGGATACTTCATCGTATTTTCCCTGAAGATCGCGAGCCTTGTCAGTCAGAGATATAAGTGATTGTCTTTTATCAGATTCGGCTGCTTTTCTCATGATCAAGCCGGAGTCTTCCATACGTCCGAGCATTGCTGTCAGCGTATTCTTGGCAAGACCGGTCTTCTGCGAGAGCTCAACGATCGGAACTTCATCCTTCTGCCAGAGCACATAAAGGATACGTCCCTGAGGACCGTTGAATTCCTCAACGCCGCTTTCCTGCAAAAGCCGCTGGAAGATGCGCGCCTGCACCTGTTTGATCTGTGATATCAGAAAGCCTGTTCTAGATTCCATATTGCCTCCGGAGCATATTCGATCTATGCAAATAGTACTATATAGAACTATCTCTCGTCAAGGTTCTATATAGAACCATTTTTGAATCACCGGAAAAATCGTCTTCGCAATTTGATATAATGAGTCCGGAATCTTTTTAATAAGAAAGGGATACTTATGTTACTTGATCAGTTAACACTTGAAGAGAAAAAGGCATTCTGGAATATAGCCAATGTACTCGCTTCTGCTGACGGAAGAGCTTTGGCAGAAGAATCCATCCTGGAACAGTATAACGACGAAATGGGCACGGGTTTTGAATATCCCGATGCATCACAGATCGATATTAACAATGAACTCCAAAGCATCAAGAACAGCAGCGCCAAGAACCGTAAGATCGTTTATTTCGAGCTCTTCGGAGTCGCTTATGCCGATACTGAATTCACTGACAGGGAAAAGAACCTCCTCGATGAGATCTGTCTCGATCTCGCGATAACGGATGATGTCAGAGGAACGCTCGAAAACAGTGTCAGGACGATCTTCGACACATACAAAAAACTCGGCGAAGTATTCAATTCTTAAGTCTTAAGGAGCTACATCCATGAATAAAGCATTAAGTGAGAAGTGCGAACTTCTCATAAAAAACTGTTCCGCCATACACAGGAAGTATTTCATCAACGATAAGCTCTTATCTCTTATGGCCGGCCTTATCTTCACTTCCGCCGGCAAGGAAGCCGACACGGCTAAGCTTAAGGAATGCAGCAAGATCCTGGATAAGAACACAGGCCTTCTGTCAAACCTCAGGGCGAATCCCAGGCTTGTTCTCTTAAGCAGAATGGCACTTTCCGATGATCCGGAACAATACTTAAGCAACGTCTCCGAAGCATATAAGAAGATCCACCGGGGAAAACAGCTCGAGACATCTTATATGGCACTCGCAGCCATGCTCATTTGCGATCTCGGAAGACAGGAGGAGGCAGATGAACTTGTCTCAAAGGCTGAACAGATAAAGAGCCGCATGAACAAGGAACACCCTGTTCTTACGGATTCTGAAGATACTTCATTCATCATGTTTCTCGCACTTACCGATAAGAGCGTCGACACGATCATAAGTGACATTGACGAAGCATACGATTACCTTGAAAAGACATGCAAGGTCAAGGTTTCCGCTAATGCCCTTCAGGGCTTGTGCGAAGTGCTTGCGATATCTTACGGCGACACTAAGGAAAAATGCGACAAGGTCGTAAGGATCTTCAATGCATTTTCCGAACACGGCACCAAGTATGGTACGGACAGCGAGTTTATAGTTCTCGGCTCTCTCATCGACGTCAA
Organism: Clostridiales bacterium Firm_14; assembly: GCA_001604135.1. Lineage (GTDB taxonomy): Bacteria > Bacillota > Clostridia > Saccharofermentanales > Saccharofermentanaceae > Saccharofermentans. Next base: position 67,761 of record LVAT01000018.1, read on the forward strand.
CGTTGATACCGACACATTAGTAAGGGAGATATTGGAAGCTGAAGTCCGTCTTGCAGATCTCAAAGGCTTCAAGGACGCTGAGATGGACAGGAAAAAGAGAATGATGTACGCTTCGATGCTCGTCGCTGATGTTTACGGAATGCAGACAGCAGTTATAGGCAATTCATTAATAAGCCACGCTATGGCTACGGTAATTACCAAGCAGATCGCTTCAGCAATATCGATTGCCGTAAACCTTGCAACAATGGCTATTCCCGAAGGCGATAAAAAAGGCGGCGACAAAGAATAAGAAGTTTACTTCTCTTCTTCGTACTCCTTCATGGAATAGAGCTTGAAATCGAATCTATTACCCCTCTCTACGGCCTGTCCCATGAGGTAAGCAAGATGATTATCAACGCATATATGATCTTGAGTTTAAGGTCTCCGGTCATATTAATCCCTCCCTGCAACATAACAAGCGAGTTCAAGCGCTATATCGAAATGTCCTGAATCATGCTGCGTGTGTTTCTTTTGATCCTTTTCCATCCGCGAATCCCACTTTGGAGCATCCAGAAGATCGCCGCTGGTAAAGAAGAAATAAGCATCCAATCCCCTGAAATCGCACATGGCCTGAATCGCAGCACATTCCATTTCGACTGAAATGCAGCCTTCGTTCTTTCTTTTCTCGAAGTTTCCCCTGGTCTCACGGTATACCGCATCGGTGGTCCATGTTTTCCCCTTCACATAAGGAAGACCTGCCCATTCCATGAACTCCGCAACTTTTTCGCTGTTTTTTATCGTAATGTAATCAGAGGCCGGCGCATAGTGATATGACGTTCCCTCATCACGATAAGCTTCTGTAGGAACCATGACTTTTCCTCTGGCTATTTCTTTATTCAAACAGCCGCAGCCGCCAAACTCGATATACTTATCAGTCTTTATAACAGACATGGTATCTTCAATATCACCTACGCAGCCCGGTGCACCGACAAAGGACATATAGACAGCGAATTCTTTGCCTTTATAAGTAAACCCGTAAATCGGTTTAGCTCCGTTCGAAGAATAAATATCTCCGATCTTTGTACAATCGTAAGCTTCAAGTACATATTGAAGGATCTCGTTAGAGAAAGTCAGAATACAGGCATCAACCTTTTTGGCATCTTCCTTTCTCCAAGGCTTTAATATCTCTTCAGTCTTGTTATCAAATGAATTCGTGATCATAAAGTAACTCCTGTCATGCCGGCAGTCAGATATCGTTATGTGTAGTATTCCAAAAGCTTCTCATCAATCAGGGCTATCGGCTCTTTATCCTTGATCATGCTGTGAAAACTCAGCGCCGTTATCTCATCCTTATCCTTTATGCGGCAATACAAGTCTTCTAAAGATATATCCTGCAAAGAGATACCATACAATCCGCCAAGTTCTTCCCTTTCTTCTTTTGAGAAATAATCCGGCTTAAGAAGAATTCTCATAGCTCCGATATAAGTAATATCCGCAGAAGCAAAGCCAAACTCTTCATTACATTCTCTTAATATGCAGTCACGGGCACTTTCGCCTTTTTCTCTGCATCCGCCGAAGATCTCATATCTGTTTCTCCATTTATTGCGTCCGAGAAGATATTCATCTCCCACTTTAACGACAGCCAGGCAATGAGTGAACAAAGAACTTTTGGAAAGCTCCTCTTCGCTCATCTTTTCAATAGCGATCAGGGCGTTCCCGTCCTGATCCTTACAGATACATTTCTTTTCCGTCATGTTATCCTCCATATAAAACCCTATAATTACCCCAATCAAATTACGATGCGACAGCTCTTCCGGCAGAACGGAACTTATTTAGTCTTCAGACACGGGATGAAGTTCACAAAGGCGGTTATAGCCTTGAGAGACCTTGCCTTTGAGCTCTGCCATGTTATCCTCATGCTTTTTGATCTTATCGGCCTGTTCATCCGTTATTGCACGCATCTTAGCGATCAAGGTATTAAGATGCCTGCCCCACATGAAAAGTATGAATACTATCACTGCAAAAAAGACAGTAGCGACACCCAAAACACATATGAGACTATAAACAGATTGCGGATGGTTTCTCTCCCATTCATCATAGTTGATCTTACGCTGCTCTTCCCTCTCCAGAGCTTCCTGATAATCTTTATAGTTACTGTAATATTCGGCAAACGCATCGAGATCGTTACTGTTGTTATACAAACCATATGACTTGCCTTCTGAGGCCTCAGTCTGTTTTGTCTCATATCTGCTGAGATCCTCGGCTTTTGAATACGGATTTCTCGTGGCATACTTATAACCGAAGAATACCAGCAGGCAGCATACTATATAGCAAACGATCGTAAGGATAACAGCTTTCTTCGGACGGATCTTAGCTGAAGAATAGATACATATAGTGTCTCTTTCATGCACGACTTCACTAAGGCTGATTAGAGCTTTCCTTCTCTCGGCCTTTTGTTTCTCAAGCTGAGCCTTCTCGTCGACATATCCATGGCCCGCGTCAACAATATCCTTCATGACAGTAAAATACTCTTGGTCCTGAGGCTTGGACGATCCGATCGCTCTGTCGATCTCTTTATAGGCTGCCTTATAGTTGAGCTTTGGGAACAGATCGAGACTGCTGATATCGTCGATCTTTGTTATGTTCATTGATACGAGGGCCTTGCCGCGAAGAGCTTCAAAGTTATCAGGTTCTTTCTCCAGTAAAAAATCGTAAGCTCTGTCTGCCGAAGTAAACTCTTTATTCTTAAGCGCTTGTGCAGCTATGCCCAATACGCTCTCCTCGCGAAAATAGTCATAGTCGAATGACACACCGCAGTACGGGCATTCGTACATCTGTCGTTCTATATTGACAATGAGAGTTCCGCCGCAAGTCGGGCAGACATGCATTTTAATATCATTCACCTTTATCTTCTCCTCTTATTCCTAAAACTTTATTGCTGAAAGTTAATCTTATGAATTCAAATAATCCAATATTCCGCTCCTTAAACAAGAATAAAATCATTATACGGATTTTCACTGCAAAACAAAAGGAACTATCCGCTAAGATAATTCCTTTTGAAGAGAGAATCATTTAATGCCGTTGCATCGTATTTGATAGCGACAACTGTTATTTCGGCGGAATACCCGCATTATTGAATACTTGCATTTTTAACATCCGTTCTCTTTGTTCTCCTGATCTCAATGATCAGCAGTATCAGAATAAACGGAATCAATGTACACATCTTATTAAAACGTTGATGAGTTGCAGCGAAAAACGCTGGCATTATTCCATGAATAATTTCTCGTAATAGTCTGCCCTTTTATCGCTCAAGCTGTCGCCTTCGATCATCACGATCAGGTTATCATCAAGTCTTCTCGCGTAGTAATACAGGTGGGCTTCCTTACCGTCAATCGTCATAGAAAGTTCGCCGCGCGAATATTCTTTTCCGCCAAGCGTTACTTTGACAATATCGCTTTGTTCAGCATTAATTCCGTCTTTTTCCAATCCTTTGGATGTGTATTTCAAATAATCATTCAGATAGTCTTCTTCCGTATAATCAGGGCCGGCCTTGGATATGAGCCATGTATTAACGAAAGAAACATATATTGTTTCTCCTTTAAGCCAGAATCCCGCATCTTGTTTCTCTGCGAGCAAAAGGTTTTTATCCGCGCCGTCAGGTGTAGAATTTAATGCATACATAAACATTTCCTGAAGGTCTTCTTCGCCGATATTCTGATACCCGTCGGGTATTTTCATCTTCAATCCGGCATATTCATTTGTATATATGCCGTCTTTAAAAACACCTTTAGTGTAATTGGTGCCGTGCATGGGGTCCTCACCATCAAATTCAGGAAGCGGCAGGTTCCGCTCAAGTGTGATTATATAGATATGTCCATATTTTTCCGATTCAATGATCCTGTTATCAGTTGAGCACGTGAACGAAGAGCCGCTGTGGGAATAACCGTTATTGCTCTTCATCAGGCCACAGCAGTAACCATTCTCTTCCTTAAGCAGGATCTCCATCGAATCCTTATTAAGCAGCTTTCCGGCGAAAAGAGCTCTGTCGAACTTGACCATGTCTGTCAGGCATGAATGTATTCCGCTGTCACCTCTGTAACCGTTAGGACCTGCAGGATATCCATCCTTGTCAGTGAATCCGTAATGCACAAGTTCGTCGTAACCGACTGGTACATATGTCATGTCACCTATAGCCATTGATGACGTCTTCGTCATGCCGCATTTATCAAAGATGTTCTTCTTTACGTAATCGCAGTACTTCTGTCCCGACACTTTCTCGATAATGAACGCAAGAAGATGATAGTTGGTATTGCTGTATTCGCTGCCGTTTCCCGGTTCAAAACCCAGCGGAGCCTTATACAGCGCCTGAAGGAATTCCTCATCTGAAATCTTATCGAGAAAGATATCGCTTAATTTCTGGTTTGCTGCATCCTCACCTGATATGTTCCAGAAAGGATCGGGATTATTGCAGTAATCAGGAATGCCTGAAGTCATATGAAGCAGATTGTATATTGTTATCTTTTTGCCGGTCTCATATTCCGGGAAATACTTATCAAGCGTGTCATCGAGATTGATCTTCCCTTTTTCAACCAGCTGTAAGACTGCTACTGCCGTAAATGTCTTAGAAACGGAAGCCATGTCGAAGATCGTATCCTGCGATTCAAGAGTCTTTCCGTCTTTTTCCAGTTCCTTTTCCGCATAAAGGTATATTGTGTCTGCGTCAGTGGCAACGACCATTGTTCCCGGACAAACAGAACCACCATACAGCTTAACAAGTTCAGCATACTTTTCTTCAGGATTAGACCAGGATCTCTCAGTCTCCGTGAGCTTAATATTCTCCAGTGAATACTTTATGTTCCCCTTTGAATAATCTGAATTCTCCTGTGAATTCCGGCTGCAGCCTCCAAACGATAAAACCATTGCAGAAACCAGAAGTGTTGAAACGGCTTTTTTCAGATTGATTTTTTTCATGATCATAAAAGTCCTCCCCCGCAAATAGGTATACAGTTGTATACCGTCAATATAGCATTATGGGTAGACGTGTGTCAACCTTTTCCCAAAACTGAATATGGAGAACATTTCAATTTACAGCGACATTATTTCTACCGGGGCATTCATTTCTTTGCTATCGTTCAATGCCTTAAATATGACAGAAATAAAATCCTCGCCATCGCTTGTAACAAAATAGTTCGATAAATCTGTAATATCTTTGCTTATATTTTTGCCCCACGGTGGTTGTTTGGACAAATCATCAATATCCCATACTACTTTATCCGGAGAGAACTTCTTTAATTCCTCACGTATAGTATTTAATTCCTCAAAAGCAATATCTGCTTTTTCGACAGGAAGCTTACCCTGATACAATTCATTCATCAAAACCGGAAACCTGCTGCCCCATTTTCCGCCTTCAAGGTTAACGGCAACTGTCGAAAAGAATGAATGCAAAAAATCTGCACTGCCTATCGAATAATAAAAAAAGTCAACTGTAAAACCGACTGCCATAACTCTCTCCCTCTGTTCATTTAACTGATAATCAAACAAACTGTTTTCTGTATATTTTACAGTCTAACTTTCTCTTATTTCATTCATACCAATTATCGCCTTAATCATAACCTAAAAAAAGCTCTTCATTGTTTATCAAGTAATCATACATCCATTGTTTAATTTCTTTCTCGTGATCTGCTATCCAATTATCAATATCATCACATTCAATCATCCATTCGTCAGGATAATTGAAATTCGCATCGAACCAATCATGGATACCCTTTGAAATATAATTGCTTAGTTCTTCATATCCTATTTCTTTGAGATAACCTACAGCATCTTCTATGTCAGACTTGGGTGTAGACTCATAAAATACCCAGGACCCGCTTCTAAACCATGCTCCATACCAGCCTGAAACGATCAGGAATGTCTTAACAGGCGGAAATGCGGCTTTATGCTTATCATTATAAAAGCACATGAAAAAATCGGTCTCAATTTTGTATAGATCCTCTGGATCTAATTGTCTAAGTCTTTTATATAACCTTTCCAGTTCATTGCCCATTAATCAATTTATCTAGTTGATAACATCAACAATTGTATTAAAAGATAACTGCCTAAAGATTCCCTCAGGCAGTTTCATTATATCATCATACATTTTGCAGAATGCGATAAACCGTTCAGTTCAATTGTTCTTCTTTTTTTCTTCCTTTTTCTTCAATTCTTCATATATAGCTATCGTAGCACAGTATGTTGCAGTGCTCGAAGCGAGATACATATAGTCATAATTCTGAACACCAGTAGCCCATGAGTATATGGCATGAATGCACACTCCCAAAATGATACAAGTAAATATGATAACTATAACCTTAAAAACCTTAAGTGTTGTGATCTTCTTCTCAGTTGATTCTTTCATATCTGTTTTCCTCTTTGATATTGATTTGGTTTTTGCTTTTGACATCATAAAAATACCAAACAGGATCACACAAAAACGCATTACGTCGCGAATTGCAGATATTCTGTCGCGAAACGACTTATCTGATGCAGACTAACGAAAAGCACTTTTTAGCTGCTTACGAAAAGAAAGAATACCACTTGATCTTGCGAGTTCCGCAGGCGCTTTCCTCACTCAGCCGCGGTCTGCTTACAGAAAAAATAGAAAACCACCTGTGATACGAGTTCAGCAGGCGCTTTAGCGCCGAGGACCTGTCTGAAGTAGCACAGGTGGTTTTCTATGACTTTGGTGATCGTGAGCGGATTCGAACCGCTGGCCTACCGCTTA
>LVAT01000019.1 GCA_001604135.1 Clostridiales bacterium Firm_14
AAATAAAGTTGTTTCCGAGGCTTTTCCGCACAAGCGAACGAAGTTCGCGCGGAGGACTTTAGCCGAGGAAAAACTTTATTTCGGTGCATTTATGCTAAAGAACACATAATCATCCGGATTCTCTTCTTCCCCGAACGGCGTCGGCGGTACGAAATAAGGCGAGTTGTCATCAATGATCTCACTAAGAGGCGTGTCCGTATCGTTTGCAACAAAGACACACATGAGGATTCCTCTGTAGAACTCCGGCACGATAAAATATGACGTGGAATGAATTACTATTTTCTCCTTTAAGAAAACATAGCCGCCGCCTGCATCCTGAGTGCCGCCGTCAGCAAATTCCTGTGATCTGAATTCATAATAACCCATATGATATTTCTCACCCTTGTAGAAGACATTTCCCGTTACTCCGAAGCTGTCGATCTGCGTCGACAGGTTAACGGAAGGGAAATTCCTTCCGGTGTAGTAATCAACGAAGCTCACGTTGTGATATGAGAAAAATGAAGTATATACGCTCGAAGGCTGTTTGGTATAGATCGGGAATATCTGATCGTATGTTACTTCATAGACGATGTAACCAGGATCATCCTCCAGAGCATAGGCCTGTACCGAAGGCTTTGTAACCGTCGAAATATAATTCAGGTTCTCGTTGACCTGGTTGTCGTTCCTGTCCAATGCGTAATAAACAAAATAGTTGTCTACATTTCCGCTGACCACACGGAGATTCTGAGTTGTTCCCCATGGCACATCGATAGGATCGATGTAGAGGTCTTCAAAAGCCTCCTTGGCATCGACACTGTTCAGATCGTGTGACGGCTTTCCATAAGGCAGGGTAAAACCCATCTCGGATGTTTCCGAAGTATCCTCTGTCTCGGTTGGCATAGTGCCGCCACCGTTTCCGCCGCCAAAACCGGAGCACGACGTCAGAGGTAATGCCAGAACGGAAATTATAAGAATAGATGCTAATGTCTTTTTCATTTCTTTATCCCTTATTGATTAAATCCCTAATGTTCCCTTAATGGAATTATATCATCACCCGCCAAAGCAGGCGAGAAAAACAAAGAGGTTGCCACAAATATGACAACCTCTTAATTCTTTCTTCTGTCCGAGAGCAAAACTGCTTATTCGAGTTCAAAGGCTCCTGTGTAAAGCTGATAGTATGTGCCCTTCTCAGCGATGAGCTGCTCGTGTGAACCGCGCTCGATGATCTTACCGTGATCCAATACCATGATGACATCAGAATTCATGACGGTCGAAAGTCTGTGCGCAATTACGAATACCGTTCTGCCCTCCATGAGCTTGTCCATACCGCGCTGTACGATTGCTTCCGTACGTGTGTCGATAGAGGACGTAGCTTCGTCGAGGATCATTACCGGCGGGTTGGCTACAGCTGCTCTTGCGATCGCAATAAGCTGTCTCTGACCCTGTGAGAGATTGGATCCGTTGTTATTGAGCATCGTCTCATAACCGTCAGGAAGACGCTCGATAAAGTCTGCGGCGCCTGCAAGTCTTGCAGCTTCTTTGCACTCTTCATCCGTAGCATCGAGCTTTCCGTAACGGATGTTCTCCATAACGGTGCCAGTGAAAAGATTCGTCTCCTGAAGAACAAGGCCTAAGGATCTTCTCAAGTCCTTCTTCTTGATCTTGTTTACGTTGATGCCGTCGTAACGGATCTTGCCGTCAGCGATATCGTAGAAGCGGTTGATGAGGTTTGTGATCGTTGTCTTTCCTGCACCTGTCGCGCCTACGAAAGCAACCTTCTGGCCGGGCTTTGCGAAGACGGACACATCGTAAAGGACCTGCTTTTCGGGCACATAGGCAAAGTCAACTTCATTGAGCAGTACGTCACCCTTAAGTTCGGTATATGTGATCGTACCGTCTGCCTTATGAGGATGCTTCCATGCCCAGTGACCGGTCTGGTGATCAGCCTCAGTGATCGTGCCGTCAGAAGCGATATTTGCATTAACGAGCGTTACATAGCCGTCATCTGTCTCAGGCTTTTCATCGAGAAGATCGAAGATCCTCTGGGCACCTGCGCCTGCCATAACGATCGCATTCATCTGCATCGTGAGCTGGTTGATATTGCCCATGAACTGCTTGCTTCCGTTAAGGAACGGAACGACGATATCGACGCCCATCGGCAGTCCGGAGAATGAGAAATTGACAACATGCAGAGCTGTCATGATGCCGCCTGCCACAGCGAGGAGAACATAAATGATGTTTCCGATATTGTTGATGATAGGAGCCAGGATATTCGCATAGGTATTGGCTTTGCCGCTGTCTTCGGCAAGACCGTCATTGAGTTTGTTGAACTCTTCAGTGACCTTGCCCTCGTGGTTAAATACCTTGACGACCTTCTGACCGTTCATTATCTCCTGAATGTAGCCTTCGGTAGCGGCAACGGCTTTCTGCTGCCTGATAAAGTACTTGGCTGAACCTGCGCCGACTTTACCTGTAACGAGCATCATTACAATGATTCCGACGACCATTATCAAAGTGAGCCAGATGCTGTAACGGAGCATCGTAACAAATACCGTGATAACGACGACACCCGCTCTGATAATGTTCGGGATGGCCATGGATACGAGCTGTCTTAATGTATCGATATCGTTGGTATAGTGGCTCATGATGTCGCCGTGCTTATGAGTATCGAAATAGCTCAAAGGCAGTGTCTGCATCTTGTTGAACAGGTCAGTTCTGAGCTTGTGCAGGAACTTCTGCGTCATGTAGGCCATGAGCTGTGAATTCAGTATGCTTACGACCGCAGCGCCTGCATAGATGCAGATTAGCGGGATCAGGTATGAGACGATCTTAATCTTTGCGTATTCCCAGTCGCCTGATTCCAGAGTCTCCTCAAGAACCGCCGTGACTTTCTGAAGGAATACCATCGGGAGTGCCGCTGCAACAGCGTTGTAGATATTGAAGATTACAATGACCCACGTGAGGACGGGGAACTGCTTGATATACATCTTTACAACGCGCTTGAGGCTTCCCATGGATCCGATGACCTGGGACATCGAAGCCGGGCCTCTGCGTCTTCCGCCGGGTGCGGGTGCTGCTTCTATCTTTTGCTTGGGAGCATTGGGCTTTTTACTCATTGTCCGATCCTCCCTTCGTCTGTTCTTCGTAGATCTCACGATAGATCTCATTGCTCTTTAAGAGCTCCTCGTGAGTACCGGTACCCATGATCTTGCCGCCGTCCATGATGATGATCATGTCACATTCCTGAACGGAAGCGACTCTCTGGGCAATAATGATCTTTGTAGTCTCAGGGATATATTCCTTGAATCCCTTTCTTATCAATGCATCTGTTCTGGTATCGACTGCAGATGTGGAGTCGTCCAGGATCAGGATCTTCGGGCGCTTCAAAAGCGCTCTTGCAATACAGAGTCTCTGCTTCTGACCGCCTGAGACGTTGGTGCCGCCCTGCTCTATATGAGTATCGAATCCTTCCGGGAAGGAAGATACGAACTCATAAGCCTGGGCGATCTTGCATGCCTCAACAAGCTCTTCGTCAGATGCATTCTCATTACCCCATCTGAGGTTCTCGGCGATCGTTCCGGAGAACAGCTCGTTCTTCTGGAGAACGACCGAGACGGCGTCTCTTAATGTCTTTACGTCATAATCCTTTACGGGTACGCCGCCGACTTTTACCTCGCCTTCAGTAACATCGTAAAGTCTCGGGATAAGCTGGATCAGTGTGGTCTTGGATGAACCCGTACCGCCTAAGATACCGACTGACATTCCGCTGTCTATGTGAAGGTCGATGTCGAAAAGCGCATTTCTTGCAGCCTTCTCGGAATATTTGAAAGCAACATCCGTGAAATCGATCGAACCGTCCCTGACTTCCATGACAGGATTCTCGGGATTTGCGATAGAAGGCTTCTCTTCAAGGACCTCAACGATACGCTTGGCTGCCTCTACCGACATCGTGAGCATGACGTATATCATTGATACCATCATGAGTGACATGAGGACCATGAAGCCGTATGTCATAAGTGCTGAGATCTGGCCGATATTGATCACGGTGCCGTTGCTCTGGATAGCCATTTTCGAGCCGACATAAAGAACAAATACAACATTGAAATGCAGGCAGAGTTCCATGAGAGGAGAGTTAAGACCGACGATCTTCTCAGCCTTGGTGAAGTCCAGTCTGATATTGTCTGAAGCCTTGCCGAACTTGTCCTGCTCGTATTCTTCTCTTGCAAAGCCCTTAACGACGCGCATTCCGCGGACGTTTTCCTCAATGGATTCGTTCATCTTGTCGTACTTCTTGAATACGGCGCGGAAAGCAGGCATTGCGAGCTTTCCGATAATGATCAGACCAACAGCAAGAATGGGTACAACGATCACGAAAGTCGTAGCAAGCGAACCTCCGAGAACATATGCCATGATGATCGCAAAAGCAAACATCAGAGGCGCTCTTACCGCGATCCTTATCATCATCATAAATGCATTCTGAACGGTAGTGATATCTGTAGTCATTCTCGTAACGAGAGATGACGTGGAGAATTTATCGATGTTTCCGAATGAGAATTTCTGGACCTTGGCGAACATATCGGATCTTAAGTTCCCCGCAAATCCGGCTGATGCCTTGGCAGAGAAATTGCCAGCCAATGCGCCGCAGGTAAGTGACAGGATCGCAGCTACGGTAATAACACCGCCGATCTTAAGAATGGTGTCCATCCCTGCATTATCCTGGATCATATTAACCATGTACGCAGTGATAAACGGTATTACTACTTCAAGAATAACTTCTCCGATAATAAAAACGAGCGACAGTACCGTATCCTTCGTATACTGCCGGATAGATTTCATCAGTTTTCGTATCAAGGACTCTTCCTCCTGCGCATAATCAAACACTTTATTATAGAACACGACGAAAAATATTTGTATTTATTATTTTATTATTTTGACGTACTTCTGTTGCGATGTTATTATTGTCTTTGGCTTTATTTAAATAAGTAAAGCACAAGGGAGGAATAAACATGCCTGTAATGGATTTATTGAGACGCAACGCACGTGAACACGGCGATGAAGTAGCTCTCGTAGAACTTAACCCCACAATGGAAGACACCAGAAAGATCTCCTTCAAGGAATTCGACCTTGTCCAGCAGACAAAGTCCATGCCTTACCGTCACGAGATCACATGGCAGATCTTCGACGAAAAGTCCAACAGAGTAGCAAATATGCTCTTGGGCAGAGGCATCAAGAAGGGTGACAAAGTAGCTATCCTTATGTTCAACTGCCTCGAATGGCTTCCTATCTATTTCGGTATCTTAAAGACAGGCGCCATCGCAGTTCCTTTTAATTTCAGATACACAGCAAACGAGATTTCCTACTGTGCGGATCTGGCCGAGATCTCAGTTATGTTCTTCGGTCCCGAATTCGTAGACAGACTTAATATCAATGCAGAAGAACTCACAAAGGACAGACTCCTCCTCTATGTAGGCGACGGTCAGGCTCCCGAGTTCGCAGAGAATTACTGGCAGCAGGTTGCTGACTATTCTTCCAAGGATCCCATGATCGAGCTTAAGGAAGAAGACTACGCAGCTATCTATTTCTCATCCGGTACGACAGGATTCCCGAAGGCTATCCTTCACCCTCACAGAAGCCTTACACAGGCAGCTGAGATGGAGGCCGTACACCATGAGACAGGCAAGAATGACTGCTTCCTCTGCATCCCACCGCTCTATCACACAGGCGCCAAGTTCCACTGGATGGGTTCTTTGTGGACATGCTCCAAGGCAGTTCTTCTCAAGGGAACAAAGCCTGATGTTATCCTCAAGGCAGCATCCGACGAGCAGTGCACGATCGTATGGCTCCTCGTACCGTGGGCTCAGGACATCCTCGATGCATTGGACAGAGGCGAATTAAAGCTCTCAGATTATAAGCTCGACCAGTGGCGTCTTATGCACATCGGCGCACAGCCCGTACCTCCCTCACTCATCCGTCACTGGAAGGATTATTTCCCGAATCATCAGTACGATACAAACTACGGCCTTTCCGAATCCACCGGCCCAGGCTGCGTCCACCTCGGACTTGCAAATACTCACAAGGTCGGCGCCATCGGTGTTCCCGGCTACCGTTGGGAGTGCAAGATCGTTGACGAAGATGGCAACATCGTGCCTCAGGGCGAGGTCGGTGAGCTCTGCGTCAAGGGTCCCGGCGTAATGCTCGAATACTACAGAAACCCTGAAGCAACGAAGGAGACATTAAGAGACGGCTGGCTTTTCACAGGCGACATGGCACGTCAGGACGAAGACGGCTTCTATTTCCTCGTTGACCGTAAGAAGGACGTTATCGTATCAGGCGGTGAGAACATCTACCCTGTCGAGATCGAGAACTTCCTCCAGGAATATCCGAAGGTTAAGGACGTTGCAGTAATCGGTCTTCCCGACAAGAGACTCGGTGAGATCACGGGCGCAATCGTTGAGATCGAACCCGGCAGCAACTGCACCGTTGAAGAGCTCGAAAAGTTCTGCACTCAGCTTCCCCGTTACAAGAGACCGAAGCAGATCATCTTGGCTGACGTTCCGAGAAACGCCACAGGAAAGATCGAAAAACCTGTTCTCCGTAAGAGATATGGCGCTGAAAGACTTGTAGAACAGGAAAATCAGTCTTAAAATATAAGCCTTGTGTGTTTTTAGACACAAGGCTTATTTTTTGAATAAAAACGCTTCTTAACATTTTTGAGGGTGGAACAGAAGCAAAAGTGAGGAACAAACAACATGGATTTGGCAATCAAGATCATCTTCCTTGTCGTCTTTTTCGCTGTCATGATCGGTATCGGTATCGTTACGCGTAAAAAGGCAAACAGTGTCGAAGGCTTCGTATTGGGCGGCAGAAACGCAGGACCCTGGCTCACGGCATTCGGTTACGGAACATCCTATTTCTCCGCAGTAGTATTCATCGGATATGCAGGACAGTTCGGTTGGAAATACGGTGTCGCATCAACATGGATCGGTATCGGAAACGCAGTTATCGGTTCACTTCTCGCATGGATAATCCTGGGCAGAAGAACGAGAGTCATGACAAAGCACTTGAACTCCAAGACAATGCCTGACTTCTTCGGTAAGAGATTCGACAGCAAGGCACTCCGTATCGCAGCTGCCCTTATTTCTTTTATCTTCCTTATCCCTTATACATCTTCCGTATATAACGGTCTTTCAAGACTTTTCAATATGGCATTTAACATCGACTATAAGATCTGCATCATCGTTATGGCAGCTCTTACATGCGTCTATGTTATCCTGGGCGGCTACATGGCAACTGTCGTAAACGACCTCGTTCAGGGCATCATCATGCTCTTCGGCATAACAGCAGTCATCGTTACTGTTCTTAACAACAACGGCGGTTTCCTTACCGCTCTTACAACACTCTCACAGACAGAGTCCGATCTTCCCGTTACAGCAGGCATGCAGGGTGCGTTCACATCATTCTTCGGACCTGACCCTCTTAACCTCTTCGGCGTAATCATCCTTACATCTTTGGGTACTTGGGGTCTTCCCCAGATGGTCGGCAAGTTCTATGCCATCAAAGACGAGAAGTCCGTTAAGGCAGGAACGATCATCTCCACTATCTTCGCATTCATCGTTGCCGGTGGCTGCTACTTCCTTGGCGGCTTTGCAAGACTCTACAAGGATAATCAGGCAATCTACAAGGAAGACGGTACCGTCATGTACGACTCCATCATCCCTACAATGCTCGACAACCTCCCTACAATTCTCGTAGGCGTAGTTATCGTTCTCGTTCTTTCAGCATCAATGTCCACACTGTCTTCCCTCGTTCTCACATCGAGCTCGACAGTTACTTTGGACCTCATCGAACAGATCAAGCCCAAGAAGAACGAAGACAAGAAGAAGAGAGAAAAGACACAGCTCATTACAATGCGTCTTCTGCTCGTATTCTTCATCCTCGTATCCGTTCTCCTCTCCCTTAACCCTCCGACGTTTATCGCTCAGCTCATGGGTTATTCATGGGGTGCACTCGCAGGAGCATTCCTCGCACCGTTCCTCTGGGGTCTCTACTGGAAGAAGACAACAAAGCTCTCCGTATGGGTATGCTTCATCTTCGGTGTAGGCTTCACGGTTGCTAACATGTTCCTGAAGTTCATCGCTTCACCTATCAATGCAGGCGCGGTCACAATGGTTGCAGGCCTCATCATCGTACCTCTCGTAAGCCTCATCACACCTAAGCTTGCTAAGGACAAGGTCGACGGCATCTTCTCCTGCTACGACGAGAAGGTCACAGTCGAGAAGAGATATTCC
Organism: Clostridiales bacterium Firm_14; assembly: GCA_001604135.1. Classification (GTDB taxonomy): domain Bacteria; phylum Bacillota; class Clostridia; order Saccharofermentanales; family Saccharofermentanaceae; genus Saccharofermentans. The sequence goes on from LVAT01000019.1 coordinate 8,268, forward strand.
CTTCCCGAGGAAGCACCTGCAGACGAAGTCTGACAGTATCGATAATTCAAATAACTATGGGGTGTCCTGACGGGCACCCCATTTTTTGATTTATTTGAAATAACTCTTAGCGAGCATTATCTGTGTAATATCCGTCAGATCTTTACTACGCGGCCATCCTTATATTCCAGGTACAAGTCTGAGCTGTGTTCTTTGCCGAAGACTATCAATTTGCGCCTTACAGATCTTTCCGGAAAATCCCAGTTTCCTATTGTTGGAGCGTTTGAAGGTTCCTCGAAATAATTATATTCTTCCCGGATCATATACCATGGCACAATGGGCGAATAAGTATATTCGTCTTCCGAAAATCCGGATTTGAACGGAATTGCAAAAAGCATTGCGAATACAGCAGTTGCTGCTATTACGACTGCTATCTTTACAAACAACCATTTCCATTTTTTCTGTGACATTCCAGGCACCTTCCGAAAACATATCATGAAACAACACTGATACTATTAATACAAATGAGTTGAATGAAATGTTGCAGATAATCTCATTAATCGTCATTATACTTGCGGAACAAAAAGGAGCCGCCCCACAGGGACAGCTCCTTAAAAACTGTTTTTTAACTTATCTTACTGGAGATCTTCCATGCCGAGAGTCGTAACGCCTGCTGCGTTAAGGAGACCCTCTGCCTTTGCGTTATCGTCAGTCTTGATGGCTATAGGTGCACCTTCGCCGTCAATGGAAAGACCATAGATGTAGCTGATGTTGATGCCGGCAGCGTGGATCATGCCTACAACCTTAGCGAGGGATCCTACAGCATCAGGAACTACTACTGCAATGACCTCATCAATACGTGCAGCAAAGCCTGCTTCCTTGAGGATCTGCTTAGCCTTGTCGGGTTCCTTGGAGATAAGGCGGAGAACGCCGTATTCCATTGTGTCAGCGAGGCTTGCGGAGAGCAGGTCGATACCGCCCTGTGCAAGGATCTTCAAGACCTCATCAAGTCTGCCTTCAGTGTTTTCGAGAAAAACCGATAACTGCTTTACGAACATAGTGCTACCTCCCCTTTATTATTGATAAAGCTTACGCTTGTCTGTAACGTGCTTGCTCTTTCCGTCGAAGTGCTCAAGGCCGTTGGGCTCAACGAGCTTGACCTTTGCATTGAGGCCGATTGCCATCTTGAGCTTATCGTGAACAGTCTTGGAGAGCTTCTCCAAGCTCTTGATCTCGTCTGTGAAGAAGTTTTCAGCAACTTCTACCTGAACTTCGAGAGTGTCTGTGTTATCTACACGGTCAACAACGAGCATGTAGTGAGGTGTTGTGCCTTCTACTGTAAGGAGAGCTGCCTCTACCTGTGAAGGGAATACGTTAACGCCTCTGATGATGAGCATGTCGTCGGATCTGCCTCTGAAGCGCTGGATCCTTGCCATTGTACGTCCGCACTCGCACTTGTCGTACTGAATGGATGTTAAATCCTTTGTTCTGTAACGTATGAGCGGCATGCCTTCCTTCGTGAGGTTGGTGATGACGAGCTCGCCGTCGGATCCCTTAGGAAGCTGCTTCAATGTTACAGGATCGATGATCTCCGGGAGGAAGTGATCTTCCCAGATGTGGAGACCTCTGTGGTATTCGCAGTCGCATGCGACACCGGGGCCCATCATTTCGGTGAGACCGTAGATGTCATATGCCTTGATGTGAAGTCTTGATTCCATCTGGTCGCGCATCTCATCTGTCCAGGGCTCAGCGCCGCAGATAGCAGACTTAAGCTTGATCTTGTCGATGAGGCCTGCCTTCTCGAGATCTTCTGCTACGTGCAGGAGATATGAAGGCGTGCATGCAATGGATGTAACGTCGCAGTCGATCATCATGTCGATGAGCTTCTGTGTATTACCTGTAGACATAGGGAGAACCAGTGCGCCAAGGTATTCAGCGCCGTAGTGTGCACCGAGGCCGCCTGTGAAGAGGCCGTAACCGTAGCCTACCTGGATAATGTCGTCTCTTGTGATTCCTGCCATGGAGAGGCATCTTGCAACGCACTCAGCCCAGATGTCGATGTCGCGTCTTGTGTAGACAGCGATCTTCGGCTTACCTGTTGTGCCTGAAGATGCGTGAACACGGACCATTTCTGACTTGGGAACTGCCGCCAAACCAAAGGGGTATGTGTCTCTGAGATCCTGATAAGTCGTATAAGGCAGCTTGTCTAAGTCTTCGATGCCCTTGATGTCACCGGGCTCCAAGCCTACTGCCTGCATTTTCTTGCGGTAATACTCGACGTTGTGATAAACACGGTTTACTACTTTGACGAGTCTTGCACTCTGAAGCGCTTCGATCTCGTCACGCGACATGCACTCCTTTGCTTCATTCCAAATCATAAATGGTTCCCTCCTGTAATGCGGGGTGTTTATTTTCGTGCGGTCTTAAAACCGTTGACGATTATTAAGGCGAGCTCTTTGTTTTCGCGGTCGAAAACCTTGATCTCGTAAAGACAGACAGCCTTCCCGTCCTTAACGATATCGGCTGTGCAGGTTACTCTGCCGCCGCGCCAGGGTCTGAGGAAATTGATCTGTGCCGTCTGTGTAACTGTTATGGTATCTGAATCAAGTTCGCAGTTTTCCGCAACGGCAAACGCAAAATCCGCCATCGTGTAATAAACTGCGCCCATGAGTCCGCCAACGGCATTAAGATGCCTGCTGGTCGGCATAAGAGAGATCATGCTGTGACCCTTCTGAGCCTCTTCGATAACCAGTCCTGTTACTTCAGTAGCGTACTTGTCGCCTTTGAAAAAAATCCTTACAGCTTCTAAATCGGGCATATTCTTTTCCAGTTTCTTATCAGTGTCATTATTTAACGGGGCATCGCTTCCGGCAAAAGGATGGTAGTCGGTATCCTGGTTTACCAGCTTTTTGAAAAATCCGCTGATATCACCATCTGCACCGTTCTCAAGCATCATATATTCGATCTTGTCAGCTATCTCATCGATGTTACTGTCATTGATGCCTGCAGCAGTCAGTTTTTCTATCACGCCGGGCATCTTCGACTGATAAACACACTTAACACAGTACGCCTCATCAACGTTCTCCCCGTTTACTTGGCGCGTAGTGAATACTATCGCCTGTCTCTCAAAACATGAAATGCAAAATGCCACTGAACTGCTCCGTTACTGACTGATAATTACTCTGCTGCGAGGCCCATTTCAAAGGCCTTCATGTTGAGTTCTAAAAACTTCGCGGGAACAGAAGCTTCAACAGCCTTTACCCACTCTTCCTTGCTGATCTCTTTGATGTACTTTGAGAAAACGCCCATGAGCACGATGTTCGTAGCCTTTGCGTTTCCTGCCTGCTCAGCGATCGTGAGTGCATCAATGGCATCAACCTTAGCTCCTGCTGCTTCCATCTTGGAGATGAGCTCAGAAGGATACTCAGCCGTGCCTGCGATTACGGGCATAGGATCGATCTGCTGTGAGTTGGTAACGATCTGTCCGCCGGGCTTTAAGAACTGAACATATCTTGCAGCTTCCAAAAGCTCGAAAGAGATGATGTAATCAGCTTCGCCCTTGTCGATGATGGGGGAATTGACCTTGTCGCCGAACTTAACGTAAGTTACAACGCTTCCGCCTCTCTGGCTCATTCCGTGAACCTCGGAGACCTTTACGTCGTAGCCCTTGTCCATAGCGGCTCTGCCCAATAACTTACTTGCGAGGAGCGAACCCTGTCCGCCGACGCCTACTATCATTATGCTTGTTACCATGTGATTGCCTCCCCGTTCAAATTCTCGAAAGCTCCGAACTTGCAGAGCTCGCTGCATACCTTGCAGCCGAAGCACTGTGTTGTGTCTACGTGAGCGTGTCCGTCCTTAAAGGAGATCGCAGGGCATCCGAGCTTCATGCACGCCTTGCAGGACTTGCACTTGTCGGGATTTACCTGGATAGGCTCACCGCGCTTAACCTTCTTAAGGAGAGCGCAGGGTCTTCTGGAAATGATTACGGAAGGCTCTTCTGCTGCGAGTTCTTCCTTAACAGCTGCTTCAGCCTCTGCGAGGTTATAAGGATCAACTACTCTTACTCTGTTGATGCCCATTGCACGGACGAGAGCTTCGAGATCGATCTTGCCTGCCGGATCGCCACGGAGGTTGAAGCCTGTCGTAGGATTCTGCTGGTGGCCTGTCATGCCCGTGATGGAGTTATCAAGGATGATGACAGTGGAATTTGTCTGGTTATATGCGATGTTTGCAAGGCCTGTCATGCCTGAATGCATGAATGTGGAATCGCCGATGACTGCAACTGTCTTCTTCTCAGCGTCAGCGCCAAGAGCCTTGTTGAAGCCGTGGAGTGAGCTGATGGAAGCACCCATGCACTCTGTCGTATCGATGGCGCAGAGCGGAGGTGTTGCACCCAGTGTGTAGCATCCGATGTCGCCCATGACTGTGAGTTTGAGCTTGGAAAGGACATAGAACATGCCTCTGTGAGGGCAGCCTGCGCACATTGCCGGCGGTCTTCCGGGAAGTCCTTCGATCGGCTTGCATGCGGGCTTCTCAGGAAGTCCGAGCTTAGAAGCGATGAGACCCTGTGAGAATTCGTCGATCAAAGGGAAAATATCCTTGCCTGTTACCTCAAGACCCAATGTCCTGCAGTGTGTCTCGATGATAGGATCAAGCTCTTCAACAACTACGAGCTTATCTACCTTAGCTGCGAAGTCCTTGATCTTCTGTTCGGGAAGCGGATTGATAAGGCCGATCTTCAATACCGGATACTTATCTCCAAATACTTCCTTAACGTACTGATATGAAGTGGAAGAAGTGATGATACCCATTGATGTATCAGAACCTTCTTCAACGCGGTTAAGTGAAGACTCCTCAGCAAATGCTACGAGCTTTCTTGTTCTCTCCTCAACGATGGGATGACGTCTCTTTGCGTTTGCGGGAACCATTACGTACTTTGCTGCATCCTTCTCGTAAGGCTTAACAGCAACTTCGATCCTCTCGCCGGTCTCTACGATCGACTGGGAGTGAGCGACTCTCGTGCACATCTTGATGAGTACGGGAGTGTCGAACTGCTCGGAAATATCGTATGCCTCGACAACAAAGTCCTTTGCTTCCTGGGAATCAGCGGGCTCTAACATAGGCATCTTTGCAGCGATAGCATAATGTCTGGAATCCTGCTCATTCTGGGAAGAGTGCATTCCCGGATCGTCAGCTACAAGGATGACCATTCCGGCATTAACACCGGTATAGCTCATTGTAAAGAGCGGGTCAGCTGCAACATTAAGTCCGACGTGCTTCATTGCACAGTAGGATCTCTTGCCTGCTCTTGATGCACCGAAAGCGGTCTCCATAGCGACCTTCTCGTTGGGTGCCCATTCGCAGTAGATCTCATCGAACTTAGCGGCTTCTTCAGTAGTCTCTGTACTGGGCGTGCCGGGGTACGAACTTGCGACAGCTACGCCGGCCTCATAAAGACCTCTGGCTATAGCCTTGTTACCAAGCATTAGTTCTTTCATGATTACATCTCCTAGGATATGAGTTTATACATAAATCAATTTGTAAATTATACGACAATTCTACATAGGATTAAATAAAATCTCTTAATAAAAAAATAAGAAAGAAATGCTAAACTGCGCAATTCTTTATGCTGCGTCCTCGAATTCGAGTTCTTCGACTTCCACGGTCTTCCCGAAATAGTTGGAATACTTATATTTCGTGCCTGTGCACTTAGGCAGGGACTGAGCCAGATTGTCTCTCGTATGATATAAAAATGCACTGTCAGTCAGGTTGAAGAACGGGTAAACATCTTCCTCTAAGGTCTCACTTGCCGAGTCATCCCAAAGAACATCAACGTTATAGTACTCGCCGTCCAGATAGATAATATTCCAGGCATGTGCGCCGTCTTCCCCGCCAATATTGGAGTCTGTAGTCGTTCCGGGTATGTAATAGCAGGTAATGCCCTTCTTGTTCAAAAGATACTGGAATGCTTTTGAATAGCCTGCGCATACAGATTTGTGAAGAACGATTACCGAATATGCGCTCTGGTTATAGGGAGCGGATTCATCGTATGCAGTGTTCTTGCAGATATAGTCGTGGATCGCACGCTCGTACTCAACCGCAGACTGCTGGGATCCGATACCGGCAAGGATGTCATTTGCCGCCTTCTCAAATGCTGCTTTCGCATCATTAAGCTTATCGGACGTACTCGCAAAATCAAAGAAATCAAAGGTTACATCCTCTATGATCCCGCCATCGGAATCGTATGTAAATTCGTACTGGTTATCGATCCAGAAGAGCTCAGCATGGTCGTTGAGCACAGCATCTATAGCTTTTGTAAGCTGCTCTTCGTTGGCATTTGCCTTTTGGCAGTCAATCTTCTTGCTGCCTTTGGAAAGTCCGTCGTAAAGCAGTGAATAAATGTCTTTCTCCTTGGAGCCCAGGACAGCAAAATACGGATACTGATCCGCATCGAAATCAGAACTTACATCTTTCCCGTCCGCAGCTTCTGAGGGATCATCTGATTCATCGTCATATTCATCGTCATATTCATCGTCTGATTCGTCATCATAGTCAAATTCATAACCATTGTCGTAATCATCATAATCATCATAGTCATCGAATTCATCCATACAGGCACAAAGGCCTGAAACGACAGCTAACATAAGTAAAACAGATACTAACTTAATTAATCTCTTCTTCATAAAAACATTCCTCGTGATTTAAACCTAAGAGGAATTATAAGGAAATACTCGTGTTTATTCTATCCTTATTTCAGATACATCCCGGTGTCACGCTGCATCCACGAACACTATGCTCTCAGCTTCGACAGTCTTCCCGAAAAAGTTTGAATACTTGTATTTCGTGTCATTGCATTTCGGAAGTCCTGCTGCCATGACGTTCCTGACATGATAAATAAACGCCTCGTCCGTCAGGTTGAAGAAGGGGTATATAGCACTTCCGTACGTGTCGCTGGCCGTGTCATCCCAGAGGCAGTCTACGTTGTAGTAGCTGCCTTCAATGAGGACCATGTTCCAGGAATGGCTTCCGCTCTCATCGCTTCCGCCTATTACCTGTCCGTTTAAGCCCTCTGTCCTTCCTGCGACATAGTAGCAGATAAAGCCTGCCCTGCTCATGAGATACTGGAAGGCCCTGGCATATCCGGCACAGACCGACTTGTTTAAGATCAGGCAGGAATATGCGCTCTGGTTATAGGGAGCTTTCTCATCGTATGCGGTGTTTTGGCAGATATAGTCGTGAATACAGAGCTCACGCTCGACCATCGTGGTCTTGGACCGAGCTTCACTGATAACGGCATCAGCTTTCGCTTCCATGTCGACCTTAGCCTTATGGAGCTTTTCCGGCGTATCAGCGAAATCGTAAAAATCGAAGGTTATCTCCTTGATGCTGCCGTCATCAGGATCATATGTATAGGAATACTTGTTATCGAGCCAGAACAATTCCGGATGGTCATTAAGTACCGCATCGATCGATTTCGAGAGATCATCGGCATTAGCCTCCACCCTGCACTCGAACTTCTGGCTTCCCTTATAGAGCTCTTCGAAAAGGAGTGAATAGATGTCCTTCTCTTTTTCTGTAAGCGTCGCGAAATATGGATATAAGCTGTAATCGAAAGAAAGCCTCTTAAAGCTTTTTTCTTCCGTTCCGGTTACGACCGATGAGGATCCATTCGGGCTGTCTATGTCTTCAAAACATGCGCAAAGGCCGATAACCGAAGTTATCAGAAGAATCAAAGCCAAAATCTTTGTAAGTGTCTTATTCATTAAAAATCCCTTCAGACCGATAGGCCTAAAGGGATTATAAGTAAAAAACAATGATTATTCTATCCTTATTTCAGGTGCATTTCATTATCTTTGAGCACCAGGGACTTTTCTTCTTCCTGAAGCTGGACTTCCTCAACATCAAGAACAACGAGCTCGAGTTCTTCAGGAGCGATCGCTTTCTTGGCACGGAACTTAAGAACCAGTGCGACTATGCCGACGAGGAGCATCAGGATTCCGAACGCAACGATCACATAATCGTAGAAAAGCCTCGTCTCGGTCATCTGGGTTGCTATCTCCCAGTAAGGGAATTCATAGCCCAGACGTTCCTTGTCGGTCTCTCCAATCGGGAACATCGTATCGATGATCCTCGTTATCTTAAATCGTCCCGTGTCATTTACGACAAGAACCTGAGGATTTGTAAGCGAATAAGAAGGCAATGCATTCTTAAAGTCAGCTACCGCAACACCCGTAACGAGCTCAGGAAGCATTGCTTCATAGCACTGGATCGCATAATCCGTCTCGGAACCCTGAGGCGAAGATGCGTTATCCAATCCGCCGTAATTGTAGGAATCACCATAACCTCCGACATCGCCTGAGAGACCGGTGTTATCATTCATGCTGCCAGAGTCACCGCCGTAGAGAGCTCCCAAAGCACCAAAATAGATAAACACTCTGTTTTCCTGTTCGCCGGCAAGCTCAGCTACCTTGGTATTCTTCTCTTCGATAACGCCGATAACGGTAAACATCTTGCCGTTGATCTCTAAAGTATGTCCGACTACGTCATATGAACGGTAGAACTTCCAAGCGAGAACATCGTTAATAACGATCTGGTATGTATCTACCGGTGTCTCGGGAAGGAATCCGCCGGATAAGTATCTGAAAGGGTGGAATGCCCTGTAGTTTCCGCCGACAGCGACGATCTGTACATCAGCTTCGCCGGACTTCTTCCTGACACCTTCGATCGTCTCAAAAGACAGCACCTTGCCCCTGAGAGTTGAAGAATAGCAGTCTTCCCAGCCTCTGAGCTTATCGGAAGAACCTGAGATTTTTTTGCTTCCGGCACCGATTCCTGTATCAGCTGAAGCCTGGAGCTTCTGTCTCATCAGGGGAAGATCGCCCAAGTGGATCGACTTGCCTCCCGAAGTATATGTCATTGGTGATGTTTCGCCCTTGGATCTGTTACCGCCTGCGAAGACCACCATGTGTCTGAAACCTGTTTCCGATTTGTTCTGCCACATCTCTGCGACTCTCTGTTCCGGTCTGTTATCGGAAAGATAGATAGCTCTTCCTATGCCGAATCCGATAAGGATCAGCGATGCTATGACGATCCAGAAAGGAACAGCGAGAACAAGCTTCAAGAAACCGATCTTGAATTTACTCTTCTCAACATTGAAGAATTGTTTTGTCTTTTCAATTACTCGCATTATCTTATTCCTTCAGGATCACTTGGCTGTATAGTCCTCAAGTCTTACACGCTGTCCGTCTTCGAGGGGCTTTTCGGCTCTGATAACGATCATTACGTCATACTTATCAAGCTCACCGTTATTGCTTGTGATAGCCGAGAAAGCACCGTCTGTTGCCTCAACGGAGACATCGATTCTCTTTACCGTGTACTTGTCACCGAGAGGTGTTGAAGATCCTATGATCGCGTAAACGAAGGTTCCATTGTTATCTTCGTTTACCGCACTGCTTGAGACAACGCACTTGTAGTTGTCGTTACCTCTTCCGGCATTTACTGTTACCTCTTCATCAGGCCATGACTCATTACCGTCAACACGGCACTTAACGAGCATGCTTCCTCTCGGGTTGTCCGGATCCGGTTTCTTCGACATGACAGTGCATCCCTGAACGAATCCGCTCGTTACTTCGAGCTGCTGTCCAGCCCATATATTCTGTGCTGTCTTGGTATCGAAAGAGAATGTTACGGAGCATTCCCTGTCTGTCTCAGGGAAAATATATCCGACTATTGTCTTTGCCGTCAGATTGTCTCCTGCCGATACTGAAATGTTGTATACATAGCCTGCGGCAGGCGCCTTGATCTCAGTGATCTTTGCAGCTTCTTCGAGCTTTGCGATCTCAGCCTTAAGCTTCTCGATCTGCTCATCGCGGTCATTGGCTTTATCCTTAGCCTCGTCAGCAGAAATGCTGGCTTCTGTCTTGGCATCAGAATAATCTTTGTTAGCTCTATTAAGCGCATTCTGGGCTGACGTTACCTGATTCTTTGCTGCAGCCTCAGAAGGAAGGTCATCCAGAGCTGCGATCTCATTTTGCGCCTTCTCGATCTTACCCTGGCACGCAGCGAGATCTGCAGAAGCTTCCTTCATACGTGCTTCGGCAGGAGTAAGCAGGGCCTCAAGGTCTTTGATCTCCTTCTCTTTCTCAGCGACCTTGTTTACCAGGATCGCATAAGGAGTGGAGTTATTAAGGAGTTCGTCTTCCGTAGGATCCGGGGTATTGGTTTCCTTATAAACGGTAATCTGTGCATCAAGAGGAGCTTTTTCTGCCTTGATCTTATCGATCTGAGTCTTAAGATCTTCAACTGTCTTCGCTGCTGCGCTTACTGCAGCCTCTAAAGAAACTTCCTTGGCAGATTCTTCGTCGATTATCTTCTGGTTGCTGTTTGCTACGTTTTTCTTGTTCTGGACTTTCTTCAAAGTATCCTTTGCTTCCGACAAAGCCGTCTTGCTCGTGTTGATCATGTCAGTATAAGTGGAGAAATCAGTATTCTTCTTGGGCTGTCTTGCTTCATAAGCCTTCGTTCGCTCAAGTTCCTTAAGCGTGTCTTTCTTGGATGCGAGAGTCTCGTCATCTTCGATGGGCTTTAAAGTGAGGATCGTGTCACCCTTTTTGACTATATCCAGACCTGTTACCTTGATCTCATCTACGACTCTGCCGTCCAGGCCCTTGATCTCGGTCATGTTATCTATGACGACCTTTCCTTTCGAACTGTTTGAATACGAGAGATTTCCCCTTGAAGCATAAGAACCCAATACCTTCGGGATCGTCATGTTCATGATCGTGTTCGAAAAGAATGTCAGTACCGCAAGTATTGCAACGAACGCAATCATTGCTTTTATAACTCTCGCTCTTCTAGCACTTCCCTTTGCCATCTTCTTGTTCCTCCATATTTTACGTAACGCTTAACGCAGATTTGTTCTTTACTTAATACCCGATCGCGAGATACCTTCGACGAGATACTCCTCACCCCAGAAGAAGATCAGGAGCGGCGGTATCATGTACACACTTGATGCCGCAAACGCGATTCCCAATTCGGGTTCGTTGATCTGCGAAAGGAATACGGATAACGGTTGCTTATTAACATCTGTCAACAGTACGAGTGGCTGCTCTACCATGTTCCAGTAATCGATGAATAACAGGATCGTCAATGCGAAGATAGCATTCTTACACAACGGCAGCGCGATATTCGTGAATATCTGCCATTCGGTCGCACCGTCGAGCGTTGCCGCTTCGATATATCCTGACGGGATCTGACGCATGTATTTGGTAAGAAGGAATATCGCGAATGTCGAGAAAATACCCGGCAGTATAATAGCCCAAATGGTATCTAAGATCCCCAATGTGTCTGCGATCATGTAGTTCGGAACGAGCGTTACCTGGAACGGCATGAGCATGAGGATGATGTATGAGAAGAACAAAACCTCTCTTCTCTTCCTTCTGTATCTTGCGAATGAATAGGATGCGAGGCAAGCGACAACCATCTGGCCAGCAACGATAGGGAGCGTCAGCAGGATTGAATTCCAGTACTTGAACAGATACTCCGGATTCATGAAGAGCAATGTCGTGTACTGCTTGATCGTTACCTCTTCAGGAATCAGCTTCAATACAGGTGTCCTGGACATATATGTCGCGCCCTGCGTAGCGTGTCCTGACATACTCTGGAAGACCGTATTGTAATTTGCGACGATCTCTTCTGATGACATGAATGAGTTAAGGAATGTAAAGAAGATGGGTACCAGAGCAAGTGCCGAAATGAATGCGGCAATGAAGACTCCGATTCCCGTGATTATTCCTTTTCTGATCTTGCGCTTTCTCAGATTAAGCGCGATCCTCTTTTTCTCGCTTGCGAAAAATAACTCTCTCGCTTCTTCGGACATCGATGTAATGAATGTCTCAGGTGCCTTTGATTCGGTATATATATTACGGCGTGCGAGAGTTGCCTGTTTTTTTCTTTCTATGCGTGTAAGCTCGTCCATCTTATTCCTCCACATCCGAGTCGAACTTGGATTCTGCGAAGAACAGACCGCCGACGATTATGATCATGACAACGCACATTACGATGGCTCCTGCAGAAAGCTTACTGTAGTCTAAGTGCGTAAATGAGTTGTTCATGAAGTGCTGAAGCATATAGAGGTTATCGAACGGATAGTCACCCGTTAAGAGATATACCTCTCTGAATATCTTAAATGAATTGATAAGCGACATGATGCCGACAAAGAAGATCGTCGGTGACAGATAGTGAAGCTTGATCGCAAAGAATCTCTTTAAGGGGCCTGCACCGTCCATCTCAGCCGATTCTAAGATCTCATGCGGGATACTGTTCAATGCCGCAAGGAACAATACCATGTTGTAACCCAAGTTTTTCCATAGGAACAGAAGCATGATTACGATCTGGGCATATTGCGATTTCATCCAGTCTATCTTCTGCGCCCCTTCAAAGAGGTCTGCGGCAATACCGTTGATTACGCCGTTGTAGCTGAAGAACACCTGCCAGATAAGAACGACTGACGCTACCGGTACCATCATCGGGTTAAGCAAAAAGCTTCTGAAGATACTCTTTCCGGGGAGACCCGAGTTAAGGAGCAGTGCAATGAGCAAAGCAAGGACAACTGCTAATGGTACAGAGATCAAGGCAAACGTTAGTGTGTTCTTTGACGCAGATATAAAAGCCTCGTTGGTCAATACTCTCTCGTAATTTCTGAATCCTACAAAATCCGAATTCGTAGGAGACTTTTGGAAAGAAGTCTTGAGGAGCAGGATCAACGGCAGAAAGAAAAATACCAGTACACCGACGAAACTGGGTGTCAGATAACCCGTAAAAATACCCCAATCGCGGAGCTTTCTTTTGAAGTGCCTCTTCTTGCGGAGCTCGAGTGTCTCTCGTCTTTCGGGAGTGTCCTCAAAAACCGGAATGTCTTTAGGTGTCAGTTTTGCTGTTGCAAGCGGAGTAACATTCTTGGGCTTGGGTCTGTTGATGAGTGCTTCTTCGTGCTCTTCTTCGGAAAGTACTCTGACAATGGGTTTAACTGCCAGGGCCTTATTGGTCTTCTCTGAAGCAGGCTTCTCTTCTGCCTTCTCAGAATGAATGACCTCAGACCCCGGCCTCATGCCGGTGACTTCACCTTTTTCAATTAACTGGTTTTCTTTACTTGTCCTATTATCCATACCAAATAACAGTGTCCCCACACTTTTCGCTCGGATTATAATCCGTTGCTGATAATAATCTAATACATCTTTATGTACATTTTGTGGCAAAGCGGCATCAAAACGGCATCATTTGAAGAATTTTTTTGCCATTAATAAGTATATCTCCAAACGATGCCGTAAAATATTTAAGTTTTGATTAAGATTTTACGCTCAGCTTACCGTCTCAACTTTAATTGTATTGGTGTTTCCGGCCTTTCCGTTGATGAGGCCGCCTGTCATTACGACATTATCGCCTTCCTTGAGGTCTAAGACTTCCTTCGCGACGTTAAGGCCGTGATAGTACATTACATCCGTTGAATTGAACTCCTCATTAAGGATCGGGATAACGCCCCAGGAGAGGTTAAGCCTTCTCCAGATCCTCTCGGATGTGGTCATACCTATGATGTCGATAGGACATCTGAAACGGGATACCATTCTTGCCGTAACTCCGCTTCTGGAGTGAACGACGATAGCCTTGGCGCCTACGTCTATTGCCATCTGACATGTAGCATGGGAAATAGCGTCAAGGTTATTTCTCATATTGAATTCCTGCTTGGCGAAACGCTCCTTGTAGTTGATGTGCATCTCTGTGTACTCAGCTACCTGGGACATAGTCTGGACTGCCTCGACAGGATATTTGCCGGCAGCGGACTCTCCGGAAAGCATGATCGCGGAAGAACCGTCATATACTGCGTTTGCGACGTCAGAGATCTCGGCTCTGGTCGGTCTCGGATTGTTGATCATGGACTCGAGCATCTCTGTTGCCGTAATAACGCGCCGGCCCAAAAGCCTGCAGCGCTTGATGAGCTGTTTCTGAACGCTCGGAACCTCGTGGAACGGGATCTCAACGCCCAGATCACCTCTGGCGATCATGATGCCTGCGCAGTATTCGGAGATCTCATCGATGTTATCAACGCCTGCGCGGTTCTCGATCTTTGCGATAACTTCGATATTCTCACCGCCGTTGGCGTCTAAGAATTCACGCATCTCGATCATGTCTTCTTTTCGCGACACGAATGAAGCAGCAACAAAATCAATGTCATTCTGGATTCCGAAGATAAGGTCCTTCTTATCCTGCTCGCTTAAGAAATCGCCCTGCATTACCTTGTTCGGGAAGTTCATGGACTTCTGGTTGGAGAGGATTCCTCCGACAACTACCTCGCAGATAACGTCAGCGCCCTTGATCTCTTTTACTTCGAGGATAACAAGTCCGTTGTTGATAAGGACCTTGTCGCCGGGATTAAGCTGCTCGGGAAGGAGCTTGTAAGTAACGGATACTCTTGTCTCGTCGCCTTCGACATCATCTGTCGTAAGAACGAATGTGGCACCGTCCTTAAGCTCTACCTTGCCGTCCTTGAAGGTCTTGATCCTGTACTCAGGGCCCTTGGTATCAAGCATTATCGCGATAGGAAGATTCATCTTCTCCCTTACCCTCTTGATCAGGTCGATCTTTGCCTGGTGCTGCTCGTGTGTTCCGTGCGAAAAGTTAAGTCTGGCAACATTCATGCCCGCTTCGCACATCTTCGATAATGTCTCTTCGTTATCTGACGCCGGTCCTATCGTACAAATGATCTTGGTTTTGCGCATATACTTATTATCTCCTCTAAGCCAATTAAAAAGTTTTGCCTGATTGTATCATTTGTGCCCCTAAACTTCTGCACAATATTGTAAAATGTTTAAGTCAATATTTTATACATTGGAGGCTTTGCAAATGGCAGACGTAAGACCTGAATCCCTTAAAAGAATCACGACAAAAGCCCTTGCTGACGCATTTATCGACGATCAGATCAAGGCAATCAAGGAGCAAGTCGGTGACAAGAAAGTTCTCTTGGCTCTTTCCGGCGGCGTAGACTCTTCAGTAGTCGCAGCACTCCTCATAAAAGCAATCGGAACCAACCTCGTTTGCGTTCACGTTAACCACGGACTCTTGAGAAAAGGCGAACCCGAGATGGTATGCAAAGTCTTCAGAGACGAACTCGGTGCTAACCTCATCTACGTTGACGCAGTTGACAGATTCTTAGGCCTCCTCGAAGGCGTAACGGATCCTGAGCAGAAGCGCCACATCATCGGCGAAGAGTTCATCAAGGTCTTCGCAGAAGAAGCTGCTAAGCTCGACGGCATCTCTTTCCTCGCACAGGGCACCATCTACCCTGACATCTTGGAGAGCGAGCAGGGCATCAAGGCTCACCACAACGTAGGCGGCCTTCCTCCGGAACTCGATTTCGAGCTCGTTGAACCTGTTAAGTATCTCTACAAGGACGAGGTCCGTGTAGTAGGTTCAGCTCTTGGTCTTCCCGACAACATGGTTTACCGTCAGCCCTTCCCCGGTCCCGGACTTGGCGTAAGATGTCCCGGTGCCATCACAAGAGACAGACTCGAAGCAGTAAGAGAGTCCGATGCAATCCTTCGTGAAGAGTTCGAAAAGGCCGGCCTCGCAGGCAAGGTATGGCAGTACTTCACAGTAGTACCTGACTTCAAGTCCACAGGCATCAAGGACGGCAAGAGAGCTTTCGAGTGGCTCTGCATCGTACGTGCGATCAACACAACAGACGTAGTCCAGGTCACAGTTGAGCCCATCGATTACGATCTCATGTGCCGCATCACAGACCGTATCACTCACGAAGTTCCCGGCATCAACAGAGTCCTTTACGACTACACGCCGAAGCCGACAGCAACAGTCGAGTACGAGTAATATTATTTGCTCGCTAAGGTCCTCCGCGCTGCGCTTGTGCGGAATCGCTCGCAAACAATATTACTCTTTTCAATGAGACAAAAACTAAGGAAGCTCCTGGTAATTCAGGAGCTTCTTTTTAGCTTAGAGTGTTTTACCCGGGATGGTATAATTACCTTGATCAAGGGTGTTCCTTGGTCGATAAAATTTTAACTAAATAAACTATTGGTGATTGATAGAATTTCTCTTATGAACGATAAAGTTTCAAAGTGGTATGAGAATACCAAAAACGTTGATGAAATGCTGGACTGGAGGCCTGCATTGAAAGAATGGGAAAAATCAGTTTCCAAACTTTTTTCTCCTGGCTCAAGGATACTGGACATTGGGTGCGGTTTGGGCCGTGAAGCATTCGCATTACATGATCTCGGATTTGAAGTTGTCGGGATCGATATTTCGAAAGAAGTTATATCACGAGTAAAGCAGTTATCTGCCGACAAAGGATATAAGATATCATTTAGCGAATATGATGGAGAGCATCTGGATTTCCCTGATAATTCTTTTGATGTTGTGCTTATCTGGGCACAAACTCTCGGATTGTTGTATGGAGACGAGTTGAAGAGCAGATATCTGTCGGAATGCAAAAGAGTTCTTAAGACAGGTGGTCTGCTCAGTTTTTCAACTCATGATTATAACTATCTGAAAGAGAATCATCCTAATTGTCTTAAAGGTCATAATTTTTTTCCGTATGCCAAAGGAGATATTTACTGGGAATCTTTTGAAGCAAATGATCTGATACAGTTTGCCAATAAGGCAGGTATGGAGGTTATCCTTTGCGAAAAGGGGAAAATATACATACCGGAAGACGGAACTGTTCTGCATTGTCTGTGCAGTAAACGAGTTTGGTAGATAAAATTATAATTTAATGCACTAAGCCTCGGAGTCAAATCCGAGGCTTATTTACTGAATGATTATAGCGGAAGATCATCAATGCACATGTAATAGACGCCGATTCTCTTGATAAAATCGTTTACATCGTGCTTAATATGAGCAACCTTATAAGGTGCTCTTTGAATCCGAGCTAGAAGAACCGCCAGAGCTCCGCCCCATACTACAGTTGTGTCACACGGCTTATCCATAGGTTTTGACAAATTCTTTAATGGTAGCTTCGTTGTAGGCTTTGAGATCATTTTCGAATTTACTCTCGAATTCCTTTTTATGAGCATTAATAGTCAATATAATCCTTTATAACCTGACAGACACTCAGGCATTTGATCTGAGATACTGCATTGCCCAGTTCAGCTCATAGTCTTCCTTGTCACGGAAGATCTTCATTGCCGCATCGTAATCCAAAGGAATGCGCACATCAACAGGGTTGCGGCTGACGCAGTCTTTTCTGGTATCGATGTTGGGATCACCGTTACCGTTAAGAACGGGACCTACCGGGAATCCTACATAGATACGTCCGCCGGTAAGAGCGCTGATGCCGCCTGTTTCCTGGTTGCAGCCGTAGGAGTCTGTAAGTCCTGCAACTGTGACATTAGGCATCATGGAAAGATAGAGCGTAGCTCCGTCGCCTGCACTGAGGCACCCGTAATTCGTAAGGACCAGGACCTTCAGATCAGCAAACTCGCCGTCACCTTTAATGCCATGTGTTGAAGTGCTCTTAAAGGTGCCGTTCTTGCGTACACCTACGGCGTAATGATCAATATTCTCTGTCGTAAAAAGATCACAGAGAGCAATGGGAATCTCGTCGTAACCACCCTGATTATTGCGGATATCTATGACGAGATATTCCATTCCCTGAGATTTGAGAGCGCGGAGCTTTTCACGGAACATCTCTCTTGCCTTTGCATGATTACCGGTCATGTATCCGATGAAGATATCGTAAAGACCATCGTCTGATGATTCAGCGGTAATCTTGAGATAGCCGCACTTGTCGTCCAGCATCTTCGTGCTGAAATTCTCAGCAAGAAGAGAATCGTATTCATCCTCAGCGCCAAGCTTTTCGAAGTGCCTGTACAATCTGAATGCTTCAAGCTGGGTATGCGGATCACCGAGATCCTTAAGTGTTACGGTCTGTTCAAGGCCGCTGTTATCAAGGAATGAGACCTCGACCGTGTCGCCTCCGACGCCGGAAAGCACGATTGCAGCAATACGCTCAGCGTTTTCCTTAACGGACATACCGAGGTTCGGGATTTCCTCAGCACAGGCCTTCAGAACATCCTTGCCGTTCCATTTGGTAATGACAGTACCGTCCTTTATGCCCAGCTTCTGTACTTCAGCGCCCGTGCAGACAGCGATTACATCACCGTTATCGAGCTGAACCATTGCAAGACCGTATTCACGGGGCTTATATGACACTGTATATGAAATGCATCCTTCGACCCTGTCTTTATCATCTGTTACGACATGGACATGGCCGTCGTGAAGTTCAGCGCAGAACATCATGACAGCATCAGTAAATTTCTGCTCATCCTGCTCCTGTTCAGCTTCTTTCACCATAGGCATGTATTTTGCTTCAAGTGCGGCAAAGTCAACTTCTTTCCATTCCTTAAGAACATAGTGTTCGTCCATATCCTGAACCAATGAATGAAAGGATGCGGTATAGCTCTGCTTTGCATGATTGAAATAATCCGGAGACATGCCAATATAGTAGAAACCCATTACACATGTCACAAGTCCTGCGAGCACCGCTGTGATCTTATATCCGATCTTGCGCTTTGCGAAAGGTATTGGCAGGAGCGCGAAAAGTGCGACTGCATAAAGCGGGAAGAACCCTATAATAAACAATGGGAATCCTCTCAGATAAATAAGTGCATGAACTGCGGCAATGACAGCCGGCAGAAAGCAAAGTCCACGCCACAGGCGGATTTTCTTATTATCGCCCTTCCACTTATGGTGGAGTACAGCGAGTACGATCATGATTATAACGACCGCACCAAACCATATGAGCTGCTCTTTATTAGCTACAGCGATACGGTGCCAAAGTGTACCAAAAAAAGTATTCATATCTGATCCCTCCGAATTTCTTATTCATGGGTTAGACGAGGGAAAATCAATTTCGTTACAAGTATTTTTCCGGGCGGCAAAAAAAGCGGGATCACTTGATCCCGCATAGAAAACAACACGTATTGCACGCTGAATAATGAAGACATTCCGACAGCAACAGTCAAGTACGAGTAATATTATTTGCTCGCTAAGGTCCTCCGCGCTGCGCTTGTGCGGAATCGCTCGCAAACAATATTGCTCTCTTGATTGAGAAATAAACTTTGAAAGCTCCTGAATGATCAGGAGCTTTTTTATTCAATGAGTTCTTTAAATAATCGCCTTTTTGATGGTGTTATAATGACTTTAGATCAATAGATTTTTTATCAGAGGGCATTATGAACAGGGAAGAAAGCATAGCTTTGGCAAATGAGCTCTGTTTGGAATATAGGGCCGTCAAAGAATTACAGAAGAAAATCGATGAGAACGAGACGCTGCGCAGGGAGTATAGTGAAGCAAAGCCTGCACACAGAGGATTGATCTCATTCTTTTGGCGGTATCTGCTGATTGCCGGGATCGTATTTTTGGTAATGCTCTTCCCTACAATTGTGCTCTCGGCAGGAATATTCTTCATAGCGTTTGAGAGCAATCTCAAACCCATTTATCCGCAGACCGCTATCGCAATCTTATTTCTCATTAATATTGCGGTTCCAGCGGTGATCATTATCTGCGGATACAGGAAGGCAAACCGGAAGTTGAGCGATCTTAGCCGGCAGGATGTTGAGAAAGCAGCTTATAACAAAAAACGCGCGGATGAACTGATGCGTCAGACAGATGAGATCCGGATGCAAAAGAATACAAAACTGGAGTCACTTCAAAAGTTCAATGATCTTATTCCCGAAAGTCTCCGGGAAAGCGAGAAGATGGAGACGCTGAGGCGGCTCCTTATGTCCGGTAAGGCGGAAACGTTCTCCGATGCAATAGAAATAATGAAGGAGACTTACTCTGGAAAAGGGAAAGGAGATGGCAATGACTGAGACGATTTCCAATCTGAAGAATCATTCCTGACCGTCATGTGACGGTCGCTTCGCGTAAATGAGGATGATATGTTGTCGCAGGCTGCACAGCTTCTCGGAAAAGAGGAATGGGCGGCTGCATCGGACGCATATGACTTTCTTTTGAACAAAGAACCGCACGATTTTGAGGCGCTTCATGGAAAGATCCTGGCTGCAGCGCATATGAAGACACCTGAAGATATGGCAGATCCTGAGATCCTCCGGTCCGTCAATTATGAAGAAGTGAATAGATGTATCATTCAGGCTCTTCGCGATACAGACAGCACACACTAAGTGTCAAGGCTCTTAGTCTGGATAATCATCAGGATCATTAACAAGGGGAAATAAATGAGCAGCATAAAAGAACAACATGTACCTTCCTATTCTGACAAACAGAAACAGTACGATCGTATCGATGAAATAGAAGCTTTAAGGATGGAAAGACTAAGGCTCCATGACACTATCAGGCGCAATAATGCAATGCGCGATAAACTGTATGTTTCAAACAGATACGGCATCAGTTTTTCTCCTGTTGCCAGTTTTATTATTTATTGGATTATTGAACTCCTTGTTGTACTGTTTACGGTTTTCTATATAGTACAAGATCCCGGTGCACCATTAATATTCGTGCTTATTCTGGTCTCTATTATTATCTTGATTGCTGTACTGAACCTTCTAGTTGTCTATCCCAAAATCATAAAGATGAGAAAAATAGATTCGGATAACAAAGAACTATATGCTGAATCACGTATATTAGACGACAAACTTAAGGCTCTTGAACATGAAGATAATTAGCTTCCGGTAGTGATTACTTGGTTCAGATTATCTTGAATTAAATTGACTGATAAGGAGTAGAGCTATGAATTTAGAGGATTTTGTTTGGACAAGAGAACCTAAGCACTATGTAATTGACGGTGATACTCTTAGAGTTACCACAGCTCCGCATACGGATCTTTGGCAGAGAACTTACTATCATTTCCGCAATGATAATGCTCCGGCTTTTCAAATGGAAACAGAAGAAAAGTATTTCAGCTTTGCTGTTAAGACATCATTCGAAGAGAGCAATCACAGATTTGACCAATGCGGAATAGTAATGTATCTGGACAGCGATAACTGGCTAAAATGCTCCACAGAATATGAGAACGAGAATTTTCAGCATCTTGGAAGCGTAGTGACAAATCACGGTTATTCAGATTGGGCCACGACTGAGATACCTTCAAATGTCAAAAGCATGTGGTACCGCCTGAACCGCAGAGAAGATGATTACTGCATAGAGAACTCCGATGACGGAATGACCTGGAGACAGATGCGCGTATGTCACATGCATGAAGGTGCGGGAAAAATAAGATTCGGAGTATATGCTTGCTCCCCTGAGGATTCATCATTCACTGCTGTATTCAGCAGTTTTCAGTTTGCCGAATGTGCTTGGGAAGCCCATGACGGACAACAACCGGATTAATTATCCGGCAAGAAATCGGATAGAGAGATAAACGGTTTCTGTCGACACTAAGGCTTCTGTTTTTAGATAACGCGAAAAAGGCTGTCTGTTGTTGACAAGTATACTTGGCAATGCTACAATTCATCTTGCCAAGTAAACTTGGCGAAATTGTTTTTTTGGGAGGAATAGGAAATGGACAAAGAAGAGATATTGGCTAAGAGCCGTATGGAAAACAAGGGCCGTGATATGGCCAAGATCGAAGAAAACAGGAATTCGGCAAGATTTGCAATAATACTCGGTTTTCTCTTTATGCTTATTATCGGTGTTCTGAGCCTTATTGCACAAAGCAAGATGATCTATGGTGTTGTGGCAACGGAGTTTTGCATTGTTTTCGCAATGAACATCTACAATGCCGTCAAAAAGAAGGAACGCAAATATATCATTTTGACGTTCACGACAGGCCTCGCATTTCTGACATTAACGTATATGACGGTCTGCGAGATCTTTCAGTTCTATCCTTTGAGGTAAGACATATGGATGATTCATTGGTCTTAAAGAACCGATTAAAAGAATATCGCAAAGAGTTGGATCTGTCACAAGATGAACTGGCCAAAATGGTCGGCGTGTCAAGGAACACCATCAGTTCGATTGAGACGGGACAGTTCTGCCCTACAGCTAAGCTTGCTTTAATCATCTGTATAGCACTTGATAAGAAATTCGAAGACGTATTCTATTTTGATTAGAATAATCATCAGCAGCGCAAGATCATTGACAGACAATATATAATTTAATAATGGTGTTGGAATCAGCGTTCATCAATAGTGTTTCAGTAAAGCAACTATAAGGGGGAAAATATGATTACAGTGAATATCTATTATTCAGGAACCAATGGCAATGCGCGGAAGTTCGCTTGCGAGATGGAGAACAGCGGAACTGCTGAAAAAATACGTTCTGAAGCAGGAAACATCAGATATGAGTATTTCTTTCCTATGAATGATCCTGAAACTGTATTACTTATTGATTCGTGGAAAGACCAGGAAGCGATAGACGTACATCATTCATCTCCTATGATGCAGACTATATCTGCTTTGCGTGAGAAGTACGATCTTCATATGCGTGTGGAAAGGTTCGTATCTGATGCTGAATATGAAGCAGATAAAGACAGTAAATTTATCAGATAATAATCTGTTTCTATTACCATAAGGGCAGTCCTTCATGTAATCAGTTTTCGTAATAATACTCACTTAGACCCAGGTAAACTGGTCCTTTATGTTCAGAACAAAGTATAATGTGATCATAAGCATGAGCTTTAATTCTTTTCAGGAGGTGCATCATGGGCAAACTTTTACTTACCGGAGTTGATGGCAATCTTGGAGCTGAAGCAGCCAAGATCTTGATGGAACTTGAGAATAAGGAAAACCTTATTTTCTGCGGATATAATCCTGATGCGCTTAAGCCTTATGCGGACATCGGGATCGAGACCAGAGTCACGAATTTCAATCACAAAGAAGGCCTTGCAGAAGCATTTGCAGGAGCTGAGAGACTGGCTCTCATCTCTATGCCTTTTGTAGGCGCGAAGAGACAGAATGCACACCGCAATGCAGTTGATGCTGCCAAAGAAGCCGGTGTTAAGCAGATCATCTACACATCGCTCGTAAATGCTGATGACGAGACAAACCCTTCAGTAGAGAAAAAGGACCACATCTACACCGAGCTCTATATCAGGGAGCAGGGACTGGATTTCATCTTCCTGCGCAACTCGCAGTATGCGGAGGCAATGATCACCAACTACTTCACATTCGTCCATATGGACAGCGTCCTGAAGAACAGCCAGGGCGACGGTCTTATGGCTTATATATCGCGAAAAGACTGCGCTAAGGCTTTGGCTTATGCACTCCATCGCGGCGGCGAATATGATCACGCTGTTCTCAACATCAACGGTCCTGAGCTTATGACCATCTCAAAATTCATCGAATACGGCAACCAGGCTACAGGCAACAACGTATCTTACAAGGAACTTACAGACGAAGAGAACTACCAGGTTTTCGATGCTATGGGCGTACCGAGAACGACGGACGGCGTCTTCAAGGAAGGCAGCGAGGCACCTTATTCTTCAGACGGAATGGTAACATTCGCACAGGCTATACGTGAAGGCAAGATGGCGATCAAGACAGATGATTTCCAGAAGCTGACCGGTCAGGAACCTATCACCGTACTTTACATGTTCGAACACGCTGACGACTTCCAGGTCGGAGACCGTCACTCAAAAGACGCTTAAAGCAGAAACCACGCGCAAACAAAAACACTCTCATTAATGAGTCATAAACTAAGAAAGCTCCTGATCAGTTCAGGAGCTTTTTTATGCCGTGAGTTATTTGCCGTCGTAAGAAAGTACTGTTTCGATATCGAAATCGAGGCGGCTCCGGGCATCAAAACCACGAAGCTCGACAAGGGCAACAGCCTTGACGATCTCTCCGCCCAATGCCTCAACCAATTTGGCTGCAGCCTGAAGTGTTCCTCCGGTAGCGATCAGGTCATCGATAAGGATAACCTTGTCTCCGGGGTTGATCGAGCTTTTATGTATCTCGACCGTTGCGCTGCCATACTCAAGATTATAAGACTGCGACACGGTCTCGCGTGGAAGCTTGCCTGCTTTCCGGACAAGGACCATTGGTTTTCTTAATTCATATGCAATCGGAGCGCCGAAGATAAATCCGCGGGATTCAAGGGTTATGATCTTGTCAAATTCGACACCATCTAAGAGCTTCAGAAGTTCTCCGATAGCCAGTCTGAAACCGTCTGAATCCTCAATAACCGACGTTATGTCTCTATAGATGACGCCTTCCTCCGGGAAGTCGTTGATGATCGTTATATAGTCTTCAAGGCTCTTCATTGCGGCGCCTCCTATTGTATGGGCTTATCAATATTATAATAACAGTCCATGACATAAGTTTTCAAAGATTTGTAATTACTTCAATGTCAATTTCAAGTAATGCTGCTCTCATTCATGAGAAGTAAAAAAGTTAGTGACAATATTCTTGACGAAATAACAGCTGCTTGGTGTAATTTAGAGCAAGTAATCAGTTAACAGGGGGATATACGCATGAATAAGAAACAATTCATTTTATCGTGTCTGCTCAGTGTTGTGCTCGTTGCAGTTCTTCTGATTTCATTTGCTAAGTGTGCATATGTTGTATATCATCCGGCATGGTCATCATGGTCACCGAATTCTTTTGGCGATTATGGCAGAAGTCTTTCTTTTTACATTAATTATTCTCCGTTATGGGTTGGCATCTTCACAGTTATCCAACTGATCCTGCTATGGGTCTTAAGAAAACCGTTTCTATGTTGGTTCGGAATAGTGCTTAACATTGTTGGAACGGGTTTTCCCGGTTTCAGAATGTACGTTGACTCATTAACAGGTAAAATATTAAAGGACGCGTTTACTGATAGCTATCCTGCTTATAGTGATTATACTTTTGAGACTCCTTTTTATTTTATATTGTTTTTGAGTGCAGTAATTACCGTACTTTACATTATCCTTTTCGTTTTCCGCAGAAAAACGAAAGCAAAAACGATTCCTGTTCAGACATCTGCGTACCCGGTCAATGGGCAGAATGCGTATCCGTTCAGCGGGGAAACTGAAAAGCTTGTAACCGGGGAGAACTCATATCCGGTCTTCGGGGAAGCGGGTAATACAGGATCGCTAGATTAAAAGCCGGGATAAAACCTTAGACAGTTTATAAATCCGGAAGCACCAATTGACCCATTGAACATAAGGCCAAGATCAAATATCTCGTATTTCGGAATTATTATATTGATATTCGATAAATTTTAGTTGCGTTTCAATATCGGTCGTGTTATGATGGGCC
This sequence comes from Clostridiales bacterium Firm_14, assembly GCA_001604135.1. Lineage (GTDB taxonomy): Bacteria > Bacillota > Clostridia > Saccharofermentanales > Saccharofermentanaceae > Saccharofermentans. Next base: position 33,458 of record LVAT01000019.1, read on the forward strand.
TAACAAAGAACCATCATTTCAAGGAGATATCCGTATGAGATCCGAGACATCCTTTATCCGTGTAATCGTTATTATTCTTGGCGTCCTGGCCATATTCTTCGGATTAGTTTTCTGGGGTATGAGTTCGTTAGTAAGATTTCATGTTTATGAGAATTTATCTCACGAACAGAAGGCAAGTAATGCGCGTGCTGCTTTAATGCCTGATATTGCCGACTATGTAGAGCGTTATGGATTAAGAGGATTTCAGGATGTAGACTGCCAGGTTGAGACGGTCAAATTTGACAGCATTGATAATCTGGTTGCTGCAATCCCCTCCCTTGAATGTTATAAGAGATCAGCAACTAGCGACGGAAGTGATATCAAGGGCAAGAAAGCCAAGGTATATGAGCTTGATACTGTGCGCCCATTCAACGGCAGAAAATCTGTCCTTCCTCTCGACTTCAGTTATGTAAAACCGGATTCACAGGAGGAATACTGGATCTGGAAATACAGTATCTATGAATACAAAGACGGAAGCTGCAGACTCGTCGTACTGATCAGTCCGATGTGACGGTTTCCGTTTATCTGCTTTTACGGTTTCAGCAGAACCGATGCCCAGACACCTATCAGGAAATCGTAGACCCCGTGTGCGATTATCAGTGAGAGCAAAGAACAATTCTTTATCTTCAGTCTGCAGAAGCACCAGAACGCTCCGAGAAGAGATGTTATTACAATTTGGATTATGTTGCCGCTGAAGACATGCAAGAGTCCGAACATGACCGATGAAATGATCAGAGAAACAGCGTCATTTCCGGTGAGGTTCTTAAGTCTTCTGAAGATAAATCCTCTGAACACGAATTCTTCTACAAAAGCGACAGAGAAAACAAAATAGATAAGTTCGATAACAAACTCTATGAACTGATCATGTCTCGTTCCGTTATCGACAAAGCTGCCGAATCCCATAAGATGCGGGATTAGAGTGAGGGAAAAAGACATACCCAGACCGATTCCGAGGCCTATGAGGATCTGCCGGACAAGCTTGCCTCTTCCCTGAAAATACTCGCGCATCTTCTCTTTGTTCACATACATCAATATCAGAGGAACAACTGCTATTACCCAATAGCCCGCTAAATACAGAATAACCCTGAGTACGAACGGAAATCTGAAGAGCACATTGCCGTTAAACATGATAACGGCATACGTTCCAAGGAGGGCTCCGGCAAATCCCGTTATCAGAAGAAACCATTCTTTTCTATTTCTCATTCTATGTAATCCTCTATTTCCCTGATCCACAGCTTCATCATTGTCTTGTGAGGAACGACTTTGCTTAAGAATCTGGTGTATCTGTAATACGGCGAACAGACTGAGACGTCCTTGCCTTTGCGCAGATCTTTTAGAGCTGTTCTTACCACGACATCTGCCGATACCATGCCCGGATATTTAATGACCTTACCGCTCTTTGTCTTCGACGGAAGCATCTTGGTATCCACCCACCCGGGGCAGACAGCTATGCAGTTAATCCCCTTGTTCTCAACATTAAGACTTCTCGTAAACGAGAGCAGATATGCCTTGCTCGCTGAATAAACTGCTATATAAGGATTCGGCTGGAAAGCCGATGCCGAAGCGATATTAAGGATATTGGAACCCTCAGCCATGTACGGAAGTGAAGCTCTGCAAAGGAGCGTTGCGGCTGTGTCATTTATCTCGAGCATGTCGCATAACTCTTCGATCGGGAACTCCGTTACCGGTGCCATCCTCGCGACGCCTGCGTTGTTTACAAGATATCTGATATCAGGGTGCTCATCTTCGATCTTATGGCAAAGTCCAATGATCGAATCCTTATCTGACAGATCGCAGATGATAGGAGCGATCTTATCGCCGTATTTTTCGCGAAGAGCATTCAGCTTATTCTCGCTCCTTCCGACAGCCCAGATGTGATCAACTTCGCCTATAAGGCTCTTAACGAATTCTTCTCCGATGTCCCCGGTTGCGCCCGTAATGATCGCAATCATTTCCTGTCCTCCAGAAGGATCCTTGATAAGTCTTCAGACCTGATCATTGCATAGTCTGTTGTGTAGAGGTTTTTTACCGCATAGAGATATACAACGCCCCAATAAAGTTCAGACAGTTTTCTCGCATTTCCTGCAACCACACTGCCCTCCTTTTGGCCTTCTTTAATGATCTTTTCCAGAGTTTTATAGAAGCTCTGGTCCGTCTCGCCTTCTAATAGTCTCTGCGTATAAAGCGCAATGCTTGCGGAGAACATCTCATCACTCTTAAGGCTCTTGATGAGATAGTCCGAGAGCATCCTGATCTTCATTGCGGCAGTGATCGGGAGCTTTGCAAAACTGTTCAGCTTCTCCGATCTGGTATATTTGTCCGATATCTCGAAAATCTCGGCGTAAAGATCTTCCTTGGATTCGAAATACAGGTATATCGTTCCCTGAGCGATACCAATATTCTTCGACAATTCACTTATCTTGGTGCCTGCAAAACCGTGCCTTGCAAAATACAGGACAGATTTCTTGATTATGAGATTCCTGGTTTCTTCCCTTATTTCCTGACAGCGTTCCTGTGACTTGGGCATGATGCTCTTCCTTTATGAATGAATAAATTTTCATTCATAAAATAGCATGGGCAGTTTGAGGTGTCAACATTATTTTCACTTGATTTTTCGATGATATAATGAAGTTAATCAGAAAAATATATGGGGAGGGATATATGAGCGAGATCAAATCACATAAGTGTCCGTCTTGTGGCGGCAATCTGTCCATCAATTTCGATATGCAGACGTATCTGTGTCCCTTCTGCGGCAGTACGTTTGACTACGAATATTTCAGAGAAGATCAGATGCACGAGATGGGTAATACCTATCTTAGCAGAGGCGAGTTCTCGGCAGCGATCGATGCATACAAATATCTCCTGCAAAAAGATCCGCACGACTTTATAGCTTTGCGCGGAATCATGCTTGCTTCTGCCCAAATGAAAGGCATTAAGAATCTGTCGGATTCTAATAACTTTAGGAAATTCACTTACAACACGAAGCTCGTGGAAAGCTCTGTGGAAGGCAGTTCGGCTGAGGACAAAGATTACTTCGAAGAATTACGCAGGCTCTTCCGTGAAATACATGTGATTTCCAAACTCAACAAAGAACGTGACGCCCTTGAGGTTGAGAGGAGCAGAACGAGGAGCAAACTCAACATGACCAGCGCTAATCTCAGCGAGTATTCTTTCATTGATGAGAAAGGCGATACACATGATCCCGAACTCGGATTTGCGATCATGTGCGTGATAACGGGACTCTTGGCTCTTGTTACGACCGGCCTATACCTGTTCGCCATCTTCAGCTCGATCTTTGGCGGGGAAGTTTCTGCATTAATCGTGGTATCGTTCATCGCTACTGTAGTTACATTTGCTGCAGCCATGATCACTTTCAAGATCATGTATCCGCTCGCCCAGGGTGCCAAAAAGCACAAGTTAAAACTAAAGGAAGCCAAGGCCGAGCTGGACAACATCTCGATCAGACTTGAAATGCTGGAGAAAGAGGTCCACAGCCGTGTATCTGTCATAAAGCACGATTGTCTTCTGTTCTTCAAGGAAGACGAGAGGCGTATGGCAAGATTTTCATAAGCTGCCGACAGGTATTGGCTTCGTTGAATTCCACCGGAAAAACAATTACAATTCTTCTGCACTAAAAAGACAGAAAAGCAGGATTGTAAGATGTATTTTGATGACCTTAAAACCGGAATGAGCGCTGAGCTCGAACCCGCTGTTATCGATAAGGATAAGATGATCGCGTTTGCCAGAGATTACGATAACATCCCTCTTCACACCGACGAAGAATACGCCAAGACTACGCATTTCGGAAGACTGATAGCACCCGGTGTCATGTCATTCATGGCAGTATGGGCTAAATATCTTGAGGTTGATTTCTTCGGTGAAGAACTCCTCGCCGGAAAATCCACCAAGATCGAATGGCTTAAACCCGTCTTCGCAGATGACGTTCTTACGGGCAAAGCAGAGATCACCAATCTTGTTAAGAGAAATGAGAGAAACGGACTGGCGGAATTGACCATAAACGTCTTTAACCAGAACGGCGAACTTGTTTTGACGAACGTCACCGAATCAGTAGTTAAGTGCAGACCGTTAGACTGATGTTGCCAATTCAGTAATTATTTTGGCAACACTTCTGCTGCCTATGTTATTCGGCAGACTGCTCTTTTCCCTCTTCAGGCTTTTGCCTGTAGATCCAGAGCTTTCTGGCCAAGTAATTCCAGATGAATACTATGCCCGTGGCGATTATTTTTGCCAATGTCTTCAGGAACTCTGTCTTCATTCCGATTACGGTTACGAAGAGGAACATCAGTCCGAGATTTCCCAGAAGTCCGATACCGCTTACGCCGAATACCTGAACGAACTCTTTGCCCTTCTTCTTTCCGAGCTTGGAATTCTTGAACGTGAATGTCCTTCCCAGGAACCAGTTGGTCGTAGTGGAAAACACAAACGCCAGTGCCGTAGCCGGCAGATAAGGCATGTTCAGGAATCTTCCGAGAAGAAAGAATGAGATCCACTCAACGAGAGCGGATACTCCTCCGACAATAAAATAGGATATGAACTGCTTTATCTCAGCTCCCGTAAGGTATGAGAGCAAACCCTTCTTCTCACTCATGGTCAATCATTATCCTGCTGGGCATAGCGCCACATGGTCTCACGGTAAGCATCCGGCAGGCCGATATCGAACGATTCTCCGTCAGGCACGAATCCGAAGAGACCGTTGTTCTCACGGATGGTGTCGAGAGCGGAAGTGAGGCCGAACTCTTTTCCTTCAGAGGGCTTGCCGACTACCTTGATCTGCCTTTCGAGCTCTTCGAAGACTTCAGGTGTCAGAACGTACTGGCCGAATGTTGCGTAGTATTTTCTCTCGCCTCTCGCGTTATCGATGCCGAGATACTCTTCGGCATAATCGTCAGTCGGCTTCTCAACCATGCTGTCAGCCTTAAGTATTGTTTCTTCTTTGTTATTCCAGCAGCCGTGAACGATTCCGTAATGGACTACCCTGCTTAAGGGAATCTCAGTGATACTGACAAGCGCGCCGCCGCATTCCTTATATGCGTCGATGACCTGCTTGCAGCAGTTGACTGCGGTATTTGATTTATAGAGGAAATCACCGAGGAGCAGCAATGCGGGCTCACCGTCCGTAAATCTCTTTGCGAGCCATACTGCGTGGCCGAATCCCAGTCTCTCACGCTGATAAACATAGGTGATGTGGTGACGGAGATTGGAGATGAGGTCCTCATATTTTCTCTTGCTGTCAGGAAGCTTTTCCTGCTGTTCTGCCGATAGGGGCTCGAAAAATCTGTCGAAATCGGGCTGTTCGTCTTCACCTATAATAAGGCAGATATCCTCTATTCCCGCTTCTAAGAGCTGCTCTAACATAATGAGCAATGCGGGCTTTAGTACGCCGTCCCTGTCATAGACAGGCATCATGCACTTGGGCATGCACTTTGTTGCGGGGAATACGCGGGTGCCAAAGCCGGCAAGAGGAATGATCGCCTTTCTTACTGTCTGTCCGGGCTTTAGGGTCAGGAGGAATGAGGGCATTCCCTTCTCGTCCTTGAGATATTCCTGGAGTTTTGCTGCTGATTCCTCATCCTTTGCGAGGAACTGGACCGTGCCGTCTCCCTGAGAGCCTACGCCCTTGCCGCCCCATGTAAGTTCGTTGATATAAGGATCGTTCAGAACGGAATGAAGTACCGGAGCTTCGAGCTCTGTGCACATAGGTGCGACCTTCTGATCGAATATGGTCTGGGCGTCCTTCATGAGCTGTCCCAAGCCTTCAGCGTCACCCTTAATGAGCAATTCCTTTGCCTTGCCTACGATCGCAATGTTGTCGCGGCCCAAAGCTTCCTGGACCATCTTCTCCGGCACGGTATTTGCGAAAGGATAAGCCTTACCTAAATCCGCAAGGATCTTTATCGTGTCCTTGGATGCCATGAGATTTGCGATTACCCAGTGGAAAGTGGAACCGACGCGGATAGGCTTCGAATCGATCTCGACGCCGTCAAATTCCATGTAAACAGGCTTTACGCCGTAAGCGCAGGCCTGGTCCAGACGTCCGCATCTGGAAGGTGTTCGCTGCTCGCCGCGGAATGCGGCCTGCATCTCGCCCTTGATGTTCATTCTGAGCTGGTAGAGCTGGTTGAATGCGCGTGCAACGAGAACGCAGATCGCTGCTGAGGATGAGAGTCCGCTCTTAATTGGAAGGTCACGCTTCTCGATCGTGATCTTAACTCCGCCGACCCTGTAATTATCGTTAATGTAGGAAGCTACGCCGGCAACATATGAGAAATATCCGCCCTGCTGTGCAACTTCCAAAAGCTTTGCGGAATCCATCTCGCATTCCCAGGATTCCTTCTCCGGGAAATCAGGAGATGTTGCGATTATGAACTTGTCGGCTTTCTCGGCCGTGGCATATATGCCCTGCTCGACACCGGAGACGATCGCCTGACCTTTCTCGATTTCCGAATTTACCGTGCGGTACATTCCTGCCCAGTCGGAATGCTCTCCGAAAAGGCACAAACGGCCCGGAACAAATAAATGAATCTTTCTCTTATCGGTCATTTGATCGCTTCTCCCGTTTATTTAAGAATCAGCCCTTACGGTACTTCCAAATGCAGATGATCGCACGGACGCCGTCCTTGAAGCCGATCTTCTTGCCCTCTTCGTTTGTACGGGGATAGTAGGAGATCGGAACTTCCTTAACCTTGATGCCCATCTTCGAGATCTTAGCCGTGATCTCCGGCTCGAATCCGAAGCGGTTTTCCTTAATGTCTACAGCCTGGATGATCTCGCGCTTGAAGCACTTGTAGCATGTCTCCATGTCGGTAAGCTTCAGGTGCGTGAAGAGGTTGGAAAGCTTTGTGAGGAACTTATTTGCCATACGGTTGGCGAGGTAGCCCTTTGCTGCCTGGTTCAAGAATCTGGAACCGTAGCAGACATCGCACTCACCGTCTACGATGGGCTTTATTACCTTCGGATATTCATTGGGATCGTACTCGAGGTCTGCATCCTGGATGATGACGATATCACCTGTAGCATGCTGGAAACCGGTCCTTAAGGCGCCTCCCTTTCCCTGGTTTACTTCGTGATGAATGACTTTGCTGACCAGAGGAGCGATCTCTTTATCAAGGATCTCGCTCGTTCCATCCGTGCTCTTATCGTCAACGACAATGATCTCTTTGTTCTTGATAGGTGCTGCGAGCACTTTCTCGACGATCGTATGGATGTTGTTCTTCTCGTTGTAGCAAGGGATAACTATCGAAAGGGTAATATTATCCATTGTTGCTTCCTCCCAATTTTTCTTTGTCTATCTTATACAGTTTAAAGTATCCGTTGCTGAATACCTGTTCCAACGAATCCTTGTTTTTAATGATGTAATCAACATATCTGCTGTCGCCGGCGTAATTAAGTATATAGTCAGCGTCGCCGATTGTTTCAGGCAATTCTGTGTCGTTCGTATAAGAATACACGTCCGTATAAAGACGAAGTATCCTTGGTCTATAGAATATCACTACATCGTCCGTATCAAGATTCTCATTAATGTAATCGTACACTTCCAGCGCATATTGCGAGTTAACGGATTCTATGGCTTTCGTGCTTGCAGTATCGCCTCTTGCGATCCTTATGGTGCCGAAGATCATGCAGAGAATAAGGACTACGGCAAAATCGACTCTCGCGATCTTCTGAAGATTCTCCATGACAGAGGCCTTTTTGCCGGATTCCTTCTCAGCGATCATTTTTTTTGAGCTGCTCATACCGTAGTAGGCAAGGATCAGGATGATCGGGAATAAGGAAAAGATGAATCTCGTTCCCTGCTGGTAATCGTAGACGAACAGCATAAGGAGCATGACGATCAGGTAGAACGGCAGATGGTCTGATTCCTTTATCCTTTTAAATGCGCCGATGAGCACAGCTGCAATGAAGGGGATCATGATGACGACTAAGATCGCCGGGATGACCATCTTGTGGTCTTTTATGGCCTGAGGCCAGAATGAACAGTTCTGGATATTCTGTGTGAACATCGAAAGGAGCATGTTCGCATAGTAGGTAATGTTGGATTTCAGCTGTCCGGCTGTTACCGAGAAGTAGTCCAGATATGTTGAACCGCCCTTGGGGAGCGCCACCGACAGGATAGCTGTCGGGACGAGGAAAGATACATAATGCACGCACATGACGGCGAATGCCTTGACGGTCATCTTCTTGTCTTTGATCTGCTTTATGAAATGGATAAGATCTACAAGGCCCAGTCCTGCAAGAAGTGCCAGTGCCATCGTTCTGGTCGAGAAGGCCGCGAAAGAAAGCACTCCTACAAGGATTCCGTATTTTATGTTGCGGACTTCCAGATATCTGTCGATCAGAACCCAGGCAATGACCGTAAACATCAGGCACGGAATGTCAGATAAGATGATCTTCGTATATCCGGCATAGTGGATATTAAGGATAAGCGCACCGCAGATAAGAAGGGCTGCGCTGAGCTTCACATTTCTCCTCAGAAGGAGGATATAGAGGGCAATGACAGTTACTGCCAGACAGAAAGCCATGAAAATCTGGTAAGGGACGAAATTTGTGCCCCAGATCATGTAGATCGGGATAATGAGGATAGATGTAAGCCAGGGATATGAATGAGCACCAAGACCGCTTGCCGAATGGTCGATCGTATATGTGTGCTTCATGAACCACTCGTTGACATGTCCGTCAGCAATGGCTCTGGTCTGTGACAGATACTGGCTGAAATCGCCGCTCCAGGGCTGGGTATTGGCTATGCCGATCACGGAAACGGCCATGGTGATGACAAATAGAGCAAAACCTGCAATAACAAGCTTCTTATTATCCTTCAAACCCGATTTGAGACTGCGGTTTTCTGCCATTTCCTACTGTTTTTCACCCATTTTTAAATTATTCCGCAACAAAAAATGCTTGGTTCACAAGCATTCGCGAATGAATTGAGTATACCATATAGGACCTCAAGTTGAAGTAAAGAAATTAAAGTAATAAAATAGAGAGCCGTTGACGGCAACAGCCGGATACGGAAAAACGGGCCTTCTCAGGGAATAGCAGGAAGCGGATAGAATAATGTCTTTTTTGACTGCACTTTACACATTGATCATATCTCCTCTCGAGCTTCTCTTTGAAGTCGTATTTACGATAGCCTACAGGATCATCGGAAATCCCGGCCTGTCGATCATATTCTTAAGCCTCGCATTCAATTTCCTGGTCCTTCCCCTCTATAAGCGCGCCGATGAGCTTCAGGCTGAAGAGCGCGACATTCAGGCCAAGATGGCACCCAGGCTCAAGCGCAT
>LVAT01000020.1 GCA_001604135.1 Clostridiales bacterium Firm_14
TTGGTGTAAAAAACAGCCCGTTTTTTACACCGGAATCCCTTTTTCGCAGTTTTGGTGTAAAACCCAAATCCAAAAGAACTTCCCCAAATATGATTTAAAGATTTATTTTGTCGAAAAAATAAAGAATGGTATTATCCTTTGTGGAGGTCACTATGCCCGGAGACAATCTTGCTCAATTCAAACAGATTCTGGCGAATCTTCCTGAAGACAGGAGGAAGCGCTTATACGACCGTCTCCACGCAATGCCCGCCTCCCAGAGAGAAGCATTCATTAATGACTTCACGAGAAAATATCTCTCTGGCCAGAGGAAGCATCCTTCCAAGAAGACAGGCGCCCAGACAAAAGGCGCCCAATCAGTCAAGAAGCCCTCTTCCCCTAACGGCAATGCCCAAAAGAAGACTCAGCCTTCAAACGGCCAGGCTCAGAAGAAGTCACAGCCGGTAAACGGCCAGAAGAAAGCTGCGCCCGTATCAGGTCAGAAGAAACCTTCTTCTGCAAATAACCAGTCTCAGAAAAAGCAGCCCTCCCCTGCCGTCAAGGCCGGTCATGGCAAGCAGGGTTCTAACGTTAAGAAGCAGAATCCCCCGGCAAAATCGGCTCCTGTCCGCAAGGAAGAAGCTGCACCCCATAAGGCAGATCGTGAGAAGAAAGCAGTTGTTCCTCAAAAGCCTGCCAAAAAGCCAATCGCAGCTCCCAAGAAGATCAGGGAACTGCCGGTTGAAGCTTCTCAGGAGATTGAACCCGAGCATATCATTGCTGAACCCGTAAGAGTCATAGAAGAACCAAAAGAACCTCCGAGATCAAAGGAAGCATCTCTCCAGAGCGTTGCGATCGGCATTCTTATGGCTTTGCTCATAATCGGCTTCGGCTACATCGTCTATCTGTTCAATAAGCAGTCGATCGACAGGAAGTTCAACGAGATGTTCGGCATGCCTGCTGAAGAGACTATCGCAACTACACCTGAAGGACTTGGAATAATCGGATCCGAGCCTGAGTTCGTACCGACCGATACGCCCACGCCGGTTCCGGCAACGCCCACGCCTACCCCGATCACTCTTAAGGAAGATCATCCTGATCTGAAAGGCAAAGTGATCGTTATCGATCCGGGTCACCAGGAAGTTCCCAACACTGAGAAAGAGACAGCGATCAAGGGTTCTTCAGCCGAGAAAGACAAGGCTACTTCGGGTGCCGTAGGCGTCGACAGCGGTGCCAAGGAATACGAGCTTACTCTCCAGTATGCATTGGTATTAAAAGAATATCTGGAAGGATGCGGCGCAAAGGTCATCCTCACCAGAGACACCAATGATGCTGACATCTCCAATATCGAGCGCGCGAAAATAGCGACCGACAACAAAGCAGACTGTTTCATAAGACTCCATGCCGACAGTGCTCCGGAAAGCGACATCAGCGGCGTTAAAGTATATGTCCCCTCCACCGGCAGTTATTCGAAGAATGCCGTTAAGGAAGGAACTAAGCTTGCTGAGCTCGTCGCCAATGAGATCGGCAGCACTTCATTAGGCGTTGTACAGTCAAATATGTATACGGGTCTCAACTATGCAGACTCCGTCAGATCCTACCAGCTCGTCGTCGGATATCTCTCCAACAGCAACGACGATGCACTTATCTGCAACAGCGAGACTCCCTATAAGGTTGCTGTCGCTATCTCCGAATTCCTCAGGTAAGAATTTACAATTGAAAATCCAAAAAGTTTGATATATTAGTAGTTAAGGCAAACAATACAAAACTCGAGGAGGTAGGCATTATGGCAGATTTCGATCCCAGCATGATGAAGGATATGGCAAATCTCAAGAACGTCAACGAAGCTGATGAGCTTCTCCGTGGTTTGAAAGAACCGGGCAAAGAGACAGAGATCAAGAGCGAGTATTCATCGCTCAAAGAAGTCGAAATACTCAGACAAAAAGTTGAAAAGCAGACTTATCTTCTCCACGCTTTCTGGATCATGCTCAAAGAGCACGGCGCAACCAACGAAGAACTCGACAAGGCTTTGAACGAGGCCGTTCTTCTCCAGAAGAGAACAGATTTTAAGACCATCGCTAATTGTCCTTCCTGCGGCAAGGGCCTTCAGAAGATGGAGAACAAGCCTTTCGTATCCAAGTGCTACTATTGCGGCACAGAGCTCCTCATCAATCCTTACAAGAAGTACGACGGACTTGATCCTTACGACACAGGATACGCAGAGAAGATCGAAGAGCCCGCTCCCTATGTACCTGACGATGTAGTTGAAGCGGCTGAGATCAAGGATGCTCAGGACATCATCAGCCAGAGCTTCGAACCTTACGATGTCACTAAGGATCTGAACTTCGAAGACGAACTCTGATCTATAAGAATTGAACATTATGCAAGAGGGACCGCAGCAAAGCGGTCCTTCTTTTTGTGTTGAGCAATCAGGCCAAAGCATATATAATATGCGTCTGGAAAACTTAAATGTTTTCCTCTTTTCTGATACGGGGATGCACTGGTTTCGACGGGGCTTCTGATGTCGGGAAAGCGGGTGGAGGATCCTCGTTGTGCCTCCTTAAAAAACGGGGAATTGCAAGTAATTGCAGACAACACAGAGCTCGTAGCAGCCTAAGGCTACCGTCCTTCCGCCTATCTTCTCGCGGGAGTGTACGTACACCGAAGACCTCGCCTGAGAGAGGTTAAGCAGGCAGTCCTACCGGTTAAGCTTTGCGCCGGCTAGCGGCTTTAATCTTATGAAGCTACTGGAACCGACGCCCGTCGATGGGCCACGCGGGAATAGGAATAATTCATCCGTCGACTGCACCCGGAGATTGTCCCGGAGGAAGAGGTTTCGGACAGGAGTTCGATTCTCCTCATCTCCACCAAAAACTGTACGGGCATTGTAAAAAGTCAATAAATTCAAGGGTTTGCGAGTTCTCGCCTATTCTTGAAAATGTAGGTTACTACAAGCTTACTACAAAAACACGACTCAATAAAAAGTATGCCCAAAATAATAGCGATCGGATATCCGATCGCTATTTTATTGCAATTTGTTTATGAGCGTCCAAAGAACAGTAAAAATCATTGAAAAACCGAGGTTTCCGGGCATTTTGTTCCTTTCAGGAGCCACTCTTTAGCTACTAAATTATTGCTCACTTTGGTTCATCCATGACAGTCTAAGTTGTGTAAATGGTCACTCCAACCAATGATTTTCAATGTTAACCTCTTTCGGCAATCATCAAATTTACTCTATTCTCAATTATCTTTATTACTTCATCAAGTGATTTTTGTCCATCGAAATAGGAAGGCATCTCTTCATCTATGATAATTCTTATCGAATAATCGGTTGAGTAATAGAAGGTTCCATTGCTAATGATAGATACATAATTATCAATAACCGCCTGATCTATTGGCTTTCCATCTGTTACAGTAACGGCTAACGTGGTAAAAGCGTTTCTGCTCACAGGTATTGCGGAAGCATATTTTTGTATATCCTCATTTAGCATAGAAGATATGAACTGCCAACACCCTTCCTGACAAGATGAGCAAGCAGCAATCGAAGCACAAGAAGTGAAACGGTAGCATGGCCCTCTTCCATCAGGAGACGGCTGACCTATCAGTTTTCTGTTAGCAAGCGAGATTCCATACTGTTCATAGTCAGTGGCCACCCCATAAAGAGACACACTTCGTATTCTTCCCTCGTTATGAGTTATCGTCTCCGGAACATTATCATGAACATATTCCGCTAAAGCTCTGAAATCCTGATTATTGAAGTTGACTCTTCCGTCAGAAGTCTCATACAGATCAAATGATACTGCTACAAGTTGGTCGAAATAGGCCATTTGGCTTTGATATGAATACATCGGATCGTTATTATTGCAGACTTCACTAACAAATTTGTTGTAGTCTTTTATCTTAATGCCAGTACCAAGACCTTTAGCCTCTTCGTTATCAACAAGAAGACCTTGAACAGTAACCTCTAGCGGCAAGGTGTATTTTCTTCCATCAATATCAGCTGCTTCAATTATGTTGGTAAAATACTCCTTCGGATCAAGCTTTAAGTCTTTAATCAAGGAATCTATATTCACCAAATACTTGCCGTTTTGTATCTCTCTGCAATCAGAACTGTCCAATATCACATCAGGCCCTTCACCCGAAGCAATATCAGCCATCAGCGCATTTATCTTTTCACTCTTTGCTCTGTTGGTTTCTGCATTGTAATCGATCATTGCAGCATCCCAGTCAAATACAGACCAATAGTTATAATCTTCATTATCCTTTATGAAATAAGCTTCGCTACGCTTGTTAAACTCACTTATTCCATTAGCTTCCAGAATAGTAAGCATATCCAGATGAGCTGCTTCAATGATCTGTTTTCCCGCATTAGGATTGGTTTCGGCTTTCGTAAGGATAACAATCGTATTATCCATTCCAGCTGCATTGCACTTCAATATTATTCTTTCAGTTGTTGAAGAAAGAACGGTCGAAGCTTTATACATATAAAACGATAACAGCGAATTATTGAAATCGATTACGGGTGTCTTTTCACCGCCCTTGCCATCAGAAACAACCAAACTATGGTCTTCAACACTATATTCGCCCTTATAATCCTCTATCTCAGTAAAAGACAAAGACAAAGTGTTTAGAAGCATATATTTTGTTCTTTCGTAAGAGGTCACAAGCAAAATAATATTGTTGTCATCATACTTTTCGAAAGTGTCTATAAAATCGAAATTATCTGTTCGGACCTCATGGCACATGCCATTGTTCAAGGTATAAATGCAAGCCTTCATATTTGAATAGCACTTAAGAAAAGCCGTACCATTCACACAAACAACTTCATTGACCGAGATATTATCCTTCCCTGATGCAGAATCAAATTTGAGTTCATTTAACTCGCCTATCGACTTATCAGTTATATTTATTACACAGTCATATGTTTTTAGACCTGTGTTATCCGTATATTGTAAAGTGACCAGCAGATGTATCTCGCCATTGACTTCATACACACCGCCAATATCATTGACAAAACGCTCTTCAGAAGACAGACGCGACGCCAGATCAATAGAACCTAAAAATTCGCCTTCACTTCCTTCTTCAATGCTGAAACATGCAATCTCGTTTATTCCTTCAACATTGTCTTCTTTATAATTCCAGCCGCCATAATACACATAGATATTTTTATCAGTCACAGCTGCTAATTTACTGTTAATGCTAATATCTTTGGACTCTACATCGAATGACAATTCCTCTGTTATGACCGAAAACTCAGAAGCATCCCACCACTCATCATTTTCAGAGATATATTTGGGGGCATTTATATTGTGATCCATATCAGCGTATGGATCTTTCTTGCTGCATGATGTCAGCACTCCAACGGACAGGGCGAGTATAAGCAGTTTAGTGAAAACTCGTGTACATGTTCTTTTGGTCATTTCTATTCCCCTCTTTTGCAATTATATAACCTTGCAAGCCTCTTCAACCTTTTAAACATCCAATTGGAATAACAAACACGCCATCTTCTCTTCTATATCCATATTCAGTTCCGGTAATCACAAGTTTTAAGTCCGGCAGTCTTATAGGACATCCTCTCTTATTCAAAACCGTACGAATATTGCCCTAGATAACAGTGACTACTGAATCCAAATCTCTGTCCAAGGAAATATGCAAACAGCTCTTCCATAAACCTAATATTACCAAATTAACAGTTAGCATACCAAAGTTTTGTCAAACAGAGCTTGGTCTCGATTTGTAACCGTTTTAGGAGCGTCCAAAGAACAGCTAAAAACATTGAAAGGGCGGGGTTTCCGGGCTTCACGTTCCTTTTTTTAGCCACTCTTCAGCCACTTGATAATTACTTTCATTCGTTCACCAAAACACTATGATATTACTTCATTTCAGCAAATTAGAGGATAATCAGCCGGTAAAATAGAGGCAGATTGTTGTCTACGAAGAAAACGTTAATGAATCGAGAAAATAATAAACAAGGCCCCGAAGTGTGGGGACACTCCTTTCGTTGGGACCTTGCGTTCTTATGATTGAAGGACTTATTCAATCCTTCTATAGTCGGATTCAGTCATCCGTACTATACTGCTTATATTTCAAAACTACCCTCGTTCATCTAACACTTTCTGTATTCTGTTCTCAGCAATCTCAATTACAGCATCCAAATCCTTCTGCCCTAAAAAATATGCTGGCATTTCTTCAATAAGAATCATACTAATATCCGGATCTTCAGATTTAACCCTTGAACAGCCCAGTATTATATTTTCAATAAACTCTATGTCCTGCATTGTTATCTTATTGCCAATACTGTTGCCATAGCTGCCACTACCTCCATTGCTATAGTATTCAACGGCAACTGCACCAGCGTTTTTAAATGCTTCCCTGCTCAAAACAAATCTGTCATTCATGGCAATCTCGTTTTGAATATCATCAGACAAAAGCAGCTTTACAAACTCACCACAAGCTTTTGAATCAACAGCATGTGTAGACACTGCTACAGAACAAGTAGGTATAAACAGAGGCCCTCTGCCGTCAACAGACGGAAAACCAAGCATAGTCACCCCTCTTCCGTAAGGAGTAATACCCATACCCATGCCATAAAAACCGTTTATTCCCGTGCATCCCGATCCCAAAGTTAAGTCGCATTTCAGAAGAGGACTCTCTGCATAGCATGAACTATACCACGCATTAAGGGAACTTCCATTTTCCGGTACATTATCTTTAATATAGTCAGCAAGCTCTTTAAATTCCGGTTTAGACAAATCAACTTTTCCGTTCGATATAAACTCATCGCTCATACCACTAAAGAGCATTGAAAAATATACTGCCTGACCATTAACAATAGGGTCATTTCCATTCAAAGTTTCTCTGACAAACTTCTTATACTCTTCAAGCGTAAAGCCCTTTGCAGTACTACTGACATTTTCAGCTTTGGTGAAGATTCCTTCCATTCCAAAGCTTATTGGCAATTGATAAAGAACGCCATCAATTTTTGACCCTTCTATAATGTTAGTAAAATACTTATCAGAATTATATTCTTTTAAAAATTGTGAAAGATCAATAAGACAGTTTGAATTATTAAGTTGATTGAACCCACTAACATTCATCAGTATGTCAGGGCCTTCGCCGTTGATAATATCTATGGCAAGTTTGTTGCTCAGTTTGCCTTTACCCTTTATTTCAGACAAGTCCATGACGTCCTGATTATTATTATCATAATTATTATCAAAGAAATCACTATATAAATACCTTGTTGAAACTTCAATAAAGCATTTACCGTTAGTCTGATTGAATAGCGCGATTGATTTCCCCGTAAATCTGTCCACTCCATCATAGGCATATAATTCTAAAACAGTTTTACCTGCGTGAGGATTCTTATCTGCTCTCGTAAACTCGATAATTCTAATCTTGTCAGCCTTTCTTCCGGAATAAACATTTGTCATATCATATTTGCAGCAGATCACAAACCTGTCATCAGTGCATTCCATCAATGTAGAGTACTGGATCAATCCAATATTAAGATCACACCAGTTAAAATCGAGAGCAAGCTCAATTGACTTTGTCCGTGCATTTACTCTTGATATTCCACAGTCAGAGTTGAAATATATCATCCCGTCAGGGCTGGATAAGGATTCATATAGCGAGGCAGAATCCAACCACTCATACTCTTTAGAATCAGCAGGGGTTAACTCATTATTTTCAAGATCAAGGTGATAGTATACTCTTTTATTTCCAATAGATTCCATTATCAATGCACGGGTGTCAGTTACTGCTAAAACCGATGAAACCCATACATCTCTATCTGCTTTCTTGATTTCTACCTTTGATACCATCTTGTCAGGTGCTGTAATACTCAGTTCAGCGTATCTGAGCTCCTCATCATCCTGATGATCGATCACTTCAATCTCATATCTGCCTATTGCATAGAATTTCGAAGTTGTATAAAGGCCATTATTACCGGATTCATGGGTAGCCAGAAGTTCCCCTGTAAACGGATCATAATCTCTTTTTACCAAATTTGTTTTAGAAATAATTATCCCGTTTGAGTAATAAGCATCCTGAACATAGTTTTCACTGACAGTAAGATCTTTAAGCAAATCGATAGTATTCACAGTTTGACTGGTCTTACGGTCTATAACTGCAACATAACAGAATTTATAGTCTTTTTGATTGTAATTATCCCAATCTATTTCGTCATCGCGAGGCATCTCATAGTCTCCTGATGTGCGAATAATATAGTAGTTTTCATCCATTCCAACAAATTGATAATTCAGCAAAGACATTACCTTGTTTTCATCAGCACCGCTCTTCACTTCAATTATGTTCGTGTTGAACCAGGGATCATCTGCCTTAACCCTTCTGGTATCTGAAGTCTTTGCAAAAGAACAACTTGTAACCAACAGTATAGCCGCCATGCTTAAAGCCGTAACCTTTCGGCTGCTATTTGCCGGTCTCTTTAAGTTAATTATCCTCTTCTTCATCATCTTATATCCGCTTCTCATTCCAGTTGACAGGGTGAAAACAGCTTTATTTGTCTGTTGTTGTGGTATTCCAACCAGTGTTCTTGCATATTCTTTATAAGAATCAACTCCATAAGCTCTCATAACTTCTTCATCACACGCATATTCACAATCCCGACCGGAAAGAATAAAAGCTAACCATATTATTGGGTTATACCAATTAAGAAACAGAACCAAATAGCGGATTAATACCCATAAATAGTCACCATGTTTATAATGACTTGCTTCGTGACAAACTACAAAATCGTTAATCTTCTCCGAACTGTTATCAACATAGATTCTATTAAAGAGAAGGAATGGTGTTTGTTTATGTCTGATACTATATATTTTGAGACCACTTGAAGGATCTCTGCCGATATATTTCCTGTTACGTTTGCAATAAGATATAAATCCGGTATTGTACACAGCTAATGCTATGATAAGAATGGCAGAAACAAGAATACTGCTATTCTTCAGTGCAGCGCCTATTTTCCCAGATTTGTTTGTTTTGATAATTGATACATCGACATGATTATCCGTTATATGCTCACGTTCATAGCTTATTCCGGACGATCTTTGAATCTTATGATTAACAACAGACTGATTATCCGAAAGAGATTGCTCAGTCTCCATATCTCCAAGCATGAATGTAGAAGGAACTGCTTCTTTAACTTCCTGTGTCGCAACTTCAGTATTTGAAGTGAACAGAGTATTTCCAATATCTGCTACAGGAACATTTATCTTCACAAATGGCATTAAAATCATATAGAGCGGAATAGCAATCCAAAAAGCATATTGATACTTTCGGAGTATTTTTCCGTTCGACAAAGCTCTGATGACAATTATCCCAAGCGTTAAAATAGTAATGCCAATGATATAGCGCAACATATTAATCCTCTTCGATTATCCTTCGAAGCTCCTCTAACTGCTCTTTTGTAAGTTTGTCTGAACACTTTAGATTGGAGATCAGCAATCCAACATTACCGCCATATACTTTGTCCAGAAAGGATGTTGTCTCCTCTAGTTCAGCTTCCGTTCTATCTACTGCAGCACGGAACCATTTGGTTCGCCCCTCCTGGTCATAGGAAACCAGACCTTTTTCAACCATACGATTAAGCAAAGTAATAATTGTCTGCTTAGACCATCCGGTCTTTGCATCTAAGGCTCTTGTAAGTTCCATTAAAGTCATGGATTTATTAGTCCAAAGACAATTGATGATCTTCCATTCTGAATCAGTTAAACGCATTAATAATCATTCCTCCGTACTGGTCTACTCTTGTTTACCAATATACAACTTTGGTCGACAAGAGTCAACCAGGCTGAACAGATCACGTGTGATGATGTTCTCCTGCAAATGTTGCGTTTTCATGAATGGCAACGAATCCGCTACTTCTGTGTTTTTGTCATTTTTCATTTTAATTCCCTAAACACCACCCACGAACAGGCTACCAATGTCCAGTACTTGTGAAGGATTCATTATGAAATTTTTGTTTTTTGCTTTAGACCACATAATTTTGCCCTCTCCCATTCCTAGTAAGTGAAGGTCGAAATAATTCCAAGGTCGTTTGGAATGTCATATAAGCCCCAAGGTGTTAAAAAGTGGTAACACCATGGGCCTAGTTTTATGACATTTTCAAAATTATCGCCAAAATCGGGGGGCCAAAACGGGGGGCAATGTCCAGTAATAATGAAGGGAGATTTATTTCGACCTTCTTCGGACACCCAGCTTAATACTGGACCGAAGGGTACGTTCCTTGTATCGGCGTTAAAATACCGAGCCAAGTTGACTTCGACCTCGCCATGACCTTCCATCCCGGAAGAGAGCGATAAAGGGGATAAGTCAGAATCAGGATTGCAACCTGAGGGAGGCGATGACAGATACAAAGGGATAATGATACTTCTGCGTAGTCACAGGCCGAGCGTTGAATCGGGATCAAAGTCCGCCCGAGAGCCGTCACACCCAATGAGCGCAGCGGGGAGCAATTCCACCGGGGTGAAAGTCCCATGATCTCGTAACAGCAATGCGAGAGCCCTAAGGTCGACTACTTTACTACTGCAAAAACGGATTTGGAAAAACCATTTCTATATGGTTACTCTGCTAAGTCTGATATTACCAAATTAACAGTTAGCATACCAAAGTTCTTGTCAAACAGAGCTTGGGCAATTACTTGGTCTCGATTTGTAACCGTTTTGGGACAGATCGGACCTTTTAATATTACATTTTCAAATTTCCGCAAAAAACACCCCTGACAAAACGGCTTCTCAGTTCAGTAAAGGTGAAGAGAGAGTTTTTTACTCTTCACCGGACCTTGACAACTGAATATTACCAAGCCGTAAGGAACGTTACTTGTACTGGAGTTAAAATTCCAAGCCAAGTTGACTTCGACCGCGCGAAGACCTTCCGAAAGGGGGAGAGCGATAACGGGGATGAGTCAGAATCAGGATTGCAACCTGAGGGAGGCGATGACAGGTACAAAGTGATAATGATACTTCTGCGTAGTCACAGGCTGAGCGTTGAAACGGGATTTGTCCTCCCGTGAGCCGTCGCACCCAATGAGCGCAGCGGGGCAGAAAGCCACCGGGGTGAGAGTCCCATGATCCCGTAGTCAGCAATGCGAGAACCTTATGGTCTATTGTTTTACTACTGTTAAAAACGGATTTTTGCAGCATAAAATACCAGCTAGCTAAAAACACCGTTTTTGACAAATGTCGGATTAAAATGTCCAATTTATGTCAGATTTAAGACTTCTTGTATCAGATTTCAGGTTTCTTGCGTTTTTTATGTCCGATTTGACCCTCTCCCACTGCTTATAAGTAGAGGGACATATATTTTGGTCACCGATCCTCATGGCTATCAAAACAATAATACCCTCTTTTACATGGCGGTTGTTCACGAATGAACGGCCGCTTTTTTATTCCAAATCTATGAAAGGAGTTATGCCTATGGCAAAACAAGAACCGGCGCTGGAATTGATCAGCGCCAAAGATGTAAAGGTCAGACCAGTAAAATGGCTCTGGCCTTTTTTTATTCCCAAAGGGAAGATCACACTTCTTCAGGGAGATCCGGGAGACGGCAAGAGTACCTTTATGCTCACACTTGCTGCCTATATGACCAGAGGTGACCCTCTGCCCTTCACGGATTATGAAGAACCGCCTGCGCCAATAAAAGTGATCTACCAAAGCACAGAGGATGATTACGATGACACCATCATCCCCCGCTTCGAACAAGCAGGCGGAAACCTTGATAACTTCGAGTATATTGATGAGTCAAAAAAGCACCTAACCTTTGAGGATCCCCGTCTTTTGCAGGCTATAAAACAAACAGGTGCAAAACTCATTGTCTTAGATCCACTATCCTCTTACTTTGGCGATGGAAACATCAACGCTTCCAATGAAGTAAGACCAAAGTTCAATGTTCTTATTCAGACAGCACGTGAAACTGATTGTGCGATCGTTATTGTCAACCATCTAAATAAGATGTCGGGAATCGGAGCAAAGTACCGTGTACCCGGATCTATCGATGTTGTAGGTGCCGTGAGAAGTATCCTTCTTTTAGCCAGAGATCCCGAAGACGAAGACAAGCGGTATTTGTCTTTGTTGAAGTCGAACCTTGCACCTGAGATGGGGTCTTATGTTCTTCAGCTCAGTGATAAAGGTATGGACTTCACCGGCCTTTCAGACAAGAAAGCTGACGAACTCTTACGAAGCCTGGACATCTGTCCTGGCGCAGGAAGACCAAACGACCGCCTGCAAGAAGCCAAAAGCTTTCTTGAAGAGCTTCTTGCTGACGGAAGCATGATGCTCGCAGATGAGTGCATGAACCGACTCAAAGAGAGCGGTATATGCAGATCAACTGCGAATAGCGCGAAGCGGGAGCTCGGCATATTATCCGTTCGCATGAACGAACGATGGTATTGGAAGCTCCCGCAAGCCGAATAAGGCCTGCAAAGTAAGATGTTAAGATGTTAATAATTCCTATAGGTCAAGAATCAACATCTTACTTTTCTTAGCAGGCCGAAGATGCGAGAACAGAATAAGAAAGAAGCAGGTATCGTTCGCCTGCTTTTTTCGTTTCTGAACTCGCCAAAGGGAGTCAAGGGGTACTCCCCTTGCACACCACCTTGTTTACAAGGTGTAGTGTGTTACACCCAAACAGATACTGAAAGAAAGTCGAAAGGCGGTTCTCTTCCGGTGGAAGAAAACTGCCTTGATGACTTTCGAGGCTGTTGGGGAGATATGAGTGCGCCGGTGTTTGGCGCTCTTATATTGACACAACAGAGCTTCGTTGGAAGATTGGCCGCCGCTTATTGCGGGCAATCTTCCATAAGGAGCGTCCTTCGGTATCTGTCGGGTGTACTAATCCGCATTAACCGCAAGATGTTGCTCATGGCTACCCTCTGAATTATTAACTTATTAACATCTTGCAACCTAACCTAAGAATGCCTCGCTAAAGAAAAAGCGGGGCTTTTCTAATTTCACACAAACAAAACTCAAAACAAAGGAGATTAAGAAAATGTCTTACGCAATTATGAGAATCAACAAATGCAAAGCAGGCGCTGTCGGCCGACTTGCAAAGCACCACGAACGAGAGAAAAAGGAATACAAGAGTAATCCTGATATCGATCTTACCCGCACGTCAGAGAACTTTCACATCAAGGGCCCGCCAGAAAGCTACAAAGGATTTATTGAAGCAAGAATTCAGGAAGTCGGATGCAAGGTAAGAAAAGACAGCGTTGTAATGCAGGACAGTATCTGCACTGCTTCGCCTGAGTTCTTCCAAGGTAAATCCACATATGAGATTTCTTTCTTCTTCCGAAGGGCTTACGAGTTTTATACCAAAGCATTCGGCGAAGATAACATTATTTCCGCAGTCGTTCATATGGATGAGAAAACACCGCACATGCACATATGCTTCGTGCCGATAACCAAGGACGGACGTTTGTCTTCCAAAATGATCATCGGCGGACCTCAAGGACTGGTGAAACTGCAGGATATGTTCTACGAGCACATGTCCGTATATTTCCCCGAGCTCAAGAGAGGTATCCCGAAGTATCTGACTCACCGCAAGCATCTTCCCGTCTATCTGTTCAAGAACGCAGATATGTTGATGGAACACTTCGACGAGATCTCTCAGGCGATCAACGATATTGGCCTTATCAAGAGCAAAGAGAAAAAGGCTCAGGCCATAGAGCTAATATCAAGGTATGCACCAGAGATGGCGAAGATGAAGGAACAGATCAAGTCCGTTGATAAGTATGTGGAAAGTCTTAAAGGTCAAATTGATGACCAGAAAGATGTTGGCCGTTACTGGAAGGGCAAAACGGCGGAATTGGAAGCAGCCATCAAAGAAAGGGACGGAAAGCTTGATGAACTCAGGGAGAAGCACGCAAAACTGAAAAAACAGTTGGATCTGGTTCCGCCCGAGCTGCTGGATACTCTCGCAGCACAAGAAAAGGAGCGCAGAAAAAGGAATAATCGGATCAGGTAACGGAAAGAATGCCGAGACCTCCGGGCGTCGCCATAGCGCGGCGCTTTTACATTCCTGCAAAAGGAAAATCTAATATCTGGAGGTCAGTATATGACTAACAAAACATTTATTACTGCTGCCAAAAACAAGGCAGTATCAAAGGTCTCGGTTTCAAAAAATAAAGGAGGTGATCGTTATGAGGAATGAAGTACCTATATCCGATAAGGCTCTTCTGACATTAGAAGAAGCTGCAGAGTATTTCAATATCGGAATGAACAAACTCAGAGAGCTCACCTGTGATGATCACTGCCCGTTTGTGTTATGGAACGGAAGCAAAAGACTCATCAAGCGTGAACCATTCAAAGAGTATCTGTATAAACAGTACTCTATCTGAGAACAACTGAATAATTTACTACAAGAAGAGTATGCCCAGGTTTATAATGAACTCGGGCATACTTTTTTGAAACTAATGGAGGTTCAAAAAAGATGAATAACAGCAGATATGCCAATAAAAGAATCAAGTTAAGGAAAGGAGAATATCAGCGAAGTAATAACACTTTTGCGTATTGGTGGTTTGATAAGAACGGCAAGAGGCAGTTCGTTTATGCAAAAACACTTCCCGAACTTCGTGAGAAGGAAGAACAGATCATCAGGGACACCTTGGACGGAATCGATTACAGCAAGCTCGATTCGACCATCAAATCTTATTTCGAGTTATGGAAAGAGATCAAGAGCGGCATAAGAGAATCCACTTTCACATCCTATATCAGATTCTATAATCGTTATGTGGAACCTGAGTTCGGTAATAAGAAACTGAAGAATGTTACTTACAGCAGCATCGTGATGTTTCTTAAGAATCTAGCAATCGAAAAGGGATTGTCATTCGGAACGATAAGAAATATCAAGGTAGTCCTTTCAATGGTGTTCGATCTAGCAGTAAGAGATGGTGTCTTAAGAAATAATCCGTGCAAAGGCACGCTTCGCGAGCTCCAAAGAGAATTCGAGAAGAACACCAAAGATGTTCGTGCTCTCACGCTTGAAGAACAGAAGCTTTTCGAGTCCTTCTTGGCAAGACCCGGTCATTATCACCAATACTATGCAGTATTCACCACGATGTTGTGGACAGGGATGCGAGTCGGCGAAGTACTTGGGCTTAGATGGGAAGACATCGATTTTGAGAACAACGAGATAAATGTCAATCATATCCTTATCAACTACGATAAAGGAAAAGGCAAAGGAAGCATATTCGCAATCAATCCACCCAAGACAAAAAACAGCAATCGTACTGTACCAATGCTGCCAAAAGTGAAAGAAGCTCTGCTAAAGGAAAAGGAAAAACAGGAACAACTCGGTATCTGTTGTCTTTCAGAAATCGATGGCTACACAAACTTTATCTTCCTTAACAGCAAAGGTAAAGTTTTAGACTACAAGAAACTGAACAACAGACTTACCCAGATCAGCAAAGCAATCAACAAGGAAATCCTCGCTGACGGAAATGCTACAGTTGATGAATTCCCTCATGTACACAACCATATACTGAGGCACACCTTTGCAACACGCATGAGAGAAGCCGGCGCAGATATGAAAGCTGTATCCGACATGATGGGCCACGAAGGTATCCTGATAACCCTTACAACCTACACAGATGCTTCACGCGAATTTAAGAACCGGGAGATTGCACTCCTGCAGGATTACTGCGAGAACGCTATGTAAGTTACTACAATACTTACTACAAAATCTACCACATTTATTGACAAGTTTATGTAGGCTTACGGAGACTTCTGATACAGGCAAAACTCTCCAACGCCTTAAAGATAAAGCTTTTATAGGTTTTTATAGGATTATGGGAAAGCACATCAACGTAGCTCCTCATCTCCACCAAAACAAAGATGGGCATAGGAAAAAGTCAATAAATTAAGGGTTTGGCGGACTTAAGTTGTTCTTAAAATCACAACTTACCACAAACTTACCACAAATTTATTACATACCAAAAGATGTGCCCAAAAGAACAGCGATCGGATAAATGTCCGGTCGCTGTTTTTCTTTTCATTGTGTGCTCCTTATCAGAGTACATTTAATCTTTTATCGGCAAGTTTCTTTGACACGATAATAGAGCCTATTATCTCTATGATCAAAAGCAGGAGCATAACACTATATATGATCTGATCGTAATAAGCCAACAATCCGATTGATCGATAAAGTTCTTCAACTGTTTGAACGGTGTATTTTTCCAGTGCATTACAATATTTCATAGAAAGATCGTTTGATATATTCATGATAACTATGAACACAGAGCAATTTGCAAGCACTTCGATGATTATGGCTAGCACAAGGTTCCTGACAGTCTTCGAAGGATCAAAGCTTCTGCTGATTACAAATGCAAGAAGAATAAGAAATCCACAGGCGGCAAAAAGAATAAAGGCGCAGATAAACCATACGATATATTCAATTGCCATGTCGGCCAAATACTCACCCGTGACAGCAATACCACGAGAAGAGTAATATCTGAAAAAATATACCAAGTCATAAAGTTTTTCAGCCATAAACAGCAAAATTACAATTAGGCTCTCGATGATTATCGCAGGAACTGCTCTGGAAAATATTATCTTCGACTTTTTAAATGGAAGAGAATAATACTTGTATGATTTTCCGAGGAGAAGATCAACGACAAATGTTTTGTACAAGCTGAGCACTATTGCGACTACACAAAGAACAAAGAAGAATGCTGAGAACAGCCATAATGCACCATGTATATATGTCTTGACTTTTAGATACTCATTTTCAACGAAAACAAGCACAAATTTGAGCATTATATATACCAATATCAACGGGCAATTAAACAACAATAGTTTTTTTGTCGTTTCATTCGCTAATTTACTGTTCATTTATTGTCACCTCCAAACCAATCAATCCTGAAGGAATCCTTAAAGAAATCATTTAAAGATTTTCCGGTTTCTTCCCTGATTTCTTCAACCGATTTGTGACAGAAGAGTTTGTTGTCTTTGATCATAATCACTTCATCAAGGATCGGTTCTACATCATTAAGAAGGTGTGTTGAGATAATAACTGAAGCATCTTCTTTGAATTCCTTAAGGATCGTTACAACGATTGCTTCCCGGTTTACGGGATCGACACTGGCAAGCGGCTCATCAAGAAGATATAGTTTGGCGTCCCTGCTAAGAGTTAAGATGAGCATAAGGATCTCGCGCATTCCTTTTGAAAGGGAATTGATCTTGGCCTTTTCGTCAAGCTTAAAGATCTTAAGATACTTTCTGCATTTTTCCTCATCAAAATCCTTGTGATAATTGTTATAGAATTTCACGGCCGTACTAATCTTATTTTCGCCGCTGAAAAGATCATGATCCGGGAGATAGCTTATTAACGCCTTAGTTTCAGGTCCTACTTTCCGTCCGTCAACTGTGATCTCTCCCCCGTCTAACGTTAGGAAATCTGCAATGAGCTTAATGATCGTTGTTTTTCCCGATCCATTAGGAGAAGCAAGTCCGACGATTGTGCCAGGCTTTATCTTAAAGCTGATATCGTCCAGGACAGTCTTTCGACCGTATTTCTTTACTATATTTTTCGCTTCAACGGTATAACTCATTTGCTTTCCGCCTCCTTTAATATCTCGATGGCTTCTTCAAGCGTCATGCCTGCCGACTTGGTAAATTCTATGTAGTCTTTCGCTGCTTTTTTCGCGGCATTTTTGCGATAATCTGCTATGAGTGCCCCGTTTTCAGTAACGTATCTTCCACTGTTGCGGTGAGTTACGATAAGTCCGCTTTCTTCGAGCGCGCTTAAAGCTTTTTGCATCGTGTTGGGATTTACACCTGCTTCCACTGCATATTCCCGGACGGAAGGAAGCTTATCTCCGGCTTTGTATTTACCCGAGACAACATCAACCGTAATCCGTTCAACTATTTGTTGGAAGAGTGGCCTTGACTCATCGAAATTCCAGCTCATAATTATTCCTTTCAGTTATGTTTATGTAATATATTCCATCTAAACTAACTGTGCCACTGCACTAATACAGTAACACGCTCCTGTGGGTGTGTCAATACTCGAAATCAGTATTATTCCTTTGTCTCCGCCATGCAAAAACAGCGGCCGGAATGATCCGGTCGCCGCTTAAAGATTTAGCAGTCAAACACCTTAATTGTTATTAAGCTTATTGAGAGTTATTTTTCATCTGCTCTATAATCATGAGCGCAACTATTGCAATAATATCGCCCTTCAATTTTAACTCCGCGGCTTAACAGATCTGTTTTTTCATTACCATCTGTTGTTCTGATATTGCAACCGCACAAAGAACATTTTTGATATTCTTTTCCTATTTCAATCGGCCAAACAGTTATTGTTCTATCGTTAGAAGATCCTTGGCTGAGTTCTATTTTGTCAGGTGTAGCTTTCTCGAGGTATTCTCCCAGTTCCTAATCAAAAGCTTCGAAATCCTCGATCCCTTCACCACTAAATGAATAACTAATTGAAATCAAATAGTCCATATGCCAAAAACAAAGCTAAGCTAAGGAAAGGAGAATACCAGCGAGGAAATAACACTTTTGAGTATCGGTGGACCGATAAGCACGGCAAAAGACAATGTGTTTATGCAAAGTCTCTTCCCGAACTTCGGGAAAAAGAAAAAGCTATTACCAAAGATATCTTAGATGGTATTGATCACTACAAACTCGAATCAACCATCAATTCCTACTATGAATTGTGGAAGAAGATCAAGACCGGAATAAGAGAATCCTACTTCGCAACATGTATCAGGTTTTATGAACGGTATAGGATAAAGACTGCTTAAGACTTTTCCGTTAAGCTTTCCACAAAAGCCTTAAAGATCTTTACTAAGCTCACGCAAAATCAGCGAGCCACGAGTATGTATAGACAGTCTTAGACGGCTCTTCTGCCGTCTTTGAATTCACATCGCAGAAAATGTAAATCCACTGCCCGTACTTAACATCTAATTTGCCTTCTCCGGTAAGAACAGGATCTGTATTCTTCAACTTTTGCGCTTCTTCGTCAGCCAATTCATCATCAGCTATATAAACGCTCCAAACAGCGTTATCTTCAGGAGGAGTTTTGAAAGCAAAATTCACCGCTGTTGTCCCCGTGAACTTCTCACCTTTATAGCCCTTCTCGAAAACATCCTCACCGGACACCTGAATTAGGAACCCTGCAGGTTCAGGCGGAAGCGTAGAATAAACAGGCACTTTGCTGCATGAAGCAAAGAGAAACAGACACAAGATAATTGTTATAAAACTCAATACTCTTTTCATACTGAGATTGTATAACCCTTGCAGTCGTTAAAACAAGAGAATTCTTTTAAAGTTTTGTCCAATGCACTGCTCAGTTTCTTTGTCTGACGTACGCCGGGCTCCCACCAGAGACCTTTTACCATGAGCACGCCGGTTTCCTTATCAGGCGCAGCTTCAATGCGTCCTATGAAACGGTCGCCAAAAAGCATCGGCAGTGTATAGTAGCCATACTTCCGCTTATCTGCAGGCGTATAGATCTCCCAGGAATAACGGAAATCAAACAGAGCATTTATCAGATCTTTATCCCACATCAGAGGATCTAAAGGTGCTATAAAAGCCATGCGGGGTTTTATGTCAGCTGAACCATCCAATATAGAATCCATAAGTTCCTTATCTTCAGAACGGTAATAGAATGGCTGCTTTATCCCTTCAACCATAACAGCGCATATCTTCCCCTCTAAAACAAGATCAGACAGGATCTTTTTTCTCGTATCGGCATTGATGTAAAGCCCTAAAAACGCAGTGCTGTTCTTATCCCAAAGAAGGCCTACGGCACCTATCCTTCTTAAGACGCGCCAGCATAGGAATTCGTATTCATTCCTGCAAGGATTCTTCGCGCTAAGGATATCTGACGGAATATGCTTTTCTGCAAGATCGTAAAACTTACGGCTGCCGTTCTTGTGATGGATAACAAGTTCGCCATCGGTATAAAGCTGTTCCAGGATCGATCTTGCCGCAGGAGATTTCCTGTCCCAGTGGCCGCTCCAATGCATAGACGAATGCCAGAATATCTCGCCTTCTATAGGGAGCGTGCTGCTCGTTACAGGGCCGTTCTCGCTGATATAAGAGATCGCCTCTTTTCTCAATTTGCTTATGCCTTTAAAAGTCTTTCCGAGCTTGCGGCTCTTGTCCCTGTAAGATGAGAAATATGGCCAGTCTTCAACAGGCCAGATAGAAAGTTCCTTATCTGCATAATCGACAAGCAAACGGTCTTTATAGAGCAATTCAGCCAGCATGTTTTTTCGAAAGCCTTTTA
Source organism: Clostridiales bacterium Firm_14 (assembly GCA_001604135.1). Taxonomy (GTDB): domain Bacteria; phylum Bacillota; class Clostridia; order Saccharofermentanales; family Saccharofermentanaceae; genus Saccharofermentans. Next base: position 20,227 of record LVAT01000020.1, read on the forward strand.
CGCGTGACTGCAAAGTAAGTTCGGCATTCTTGCCGCATACATCTACAGGATCAAACTGAATACAGCCGGCCTGACGGACATAATCGTAAGCTCCGCTTTTTCCTGCAAATCTGTAAGGACCGATCAGTCCCTGTTTGGCAAGAACAAACAGTCTTGCCTGCTGCCTGGTAATGCTATCCATATAACAATGCTCCCCACAAACATTTGTTCTTGATTATAGCATAACTTATAGCGATGAAAAGCCCTTTATCAGCAGACTTTTCTGCATTTTATTCATACAATTCAGTTCTTCGAAGTGAAGTATATGGCTTCTTTTTCCTGATCTCCGAAGCTGCCGCCAGATCTATATCAGCGATCAACAATTTTTCCTCTCCATCGGCAACAGATCTGATATCCCCATTAAAGTCACACATAAGAGATTCACCGGAGAAATTCATCTTATCTTCCTTCCCCACTCTGTTGCACATTGCGATATTTACGCTGTTCTGGAATGCCTGCACACGTACTTCCCACTGAAAAAGCTCAGACGGTTCTGCTGTTGTATTTGCGGTAGGAACAATGATAAGTTCCGCCCCGTGAAGAGCCTCTGTACGGATACTTTCAGGATAATGCCTGTCAAAACAGACTACGATACCGATCTTTCCAAACCTTGTATCAAATACGCGAAAACCTTCTTCAGAGGGTGTGTAATAGTTCTGTTCGTAAAAACATTCACACTGTGCGACATGGACCATCTTCTGCTTTCCGATAATACAGCCGCCGTCATCTATCAGAAGGCTCATATCATAGCGTTTGCCGTTCTCTTCGATGTAAAAATTCGGACAGGCATAGATCCTTTTCTCTTTGCAGAACGATCTCATCTCAAATATATATTTGCTGTCTTCATCTATAACATAACGTGATGCGTCTGAATTCTCATACTGCGCAAAGAATGGAGACAGTTGAACCTCAGGAAAACAGATAAGATCAACACACTGCTTTGACGCTTCACGGATAAAAGACAGGCTCTTTTGAAAGTTTGCCTCCATATCCGGTTCCATTGACATCTGAGCCAGGGCAATACGCATAAAATTCTCCTGCACCTTATCACTTATAGTCTGAGGAAACATCTTCATAGGTACGCTTCCCGTTTATATAATCTTCATATGCGAGTTCTGCATCCTTTCCATGAAAGACTGTGCAGAGTCCGCACATGTCACAGTCCGCAATACAAGGGTACCGGCTTTTAATGTATTCTCTCCGTTTTTCAACAGAAGAAGAAATAATATCAGGTGCTGAATTCATTGTATCTGCCTGTTTTGGCGGTACTCTTCCATGTACGACATATTTATTTCTCTGAGTTCCCGCTTTCCGTCAATATAATCCTGATAGATATCCCACGGCGAACCTCCGCCGAGCCAGCATGATGAGCAATTCTCACAGCCGCCGCCACAATCAAGAGAAGACCTGACTATCTCTTCTCTCTCCTCTCTTGTAGTGTCCTTGATAAGAAGCGACTTCATAAAAACACTCCTTTATGCTTCTGATGCCATCTCCGAATTGATAAGATCCTCATTAGCTGCCATAGCTGCCAACGTCATTGTAAGGAGCTTATCGAGTTCCCAACCGAGCTGAGATGCTCCACGTTCGATAACTTCTCTGGAACAACCGGCAGCAAATCCCTTGCTCTTGTATTTCTTCTTCAAGGATTTGAGTTCCATGTCTTTTGTGCTTTTCGAAGGTCTCATAAGTGCCGCTGCCCATATTAGACCTGTAAGTTCATCAGCAGCGAAAAGAACCTTCTCCATCTCATGAACAGGCTCGACATCTATTGTCGTACCGCACCCTACTGTTATTCCGTATCCATGAGAACAAACGGCATGGATAATATCTTCGCCGATCCCGTTTTCTCTTAATAATTCAGGAGCTTTCAGGCAATGCTCCTCAGGATAAAGTTCGAAATCAATATCATGAAGCAATCCTACGATACCCCAGTATTCAGCATCATCAGCATAGCCGAGTTCTGTTGCATACCATTTCATTACGGCCTCAACTGTCAGGGCATGCTGAATGTGGAACGGATCTTTATTGTATTTTTTCAGTACTTCAAATGCTTCGTTACGGGTGATCATAGAAAGTCTCCATCATCATGTTAATTCTTTTATTATAAGCCTACTTAATCAATATGTTTATCTTTTTCATCCAATGATTACTTTCCCGCACTCATCGAACTTCAATGTTGCATTCTCCGCATGCATCATTACAGGACGGTATCTGTAAGGTTTAAATTCTCCTTCGGGTGTGGAAATAACAGTTCCGAATACAGGTTCAATGCTCTTGAGCTTACCGCTCTCATAGAGCTCGACACCCAGTTTCGTTTTTATAGTTCCTGCTGAAGTTTTTACGATCAGCTCATCACACGGCCAAAGGGTTATGGCTCTAATCTTGCCATTAGGATAAAAGAATATGCATTGAGGTCTTATGTGATATATTTCCCCTTCAATATCGAAGTCATAATAAGGCGCATTCTCAGCCTCTTCTGAGATGCTCCAGTAGGCACTTATCTGACCATATAAGGGAAATATTCTTTTCGCATTGCCGTCCTCGTAAAAAGTAATTAATTCTGTTTGGAACTCTCCTGCAGGAAAAGATAAAACAACAGGTTCTTCAAGATACACACTCTTAACAGAACCTGATTCAAAATAAGATACCGCACAGCGGTGCTTCTTTCTGTAATCAGAAGCCCCGCTGCACGGAAGGAGATTACCGTATTTTGTTTTAACCATGGCTGAACGTATCAGCTGCCCTTTCTTTCCTGTCTTTGTATAACTCCGAGTGAAGGTCCTTACCCTTTCCGGGGATTCCAAGACTGTCTGCACGGCAGTGCTGGCAGTGACGGAAGACCTCAAGATATTTGCCTGCTTCCTGACGGACTTCTTCAAGATCCGCACAGGTCGGGGCAGGAATATCAGCCATCTCATTCTGAGGGATCAGCGGAATAATATTCAGGATCGAAGCACCAAGCCCTGCTGTTACTTTTGCAACTTCAGGAATGTGCTTATCATTGATCCCGGGAACAAGAACGCTGTTGATCTTAACTACGATTCCCAGTTCAGCTGCACGGCGGATACCTTCAAGCTGTTTCTCTATAAGTAACTTCGCACCTTCCACACCTTCATGTTTCTGTCCCTTCTCATCGATAACAAAGTTATTGATCTTTGCTTCGATCTCAGGATCTACCGCATTAACAGTTACGGTAAGAGTCTCTATGCCTATCTTTGCGATCTCATCAACCTTATCGGGAAGCCTGAAACCGTTTGTTGACAGACAGCAAATAAGCTCGGGAAATGCCTCTTTAACAAGACGGAATGCCTTGAGCGCCTGATCGTTCGCGAGTGTGTCTCCAGGCCCGGCTATACCCACTACAGTAAGTGCGGGACATAATTCTTTTGCTCTTCTGACTGTCTCAACAGCTTCTTCAGGCTTTAACACCAATGAACTGACACCGGGCTTTATCTCTGATTTGTTAAAAGCCCTTGTGCAGAACTTGCAGCTGATGTTGCATACGGGACTTACGGGAAGATGCACTCTTCCGGCCGTCACATTCGAATGGCCTCCCAGGCATGGATGTCTTTTCTGCAGATTCTCGAAAGAACCTTTTCTAAGCGTCTCATCGTATGCCTTTCTCCTTTTTTCTTCTTTATATTTCGGTGCCAGGATGCTGACGCGGGAGTTAACGACTCTTTCAAGTACATAAGCAACTTCGCGTTCAACATCAACACTTTGTATAAGCTTCTCATCAAGAGCCTGCTTTGCATGAAGGCCAGACTTTGCCGAAAAGACGATATTGCAGTCGTCTATCGCGCTTGCAAGGCGCTCGATAAGGGAATCGTCATGCTGGAGGCTTACTCCATAGCTGTCGATCCTTCTCGTATCAACAAGTTCATATTTCTTGGACTCGGTATCTATCTCATAGATATCGAATCTGTCGGCTACACCGAAGTGTCTGTTGATAATAACGCCGTCTCCTGTCGCAAATGCTGCTCTGATCATTGTTTATTCCTTAAATGTGATAGTTGTCTTTAATACTGTCCATGAGACCGAATTCGATAAGGATCTCTTCGAGTCTCTCCTGTGTCATAGGCTTCGGGATAACAAACTGAGTGTTGTTCTCGATAGCCAAAGCGAGATTTCTGTATTCCTGTGCCTGAGGGTGGTTGGGATCGTGATCGATAACTGTCTTCTTCTTGATCTCAGCCCTTTGAACTTCATTGTCACGCGGTACGAAGTAGATGAGCTGGCTGCCGAGTTCCTTTGCGAATTCTCTTAAGAGCTCATTCTCTCTGTCTACCTTACGGCTGTTGCAGATGATTCCTCCGAGTCTTACCCCGCCCTTCAGTGCATATTTCTGAATACCTTTACAGATATTGTTTGCCGCATAGAGAGCCATCATCTCACCTGATGCGACAATGTAGATCTCTTTAGCCTTTCCTTCTCTGATCGGCATCGCGAATCCGCCGCATACAACGTCTCCCAAAACGTCATAGAAAACATAATCAAGATCGTCTGTGTATGCACCAAGATCTTCAAGCATTCCGATGGATGTAATGATTCCTCTTCCTGCACATCCGACACCCGGTTCAGGTCCGCCTGATTCAACGCATCTGATACCTCCGAATCCGACTCTCTCGATTTGGCTCAAGTCATCGACTTCGCCTTCTTCTCTGAGCGTGTCGAGAACGGTTCTCTGTGCAAGGCCATTAAGAAGAAGTCTTGTGGAATCTGCCTTAGGATCGCATCCAACGACCATGATCTTCTTGCCGAGTTCGGCAAGACCAGCCGTAAGGTTTTGTGTTGTGGTGGATTTTCCGATTCCGCCTTTTCCGTAAATTGCAATCTGTCTCATTTCTGGTAATCTCTTTTCTCTGTTTATCTGTATGTCGCAAGGACTCTGTCGTATATATCTTCTATTGCTCTCAAGCCGCCTTCATATCCTAAATAGCCGCAGTTCATTACAAGTCTGTGCTGGACAGGAACCGATACTATAAGAAGGTCGCCGTGAAGTTCATCTGCAATGTGCTTATCCCAGGAACTTCCGAGTATCAGGATCCTCTTATTCTCGTAATCTTTTGCGTCTTCAAGAAGTTTCTTCTGATCAAGTCCGGCGTCAGGATCGAATACCACCTGCACATCTCTTCTCTGCAGATCGGATATTCTCGAGAATTCATCGAGGACGCTCTCCTGATACTTTTCGGGGATGTCATCAACGATGAACTGTATTCCCGGGATGATGCCCAATTCATTAAGGAGGAACTTCGAAAATCCGAGTGAATAGGAAGCATCTGCCAGTGAATAGAACCTTCTCGGAATACCGTATCTGAACTCGAGCATGAAGCTTGCCATCTTATCTATATGTGAGTAGAACTTCTTCTCTTCGCGGTCGATGTATGCTTCTACCTTCTTCTCATCAAGCCCGCCGAATTTAGCAACTTCCCTTAAAAACTTTGATGTCTCTTTCGCTCCAATAGGCGTATAAGGGAAATGCAGATAAGGTGTGCCGTACTTGCGCTTTAAATGCTTAACGATATCAAGGCCTGCCCAGGATCCTACGAAAAGATTGAACTGTGCCTGAGGGATAGACTTCCACTCCGATACGCCCTCTGATTCATTTCCGAACAGGATATTGACCTTAAGGCCTATGCCGGTAAGTATTCTCTTAAGCTGCTCAAGGTTGCCGTTCCAGTAAGGATCCTGATAGGGTATGTTCGCGAAAACATTTACCAGACCTTCAATTACTTCACGGTCCTCATTGAACTTATCGACATACTGGTCGATGATCGCGTTTACGAGTCTTGAATGGCTTACATAGTTATTGGACTTAAAGCCGCCTTCCTCAACATAAACGATAGGCTTATCATCCAACTGGAATTCGCCGACTACGGATGCCACATCATCACCTGTGATAGCAGCTGTGCATCCTGTAATAACCACGTAGAGGTCACCATCGATTACCTTGAAGGAATTCTCGATAACGTTTCTTAATTTCTTTTCGCCGCCGAAAACAACGTCAGCCTCTTCAGAGTTCGTGCAGGGCATTGTGGAACCGCCTGCATAACCTTCTCCCTGTCCAATGATGCGTTCTACCTGAACTCCGCAGCCGGGACCCGAGTGAAGGATCGGAACGCCTTTCTTTATTGCCACAACGCTCTGGCAGGAACCGAGCGCGCATGTAAATCTTGGTTGTTCAATTGCTCCTGACATCTTAGATTCCTCCGTTTCCTCTTGCGCATCCTCTGCCTGAACCGTCTCCCTGGAAATATCCGGGATCCTGTTCGAACCACCACTTGGTGTAAGGATTCGAAGCGTGCTTGGAATAGTTCTTTATGAACTCTATGGAATCCAAAGCATCATCTATTCTTCTTGCGTAATTAAGTGCGCCCTTGTATCCGATACCGAACTGCTCATCACCGATAAGAAGTGAAGGGATACCGAACTTCGCGCCCCACAAGGTCATTCCGCCGTGTCTTGCAAGAATAAGATCAGGCTTGATTCTGTTCAGTGCGTTTACAAGCTCGCAAGCCTGCTTGTTGCATACTCTGTAGTCAGGAACGTCACCGTAGTTCTTTACTGCCTGACCAAGGATATCGAGCTTGTCATCACCACTGTCATAAACAGGATCGTGATGGAACACCGCCGCACCGACGACCTCCATTCCGAGCTCACCGAGCAATGTGATAAGCGCCTGGCCATGAGCTGCACCTGCAGTTACATAAGCCCTCTTTCCCTTGAATCTTTCCTTGAGCTTTTCGATCTCAGGAAGATACTTCTCGTGACCTTCCTTAATGATCTCCTCTGCAATCTCTTCCTTGCCGACGAGCTTACCGAAAGCCCTGAGCCATCTGTCTGTTCCTGCAACACCGTATGCCGGCGGTACCAATACTTCAGGTACACCGTGAAGCTGGTTCAAACCTGCGCCCATGTATGTCGAGAGCGACGGGCAGATATGAATGGAAGCTGCAGCCTCGCTTACGTGTGATAATTCCTCTACCGTTGAGAACGGGATGATATATTGGGGTTCATATCCGAATCTTCTTACGATGTCATCGAAAACATGGCTTCCCCAGAAATTGATGATATTTACTTTGTTTGTCTTCTTCTCTGCAGGCTTTACAATACCTCTTAATACCGTGTGATATGCGGCATCGAAGCCTGTGGTCCAGATTTTGGATCTGAAACCTTCGCAGTTGCATGTTGCGACCGGAATTCCCAGTTCCTTGCTTGCTGCTTCAACAACAGCTTCGATATCCTCACCGATGATGCCTGAAGCGCATGAAGTAGTTACGAAGATAGCATTGGGATGCTCTCTTTCGTATGCAAGTCTGATAGTTTCTTCAAGCTTTTTTGCTGCTCCGAAAACTGTATCCTTCTCAAGAATGTTCGTTGAGTAATACCTTCCGAGTGCGGCAGGAAGATTTCTCTTGGTCTGCTCGATCCTGTAGGTGAAATTGAAATCTGCAAACTCACCAGAGCATCCGATCGGTGCGTGATTGATAACGACCGCATCCCTGATCATTGCGAGCTGGCAGAATGCCTGCTGCTGGTTGCATCCAAGGCACTGAGAGAACTTTCTCTTACAGTCATGGAGCTCGCCTTTTGCAGACTTCTCCACGATCTGTGAAGCGCTTCCTGTAAATGCATTGATAGTTCCGAGTCTTTTCTCGCGAATTACAACGCTGGGTTCCTTAATACTGATAGTTGACATTTTTTGTAATCTCCTTTGTCAATCACCTATCAACCAAGTAGGTGATTGCATGAAAAGAATGATACACTTACGGAAATTTAAGTGTTAATACACAAAAACAATAGTTGGTTATAAGTAAAATTTATGAGGCAAAAGAGCGTAAATGCTCTATATATTTCTCACCCAGTTCGCTTAACGTGCTGCCGTCGCGCGTAATATAGATGACAGAGGTCTTTTCCCTGCTGTCATAAGGGATTGCTGTATAGCTGCTGCCGTTTAATTCTTCACAGATAATGCCGGAACAAAGCGTATATCCGTTAACTCCGGTCATCAGATTCAACATAGTTCCGCGGTCATTGACCCTGATTATGTTTCTCTTGGCAAACATGCTTACCGGCTCTTCCGACAGATATATCGGTGCACCTTCTCCCTGTGTAAAAGTCAGGCACGGATATGCCTCCAGGTCTTTTTCTGTCACTCTCTTAGATTTTGCAAGTGGGTGCTTTGATGACAGATAAGCAAATACCTTGCAGTCAAAGAGCTTGTGATACTGAAGGTTGTTCGCCTTCAGATATTTGATCAGATAATTGCTGTTATATTCATCAATGTGTATTATGCCGATCTCGGATCTGAATGTTCTTACATCGTTTATGACATCCGATGTCTTTCCTTCATATATTGAGAAATCGAACTTGTCAGTACCGTAATTTGAAATCAGCTCAATATAAGATTTAACAGCAAATGTATAATGCTGCGTGGAAACACCGAATCTTATCTTCTGTTCTTTGTCGATATACCGCTCTTTAAGCAGGTCGTATTGAGCTACGACCTGTCTCGCATAGACAATAAAATCAGCACCTTCTGCAGTGGTGGTAACACCTCTGTTGGAACGTTCAAATATAGTTATGCCTATCTCATCTTCGAGATCCTTTATAGCATCGGATATTGCCGGCTGTGATACATAGAAACGCTGTGCTGTTTTATTTATCGACTTCTCATCTGCAGTAGTGATCGCATATATCAATTGCTGCAATGTCATGTCTAATTACCTCTGTTTAATATTCAACCATGTCTTATCTTTTGTCAGCGTGTGAGAAGTCCTGCATCAAGAACAAACTGATTTCCGGTCATGTACCTTGCTTTATCGCTTGCTATATACTTAACTGCTTCAACTATATCCTCTGTCTCGATCCAAGGTGTCTTTAAGAGATTGCCTGCTGATCTTTCAGCGATCTCAATAGCTGTCGTTCCCTCAAGTTCTGCAAGTCCGTCGTTCATCGGTGTATTTACGCCTGTCGGATGCAGCGTAACGACTCTGATGCCATAAGGTGCAAGCTCTATTGCCTGGGATTTAGCAAGTCCCACAAGGCCATGCTTGGAAGCCGAATAATGGCTCATGCGTCCGAATCCCCTGAGTCCTCCCACAGATGAGTTGTAAATTATCACGCCGCTCTTCTTTTCTATAAGATGCGGAATAACATATTTCGATACCAGGAAGCCTCCCTTGAGATTAACTTCGATGAGGGCATCCCACTGTTCCTCTGTAAGTTCCCATGAGTAACCGTAAGCAGCGATTCCGGCATTGCTGAACAGGATGTCTATTCCGCCGAACTCGTTTACTCCGCGGTCAACGGCCTCTTTTACGTCTGATGCCTTACGGACATCCCCTGCATAGATCAGGATCTTTCCTCCAACGGCTTCCACATCGCTCTTGAGCTTTTCGAGATCCTCATTGGATGATCTGTTATAAGCCGGATATTCTATCCTTGCTCCAAGATCGAAAGCGATAATGTTCGCGCCCTCTTGTGCAAAAGCTATTGCCACAGCTCTGCCCTGGCCTTTTGCGGCGCCGGTGATAAATATGGTTTTCCCTTCAAATTCACGTGACATGTTCTTACGCCTCCTTCATCAGGCAAAAGCCTTTTCGAAGGCCTGTGTAAGATCGCTTATGAGATCTTCTGCGTCTTCAAGACCAATAGACAGTCTGATAAGGTTAGCCGGAACATCAGCAAGTTCAAGCTGATCGGGTTCAAGCTCAGTATGAGTATTTTCCGGCGGATTTGTGATGAGTGATCTTACATCGCCGATATTTACGTGATAGTTAAAGTTCTTAAGAGATTTGATAAATATGCCTTCCTGCTCTCTGGTACCCTTAAAACCGAATGAGAGAAGTGCTCCGGGGCCCTTAGGGAAATCCCTGTCAGCTAAATCTTTAAACTGGCTTCCCTTTGCATATGGATATCTTACAAACTCTACCTCATCGCGGCTCTCAAGGAATTCAACGACCTTTCTTACTGTCTGGACCTTCTTATCAAGTCTTACTGAAAGCGTCGATAAGCCCTGAAGAACAAGATAAGACTCGAAAGAACCTAAAGCACCGCCGAAAAACTCAGTGAAGAAGATCTTAAGGGATGCAATAACAGGTGCACCGGGAATGAACTCAACAGCGCTTCTCTTATTATTCTGAAGATCTCTCATCTTCCAGCTCTTCTCATAGAACTGGGGATACTTCTTCTCATCGAACGGGAAGTCACCCTTCTCAACAACGATTCCTGCAATTACATTGCCGTGACCGTTGATCTCCTTGGTTGCAGAGTAAACGATAATGTCTGCGCCATGCTCGAAAGGTCTGTAGAGATACGGTGTAGCTACTGTATTGTCTACGACAACAGGCACGCCATGTTCATGCGCGATCTTTGCGATAGCATCGATATCATAAAGTTCGATATTAGGGTTACTGATGGACTCAAGGTATACCGCTCTTGTATTCTCATCGATAAGTTCACCATATGCTGCGGGATTTGTTCTGTCCTTAACAAATCTCGTATCCACGCCGTACTTAGGCAGGAATTCTGCAAGATCTAACTGTGCCGCACCGTAAAGTGATGAACCGGCAACGATATTGCCGCCACCTTGTGCAAGTAAAAGAAGCGTATATGTTATAGCAGCCATTCCTGAAGAAAGTGCTACTGCAGCCTTGCCTCCGTCAAGTTCTGCTATCCTCGTCTCAAGGATCGATCCTGTCGGAGTGCCCACTCTGGAATAAATACCGCCTGACTCTGCACCGGTCCAGAGTCTTCTTGTTCTGTCGATATCGTGAAGATCGAATGAAGCGGTCTGATAGATGGGCGGTACTACCGAATTAAAGTGCTCTGATGATTCATATCCTGCTCTTATAGCCTTTGCGCTGAAACTGTTTTCTGACATTGTTATATCCTCCTGATAATGTGTGTTTTCGAAATAAAAAAAGCCCGGGGGCTTGTTGAACTCCCGGGCCAGATAAAGTTAAGTGTATCTTGTATTAAAGCTTATTTTAAACATCGACATGACACACCGGTCAATCCATTTGCCCGGGAGTTAAGCATTCGACAACACATCATGATGTTTGCTGAAATGCGGTTCATATCATGTCTCCTTTTCTGAAATTATGATGGAATGTTAACCGAATTTACCTACTATGTCAATAGGTAATTTCTTTTCTCATGATTATCGTATATAGATTACTTCTTAACCTATTTTCAGTATCTTTTTTACTTCCTGAATATAACCTTCCGTGAGCGATGTGATCTCAATATTGTTCTTGATGATATACCCAATATGCATAACCGCATCATCGTCATCTCCCCTGAAGCGGATCATCTTATATTGCTGGCCGTTGATATCATCTAAGATTATTCCCGAACACAGAGTATAGCCGTTCAGTTCAGTCATCAGATTCAGACCCGATGCTCTGTCACAAACCTTGATCCTTCTGGGATAATCCTTCTCGGCAAGTATCTCCTCTGAATAGTAAATGGGATCGCCTTCGCCCTGCTCAAATGCGAGACAAGGATACGGTGCGAGATCTTCCATTGTGAGTTCGTCCGCATCAGCAAGAGGGTGATCTTTTGCTATATACACACATGCTTTGCAGTCAATTAGATGAACAAAGCGGAGGTCATTGTCTCGGAGTTTCTTCTCTATTACCTTACGGTTATATTCGCTTATAAAAAGGATTCCGATATCGCTCTTCATTGAACCGACATCATCTATTACATCACGCGTCGTTGTCTCCCTGAAAACAAACTCATACTTCTTCAGGTCAAAATCTTTTATCAGCTCAGCGAAAGCTTTTACGGCAAATGAATAATGCTGTGTTGATATGCCGAATTTTCTTTTCCGTTCACCGGCATTTCCGAAATGGTCTTTAAGAATATCGTATTGCTGACTGATCTGTTTTGCATACACGATAAAATCTCTTCCGTCGGGTGTAAGTGTCATTCCTTTACCTGACCTGACAAAAAGAGATATCCCCAGCTCATTCTCGAGCTCTTTAATTGCTTTGGTAAGTGTAGGTTGTGTAATAAACAGATCTTCTGCCGCACGGTTCATAGAGCCGACTTCAGAGATCGTAATTGCGTAAACCAATTGTTGTATCGTCATATTCCGGTCATCCTTAGGATTTGATTACAAGATTGTATTGCAAATCAGGAAAACCAAGAAATACTCATTTCCGATAACCAAATATAACTTTTAGTTATAGGGTTCAATAACTATCTATTCTCCGGAGCAAGCCTCCCGTGCGACATATTGAGGACTTTTGAAGCATAGTCCAATGTCTCCCTCTGATGTGTCACGACTACAACAGCCGTCCCTTCACCTGAAATATCCTTAAATATCTCCATAACTTTCGATGTATTGTCACGGTCAAGATTTCCTGTCGGTTCATCAGCAATGATCACCGCGGGTTTATTGATTACGGCTCTGGCTATAGTTACTCTTCTCATCTCCCCGCCCGATAATTCCGAAGGATACACATCAAGAAGATCTTTGATGCCCAGTTTCTCAGCCAGCTCAATTAACCTTTCCTTAGGCGGTTCCTCTTTTCCGCCTATAACATAAGGGAAAAGAATATTCTCTCTGACAGTAAGCGAAGTCAGAAGACTGTCTCCCTGCGGAATATACTTGATCTTCTCATTTCTTATCTCAGAAAGTCTCTTGTCATCGATGGTGCTGATATCCTCACCGTCAAAAAGGACAGTTCCAGACTCAGGCTTCGTCAGGCCGAGAAGGAGATTAAGAAGCGTTGTTTTCCCGCTTCCGGACTCCCCTGTAATGATGATGAATTCACCCTTATTAATTTGAATATCAACGTCATCTACAGCCCGGAAAGTCTTTCCGCGCCTTTCGTATTCTTTTACAAGTTTCTCGGAACAAAGATATTTCATATTATTCACCCGCCCTCATTGTGTAATAAGTCTCTGCATGAGAAAGACTTAACGTTGACAGGAACGATGCCAGAGAACTGAAAAGGACAGTCACGGCAACTCCCAAAAGCCCATACAAAATGACTACCGGCAAGGGTGACATAAGATAAGGAACATCAAGTGAATTCTCAATGAGGCGGTTAAACGGAAATACTGTAAGTATACCTGCCAAAAGGCCAGCTGCGCCGCCTGCAGCACCGATGATCAGGCCCTCGGTCAGTGATGAGAAACAGATCTTTGAAGATGACATACCAAGGATCCTTAATATTGCAAATTCTTTCTTCCTCTCATGGAAGATAACGGAAAAGAAAAGGATCATGGTAACGAATGAAAAGACAAGAAGCACTGTAAGCGTAACATTTATAAGCCTGTCTACCGAACCGAGCTTTACTGAAAGATCATTGATCAGTTTGTCAGTTTCAATAAACTTAATGCCTTCAGCTTTGCCGTAGATCTCTTTTTCGATACCGGTAATGTCGGCATTCTCACTGACACGGATAAGAACAGTTGATACAAACGCTCCGTCATCTTCCGGATTAATAAACTGATACCCCTTTTCCTTTGCATCGGAGAGGATCTCATGCATTGTATCTCTGGTCATGAACACAGAATGATCGAGTCCTGTTGCTGTCTCACCGAGCTTACCTGCAACTGGATACTCACTTCCGTAGAACTTCACTTTTCCGTCCGGCAAAGGAGTAACTTCACTGCCGATGATCACGCTTCCTTTTTCCACTTCATCCGTGATCCTCTCGTCGATCCAAGGATCGATTACAAAATCAGTATCCGGATCGTAAGCTATCAGCTGAACCCTTGTCGAGCAGCAATCAGAGGACAGAGAAGTAAAATAGAACTGGCTCGTTGCACATTCCACGCCTTCGATATCATGAAGAGCCTGAGCTACCGAAATGTCCATATAGAAAAACTCAGGTTCGCCTGTAAGCAGAATGTTCCTGGCCTTCACTTCCGAAGACTCCGGAACGATCATGAGATCTGCTCCCATACGCTCCTGCATCCTGGTCATGCCGTTATTAAGCGATCCTTTCAGCACGCTTCCTACGAACAAAGCATAAGAACCGATAAGAGCAGCAAGCATCAGGCAAAAAGACCTGTACGGTCTTTTCCTGATGTTCTTAATGCCAAAGTCCAGATTTCCTTTAAAGTTACTCATCTCAAGCTTTTTTCTTAGATGTCAGATAAAGAGCTGTGTGGATAAGCGCCACAACAACGATCAATGCTCCCGCAATGATAAGAGCGGGCTTTGTTCCTGATTGGCAAGGCATGTCAGCTGAACCGCATACACCGATAACCACAGTGGGAATAAGGATAACAAGCACACCGTTTATCGCTGAAGCAACCGAATAAGCTGCAGCAGCCGCCTTCTCTTTTGTCAGAATGATGAGCACTCCTAAAACTAATGTGACAATACCGATCGCGACCTCTGTCTGTGATGTCCAGTGACACTTCATGAACTTTCCTTCCATTGCCTCACAAACTTTAAAGATCACTGTCGGAATAAGAGCTGTGATAAGCCCTAAGACTGCAATTACAATACCTGTTATTTTTGATTTATTCATTTTAAAAATATCCTTTATTAAATGTTGTATTCCGGTTCAGGATGAGCCGTAGCAAGATCAAATTCCTGGAGAAGTTTTCTTCGCATCGCAAGGAATTCAGCTTCGCCTCTCTGTCTCGGATGAGGAATATTAACCTCAATGATGTTACTTATCTTTCCGGGTCTGGGAGTCATAATTACAATCCTGTCAGAAAGATATATAGCTTCGTCTATATCATGGGTTACGAGAACCATCGTAATACCATTAAACTTATGCAGTTCCAGGAGCTTATCCTGGATATCGGCACGGGTAAAAGAATCCAGTGCGCCCATCGGTTCATCGAGAAGAAGCATTTTCGGATCATTTATCAATGTCCTGGCAATTGCCACTCTCTGAGCCATTCCTCCGCTTATCTGATAAGGATATGAATCCTCGAATCCATTAAGTCCGACAAGCTCAATATATTTGGGCACTTCAGACTTTTTCTCTTTATAGATCTTTCTTGTTTTAAGACCGTATGCAATATTCTGTTCAACAGTAAGCCAGTTAAACAGACCACCCTGCTGAAAAACATATCCGCGCTCAGGATCCGGTTTTGTGATCTTATGATCATCCATAACGATCGAACCTGAGTCAGGCTTATCAAGGCCTGCTATCGAACGGAGCAAAGTTGTCTTGCCGCATCCGCTTGCGCCAATGATTGAAATGAATTCTCCGCGTTTAACGTTCAGACTAACGTCCTCAAGGGCTTCAACATCTGCGCCGTCATCATCCTTATATATGCGGCGGAGGTTCTTGATCTTAAGAATGTAATCTTCTTTTTCAATCTGTTCAGCCATTATCTTACGAGTCCCTTCTGCCATCTTAAGGCGTATTTTTCCACCCTCTCAAGGATTGCAGTGATGAAGCTGAACAATACAGCCATTACAACAATTGCAGCAAAAACTTTGTAGTATGCGCTCCACACTTTGGAGAGATTGATGTAATATCCGAGTCCGCCAGGCTGTCCCATCATCTCCGCCATTACAAGGGTTGTGAACGCGAATGCATTTGCTGTCGATATACCTGTAAAGATCTGCGGCAGAGCATGCGGAACGGCAACTCTGAATACCAGATCCAATGTGTTCGAACCCAATGTTCTTGCTGCTTCGAACTGAACCTTCGGTGTCGACTTGATTCCCTGTGATGTAAGGCTTGTTACCGGGAACCAGACACAAATAACAATAAGGAATACCGCAGCGGCAAAAGGTGTCGGAAGAAGCGTTAAAGCAAATGGCATCCATGCTACTGCCGGGATTACGCCCGTAACCTTAAGTACGGGCGTGACCCAGTAGTATACCTTTGGAAACCAGCCAACGAGAATGCCGGTTCCAACTCCGAATACCACTCCAAGGGCAAATCCTGCAGCATAAAGCCTTAAAGAATAAAGTGTATTCTCCAGCACGAACTGAGGTTCGATGAGAAACGCTTCAACGATACCTGCAGGTCCCGGAAAAAACGGCTGAGGCAGTAATTGCCATTTAGTTCCGAGAATGTCCCAAACCAGAAGTGCTATTCCTGATGCAAACCTTATTGGTGCACCCTTAACGTATTTCTTCCATTTGTCGTGATCTTTTAATGAGATAAGACCTGACACAAGAAATATTGCCGATAAGACTATGAGAACAGCTCTGTAAGTACTGTTAATATCTACAGTTATTCCTGCAACAGAATATTCTGTTATCTCAACATCAGCGGTGATCGGGATCAGGGCATTAAGAAGCGCCGCGATCAGGAATCCTGTTATTGATAAGGAAAAGCCGTAAACGATTGAACTCTTCTTAATCATTTGCCGCCATCCACATTTACTTCAACGAAGTATTTTGACGTGTAAGTATCAGCATCTGTCTTAAGATATCCGATATCGTAAAGCTGCTGTGCGAAGTAACGTACATCATCCTTTACATTGAACACATTGTTTGCACGCTGCTCATATGAAGGATAGTTATATGAAGTGATAAGCTCGACAGCGAGTTCACGGTCCTCGATCTGTGAATACTTGCCCTTGATAATGATGTCTACTGCCTGTTCAGGATTCTTGTTGATAAAGTCCTGAGCCTTTCTGTAAGCACGGAGCAAAGCTGCGATCTCTTCGGGATTCTCCTCATAAACCTTTCTTGAAGCATATAAGAAGCAGCAGGATTTGCCTGCGAAAGGTTCATCAGTTGTAATATTGAGAATTGTCTTAACCTTGCCGGCCTTCTCGGCTACGCTTGCGAGCGGATCCCACATTGCAGCGGCATCGATATCGCCTTTATATAATGCCTCAAGTTCAAGGTTGCCGTCTGCAAAAGGAAGGAATTCAACCTGGTGATCTTCCTGTCTTGCTGAAATACCTGCATTCTCGAGCCAGACGCTTGCTACCTGATGGGGAGTTCCACCGATCTCATCAACGCCGATCTTAAGATTTTTCAGATCTTCAGGTGATTTGATCTCAGAATCGGGACGGACAACGATCTTGATGCAGCCGTCATGGAGCTTGTCAACAACTACTGTATTAACGCCTTCCTCCATTGAAGGGAAAAACTGGAAATCTCCGTTAACGATCGGAATAGTTCCGTTATTAAGACCGATCTTTCTTGTCTCTGTATCAGCTGAGATAAGTGTTACATCAAAGCCTTCTTCCTTAAAGTAACCGTTCTCGTACGCAATATAGATAGGTGCTCCGCACAATGAACCGTCAAGTCCGGGAATATTGATCTTCCACTTAGCTCCCTCTTCTTTTTTAGCGCAGCCTGCAAAAGGCAATGCGAACGCAAAAAGCGCAATTACCGCTACTGCTTTTTTCGAAGCCTCACGGATTTTTGTATTGATCCTCTGTGACATTTTCTGTCTCCTCCTTTTTCGATTGAGAAGATTTAAGCACAGAGATAATTTTGCCGCTAATCTACAATATTCATTGAAAACTATAGAAAATGGCTATACATCATAAACATTATTAAATGTTAAACGCATTTGATACCAGGTGACTCCGCCATGGACCGACTTTAAAGTCACGCCTTCATTTACAAATCCGAATTTTGAATAATAGTGGATTAATTCTTTCTTACAAGTAAGAACAATGCCTTTACGCCCGTCTTGTTGAGATTCATCGATAATACGTTTTATTAGAGTACCTGCCAGACCCTGTTTTCTATAACCGGGGATCGTATTAACACCGAAGATCATCTGCCAGGCGCCGTTCTCGTTATGCATTGATGCTTCTTCATACATCCTGTCAGTAAGATCTCTTTCATCAGTTACAAGACCATCAACAAAAGAGACCAATCTGTTATCAATAAAAAGCAGCCAGAAGTGATCGCCGTAGCGTTCAAGACGCCCACGGAATTCTTCTTCTGTTGCTGCCTCTGAAGCGGGAAAACACTCCCTCTCCACTGCCGCGATCTTATCCAGATCTTTTATAGTCGCTTTTCTTATATACATGCACTTATTCTATACAATTCAATTAAAGCCTGGGTATACATTTTGTTTATCAGGAACGATAACGAACATCTATTATCTTTTAAGTTCCCGCTATTCTATAATCCCTTCCAACACAGGAGGAGACAAATCATGGCTTACAATTTTGACACATTAAAGATCCGTGCAGGATATGACCCGCTTCAGCATAATCATGCCGTAAGCGTACCTATTTATCAGACAGTAGCTTTCGAGATGGGAAGCACTGAAAGAGCTGATGCTTTATTTGCATTTGAACTTGAGGATCCGCTCTACACAAGAGTATCCAATCCCACCGTTCAAGTTCTGGAAAAAAGAGTTGCCGCACTTCACGGCGTTGAAAGTGCTGTTGCAGTAGCATCAGGCATGGCCGCCATCTCATACACCGCATTGGCCCTTGCAGCACAAGGCGGAAGGATCCTTACAAGCCCGCGCCTCTACGGCGGTGCTGTTGACGGATTCCCCTCGATCCTTGCAGAACTCGGCGTTAAATATGACATGATCGAGAATCCCGACGATTCTAATGAGTTCGAACGCAATATCAAAGACGATACCAAGGCAATCTATATCGAGACCATCTCAAATCCTTTGGCAACAGTCCTTGATTTTGAAGCAATCGCAGACATTGCCCACAAGCATGGTATACCGCTTGTTGTAGATAACACTGCAGCTACGCCTTACCTCTTCAACCCGTTTGAACATGGCGCAGATATCGTAGTTTATTCGGCAACAAAGGCCTTGTGCGGTCACGGTAATGTTATCGCCGGCCTTATTCTCGAGAAAGGCACATTCGATTACGGTTCAGGAAAGTTCCCTCTTTTCGAGAAGAAACTGTGGTTTTTAAGAGACAGAAATGACAATCCGAGAAGTATTCTTGAGTCTTTCCCGAAAACGCCCGTTACCGGAAAGATCAGAGCAGTACACTTGAATTACCTTGGCGCTGCCCTCTCCCCGTTTGATGCATATCTTATTCTTCTCGGAATCGAGACACTCTCCGAGAGAGTCTCCAAGCAGGTGTCTTCCGCGCTTAAGATTGTGGAATACTTAGACAACAACGAACACGTTAACAGCGTCAGCTATCCTTATGCCAAGAACAGCAAATATAAGGCTCTTGCCGATAAATACCTTCCTAACGGTGCAGGCGGACTCTTCTCATTTGAGTTCAACGGAACCGAAGAACAAAAGAGGAAGTTCATCGAAGCAGTTAACATATTCGGCTACCAGGCAAATATCGGTGACGCCAAATCGCTCATTGTAAACCCCGCACAGACAACTCACGGCGAACTTACATACGAGCAGCGTGATATAACAGGTCTTACTCTCAGTACGATCAGATTATCGATCGGCCTCGAAGATCCACAGGATCTTATCGATGACCTTGATCAAGCCTTCGAAAAAGCCTTCAAATAAAGACATTTTTATGTTTTTCCTGATAATAGCCCTTTCTGTCCCCTCAACCAGGCAGGAGGGGTTATTTAATTGCCGATTGTCTTTAACGCACCCAGACAGTGAATCCTTACAACACGGTTCTCATCTGTCTCAGATATCTTTTTAAGTATCTGCTCATAAGGCCTCACGAACTCAGGTCTGCGTTTTCCGAGCACCCGAAAAATCTCAGGAGCCTCCATTCTCACCCTTTCAGCGTCATCGCACTGTTCCTGAAACTATTTGTCTTCCTGGATTCCAGGTACAAGCGCAAATAAAAAACCTCGCCCAGGACCGCAAACTCTAGGGCGAGGTAAAAATATTACTAAATCTTAGAAGGCAACCGTCTTTGCAGACCGTGCTTCATATGATTATTCTATCATTCGGCATATATTCAGTCAACGAAATACAAATCGTTCATATCGATAAAACATCAAAATAATCCGCATCAGATGATGTAATACCACTCGTCGCTCTGCTTAACCTCTTCACTCTTGGCGTTTTTGCCGTCAGCCTTATTCTCTTTTTCAAGATTGGTCATGCTGACCTTGGAATTAGGCTCAACAGATGCGGTGATAAATGAGTTGCCGCCGATTACGGTGTTCTCGCCGATAACGGTATTGCCGCCGAGGATTGAAGCATTCGCGTAGATGGTAACGTTATCGCATATCGTAGGATGACGCTTCTTGCCTGAGAGCTTCTGGCCGCCTCTTGTAGAGAGAGCACCAATAGTTACACCCTGGTAGATCTTTACGTTGCTGCCGATTATGGATGTCTCACCTACAACGATACCCGTGCCGTGATCAATGAAGAAATACTTGCCGATCGTAGCACCCGGATGGATATCGATTCCCGTCTCGGAATGAGCATATTCGGTCATGAGACGCGGCAGGATCGGGACTTTCAAAAGATACAGCTCATGCGCAATTCGATAAACCGTGATCGCCATAAGTCCGGGATATGCGAGGATGACTTCATCGAAGTTAGCTGCAGCGGGGTCGCCGTCCAATGTAGCCAGAAGGTCTGTCTCAATATATTCCCTGATCATGGGGATCTTCTTGAAGAATTCCGTCGTGATGCGGTAGCTCTCTTCCTCGCGCTTCTCATCAGTCATCTTGTCGTCACTCTGGGAATAATCGAGAGCCCTGTAGATCTGCTTTTTCAAGTGATAGAAAACATCTTCGATCGTTACCGCGAAGGAGTTCTTCGGATTATAGATCTTATATGTGAGATCGCGGAAATATCCGGGATAGATGATCCTGAAGAAATGCTCTACAAGCTCTCTTACCTCATCCTTGTCAGGATTGCTGAACAGCTTTATAGCATCAATATTCTTTCCGCCGTTATAGTCATCAAATATAGCCTGGACAATCTGGTCGATCTCTTCATGCATGGCATCTTTAGTCATATTAACGTCTCCTTCTTCTCAATAAAAAACCCGAAAACTTCATTGTTTCCGGGTGAATCTTACTTACAAATCATTTTTATTCCGGCACTCATCGCATACGAACTGCGCCCTTAAGATCTCACCCTTGGGACAAACAGCAACAACAACATAAAAGATTGTTCTCAAATGTCATATGCAACTATACCTTTCTTTTTCTTATTATGGATTCTATCAACAATTACCTACCCAGTCAATCGGAATGACTTTGTCAGGCAGCTTGACCGGTCAACAGCAGTTTTAACAGGAAAAGCAGCAGAAGATGGCCGGGATAGAACGCATAGAACAGCCATTTAAGCCCCTTGCCCTTCTTTCCGTTATACAGCAAGAGCGGCACTATACTTAATCCTGTCGTACAGTAGTAACCCATCGTTCTTGTAAGTGCCAGGAAGGCGACTCCGGGGATCGGCCTGACATAATGATTCACATCCTTAAACACATAGAACAGGAACACTGATGCTACTGCAAACATCGTATAATCCGCTTTAACCAGCATAGCAACGACCGCCATGGCAATGACAGCCAAAACCCCAAGCATGGTCCTCCACACACTGTATCTGCCTTTGATCTCACTTTTCGGACCCCTGATAAGATCGAAAAGCATCAGCGCAGCTATGGAGATAAAGAAGGACAGCATAATATTCTGGTGAGAAAGATTGATATTTCCTTCAAAAGCCAGATCGAAGGGCACCTCACTGACAAGAGCGAAAATTCCCATTCTAAGAAGATACTTATTCCTGTTCCGGGTATGAATATATCCTTCGGCAATACAGAAAGCGAAGATCGGCATCGCAAGTCTTCCGACCATCCTCAGCCAGATGATATCAGGGAAAAACACATCACCCACATGATCAAAGGCCATACTGATCATGGCAATGATCTTGAGCATTGTCCCGTCTAAACATCTGATGCCTTGAGTTTTTCCCATCTTAAAATTCCCGCCGCCAGTATTATTAGATCACGCCGGTCATTATAACATTGCGAAAATCTGATGGTAAGGGCTCTTGCAGCCGCACGCAAAGCGTTACTTGATCTTCTTGAAGATCGAATACTCAGCCCAGCTGTACTGGGACATGTACTCGCCCTGATAAGAATTCAGGATCGTGCTGTCGCCCTCAAGATACTTGAAATAATCGCACTCTATGCTCTTGGGATTGATACCGATCTGGCCGCGCTGTCTTACAACAACATCTTCACGTCCGAGCTCGCTTAAGGTCTTTGTGAGGTCCTGCCTCAGCTTCTTTAAGTAATCCTGACGGTCCGTGCCGAAGTCGTCATCTTCCCAGATAACCGCGATTATCTCGTTATTGGTACAAAGAGCTCCTCTTCTGTCGATAAGATAAGCTAAGAGCTCCTTGGTCTTCTTATATTTGAACTTGATCGGCTCGCCGTTGCAGTAAACTTCAAAATTGCCAAATGTAACAGCCTTGATCTGACCTGATTCAAGGACCTGGCCGTATCTTAAGGTCTCCAAGGCCTTCTTGATCTTCTCGGTGGTAACGGGCTTCATTATGTATGCAGATGCATAGAGCGAGAATGCTTCGCCCGTAAAATCGCCATATCCGGTAACAAATACAATGTTTACCTTAGGGTTCATTGTCTGGATGTTCTTGGCGAGCGTAATACCGTCGCCGTCTCTCATTTCGATATCAAGGAAAGCAATATCGCAGCCGTTCCTGCCGACGAAGACCTCAGCATCAGTCATTTTCCTGAACGCATTGATCGTCTCGTTCGGAAGGTTCTCTTTTATGGCCGAAACAAGAGCTTCTAACGATAACTTCTCATCATCTACAGCAATAATGTTCATTCAATCGTTCTCCTTATCCGTTGGCAGCGGGCTTCTCATCTTCGTTGTCATCATCAGGCATTGACTTGCTCTTCTCGCCGGGGAGCTTGGGAACTGTGATTACAACAGTGGTGCCCTTGCCCTTTGTCGAGAAAATATCGAGTTCTCCGTTTACCCTCTTCTCGATCCTGAAACGCACGTTCTCAATGCCGATATGTGATCTGCCGTCATTAGCCGGCTTCTTCTTGGGGTCAAAACCTACGCCGTTATCAACGACATAGATATAGAAATTCTCAAAATCCTCAATTGTTCTGATTATAACCTTTCCGCCATTAGGGCTCTTGGCAATACCGTGTTTGACGGCATTTTCGACCAGTGGCTGAACAACGAGCATGGGAATATGGAAATCAGAAGGTCCGATGTCGTATTCGATCTGAAGATCGTCATCGAAACGGAGCTTCTCGAGATCAAGGTAATTCTTTACGTGCTCAAGCTCCTTGCTGAACGGTGCCAGGTCATCTGATACAAGTGAATCGATATTCGCTCTTAAATAACTTGAGAACCTGTCTATGGCGGTCTGTGCAAGTTTTGTGTCTTTTGCACACAGATAATAAATGATATTCAGGACATTGAAGACGAAGTGCGGCTGCATCTGGGTGATTACCATGTTGAGCTGGAGATTCTCGATCTCTTCCTTCTTCTCGGCAATGACCTTATTTTGGTTTAAGAGCACCATATTCTGCTGGAGTACTTTCTTATTGAGCGCTTCCTCGAGATAGGTGATCCGGACATTATTTACAATGAAGATAATGATCAGCGAGATCGACATTCCGATGTTGGTAAGGCCGATGCCGGGCTTAAAGATAACCTGAAGGACTACCATCGAGAACGGGATCGTTACATAAAGGAGCAGGCTTATGATCTGCTTTACCATGAGCCTCTTTGCACAGATTATTATCTGGAGAACGACAAGAACATACAATACACCGATAAGAACAAGAGCGACATTATACAAAGGCTGTCTGTGATAGACGTTGTGCTCATCGATAAGATAGTACCAGTGAGTGTATTTCGCGGAGATAATACTGGTCAGAGCGCAGCCTGCAGCAAAGTAATAAGTGAACGTAGCTATAGCGTTCGACGCCTTACCTGCTCTTGCAAGATACTTAACAAATCCCACGAACAGCGCGACCATCAGATACTGAAGGAGCATCGTAGCAAGCATCGATAACCGGAAAACCACATGCGCCCAGGGCTCGTCGACATTCTGGCTTACAACTACACCGACGTCAAATGTTAAGGTGGCAGCCGTAACGAACTGCATGATGCACATAACGGAATCTGCTCTGTTGTTGATCTTTCTGACCACGAGAAAGTATATTCCGATGCCGGAACATATCAGAATTCCCCAGATCTCAAATGCTGCCAGTAAGTACTCAACTTCCATTATTTATTCAAGCCTTCCGGTTTGTTCATCTGTGCTACTTCTTCAGGTGTCAAGATTCTTATATCTCTATAAACAAAGCATACAACATCAACTATAAACATAATAGCACTAATTGCTATCATGACCGGCGTATACTTGTCGCACATGACCACCGGAGTCGTCATATCTTCGGTAAGGAAGAATACAAGAACTGAAGAACACAGAATGAATATCTCAATAGCAGTACCGGTGTTGACCCTTAAACGGAATCTCTTGAGCTTATCCTTGATCTTATCGCCGTATCTTATGATCGCCATGGCATCAGAGCCGCTGTATCCGTATCCGGAATAAAGATCCCTGATCTTCTTTGCTGCCTTGCTCTGGCTGAACTTGATCCTTGCCTTTGTAAAAGGCAGTACTACGACGATGCAGTAAATAACGCATACAACGTTAAGGAATGCCCAGTTCTCGGATCCGAAGGGGTGTCCGATCGCTGTGAGCCTGTCGATAACAGTGGGAGTATCATTGTTGTTTCCACCGCTATTGCCGCCGTTCTCACCGCCGTTGTCCGCAAATCCCGGAATATCCTTGTAATCGACAGGAATAGCTTTGCAGAAAACAACGATTCGACCGTTTGTAATGGCGGATTCGCATGTGGAGAGCGCCAGTATCATGGCAGGGTCTCCGGACTTCTGGAGCTGGTCAAGCACGGCAGCTCCCTCCTTCTCGAACAATTCGAGAGCCTGTCTGTCGGAGTCGCTCAAGAGCCTGTAGAATTCGGAATGAGTGAGGATATACTTGATCCTCTCGCTTATCGTAAGCGCCTTTATATCGTAAACATTCTCATCGTAAGCGTCAGTCAGCATGACAGCGAAAACGTCGAGCTTATAGTATCTGCCGCCCGCATAGAGCCAGCCGCCCAAGTGAGAATTGAAATAATCTTCTTTCTTATACTTTTCGAGATCACCGAACATGGCACCGTTATCCATGTGGTGGCCGAAGATAACATTGTAGGGATCGGAAAGATCTTCCGAGTTGTCTGTCTTAAGATAGATCGCACCGGTAATGCTTGTCTTGCCGTAGATATCCTTGGTGGCATATTCAAGGTCATCTTCGCCCTGAACGACAGGATAGTCGATATTAGTATCGTAGACAGTGATCCAGCCTCTGGCATCCTCATTGACTTCTTTAAGTCTTGCAAAGCTGTCCTGATCGTAATCAGATCCGCTTCCGTCGCCATTATCCTTACCCTTGCTTCCATCGTTTGTATCAACAGGAAGGGGCTTGAACTGCTTTAATTCGTAGGATGAGAACG
This sequence comes from Clostridiales bacterium Firm_14, assembly GCA_001604135.1. Classification (GTDB taxonomy): domain Bacteria; phylum Bacillota; class Clostridia; order Saccharofermentanales; family Saccharofermentanaceae; genus Saccharofermentans. Next base: position 45,622 of record LVAT01000020.1, read on the forward strand.
CGTGCTGGTTGATATAGAACGTATCATAGAGAGAGTATGCAGCAAACATTATGATGATCACTGCAACAACGGCTACAATCGCTCTCATAACCGTCTCAATGATCTTAACGATGCTGCATACTGTCTTCATATGATGCCTCTATACTACTTAGGAGATTACAAATTGTTACGCCTTATCAAAGTAACAACTGAGCCTTTGATCTCTTTTGCCTTAACCGTACCGTAGTAACGGCTGTCTTCTCCGCCCTCTCGCCTGTCTACCAGGATGAAATATTCGCCTTCGGGAATAGTCTGGGGGAATTCCTCATAGCCCTCGTAACGGGGCGTTGTGTAGTAGATCTTAGGTTCTTTGATCGCATTGCCGTTGACGATCAGATGAGCTTCATCAGTGATATCGACTGTATCGCCGCCTACGGCAATTACTCTTCCAAGGTAGATCGTATCGTTCTTATTGATGACTACTACCTCATTAACGTCGAACTTTCTGTCAAATCTGAAATAAAGGAGCAGATCTCCGTAATCGACTCTCGGAGACATATCATTCGAAGGAGCCTTCATGATTCCGAAAACAACTCCCAGCATGAGCCACACGAGAATTATGATTATCAGGATGCTCAGGAGTGAGAAATGGAGGGATCTCATCTGTGACTTGGCCTTGCCGATAGTCTTCTGTGTACCGGAAACTACAGAATTCTCCTCATTTCTCTTCTCTATATTAGTATTCTCACTCATATGGCTACCTCTTATTACTCCCCTGTGGTTTTTAAAGAAGGTACGGATGCTTCATCAGCATCCGCACCCCTTAAATTCATTTTAACCGATAACCTTAGCGATTCGGATACCTTTCCGTATCAAGCTTCGTCTTCTTTTCTCTTAGCTGTACCGGCAACCAGGAATCCTACACCGAATGTAAAGAGAATTACGAACGGAAGGATTGCAAGAGCTACGCCTGTAGGTGAGATAAGAACGTATTCATTTGTGAATTCAACTGTCTTATCTTCGCCTTCTGCACCCTTCGTTGTAGTAACTGTAACAGGATCAGTATTAGCCTGAGGCTCAAGCATTACGTTAGAAAGATCCGTCTCAGCTCCGCTTGTAGTTACATAATAGATCTTAGCGTCTATATCGTTCTTCTCAGAGATACCGACTGTTGTTCCGCAAGGGATACCGGTATATGTAACTGAATTACCATTAGCGATAGTTGTTGTTATACTTGCATCCATAGCTAAAGGATCGCCATCAGAAGAGATAAGATTGAAATTACCGCTGACACCATCAGGTTTGGTGAATGTCAATGTGAACGGGAAACCATGGTCATTATTAGCAGCATCATTAACAAGTGTCTTTTTTACTTCAAGATTATAAGTATAGTATGCATCTGCCTTAAGTGTTGCTGCGCCGGAACCTGAACCTGTTGTTGTGTCAACAAAACCCTGTGTCTTAACTACATCATCAAGATTGTTGCTGGCAGCAGTAGATCCGTCGATATTATCATCAACCGCAAACAAAACGTAGCCGTAGATCTTGTAACCTGCTGTCTCGCCGTCCTTAGGATCTCTTACATAAACATCGAGATAACGGACAGTTTCAGTTGCATTATCGCCAACTACTCCGACAGCAGCTTTGTTTGAACATGTCTCAGTAACTACATAACGATAGACACCTGCACCGGGGAATATAACACCATCAAAGCTTATTGTAATAGGCTTAAGGTTAGATGCACCAGCAGGCGCTGCATCTACCTTTTCATTATTCGGATAAGCAACCGCTCCTGTAATAGTCGGGGTGCCAACGCCGGCCTTTGTTAATGCCTTAACGCCGTCTACATCTGTAATTTCCTTTTCTGCTGAACCGGCTCCAATAGTATATGTATAGCTTACGCCAGGTCCATAGACTTCATCAGCTGAAGGATTGTAAACCTTAAGATCCTTCTGAATTACCAGAGTTGTTTCAAGAGCAGTAGCAGGATTTTTATCACCTGTTACGCCTTCTTCCGGCAGTTCAGCAGCCATTGCTGATACGCCCAGCGCGGCTACCATAGCTGTAGCAACGAAAATACTTGCTACTTTTCGTAATATGCGTTTCATATTAGTATCCTCCTCATTAGTCATCAGTTTTGAGTTTTTGAATTTGTTTGTAGTTTGATGTTTGTTGTAACTTTTTTATACCATTTGGTTAGGGACAGAAATGGGACACTTTAAGCATTTTTGATACATTTCTCGAAAAGTGTCACACTTTGTTAATCATTTTCGCTTTGCTCCTGCCCCCTTTCTTTATTTCACGTAATTTATAAAATCACACCTTATATAATCAATAAATATTTACTTTTGACCTATTAATGATCGAGCATCTGTTCATTCGTTCTCTTTCTTCTTCCTGCGCCTGCGCTTCAGCACGACCGGTACCAGCAGCAGGCTGGAAGCCAGTAACAGTGCATATGGATGCACATTGGAAGTGACTCCGGTCGGAGTGATCAAAGCTGTGCCCTTGTTTTTGAAGACTACAGTAAGGCTGTTGTTCTCATCAGGCTCAAAGGCATTATCGTTGCTTGTAAAATTCTGTGGTCTTCTGGTTGCCTGTTCCACCGCAAAGGTGTAGGACAATGTGGAGTTATCTGTTGAATAGGTAATGTTGTTCTCAGGAACCACGTTTTCTACGAAAACCTCCGATGTGTAGCCGTTCTTCTGACTCTGAGTGATATTCAGCGTGTACCTATAGTCAGAGACATAGTCGTAAACCTTTTGCTTTACACATTGCTGCAGGTAGTCCTCTTTTACCACAAGGCCGTCTTTATCGGTAACTGTGATCCACACACTGTACTCATAAGGCTCGGCTGTTGTTCTAGTAACCGTGATCGTGACCATATACTGCTGATTGTTCTTGAGTCTCGTAGACACAGAACCCCACGTGCTGTTCGGTGCACCGTATTCTAATGCACTGCTGTTCATTTTACCCCAGACCTGAACGTTCTGGATCTCGATATTGTAATCAAATTCGTCAGCTGAGTTTCCTCCCTCCGTACGGTTTTCCACGGTAAAGGTGAAGGTCTGACGCTTTCTTTCCGTCCAGGAAGTAACCAGCGTTACGTTCTCAGTAACAGGCTGCGTAAAGTCAAAACCATAATTGTTAAGAACAGTCTGAACGTTCTGATCAATGTTTTTAGCACTTGACCGGTATCCGTCTGTCGTAGAGTTATATTTAAGCCATTTGATGAAGACCCACCCGGTTTTTTCGGAATTTGGCGATGGATCAGCAGGCTTAGGGACACATTCGCCTTTAGCCACAGTATATGTGACATAACGCAGATCCGAGCTGTCCTGATAGAAAGCGTACGCACCGGGAGTATTGGTCACAGCCGGACCGTTCCAGGTATGGAGCTTGACCGGATTAGCATTAATATTGCCATATACGATATTGTATCTTACCATAACGGTATCACTCCAAACGGCGTACAGGGTCTGATTGTAGGGAGGCTGCTGACTGAAGTCCCAGAGGTAGTCGCTCTTGATCTTTTCCAGCACATTGGAGCCTGAATCCGGAGTAATGGTCGTCTCTCCCCATGTAACCGCTGTATCGGAGCTGAAGTCTGAATGAGAAGCAATATCCGAGTTGGTCGTCCAGCCGATGAAAATCTTGCTGTTGTGATCCGGGTCAGAAGGACGGTAGGAATTATTAACGATCTTTTCTGAGTCAATCGTGTACAGATCGCCTGAAGCATGTACGTAGTTCTCTGATGATTCCGTCCAGATACCGCCGTTTACATTATAAATGACCTGAAGAACGGGTTCTTCAGTATAGGTGACAATGATGCCTGTAGGATTGGTCACCAGAGTGCCTGTATAAGTTGCGGTTCCGCCAAACGGGATCTTGTCGCTGCCGGTGCCGTAAGAATCGGTCGAGCCGAATACGCCGTTGACTTTCAGCTTATAACCGAGGTGATCGTTAGTCGCCGTTGCCGTAACGGTATCAGTGCCTGCAACCGCACCCGGGAGGACGATCTTGACCTCACCGTTTACGTCACCCGACTTTGCGGGAACGGTGATCGTGCTCGTTGCCGCCTCACGGTCGAATTCACCGGTCGCCTTGTTGACAATGCTGATGGTGCTGTTTCCGCTTCCGGAAAGATTTATGGTGATCTTCTTGTCAGTAGTGTTGACAAAGGTAACGTATACCATGGGCTCCCACATGGCATAGAGAGTCCTTGCATCGTTTCTGGTGACTGCTATAACTGAATCCGCAGCATAAGCAGGGATATAAGGTTTTGTGGTCGTCGGTCTGTTCGGATCAGAGTTTTCGTCAAATCCCAGCAACAAATAGTCATTTTTATGTGCGAAAAAATTCCTTCCCGTGATCTGATTATACGACTTAATTGTGGCATAGCGGTACAGGTGCAGCGAAATATTGGACTGGAAATCGCCGAGCAGGATCTGCGTCGGATGGCTTCCATCCGTCGTATTGATGTAAGAACTTCCAGGGCCGCTAAGAGCCGGAAGGAGCGTGGAATCAGTTTCGTTCACATATCCGTCATGAGCATTATTCGCATCGAGGATCAGGTTGGTAACATCCGGCCTGCGGTAAGAATCACTGACACGCTCGTAATACGCCTGCATGTGTATGATGCCGCCGTGTCCATCGGTCTGGGTAACCAGCGCTGAATTTACGGTAAAATCGTCGCCGGGGCTGTAGTAGATCGGGTTTCCGTTTTCGTCGAACTGGATCGGTGTCCATTGCTGGTAGGTGTATTGCTGTCCGTTAACAGTGATCGTACTGCTGTTCCCGTCCGGCCTTACCACACGCCAGCCACGGAACACCCAATTCTCCGTTACATGCGTGGGCGCCCTCAGGATGTTCGTTAACGACTGGTCGGCATAGAGCTGCGTTGCCGGAAGAGCAGGATCAGTCCACCGTTCAATATCGCCGATGACGGCGGTGAATTGACCGTTCTCCTCTACGATGAAATAAGGATTGTATCTGATATAGATGCCACCGTCGAGTCGCCATTTAGCGCGGAGCTTGATCTCACCATAGACGGGGTCGTTGAAGTTGTAAGGCATGGAAGCCTCGGAACCGTTATCATAAACCCTGTACCAGCCCATAAAGGTCCAGTGCTCGCTTTCTGTGATGTGACGGTATTTCTGTGTGGAAACGTAAGTAGCTTTCCACTGGTCAAAGCTAAGGAGCGTAATATCAGGGCGAGAACCATTATTCTTGTTTGCTTCGGCTACCTTGTAATAGAAATCATACAAGTCGTAAAGCTCGGTATAGCCCTGAGAGGCATCATTGTTCTTATACATACCGGTGCCGTATGTGCCATCGACATACAGCGCATTACGCAAGTCAGACGGGAGTCCGCGTTCGCCGCCGTCAGTATCTTTATACTGCATGTTGACATAGTAGTAGACATGGCCGCGGTAAGTTGCCGCGTCCTTATCGCTCAGCTGTACATAATTCTTCGGACTGAGAGTGTATTGACCGATCCTTTCGCCATAGGTGCCGTTGAAGTAGGTGGACTGGTCACGGCGGTATCCGCTGTCAGCAGGACGCTCTACGATCGGCTGATTCTGGTCATCTAAGACCTGCTGGCCAGTGACCGGATCCAGCTTATAGAGAACACCGCGGTTAAACGCTCCTCTGCCGGAACCGTCATACGAAGATGTTTCATCATGGTTGATATGGTCGATCTCACCACCGTTCGGATCGATCTCCACCTTGTACTTAAGCGCTTTCAGGACCGGATAAAGCAACACATTGGCTTTAGGCATAGTGCTGTTCGCAAAATCGAAAGGTTCGCCTATGCCGGCTTCATTGGTATACCAGCCAAGGAATTCATAACCTGTCCTTGACGGCGGATCATACTTGTTTGCATCCGCAAGAGACTGTGTATAGTAATAGGTATCTGTCTTATGGTCCGCCTCGTTCTCGTACATGAAGGTCAGGTTATACTGCTTCGGTCTGAGGAAGAAGTATATGTGATAATCCTTCTGGCCGGATATATCCGGATTTGTAACCTGTGTAGGGTTATAGCAGCTGTAGAAGAGTTCATAGCCATCAGGCGTGTCAACCAGCTGGAACTGAGGTTCCAGGTTTGAGATGAGGAATCTCGGAGAATCTGAAAGCTCTATGAAATTGCGCCCTGCGATCTCGCTCTTATCACCTGCGGTGTGTTCCTGGCTCCAAGTGGTCAGATTATATGACTGGTAATCATTTCCTGAGACAATGTGGGCAGTATTCGGATCGTAAGTGCCCGGAATTGCCTCGTAGAGGATATGATACTGCTTAAATCTGGTGGATTTATTCTTTTCTCCGAACCAAGCCACCAGATGGTGAACCTGATTTTCGTTGATAATTGCATCTCCGGCTCGGTTGCTGCAGAGTTCCGCAGACATATACTGGTATACGCCGTTGATATCCGGGTTTGCACCCTGAGGATTGCCGACGGTATTTCGTTCATTGGCGATACGGCAATAAAGGCTTCCGTAATAAGCAGCCCAGATGTACAACGTATATTTCGAATTGTCGGGTCCGGCAAAAGTGAAATTCGGATTGGACGGCGAAGGCCAGCGGTCACCGATGTAAGCGCCGTACTTTGCCTTGATGACGTACAGGTTGGCCTCATCATCCGCCGGATCATAATCACCCATGACATTCGCATTTGTAGTGACGTAGGTCGAATCATAGGTATTGCCTTTATAAGACATCGAATATGTCCCCGAGTATGATTCCGAGGCATTATGCGAATTGGTATAGCCCAAAGCCGTAACCTTCGAGTCCTTGAACATGTATTCTATCCAGTTGCCATCCCAGGTATCAGGCGTATCGGCCGGTTTCTGGTGTCCGCCTGATTTTACGTAACCGTCACGGCCAATGTGGAATACGATCTTAAAGACCTTGCGACTGAAATAAACGTTGATGACCGTAGTTCCGTCGCCGTTTATGACAACGGATGCGTCAGATAGGTTCTCGTCCAGGTCGTAGAACTTTTTCTCATCCGCAGGTACTGCTCCGGCCTCGTCCAGGTATTGCTCGTTCAATATTGAAACCGAATTAACCTTGAAGTTTTTTAGAGCTGACAGGGGCAGCGTAGATCCGGAAGCATAGCTTGTGCCAAGCTGAGCATTCAGGTCTGTAGTCGAAATAATCTTTACGGAAGCGGATGTATAATCGTCTTTCGGATCGGAAGGTGCAACATAATTCTGCTCCTGTGCATTCTCCGTCCAGTAAACGATAGAGATGTTGGTCGCCGCAGGGATCCATTTTGCATAGAGTGTCAGACGAGAAAGCCCGTAGTAGAATTTAAGCTTGCCGTCAGAAACTTCCCAAGCCTTGCTGCCTCCCTCCATGCCGGTAATAGTCGTGCCTGTAAGAACGCTGACCTTGCCGTCAGTAATCGTAGTTCCGGTGATTTGTCTGCCTCCGGTAAACTCTCCGGTATTGGGATTATAATTCTCGATGTCTGCGAACCAACCGCCGAAGTCGTATCCCTTACGTGTAGGCGCATCAAGCTTTGTTAATATGCTCTGCCTTTCGATTTCCGAAAGAGAAGCGTTGACACCGGTTTCCTCCCATGCCATCAGATAGCGTGATTCGACATAGGTGGCACCGTTGCCGGAGATACCAACGTTAAAATCCGCCCAGCGGGCTTCGATAAAGATAGGATAGAGATCAATATCTCCTGTGACAGTGATATATTTTCCGTCTTTTCCGGGATCCTTGAGCTCGTTTCCGTTATAGTCAATAGTTTCAACTTTGACCCAATCAGTGCCGTCATAATACTCCCAGCCTTTAAAGATGAGGCGGACAGCATCTGTGCTGGTTGCCGCAACATCGCTGACCTTGACTTCTGCGGAAGAAGCACCGCCGAACACCAAAAGCTTGCGCGTCATCAGGTTGGAAGCGCTGGATCCTGCTCCGGAATCGTGCGCGAACTGCATAAAGTTCACAAAATGATAGTTCTCATATACGGGCGCAACAAGGACGTGCACATTGCCGTCTTTATCGACAGCACCGGATCCTGTAACTCCATCTAATGACCAATTAACCGTATCTCCGACACTGACATTTTTCTCACTGATGGAGATAGGCTTCTCAAATGCGATATGGTCGGGTTTAGCCGGCCATGTATAATAAAGTTTATTATTATTTTTACCTATTCCGTATTCATCAGTCTCTCCGCTCTTCACATACGGATCTACAACATACCAGCCATAAAAATGCTTCGTCGCGGTATTTACAGGATCCGCGATAAGCTCGAGCGATTCATCATCTTTCAATATCTGGGAATTTTGTTTGTCCTTATTCTCACTCTTATTATAGAATTCATAAGGATCTACGGCATAGTAAGAAGTATTACCGTCAGTCATCGGGCTGCTGAAATCGGCACTGATAAAATGGAACTTGACTCTGGGCGTAACAACGGTGCTCTCATCCTCGTGCTCGATGATAACATAGACACTGAAATGCCCTGCTTCGAATTCAACCTTGCCGTTTTTGACATCAGAATCGATCTTCTCGACCTTCTTATTCTTGATATCGACAGGCTTGCCGCTTTCCGCAAGTTCATCAGGAACATAAATGACCTCTGTTTCATTTTTTGTAACACTGTTACATTCTTCCGATGCTACCTCAATCTTGAGGGGCTCAGCAGGCTGCCATTCGTTGCCTTCCTTATCAAAGACCTTGATGTCGTAAGCTGCGATAACCTTTGCACCGCTGACTTCGACCTCTGCTTTCTCTGCAGTAACCTTAACGTCTGTAGGTAAAAGGCCTGAAACGTATATATCTTCGCCTTCAGCCTTGATCCTGCGCTCTTTGAGCTCGATATCAGGCTTAGCGGGCTTTGTCTCATTATTCTCAGGCTCTGAAGGAACCTCTTCAGAACTTTCTGTTTCTTTTATATCTGTTTCTGTGGATTCTGTTGTCTCGGGTTCTGCCGGCTCTGTGTTTTCGATATCCGTGAAACCCGTTTCATTTTCTCCTTCTGTAACATCGATGACATCAGTTTCATTTTTCTCTTCCGGTGTCACATTCTCGATCGTGGTTTCAACGGGAGCTGCTGTGTTCTCTACAACGGGAGCCTCGCTCTCGGTCGAAGACACATCTGCATCTTCGACCTCATCAGCGAAAACGGTTCTAATGGAATTAAAGAACTGGCCTGCTTTGTCATAGGACATGATTACGGAAGCTGTCATTGCCGAGACCAGAACGATAGCAACGAGCTTTTTGGATAAGATACGATAGTTAATGCGCTTCATAATCATGTCCTATTTTTACAAATTGCCTAGTCTTACACTCCGATGATAACAAAGCACCGGGGACAGAATGGGGACACTATTAAGCTAATAAATAATAAGAATCTGTGAATTCAGTAAATCATAAAAGAAAAAGCCGGTATGTTTACCGGCCGTAATAAAGCAAAAATCAATGTCGGTGTTCAGTCCGGCTGCTGGTTCAGGGCGTCTTCCAGTGTGTGCCAGGCAAGAACCGCGCACTTAACTCTGGCAGGGACTTTCGCTACACCGGCCAATGCCGAGCAGTCTTCAAGCCTGTCTATGTATTCCTTCTCATCAGCTTCGCCCTTGATCATTCGAAGATAGAGATCGACAAGGCCTTTTGCCTCTTCAACAGTCTTCCCCTTGATCAGGTCGATCATGAGAGATGCGGATGCCTGCGATATGGCGCAGCCGCTTCCGATGAAGCCCAAGTCTTCTATGATGCCGTTCTCGATCTTCACCTGAAGAACGATATCATCACCGCAAGTCGGGTTGTTGCCTTCAAGACTTACCGTAGCACCTGGCACGGGCCTTCTGTTGTGAGCAGCTCGGCTGTTTTCCGTTATTATCTGAGAATATAAGCTTTTAAGATCCAATTCCCATTACCTTCCTTGTCTGCTCTACAGAGCGGATAAATATGTCAACATCGTCCATGTCGTTATAGATCGCAAAGCTTGCGCGGAGGCATGACCCGATCCCCAGCCTTTCCATTAATGGTTCTGCGCAATGGTGACCTGCTCGGACGCATACGCCATAAGAATCCATTATCGTGGCAGCATCATGCGGATGAACGCCTCTGATATTAAAAGATATAAGGCTCCCGGATTTATCTGAACCGGACGGATAGATATCGATCCGTCCGAGTGCATTTAATCCTTCTAAGGCTTTCTTACAAAGCTCTGTCTCGTGTTCTCTGATCTTATCAAGGCCTATTGCTTCCACATAACGTATTGCTTCGACAAGGCCCGCTTCATCGCCCAGATTGCACGTTCCGGCTTCGAATTTTCTCGGTGGCTTGGCATATGTCGTGCCGCTCTCATGAACGTGGGAGATCATGTCGCCGCCGCTTAGGAACGGAGGCATAGCATCCAGCAATTCATATTTACCGTAAAGAACACCTATTCCCATCGGTCCGTAGACCTTATGTCCGGAGAATGCCACAAAATCAGCATCCATATCCCTGACGTTGACCTTCATGTGCGCTACGCTCTGTGCACAGTCAATGACAGCTATACCGCCGTTCTGATGAACAAGTCTTGAGGCAAGCTTTACGGGATTTTCGATTCCCAACACATTGGATACATGGGCCATGGCCAGGATCTTGGTAGAGCTTCCTATCTTCGAAGTCAGTTCTTCTTCGGTATATTCACCCTGTTCGGTTGGATAGAGATAAACAACTTTGGCGCCGGTTACTTCGGCTACGCGCTGCCACGGAACGAGATTACTGTGATGTTCCGATACGGCAACCGCTATCTCATCGTCTGTTTTAAGATTTGCAAGACCATAACTGTAAGCAACAAGATTAAGTGCTTCTGTTGCGTTGCGGGTGAAGATCACCTCTTCAGCCCGCTCGGCATTCAGAAAAGCTGCAATTACTTGTCTTGCATTCTCATGTACATCAGTCGCTCTCATTGCGAGCTCGTAAACTCCCCTGTGGGGGTTTGCATTGTCGCCTGTGTAATATCTCTTAACGGCAGCCAGCACCACATCCGGCTTCTGCGTTGTCGCAGCGTTATCGAGATATACCATGCGCATATCGTTTTCGAGCTTACTTAGTATCTTAAAGTCTTTCTTATAATACTGAGAGAGCATCGAGTCTTTCTCCCATTGATTTCGTTACTCTGTTTTTAATATCTTCATTAGCGATCATGTCGACAACAGGCGAGAACCTGGATTCGATGATCAGGCGCTTCGCGTCTCTTAACGGCACTCCCCTTGACTGGAGATAGAAGAGCATATCGTCATCAAGTCTGGTCGTCGTTGCCGCATGCATTCCCTCGACCCACTCTTCTCCGCAGAGGATGAGCGGTGTTGTAAGATTTATTACTTCATCGGAAAGCATTACGGTATCTTAGCCTTCGTGACCGATCGCATGCACGCATCCGCGCTTGAAGTCGACAGTCTTCCTCAAAGTCTTATAAGCGCGTCCTGACAGAAGTCCGATTGCCTTGATCTCTGAGAATGTTTCCTTACCGTAGAAGTTAGTGCTGTCATTCATGTCGAGCACTTCGTCGTTGTCAGCAAGATATGCCGTTGTTACGTTGCAGCGGCTGTTATCGCCGATAAGTTCTGAACGGATTCCGTAAAGTGCACGGAGGCTTCCTATAGCAATCCTGACTACTTCAATATCAGCGTTCTCTTCGGCTTTAATTGCAACACCGCTCCTGACGTCTGAACGGATACCCGACAGATTAAGCAGATAAAGCTTTACTTTAGCATCCCTGTGAGCATAGACCTGTGTCAGGATATCCAATTGCTCTTCATTCTCAGAATCAATTATCTGAACAAGCTCGGCTTCGGCTCCTTCAAATACTTCAAGGCATTCTCTTACAACGCCTTCCTTATATTCTGATACGAAAGTGTTATCCCCGCTTTTTGCAGCCACACTCTTGCACTTGATTACCGATGCATTAGCTTTAACGTCGTTGTCAAAATCTGCTCCCGCACCGCTTACCATGTCATCGAAAACAGGACTTACGGAATATTTTTCCAGCTTTTTGGAATTATTTATGTCTCTCTCGAAAACTTCCGGTGCATAATTAACCTTCAGGTGGTTCCATGTAGGCATCGGAATAGTATTTACTCTGTAACTCATAACAATACCTCTGTCAGCCTATGCTGCCTTTCATCTCAAGATTGATCAGATTGTTCATTTCAACTGCGTACTCGACCGGAAGTTCTTTCGCGATTGGCTCGGCAAAACCGCCTACGATAAGGGCCTTTGCATCGTCTTCAGATAAGCCTCTGCTCATCAGATAGAAGATCGAATCTTCGCTGATCCTTCCGATCTTTGCTTCATGACCGATGTCGACCTTGCTGTTTCTGATATCTGATACAGGGATCGTGTCAGATCTGGACTGGTCATCGAGCATCAAGGACTCGCATGTGACTGCGGACTTGCTGTTCTCAGCTTCACGGGTGATCTTTACTTCAGATCTGAAGTTGGACTTGCCGCCGTCTCTGGAGATCGACTTGGTCGTGATATGAGAACTTGTATTTCTTCCCATATGGATTACCTTGGCGCCCGTATCCAGCTCCTGGCCTTCACCTGCGAAAGTAATGCCCGTGTATTCCATTCTGGAATTATCGCCTTTGAGGATGCTCATAGGATAGAGATAGGACGTGTGTGAACCGAATGAACCTGATACCCATTCGATTATTCCGCCCTCTTCAACAATAGCACGCTTGGAATTAAGGTTATACATGTTCTTGGACCAATTCTCGATCGTCGAATATCTTACACGTGAATTCTTGCCGATATAGATCTCAACGCATCCTGCATGGAGATTAGCGATGTTGTACTTAGGAGCTGAGCAGCCTTCGATGAAGTGCAGATATGCATCATCTTCAACGATAATGAGAGTATGCTCGAACTGTCCTGCACCAGGTGCATTGAGTCTGAAATAAGACTGCAGCGGGATCTCTACAGATACGCCCTTAGGAACGTATACGAAAGAGCCACCTGACCATACAGCACCGTGAAGCGCCGCAAACTTATGGTCTGTGGGAGGTATCAGCTTCATGAAGTGTGATCTGACGACATCAGCCATATCACCCTTCAATGCACTCTCGATATCTGTATAGATTACGCCCTGTGCCTCAACTTCTTTTCGCACATTATGGTAGACGATTTCAGAATCGTACTGGGCACCTACACCGGCAAGCGACTTACGCTCAGACTGAGGAATACCGAGCTTCTCAAATGTATTCTTGATATCTTCCGGAACATCTTCCCACTTTGCGCTCATCTCGCCCTTAGGACGTACATAAGTAACGATATTATCCATATCAAGTCCGTCGATCGGCGGTCCCCATGTAGGGATATCAAGTGAGTTATAAGTCTTCAGCGCTTCAAACCTGAATTCAGCCATCCATTCAGGATCTTCCTTTTCCAGTGAGATCTGTCTTACCACTTTCTCAGTAAGACCTGAATTGACTATCATTGCAGGATCAAGTTTGTCCTTAAAATCATACAGGGTGCGGTCAATCGCATCGACCCTGGTCTTCTCTTCAACTTCAAACATGATCACACCTCTTCCGTTACTGAGGCATAACCAAATTCATTGATCCTGTCGATAAGACTTCTGTCTCCTGTTCTTAAGATCTTGCACTTGCCGATTACGTGGACCTTATCGACATCAAGTCCGTCAAGGATACTCGCATTATGAGTAATGATGACCAGAGAGTTTTCCTTGTTATGGAAGTGTCTGATGCCCTGGGTTACGGTCTTTACCGCATCGACGTCAAGGCCTGAGTCTGTCTCATCCAGAAATGCAAGCTTCGGCTGGAGCATAAGGAGCTGCAATATCTCAGCCTTCTTCTTCTCTCCGCCTGAGAAACCGACGTTAAGGTATCTGTCAGCATATGCATGATCCATGCCGAGCGCATCCATCTTCTCTTCGAGTTCGCGTCTGAAAGCAACGATCTTTTCCTTTGTTCCCTTGATCGAACCTCTTGCTGTTCTTAAGAAGTTCTCCATCGTGACTCCGGGAATCTCCAGAGGATTCTGGAATGACATAAAGATTCCTTTTCGCGCTCTCTCGTCAGGCGAAGCATCAGTAATGACTTCCCCGTCGAAAAGTATCTGGCCGCCCTCCACTTCATATGAAGGATTGCCCATTACCGCTGATACGAGAGTTGATTTTCCTACACCGTTCTGTCCCATGAGGACATGGATCTCGCCCGGTTCGATCTTGAGATCGACACCGTTAAGGATCGTCTTGTCCTCTACTGCTACCTTGAGATTTTTTATTTCCAAAAGTGCCATTTAAGGTACCCCAATCTAATCAGATAGTTAGTTGTAACTAACTTCAAATGAATTATATACCATTTTGGTGGGTTTATGGCAAAACTCAAAAGATTATTGCTCAAAAAACGTTGAATTTCGGGCATTTTTCAGCGTTTTTGTTACTAATGAAAATCACATTCAGTGTACAACCATTAAGAATTAAATGGGGAGCCTCAAATGATGCTCCCCATTTAGTTTTTGTGCCATTCGGGTAAAGGTTGGTTTGTCTATGTTATGTTTTTCTGGATTCCTTTAATGCTTCAAATGTTTTGTCGCTCAACACATGTTCGATCCTGCAAGCATCACCTGAAGCAGTCTCTTCATCAACGCCGAGAGACATGATGAAATCCTTTAAGACAATACGCTTCTCATAGATGTTCTTAGCGATACTCTCCCCTTTCTCAGTCAGAGTAATATACCCCTGGGGATCGATCTTTATATATTCCTCGGTCTTTAGTTTTCCCATTGCACGGCTTACGCTCGGCTTCGAGAAACCTAAGTGATTTGCAACATCCAAAGAACGGACCGGCCTTCCATTTTCGGAAAGCTGCAATACAGATTCCAGATACATTTGCCCCGATTCTCTAAGGCTCATAAAACCTCCTGTTTTAAAAGGGAGAAGGACTGCCGCCTTCATCTGACGGCAGCCCCCCCTAGACATGATGTATAAACAGAGGAGAAATCATTTCTTAACGTTAAATGCGCGCATCTGCGGATAATCTGCTGCGTCGCCCAATTCTTCCTCGATCCTCAAAAGCTGGTTGTATTTAGCAACTCTCTCGGAACGGCTCGGAGCACCTGTCTTGATCTGGCAAGTGTTAAGAGCAACAGCGAGATCTGCGATAGTAGTATCTTCTGTCTCACCTGATCTGTGTGAAGAGATTGCGGTATAGCCTGCTTTGTGAGCCATCTTGATTGCTTCCAATGTCTCGGATACAGAACCGATCTGGTTGAGCTTGATAAGGATGGAGTTGCCTGCACCGAGTGCGATACCCTTGGAAAGCCTCTCCGTATTGGTTACGAAAAGGTCATCGCCTACGAGCTGGACCTTGTTGCCGATCTTAGCTGTCATTCTCTGCCAGCCTTCCCAGTCTTCCTCATCAAGGCCGTCCTCGATGGAGATGATAGGATACTTATCAACAAGGGATTCCCAGTGAGCGATGAGCTCGTCTGATGTGAAATCCTTGCCGGACTTGGGCTGATGGTAGAAACCCTTGCCCTTCTCGCTCTTCCACTCGGAAGATGCAGCGTCCATAGCGATCATGAAGTCCTTGCCGGGCTCATAACCTGCAGCCTTGATTGCTTCAAGGATCTTCTCGATAGCAGCTTCGTCACTGTCGAGCTTATTGGGAGCAAAACCGCCCTCATCGCCTACAGCCGTAACGTCGCCCATTTCCTTGATAAGCTTCTTTAATGTATGGAATACTTCTGCACACCATCTTAAGCCTTCCTTAAATGAAGGAGCGCCAACCGGCATGATCATGAATTCCTGTGTGTCAACAGCGCTGTCTGCGTGAGCACCGCCGTTTAAGATGTTCATCATAGGAACAGGAAGCTTTGTAGCCTGGATGCCGCCTAAGAATCTGTAGAGCGGAATATCGAGTGCTGTAGCTGCTGCTCTTGCAGTTGCGATAGATACTGCAAGGATAGCGTTAGCGCCCAGATTGGACTTATCCTTTGTCCCGTCAGCTTCGATCATTGCCTTATCTACTGCATAGATGTCTGAAGCATCAAGACCGATAAGTGCATCATTGATTACTGTATTGATATTTTCGACGGCCTTGTTAACGCCCTTTCCGAGATATCTGGACTTGTCGCCGTCACGAAGCTCCAAAGCTTCGAATTCACCTGTTGAAGCGCCGCTCGGTGCCGTGCCTCTTCCGACTGTACCGTCGTAGAGAGTTACCTCAGCTTCAACTGTAGGATTTCCTCTTGAGTCAAGAATTGCTCTTCCGTAGACATTTACGATTTCCAAAAAGTTCATGTTGTTCTCCTTCATCTCAAATGAGATTTTGTATTATTTCAGTTCGCCTTTTTCGCGCCCTGATTTGCAACTGCTTTCATCTTTGCTTCGATAGCAGACTGGTCACCGAGATATCTGTGGCTTATTGCCTTGAAGTCATCGCCGAGCTCATAAACGAGCGGTGTTCCGGTAGGAATATTGAGGCCTAAGATATCTTCATCAGAGATGTTATCGAGATATTTAACGAGAGCTCTTAAAGAGTTTCCGTGTGCTGCGATAAGAACGCTCTTGCCTGCGCGGATCTCGGGTACGATCGTCTCGAGATAATAAGGAATGACTCTCTCGATCGTTGTCTCAAGACTCTCTGTCAAAGGCAGGAAGTACTTGTCAACATATTTGTAAGCAGGCTGCTTGGCAGGATTTCTCTCGTCATCTTCTTCCAATGCCGGAGGTTTAACATCGAAAGAACGTCTCCAGATCTTTACCTGGTCCTCGCCGTATTTCTCGGCTGTCTCAGACTTGTTCAAGCCCTGAAGCGCACCATAGTGACGCTCATTAAGCTTCCATGACTTGATCTGGGGAATATAGATCTCATCCATCTCATCGAGGACGAGATTTGCCGTATGAATAGCTCTCTTAAGAACGGATGTGAAGCATACATCAAAAGAGATTCCCTCTTCCTTAAGAAGTCTTCCGCCGTTCTTTGCTTCTTCTCTTCCGGCATCCGAGAGATCAACATCGGTCCAACCCGTAAAAAGGTTTGCCTTGTTCCATTCAGATTCGCCGTGTCTTATAAGTACGATTCTGTAACTCATTTTCACTCCAGTTCCGGTCAGTTGCCTGACCTGATAGTTATTAAGATGCGAGAGCTGCGCCTAACTCCTTGCAGTTCTCAACGCCGTCAGCGTCAGGTGCATCGTTTACGATAACGCTGTCACAAACGAGGTTTGCGCCAGCTGCCTTGCAGCGGTCTTCCCAGTTTCTCATCCATTCGCCGTCGCCCCAGCCGTATGAACCGAAGAGAGCGATCTTCTTGCCTGAAAGAGAACCCTCAATGCCTGTGAACATAGGATCGAATTCGCCTTCCTCAAGAACTTCTGCACCCATTGCAGGGCAACCGAATGCGATTGCGTCAAATTCAGCAACCTTATCTGCCGTAAAATCTGAAGGTCCGAGCAAAGCTACCTCTGCTCCCTTCTCCTTCATACCGTCAACTACTGCATTAGCCATAGCTTCCGTATTGCCTGTACCACTCCAAAAAACAACTGCTGTTTTCATTTATGTAATTCCTTTCTATGGCGCTCAGCACGCCGTTGTTAACTTTTCTATGGTGCTGCCTTCATTAAGTCTTCTGCAGTAGATAGACGTGCATTTGTTGTAAAGCTCGAAACGCTTCTTAGCCTCATCAACATTGCCGTATACCTTCCAGCATCCGATACACTTGGAATCGCAGGCATGGTTCTCGATAAAGCCTCTGACATCCTCTGACGGATACCCCAGGAAAAGACCGATCTCATGCGGGAATTCGTCAGATTCAAAAAGTTTGCTTACGAGGGCCTTTACGCATCCTTCCAGATCTTCAGGTTCATAACCGTATTCGGAAAGAAGTTCTTTGACGTCATCTTCCATAAAGTACTTTCTAAGCTTCTCAGGACGGTACATATAGACCAGTGAAGGCTTATTGTCAGCACATACGGGAATAAGACGCACACCGTAAGGACGGAGTCTGATGTTTAGTGAACGGACATGTTCCAAAGTGTATTCATTCGTCTGCCCCATACAGTTGAACAGACTGCCAACCTTTATGCCCGCAAGAGTAGGTGCACAATTTCTCACCACCATCTCGTCAAACATCGGAAGATTCCTTTCTAGAAGTTTCCTTCAGTTATTCTCTGTTTACTTCTGTTAGTCTTAACTAACCGACAAAAAATATACCAATTTGTTCGTGAGATGTCAATAAAGAAATCGAGGTATTTCAGGAATGTCTTCGTGTCAGATCAACGTGCAGATCCATGAGAGCAAAGCTACGCATGGAATGAATAGAACAACGTGAATAAGATGAGTTTTCCAATTGTAGCCAAACAAATATCGGCCAAGTACCGGCTTAGTCTCAGGATAGAAATTCGTGAAAAAGTTGAATCCTGCATTGCTCAGTAATATCCAGTCGAAAAAGACAATATCAAAAGCTTTAAGAAGTATCAGCATCACAAAGAATCTTACGTAGAACTGCCAGAATGAGAAGTCATTTGCAATACCATTCCAGGCGCCTAAAACTACCGCACCTCCCATTAACGCAAATGAGATTACGATCATTACCCATCCGATCATATGCTGGCCTTTGAGTCGTTCAGGTTTAGTTTCAGGAACAACATCTCTTACTTCCTTGGGTGCCGATGAGAAAAACTTCTTATCCTGTATAAAACCGACACCGGCTAACAGCATCAGGAAAAGACCTGCCATCATCATTACTGAAAGTAAGATCGTGATAATCATTTTGTCACCTGATCGGCTTTCGAATAACACTGTGCATCCTGCAAAAGCCCCTCTTCTCAAATGATTCCATTACGAGCCCTGCATTCCTGCATAATGCATCAACTTCATCCCTGCCGTAGATCTTCACATCGCCATGACCTTTAAGATTGATGATTGGCATCTCGATCTTGTTGCAGAACCACCTTGTGAAAGCCCCATTGAATGTCATGTCACGCAGAACAAGTCTGCCGCCGGGCTTCAGAACTCTATAGACGCTGTTGAAGAAATCCTGCACATTCGGATAGTGATGGAAACTCTCACAGCAGATAACTGCATCAAAAGAGTTAGCTTCAAAAGGAAGGTTCTCACAGTCACCCACGACAAACTCAGCACCGGGTATATTCTTTGCTTTTGCTACCTAGATCATCTTGGGTGTCAGATCGATCCCGGTGTAATGCTTTTCGGGATATTTCTCATATAACAGAGAGATCATCGGTGCGGTTCCGCAGCCGCAGTCAAGTAAGCTGTCAAAAGGTTCCTTCTCCAGTTCGGCAAGCACATCAGGATAATCCTTCTTGCACATCTTGTAGACGCCGGCCTGGTCAGTCTCATAGACACTTGCTGCCTTGGTGAATTCCTTTATCGATATTTCCTTGTATTCCTTATCGTTCATAAGTCTTATATCTCCATGAATTCATCGATCGCTTTAAGAACTGGTTCAGCATACTTTCTCTCACCGAAAAGCCACTGTTCATGCTGCATGTCGAACTCCCTGATGTCAGGATCACGGAAATATTTGAGATATCTCTTCAGGTACTTCTCGCCCATCTTTTTCGCATAGATGAAATGAGCTGTCGTACCTTCAACATGTATATCGTCTTTTAAGTGAGTCAGAAGGTCTGTGTAGTATTCGTTCTTTATCGATCTGACATCGAACTTCGAGAATGCTTCGATGAAAGAATTTGCAACCTTATCGCTCATCTCGAAAGAATCCATCATCATCTTCTTCGTCTTCTGCTTTTTCTTCTCGCTCTTTGTTACGCCTGTAAGCAGAGGTGTTACCAGTGCTGCCTGAAGTTTTGCTGCCAGCACGCCGCTCTGGTCGAGATCGGAGCTTCCGAATATACCGTGGTCAACGTGAACCTTCTCACGCATTATCAGCTGTCCGACAAAGGTCCCTCCGAGAGAAGAACCGAGCGCACCGTCGATCCTGCCGCCGAAGTTATCGATGATGTATTTTTCTATCTTCTCCGTGACGGTGATCATATCCGGAAAGATAAGATCACTTCCGTCAAAACCGTCGTAGTTAACGCAGATCAGATGATACTTCTCTTTAAGATCATCTATGACGTTTAAGAAGTTAGACTGCCAGTCGCAGCATGTGCCGGGCAGGAGCATCAAAGTCTTGCCCTGCATGTTTCCCATCTCATCAAATGTCATCCGAATATCCCCCTCTTCTTATAAGGTTCAGATACGCATCCGAGGAAATCATAGCCAATATCCTTTATGGTCTTTTCCATAAGAACGGGATCGGCCTGCTTATCGCTTATAAATGTTGCTTCCTTCTTTGCCCTGGAAGCCTTCACTTTCTTAGCTTCAGGAACCGCTTTCCTGATAGCATCACTTACGTGAGCTTCACACATCCCGCACATCATTCCGTCTACCTTGACCGTTGTCTTAAACATAATTACTCCCTGTTCTTTAATACTTCTGCCGGTGTTATCTTTCTTATCCTGTTTGTAAGAGCAAGATTTATTATCAGGTAAAGTCCTATGATCACTCCGAAGATCGCCACATACATCTCAGGCGGATAATCCGGTCTTATACCGACGCCTACATTGCTTACGAGATATCTCGGATAGACGTAATCCATGATCATCTTACAAAGTGGTATTACGATAAGTGCGCCTATTGCGACCATATAGAAATTGCCGTCAAGATACATCTTCCTGACTTCTCTTCTCCTGAATCCAAAGATCTTCATGAGCGATATATTGAATGACGATCTGTCGATCATCATCTTTATCATGAGATACATTACGACAACAAAGATTACTGCAGAGCCCGTCGACATGGTTATGATCATAGGTCCCATCATGTCGGAATAGATCCCGGCGGATTTTTGGATCTCGCTTTTCGAGACCGTGGAATAAAGCCTTCCGCTGTCGATATCAAGGGCGTGATCTGAGAAAACGACATTGTAGTAATCGTCAGCCAAGCCGAACATATCCCTTGCTCTGTCTATGTCCATGAACACCATCATCGACGCGGAATAATCGAATATATTCGACACCCTGAAAGCATATAATCTGCCTCCGTTGGTATCCTTGAGAGTAAACACATCGCCAACAGAAAGGTTATATTTGATAGCCACTGCAGAACTTAATACGATGTCTGAGTCATTATCCGGAAGATCTCCGGTATCAAAGAACGGATTATCCTTCGTTATACCCATAAGAGTGACATCGAATGTATAACCGTAAATCTCTTTCTTAAAGCCTTGTGCAATGGCCTCATATCCGCCTTCAGGCACTTCCTCTGTCGGGTATTTGTAGTTATACATGTATTCGTATTTAGTCTGGCTTACATAGTAGTCTTTGACTTTTCCGCAATACACATAGGTATTGAGCGACATGAATGCTACAAGAAGGCTCATGAACAGACCGAGGATGACTGCAAGTCCTGCGCGTATCTCCCGCAGCATCTGTCTGATCCTGAACAGGTTAATGAACTTAAGGCCTTTGATATTAAGTTCCTTGCCGCGGACGGCTTTCTTCTCATTGCGGAGAAGCGCCAGTGGCGTCTTCTTAAGTCTCTTGCGGATAACAAGAACATTTACGATAAATGCGGTTACCGGAGGTACTACAAGTCCATAAATAAGAATAAAGGGCGTTATCTCGACTTCTATCACAGGCATCGAGTAATAATTCAAAGAGTCCGCAAGCTGTGCCTCTATTCCTGCAGGAGTCAGAACGGCAATCAATGTACCGATCACGCCTGAGACAAAAGTCACGATTACCGGCACTGCGACGTAGCTTAAAGTGAGAGTCCTTCTCTTTACGCCCATCGAATAAAGCGCGCCTATGACGGAGCTTTCCTGGTCAATCGTATGAACGATGAATACTGATATTACGTACGCGAAAAGAACTACGAGCAGTATTCCGAAGATGATGCTCGCAGAGTAATTGATCTGAACGTCATCAGCGGCCGTATCGATCCTCGGATTATCAACGTGGTTCATGAACATCATCAGATTGGATGTCTTGATGTCGAAAACATCATCTACGAGTTCATTCGCCTCATCAGAGAGTTCATTTACTCCGTCTGAAAGATCTCTTGCGCCCTTGGCAAGATCCTTTGCGCCTTTATTGAGTTCGTCTGAACCGTCGTACAGTTCATCGACGCCTTTGGAGAATTCGTCTGCGCCCTTCTTAAGTTCAGATGTGCCTTTGTGAAGGGCTGTTGCACCATTCCTTAAGGCATTACTGTTGTCCTTGATCTTCTTGAGACCGTTATACAATTCATTCGCGCCGCTCTTTAATGACTTCGCCCCCGAATCGACGCCTGAAGCGCCGTTCTTTATCCCGGAAAAGCCGTCAGATAAATCTTTTGCAGGACCTGCAAGACCTGCTGCAACGCCTGCCACATAAGGATCTTCGCTGTTTGCCATTGCGGCAGCACCCTGAGCATACTGGTCAACGGCGCTTCCATATTGCTTTGCACCGTCATTTAAAGACTTGGTGCCGTCGGCAAGCTGTGAAGCTCCGTCTTTGATCTTCGAAGCACCTGATGCGGCCTTTCCTACGCCGTCAGTATATGCCTTCACGCCTTTCTCGAGCTCTGCTGCGCCATTATCAAGCTCTTTGATGCCGTCTTTAAGATCCGGAACCGAGTCCTTCAGCTTCTTCATTCCGTCTTTGAACTCGCCCGTGCCGTCATACAGATCCTCGGCTCCGTCAGCCAGTTCGCCGGCACCGTCCTTTAATTCCTTTATACCGTCAAGGAGATCATCCTTTTTCTTTGTGAGCCTTTTCCAGTATTCCTTGAAATACTCGTCATCAATATCATCCACATCGAATTCTATGTCTTCCAGAGTATTCTTAAGTTCTTCTTCGGTCATTGCACCGTTAAGGAGATATGCATAATAGTATTCCTCAGAAGACAGCGAAATACCCGTGGAATACAATTCTTCATAAGCTTTTGAAGTCAGGAACAAAAGCCCGAATGATTTACTGTCGATAACAGAATCAGAGACCTTCTTCAGCAGGTTGTTATAATCAGGCACGGCACCGATTCCCGATACCGTGAACTCTTTACTTCCAAGCCTGACCTTATCGCCTAAATGAACGCCGTTTACTTCTGAGAACCTTCTCTCTATGACGGCTTCCCCGTCATTTGCAGGAAGCGCGCCTTCGATTATTGATATCCTGTTGATGTTCTCTCTCACCTGGAAGACTCTTAATACCTGCTGATCGTTTAAAGGATAATCCGCATAGAACATCTTCTCGACAGTAACACCTCTTGAGGTGATCTTTGAGAGCTCCTCATCACGCAGGGGTACGAAAACAGAGAACTCGCCGTCTTCCCTGCAAAGTTCCCTGTCTCTTAACTCCGTGTAATCGATTACCGTAGCTGCAGCGCCCATGAGGCTTGTTACGATAAAGATAGAGAAAATGATAAGGAGCGATAAGGCTATGTATCTTGCCCAGCCGGCTTTAAGATCTCTTACCGCTCTTTTAAATAATATCCACCCCATATCAGAGATCCTCCAGTTCCGCTGCCGGGGTCTTCACTTCGTTATAGTAATCCTTGTATATCTCTCCGTCTTTCAGATAGATAACATGGTCTACCATGTTCTTTATCGAGTTGTTGTGGGTTACGATCAGCATCGTCGTGCCGTACTGCTTGTTGATCTTCTCAAGGAGGACCAGGATATCCCTGGATGTCTTGGAATCCAGCGCACCCGTCGGCTCGTCACAGAGGAGCACCTTCGGATTCTTAACAAGGGCCCTTGCGATCGCACAGCGCTGCTGCTGGCCGCCTGACAACTGCGAGGGGAACTTTTTCTGATGCTCCGTAAGACCAAGTATATCCAGGAGTTCATCAACATTAAGCGGGTCCTTTGACAGGTATTCGCATACCTGTATGTTCTCTCTTACAGTAAGATTCGGAACGAGATTATAGAACTGGAAAATAAATCCGAGATTGTCTCTTCTGTAATCTGACAGTTTCTCGCCCTTAAGTCCTTCAATCAGTGTGCCTGCCACGGAAACGTTACCAGAATCAATGCTGTCAAGGCCGCCGATACAGTTAAGAAGCGTGGATTTGCCGGAACCTGATGTGCCCTGTATAACGCACATCTCGCCCCTCTCGACCTTGATATTAATGCCTTTCAGAACCTGGGCAAAACTGCCGCCTTCACCATAAGACTTTTTTAAATCTTTAGTTTCAATATACATAGTCAAACTCTCCGTTAATATGTCTGACTATATGTTAGTTCACGCTAACCGTAATATTACATCTATGTTTTTGACAATGATTTCAGATCGTAACGGGGTATCTATTGTCAAAAAGTTAGTTTACACTAATTTTTGTATACTAAAACTGATTTCGATTCTCAAAATCAATAAAATCAGGCATTAAAGCTTCTTATTCTCTTTAAGATAAACAGCCTTACCGTGTTTGATCCCAAGCACATAATCGCAGCATTCCGAGATAAGTTCGGGATCGTGCGTGGAAACGATGACAGAAGCTCCGGTGGAAGCTAATTCATTTAGCAGTTCACCCACCTTCTCCATATGTGAGTAATCCAGACCCGATGTAGGCTCATCGAAAAGAAGGATCTCTGCACCTGACGCAATGGCCGAAGCTATCGCAACACGCTGCTTCTGGCCGCCTGACAAGGCCATCGGGTGAGTATCTTTATAATCCAGAAGGCCAAGACTCTCAAGGATCTCATCACAGCGCTTCTCATCTTCATCCTTCATAGAGAGCATGACTTCAGACTTAACGCTGTCCGTAAAGAGCTGATGGTTAACATCCTGCATTACCAGATAACAGATCTTCAGGCGCTGTCTGGCCTTATATATCTTTCCGTCTGATACTATTGCTCCCTTGCAGTCACCTTCTAGACCGCAAAGGCACCTTAAGAATGTGGATTTGCCGGTTCCGTTAGGCCCGACAAGACCGATCACCTTACCTTTGGGGATCTTTAAAGACGGAATGTTCAGGTTAAGAAGATCCCCGTCTGATTCTTTAAACTTCTTTTTGAAGAGCAGATACGGACGCCTTTTATAGCTGAAAAAGAAATCATTGAGTTCAATATTGTTCTCAACATCGCAGAATGAAGATGTACTCTCACCGCGGATATCACGGATAAGTTCTTCTTCCAGCACGATCGGCCTTAACTTATAAGACTTCACTTCTTCTTCGTTTAAGCCCTTGAATTCTTCACCTGTCCACTCCTTTGCCATCACGCCGTTTTCCATATAGATAACGCGGTCAACAGCATCTTTCAGATACCATAATCTGTGCTCTGAGATGATGATGGTCTTGCCCTGGCGCTTCCACTCGAGGATAGTGCCTCTTAAGAGTTCTATTGAATCAAAGTCGAGATTTGACGAGGGTTCATCTAACAGGATTATATCCGGCAGGAGCGCAGCTACTGATGCGCAGGCAATCCTCTGCTTCTGTCCTCCTGACAGATCGAAAATGCTTCTTCCGAGAAGTTCATCCAGATCCATCTCAGCAACAACATCATTTAATCTGGCCTTGATTTCTTTAGGTTCAAGACCGATGTTCTCAGGTCCGAATGCTATCTCACCGTCAGTATCTACTGAGAAGAACTGGCTTCTCGGATTCTGGAAGACAGTACCGACTGTGCCGGCAAGTTCATGAAGTTCAGTCTTTTTGACATCATGTCCGGCAACCCTTATATCACCTTCAAGTTCACCTGAATAGTAATGCGGGATAAGCCCGTTTATAAGCCTTATTATCGACGTCTTGCCGGAGCCTGAAGCACCGCAGAGAAGGACCGTCTGGCCCTTTTCAATATTGAGGTTGATGTTATTAAGGGAACCGTCCTTGGAGCCCTTGTATTGAAAGTTTACGTTTTCGAGCTCTACGATACTCATAAGAAATACTTGAAGACAACGAAGATGACTGTCGCGGCAGTAAGAAAAGCCATAAGGAAGAAATCTGCAATGCCAAGCTTCAGCTCTATTACGCTTGACCTTTTGACCTCTCCGCCAAGACCCCTTGTGATAGCTGCCGCGGACAGTTCTTCGCCTATATTAACGCACGAGAAAAGGAGCGGTATCATTCTGAATTCAAACATCCTGAGGACATTGCCGCCACCTAACATGACGCCTCTCATCCTCATGGCATCGTTGATCGAAGAATATTCTTCCTTGATCGTCGGGAAAAATCTCATTACAACTGCCAAAGAAACTGCGATCCCGTCAGGAACATGCATCTTCTGCATGCAGGACATGAACTCACCGATCTTGGTCGTTCTTACCACATACCAGGCGGTGATCAGAGCGGGCATAAACTGTACTACGATCCCGCAATATCCTATCAGCAGTGATGCGATAAGGCCTTCTGACTGCTCAGACAGGAAATAAAACATCAGAACAAGAGCTGAAGCATACGCCAATAAGAATTTCAGAGCGGAAGAATACTTCTTCTCAAGGATCATGAGTATTATCGGTATCAGAGTGATGGACAATCTTATAGCCCACAGGAACGGTGTTATCGCACTCATCATGACGATGAGTGAAACGACAAATACCATAAACAGCTTTGTTCTGGGATCGAGTTTCATTTTATACGATTCCGGCTTTCTCGAAATGCTTCTTCACTACTGCCTTACCGATAACTGCACCGATGCAGCCGAAGATAAAGCAGAGAACAACGAGCACGCCGATTGTCTTAACATTGATCGCAGCGAAAAGGTTATTTGCATATTCTGCCGAATATCCGCCGTCGATAAGATCCTGACGGTAGGATTCAGCAGTTACAAGGATCGGGAAATAGTTTGCACAGATCCAGAGATTGAAAATACCAAAGCTTATAACAATCTTCTTAAAGCTCTTATACTGACCTGATTTGGCAATCAGATCTGCAATAACGCCTGCGCCGATGATGAGCGGAGCTCCGAGATAACCCATGCCGCCAATGAACATGATGATCGCCAAAAGGATCGATAAAATGGTGATCATGCCGAACTTTTCAACCTTTGTGTAGAAGAGCATCATGGGGATGCCGCTTGCCAGAGGCAGAATGATTACATATGAAGCAACGATATAAGGGTGAATATAACCGAGCATTCCAAATGCAAATTCAACAGCAAAAAGGATCGCTGCAAATATGCCGACCGTTATAAAGTCTTTTGCCTTAAGTTTCTTACTTGTGTTTTCCATATATACCTCCGATTATTATGAGATCTTCCAGCTGACTGCCTGTTTTCTGCCGGATACGAAGTTCCTATAAATGCCTTCCTGCTTGATCAGGTCTTCGTGCTTGCCCTTCTGGACGATCTGTCCCTTGTCCACAACGATGATCTGGTCTGCGTGTCTTACGGTCTTTAATCTGTGCGCGATCATGATGATCGTCTTCTCCCTTGTGAGATTCTCTATAGCTTCCGTAAGTTCCTTCTCATTTTCCGGATCAACGTTAGCTGTAGCCTCGTCTAGGATGATGATCGGTGAATCCTTCATGATCGCTCTTGCAATCGCGATCCTCTGTTTCTCACCGCCTGAGAGCGAAGCTCCGCCCTCACCTACCAAAGTGTCGTAACCGTCAGGGAGTGCCATTATAAAGTCATGGCACGAAGCTTTCTTCGCAGCTGCGATAACTTCTTCCATAGAAGCATCAGGCCTTCCGAATCTGATATTATTTGCAATCGTGTCTTCGAAAAGATAAACCCTTTGGAATACGAAACTGAAGTTCTCCATAAGGGAATCAAAGCTGTAATCTCTTACATCCCTTCCGCCAAGCGTAACCTTGCCTTCCTGGACATCCCAGAATCTGGCAATAAGTGATGTGATCGTAGTCTTACCGCCGCCGGAAGGGCCGACTATAGCAGTCGTTGTATTTTCTTTGATATCGAGAGTTACATTATCGATTATCTTTCTGTTCTCATAAGCAAAGCTTACATTCTCAAGACGGATGTCTCTGTTAGCGGGCTTGATATCCTCACCGTCAATGTCCATCTGCGGAAGATCCGTGATCTCATTTGCAAGATCAACACCCTTTCCGATGATCTTCAAAAGTGCTGTGTATACACCTGCCGCATCGAGTGATTCAAAGATCATGAACGAGCACATGAGCATTGTGATCGTATACACAAGATCCATGGAACCAGACATATAGAACCAGATCGAAGCAGCAGCGATAACAACACCTGTGAGCTTGCTGATAAGCATCTGGATTCCCACAGCAGGAATAGCTGCAAGCTCAGCAGTTATGTCTGCCTTGACCTTACGGTCGATAGCTTTGGATACACGTGAAGTGTTAAGCGCAACGATATTGTAGTTGCGGATCTCTGCAATGCCCTGGATATATTCAAGAATTACTCCGACGATATCCCTGTCCGATTCGAGCTTCTCTCCTGCAACCTTTGCGACCTTATAATTTGTCACCTTGTTACAAAAGAAGAAAACAGTAATTCCTATAACGGCGATCAGACCGATCCTCCAGTCAAAGAAAAACATGCCGACACCGATTACCACAGTCGTAATGCTTCCCTGAAGAACCATCATTATCGCTCTTGTTGCGATATCTCCTACCTGCTCCATCGTATTTGTAGTAACAGATGTGATATGGCCAAGGCTCGTATCGTTGAAATATCCCATAGGGAGATATCTAAGGTGCTCTGCAATCTGGATCCTCTTTTGTGCGCAAGTGTCGTAACCGGCTTCCGTCTCGAGCATATGACCGAATCTGTTGATAGTCATCTTACCAACTGTGCTTAAAAGCATAAGACCAATAACGAGAAGTATTGTCTTCGTGTCTATAGACTGATTAATAACAGCACCGAACGCTACAAATGCTGCGGGGATCTTCATTGCGCCTAAGATAGCATCTAAAACACCAAACAATACTGCTCTATATAATTTGTTTCTGTTCTTCTGATCGCAGAAACCAAAGAATTTCTTTATACTCTCATACATTGAGGGCCTCCTTTCCGCTCATGGCAACACTTTCTGACTCATCCTCATCCCTTGCCATGCTGTGGGCAGCCCACATATTGCTGTAGAGAGGACAAGACTCAAGGAGTTCCTCATGTGTTCCTGACGCTTCGAGATTACCCTGGTTGATAACGAAGATCTTATCCGCATCAACGATTGTGGAAAGTCTGTGCGCGATTACTATAAGTGTCTTGCCCTGAACGAGCTTTGCAACACTGGACTGAACGAGAGCTTCATTCTCAGGATCTGTATATGCCGTAGCCTCATCGAGAATAACTACCGGTGCATTCTTGAGCATGGCTCTTGCGATGCAGATCCTCTGACGTTCACCACCTGACAGATGTCCGCCGGCACCACCGACAACCGTATCGTATCCGTTTTCGAGGCCTAAGATGAACTCGTGACAACCGGACTTCATGGCGGCATCGATTACTTCCTCATCCGTAGCGCCCTTTTTGCCCAATCTGATGTTTTCCTTGATCGAGAGGTCGAAAAGATAATTATCCTGCGCTACATAAGCTATCTGACTCATGTAGTAATCCAGAGGAATATCCTTGATGTTAACGCCGCCGAATGTGATCACGCCTTCGTCAGGATCCCACAAGGAATCGATGAGCCTTGCGACTGTGCTCTTACCGGAACCTGAAGGTCCGACGATAGCACTTACTTCACCCTGCTTTATCTCCATGTTAATGCCGTGGAGGACCTCAGCATCCTTATACTTGAACTTAACGTTGCTGAGCGTGATATCGGATCCCACAGGTTCTTTTGCAAGTGTCTCAGGTCTCTTCATGTCATCCCTTTCGAGGATCTCAGTAACCTCACCGAAGATCGTCTTGATCTTTAAGAGATCATCCGTATAAGAGAATGCAACAATAAGAGGTGTGATAAGGCCTGCAGAGAGGATAACGCTCATTACAAAGTTCTCGGGAGTAAGGCTTCCGTTCTTTATGAGCAAAAGGCCTACAGGCAACACGCCTAAGAATGTCGCAGGCATGAATGCCATGAATCCCGTCTGCCACCAGATGCATCTTCTCATCCAGTCGATGAAGCAGTCAGCGCCTTCTCTTGCTGCCGTTACGAACTTATCGTAAGAAGTCTTGGATTTACCGAAGGCCTTTATTACTTCAATACCATTTATGTATTCAACAGCAGTATCGTTTAAAGCCTTTGTCTTCTGGACTGAGACTTCATATCCGTTGCCGCTCTTTACAAACATTCCTGCACAAAGGATACCGCCGATAACTACAGAGATAAGATTGGCAAGACCCATTCTCCAGTCAAGTGAGATCAGATATACAAATATAACTATTGGAAGGAGAATGTTCGCCGAAAACTCAGGAATGATATGTGCAAGAGTTGTCTCCATGGAATCAACTCGCTCAACGATAATGTTCTTATATGTACCGCTGTTATCAGAGAGCACGGAGCCTAACGGGATCTTTGAAAGCTTCTCGCAAAGCTGTCTTCTTACAGTACCTAAAACATTGAATGTTCCCATATGCGACAAAGATGTTGATATGGAATGACATAAAAGTCTTAATACCCAGTAAGCAGCCATAAGCAGTATCTTACTGAAATAGTAATTCCAATCTTTATTGCCGTTTAAAAGCTGAACCACCATGTCAGACATAATTAGATAAGGTCCGAACGATAAGGCAACACCGATGACCGCGAGCACAACACTCCAGCCGAAATACTTTATTCTCCTGCCCGCAAATTCGAGCACCCAGGAGAACGTGCTTTTCTTCTTCACTTTTTACACCCCCGAAAATGAATATACGCAAGAGTTAGTCTATACTAACATTCGGAAAACATAATAGTTAGGTGTGCCTAACTTGTCAACATAAATTTTCTTGATTTATCGCAATCCCTTGTGATAATTGACGTTTTTTGTATTTCCCGCTTGCAATTTTCGGATTGATAAATATAATGTTAGCCGAGACTAATTAGGTTAGACTAACTTATGTACGCTAAATCTTACTTAAATATTTATATAGGGAGAATGACATGATGCCTATTGTAGTAGCCGATTGCGGCGAGGAATTGATCGTCAGGAAGGTTGGCGGAAGCCCCGAAGTAAAACTTCATCTTGAGAATCTTGGAATCGTTCCGGGCGGGTTCGTAACCCTGATCAGCGTTAACAACGGCAGCGTGATCCTCAAGGTAAAGGAATCCAGGATCGCGCTCAACAAAGATATGGCCATGAAGATCATGGTCTGATGACGTTTATTAATTAAACAGGAGGAATATATGAAGACACTAAAGGAAGTGAAGGTAGGACAGACCGTTAAGGTCGTAAAGCTCCACGGTGAAGGCGCCGTAAAGCGCAGGATCATGGACATGGGAATCACCAAAGGCGTTGAGATCTATGTCCGCAAGGTAGCCCCCTTGGGTGATCCGGTCGAAGTTACGGTAAGAGGTTATGAATTATCTCTTCGTAAGAACGACGCTGAAATGGTAGAGGTTGAGTGAAATTGCATATTCTCACTAGGTCCTCGGAGCTAAAGCTCCTGCGGAATCGTTCGAACACGCAATTTCACTCAAACAGAATACTGAACCGATAGTTAATGGAGGAAACATATAATAATGGCTAAAGAAATAAAGATCGCATTAGCAGGTAACCCGAACAGCGGTAAGACCACGCTCTTCAACGCTCTCACGGGTTCCAACCAGTTCGTCGGCAACTGGCCGGGCGTAACAGTCGAGAAAAAGGAAGGTAAGCTCAAAAAGCACGATGGCGTAACCATCACAGACCTTCCGGGTATCTATTCCCTCTCCCCTTATACATTAGAGGAAGTCGTAGCACGTAATTATCTCATCGATGAGAATCCTGACGTTATCCTCAACATCGTAGACGGTACGAACTTAGAGCGTAACCTCTACCTCACAACACAGCTTACAGAATTAGGTATCCCTGTCGTAATGGCAGTAAACATGATGGATATCATTAATAAAAACGGCGACAAGATCGACCTCGACATGCTCTCAAAGCAGATGGGCTGCAAGGCAGTATCCATCTCCGCTCTTAAGGGCACCGGCATCATGGAGGCAGCAGAGGAAGCCATCAAGGCTGCCAACGGAACAAAGACTGTTCCTCCCCACTCCTTCTCCGGCCCCGTTGAGCACGCTCTGGCTCACATCGAAGAGGCTTGCCTCCACGATATGAACGCAGATAAGCAGAGATGGTACGCTATCAAGATTTTCGAGCGCGATGAGAAAGTTATCGAGAAGCTCGGAATCTCAAAGGAGACATTAGAGCACATCGAGAACGACATTAAGGCAGCTGAGGCTGAGCTCGACGACGATGCAGAGTCCATCATCACAAACGAGCGCTATGTCTATATCGCTTCCATCATCAAGAGCTGCTACAAGAAGCAGTCCAAGGGTAATCTCTCCAAATCAGATAAGATCGATAAGATCGTTACCAACCGTATCCTTGGTCTTCCTATTTTCGCGCTCATCATGTGGCTCGTTTACTTCATCGCAATGACAACATTAGGAACCAGTATGACCGACTGGACAAATGACAATCTCTTCGGTGACGGTTTCTTCTTCTTAGGCATCGGCCAGAAACAGTACGACGAGAATGTTGATAACTGGGCCGGCGAAGCAGTATTCGTTGACGGCGTTAAGGCTGTTATCGACGAAGCTGTTGATAACGACGTAACAGGTGCGGAAAATCTCCAGGCTGACTTCGAAGACGCTGATTTCGGCGCTTTCGAAGAGGATTACGGATTCTATGCTGATGAGCTCATTGACAAGGGCTATGACATCGAAGCACCTCTCGTTGAATCCGGTGCTCTTGATGAAGAAGGCGAATTTACCACTCCTGCTATGGATGAGACAGAAGGCGCTGTCTTCGTTCCTTCCATCCCTGACATGGTTTCCGGCTTGCTCGAGAAGGCCGGCGCTAACGAGTTCGTTACAGGACTTGTCGTTGACGGTATCATCGGTGGTGTAGGCGCAGTATTGGGCTTCGTTCCCCAGATGCTCGTCCTCTTCTTCCTCCTTGCATTCCTTGAATCCTGCGGATACATGGCAAGAGTCGCATTCGTGCTCGACCGTATCTTCAGAAGATTCGGTCTTTCCGGTAAGTCATTCATCCCTATGCTCGTATCTTCAGGATGCGGCGTTCCGGGCATCATGGCATCACGTACGATCGAGAATCAGCGTGACAGAAGAATGACCATCATGACTACAACATTCATCCCCTGCGGTGCAAAGCTCCCTATCATCGCTCTTATCACATCAGCTTTGTTCCGCCACACTGCATTCAAAGGTTCATGGTTAGCACCTGCTACCTATTTCATCGGTATTGCAGCTGTTATTATCTCAGGCATCATCCTTAAGAAAACAAAGCCTTTCGCAGGCGATCCCGCTCCGTTCGTAATGGAGCTTCCCGCATACCACTGGCCGACACTCGGAAACCTCTTAAGATCCATGTGGGAGCGCGGCTGGTCCTTCATCAAAAAAGCAGGCACAGTTATTCTCATCTCCTCTATAGCTATCTGGCTCGGATCCGTATTCGGAAACACAGGAAGCGGATTCGGATTCGACCCGGATATGGAACTTGAGGCTTCCGTCTTGGGCATCATCGGCGGTGCGATCAAGTGGATCTTCGCTCCTTTGGGCTTCGCTAACATCAAGGCAACTATTGCTACTGTAATGGGTCTTGTTGCAAAGGAAGAAGTCGTCGGCGTATTCGGTGTTCTTGACTTTGAAGGCTTAACACAGCTCTCAGGCTTCGCATTCCTCATCTTCAACCTCCTCTGCGCTCCTTGCTTTGCAGCTATCGGTGCTATCAAGAGAGAGATGAACAATGCAAAGTGGACATGGTTCGCTATCGGTTACCAGTGCGTATTTGCTTACGCTATTGCACTCATCGTTTACCAGTTAGGCCTCCTTTTCACAGGCGCCGTAAACGTAATCGGATTGATATTCGCTCTGCTCGTTCTTGCAGGACTTGTGTACCTCCTTGTAAGACCTGCCAAGAAGACAGCAAAGTAAAGGACTGTACATATGATCGACTGGCTTGCCGCAAACTGGGTTAACATCTTAGTAATAGCACTTGTTGCTGTTGCCGTATTCTTTGCAGCAAGAAGCCTGATCAAAGACAAGAAAGCCGGCAAGAGCTCATGCGGCTGCAACTGCTCCCACTGCGCCCTTGCAGGCAAATGTCACAGTCAGAACAAAAAATAAAAGAATTCACATGCCATAAATGACTTGGGCTGTCTCTTTATTGAGGCAGCTCTTTTCATGTCGGCATGTGAATCTTTTCGATGAGTCAAAAATCCAGAAAAAAGTCCGACTATATCGGACAAAAATATGGTATTTTCGGGCCAAAGAGATGGAATTCCAGAAATAGTTCCGACTGCGTCGGACTTTTATCCGGAATTTACCGGAGCGTGAAGTGCCGATGCTTGAATTGATAGATCACCCGAATGCCGAATAGTCGAATTCGCCCTTATTGCCGTCGATATCCTTGTAGTAGATTATCTTCTTCTCTGTATCGAACGATGTAAGATACTTGCCCCACAAGGGCGCGAAAAAGTCATCGTCAGCAGTATATTCGCTGCCGTTCCTGTCGCTCTTATAATGGCAGGCGACACAGTTTTCTTCCTTCTTAAAACCGCCTTCATTGTAGCGCTGGCTGTCTGTCATCATGAAATAAGACAAACTGTTGCCGGATTCCATAACAAAAGTTGGATCGACATGGTAGTTCTTTCCGTTTATCGTCACATAAGTCCATGCGTGTCCCTCACCGTCAATTTCACGGTTACCGCCGCATACGGTAGCATCGACGCCTGCCTGAAGGAGCAGGAACGAGAATGCTGTAGAACATTCAGCGCAGATACCGTGCTTAGTCGTGAAGAATCTGTATGCACAGATGCCCTGAACAGCTTCATCGTTCATCTTGTTATATGTATCGTAATCGTAAGTGTAATTGTTGGAGAAATAGATGTAGAGTGCGAGGATCTTCTCGACATCAGAATAATCGTCTCTTAAGTTCTCATTCAGGATATCGGTAATAAGCTTCTCGAATTCAGCTTCCTTCTCGGCCAGTTCTTCTTTCGGGATCTTATACTGGAATGTAGCCTTTCCGTCCTTAAATGCCCCCGCATAATTGGATTCAGTATAAACTTCGTACACGGGCTGGAATTTGTTCGGGAACTGTCCGAGCATCCAGTCGTAATCACTCTCGGACTTTACCGCGAATTCATCTTCGCCGTTCTGGACAGCCTTTATATAGTTCTTGTAGGCATCATACATGTCTTCGCCCATGATATCCAGGAATATCGAAGACATAACGACAGGCTTATATTCATAGTGGCCACGGACCTCTTCAGTTGTCGTAGCAGCTTCCGTAGTCTCAAAGGTAATGACAGACGTCTCTTCACTAACGCTGCTTGTTGCCGTAGTCTGATCAATATAAGTAGAGCACCCGGTCAGGATGCCGGCTGCCATCAGAACACATAAACCACGGATCATTGATATTTTCATATTACTTCCCACAAGTCATATTTTCGCGACAGCATTATACTACAAGTATTATTGGATATTGTGGCAAATCACAGACTTATCTCGTTCATCAGGCAGCTCTTAGAAGCTCTCATATGTCTCAACTACGAGTTTTGCGGGGGTTTGAGATACAACTTTGGCTGTTGGTGTGTCTCAAGTAACGGTTTTCAAATGGTTTGAGATACAAATTCGACTGCAGATGTGTCTCAAATGATGATTATCACATGGTTAGAGATACAATTCCCTTCACTTTGTATCTTAATAGTGCGATTTCTTAAGGTTTGAGATACAATTCCCTTCACTTTGTATCTTAATAGTGCGATTTCTTAAGGTTTGAGACACAATTAGGTAAGCGTTTGTATCTCAAAAGCGCGATTTTTCAGGATTTGAGACACATTGGCACAAAACACCAACTGATCAACAGCACCTCTATCAACCCAAGTTCTTCAGCGCCTCTAACGTCATCTCGCCGACGTTGTTTTCCGTATTGTGAGCAGTTTTCGAAAGTTCACCGTTAAACAGGACGAGTTTGCCGTCAGGCATACTGTTAACGGCCCTTCTGGAGGCTGACAGCAAGCCCTTTTCAGGTTCCAAGATAACCGTCGGCACATGGCAGTCAGGGAGCAGCTCATAGAGCCTTACCAGGAGTTCCGGGTCTTTCGAGAATTCCAGAGACTGGGCAGTATTAAGATCAGGCTGCACGATGATCAGGCCCTTGATCTCATCCTGCCTCTCGATGCCTGTATAAAGCGATATTATGCCTCCGATATCGTGTCCCCACAGATAGATGTTATCCATGTCGATCTCAGGAATGTAACGCATCTCATCGATGACAGCGAAGTGATCTAATATCTGCTCGAAATAAACATCCGCAACAGTCTTAACGCCGCTGCCGCCTGAGCGCCTTATGATCTCACCTTCATGAGTATTCTTAACCTGGAGTGTGGCATAGCCGTTCTGGTTCAGCATGGTTGCGATCTCATTATACTGGGTCAGCTGGCTTCCAAACTCGCCGCGCATGACTATTGTCTTATGTGGACCGTTTCCTTCAGGAAGCGTCAGCAAGGCATTAATAACACTATCGTCGCGGAAGAACGTGACCTTTTTCTGATTGGAATTGACCTGCTTAACTACAGGTTTCCTTGTCTCATAATCAAACGGAGCCTCGCGCTTTACGGGCGCTTCGATAATCGCTTCGTTTACTATCTCCTCGATTATGTTCTGCTCAGTCTCAGCAGCCTTCGGTTCGAGCACGGAAAAGCCTGATATAACGATCAACGAGGCAAGGCTCATTGCTATTACCTTATAGCTCTTCTTTGCAGGATGCTTTATGCTTACGATCCTTCGCTTCATTGACTTATAGCCGCTTCTCATTCCGGTCGTCATAGTGAACCTGTAGAATTCGGATCTTCTCTGCATCTGCATTACCAGAGTCTCGGCATAGGCCTCTGCATAACCGTCGCCGTAAACACTTACGACTTCCTCATCACACGCCAGTTCGCAGTCACGTCCTGAGAGGATAAAAGCCGCCCAAATGACCGGGTTATACCAGTTAAGCGCGAGCACGAGATGCCTTACGATCACCCACACAAAGTCGCCGTGCTTATAATGGCAGGCTTCGTGACATATCGCATATTCACTTGTCCCGGAAGGATCAGAGTCCACATAGATCTTGTTAAAAAGCAGGAACGGCACGCCTCTGTGGGATATTGCATAAACCTTAAGGCCGCTCTTCGGATCCGTATCCGCAAATCGCCTGTTCCTTCGGCAAAAGATAACGAAGCCTGCATTGTAAGCAGTCAGGATAACCACTGCCGCTGCCGTTACGGATATGTAGATGCCATTGAGGACCGCGCTGGTATTAACAGGCTTTCTTAAAGCCTTATGCGATGCTTCCATATTGTTTAACACATGATCCTGAACTGCATGATCCTGTTCGCCAGCCTGCTCGAAAACGTTATCTGCAGGGTCATTCTTTTCGAGATCAAGAACATCGTTTATATAAGCATTCTCATAAACGGCCTTCTCGACTGCTACAGGGATCAATGAGCTCAGTTCGTCTGCGACGGGAACGCTGATCTTAAGAAACGGAGATACGATCATGTAGATGGGAATCAGCAGCCAGATGGCATACTGGTGCCTTTTGAGCATTCTGCCGTTTGCAAGACGCCTTATGAGCATTATGGCTGATGCTATGAGCGTGACACCGATAATGTACCGCAGCATTTTATCCTTCCCTGATGATCCTTCGAAGCTCCGCTAACTGTTCATCCGTAAGCTGGTCGGAATCGATGAGATTGGAGATCATGAGGCCGACGTTGCCCTTATAGACCTTATCGAGGAAAGAAGTTGTCTCTTCAAGCTCTGCTTCAGTCCTGGCAACAGCGGGATGGAATCTCTTTGCCTTGTCTTCCTGAACGAAAGTAACAGCGCCCTTCTCAGTCATGCGCTTAAGCAAAGTGATTATGGTATTTTTGCCCCAGCCGGTGGCGGGACGAAGCTCCTTTGTGAGCTCTGTAATAGTCATGTCTCCATTGGTCCAAAGACAATCTGCAATCTTCCATTCTGAATCTGATAAACGCATCTAAAGTTCCTCCAGCTAATAAAAAGAATAACACTCAGGTAGACAGCTATCAACCGAATCTAAGTCATGCGGCTTTAAGTCTCTTACGCTCTTCCCTGCGCTCTTTCCGGATGCGTCTCCGATACCTCGCTTCTTCGTGATCCCTTATGAAGATAAAGTAGATCACGCCCGCAAAGAAAGTATAGAGAGCAAGCATTATGAGGCTTGCGGCAGATGTCCTGTCATAGGCAAAAGACCCCATGAAGAACTGGTTCTGAAGATACATCATGAGCGTCAGGTTCGTTCTGAAGAGGTCATAAGGACTGCTGATCATGGACGGGACATCATACATGCCGACTCCGTCAACGACAGTGATGACCGTTATGAAAAACAAAATCGGACGCATACAAGGAAGCGTTACGCGTAAGAAAGTCTGAGTCCTCGTGGCACCGTCGATCTCAGCCGCTTCCATTATTTCGACCGGCACACCCGTAATGCCTGCAATGATATAGATAAAAGTGATACCGAAGTGGCTGTAAATACTTAAGAGGATTATGAAAAACCGATCTGACAGGAAGAACTTAAAATCATCAGCCGTAAATCCGAATCCGTTCATCGACGCTGCCGCAACTACGAAGAACATTGTGCTTCCGACAGTCGCCATAAAGTGGCTCGTCAAAACAGAACCCATACTTGTTCCGTCAACGAGCTTCGGGAAGAAGAACGCCGTCTTGTAAAGAAGCCTGCCCTTGATCTTCAGTCTTCTGTCAGTGATAACGGCAGCAAGCCAGAACGTGAAAATTAGCTCCGGAACGGCATAAGCCACCCACATGATCATCGTATTCCTGAACGCATCATGAAAAGATGTCGATTGGAATATCTCCATGAAATTCTTGTACCATGGCTCACCGATCGAAGGCAGGAACTGGGGAGGTTCAGTCCTGCCCTGACCCTTTATGTAGCAGAATGCATAGTACACGGTGTTTGCGAGCGGATAGAAATGGAAGATCATGAACGCAGCAGCAAACGGGATCATGAAGATATAACCCCATTTGTTATAGTGACGTTCTATATTCCGATGCTTTCTTCCCATGCTTTTCCCGTTCCCAAGAAAACTATTTCAAGTACAATTTTATGCTGTGATTTTTGTGCAGGTACACGAATGTATACCGATATAATATCATTCGGTAGACACAAGTCAACCTTAATGCTATATTGACCATAACATTCACGGGGCGAGGTATGCTGCTACGAGTACCAATGTGCTGACAAGAAAGATGACCAAGAGAAGAGATACTATCCTTAAGATAGTGTTCTACTTAGTATCGCTCCTTTTCACATTCTTCAGCTTCTACCCGTTTTTTCTCTTCCTCAAGGAATCCTACGACTATACCTTCGTCGAAAAGCAGGTCTATATAGGCAAACTCGTTTCTGCTCATTACAAGCAGGCTTCAACTTACATCGACGGTTTCTGGAAGAATTACAAATATCTCTTCATCGGACTGGGCAACTCGCTTCTGGTATCCGGCGTCAGCACGATCCTCACCGTATATTTCTCCGCCCTCACCGCATATGCGCTCACTGCCTATAAATGGAAACTCAGACGTGCGTGCTACGTAATAATCATGTTCGCCATGATGATCCCTTCAACGATCTCCACTTATGGCTTTCTCCAGCTCATTTTCCAAATGCGTCTGACAAATAAACTCTTCGTTTACATCCTTCCTGCCATGGCTTCGCCGATGACGGTCTTCTTCATGTGCATGTATCTACAGGCTTCACTTTCCAAAGAAATGATCCAGTCAGCAAGGATCGACGGCGCCGGAGAATTCCGCATCTTCAACCAGATCATCCTGCCCCTCATGAAGCCCGCCGCAGCAACCCAGGCGATTTTCGCATTCGCCGCAAGCTGGAACGACGGCTGGATGCCCGGCATAACGATCGCCAAGATGGAGAAGAAAACTCTCCTGCTCATGTTCGGCCCCATCTTCTACCTCGACAGCAATGACTTCCTTGTAGTCATAGCATCCGTTATTCCTCTCCTGATCCTCTATGCCGTGTTATCGAGGCACATAGTCGAAGGATTAGCTTTGGGCGGGCTGAAAGAGTAAAACTCCGTGGGTTTAGAGTAATTACTGTGGGTTTACGGATAAAAATGCCTTATTTTGAAAAATCGCACGTAAAATCACGCCCCTTTTATCTGAACACAGTCTGAAATTACGGATAAATAAACGATATTCAAATAATTATCCGTAACTCAATACCTTAATGCGCTGCTTTTCGCTAAGATTTACGGATATTTTTTGAAGTTTTTTGTTTTTATCCGTAAACGAAAAAACCGACTCCTAAAATCGCGGAGCCGGTTCAATTACACACTTTATTTGTTGCAATTACTCTTTCGACGCTTCAATGAACTTCCTGAAGATCGGATGAGCCCTGTCAGGTCTGGACTTAAACTCGGGGTGATACTGGACGCCCAGATAGAACTTGTGGCCGGGGATCTCCATCTCTTCGACGAGTGAATCGTCAGGCGCGGTTCCTGCAAATCTTGCGCCACTCTCGACGAACTTAGCCCTGTAGTCGTTGTTGACTTCGTATCTGTGTCTGTGGCGCTCCTGTATCTCATCTACGCCGTAGCACTGATAAAGGAGACTGTCTGATGCGATCTTGCACGGATAAGCACCGAGACGGAGCGTGCCGCCCTTATCGATGTCATCACTTTGGCCGGGCATGAAATCGATAACCTTGTTTGCGCACTGCTCGTCAAACTCGCCGGAGTTCGCATCGGCAATGCCTAATACATTGCGAGCATATTCGATAACGGCGATCTGCATACCAAGGCAGATGCCGAAGTAAGGAACGTTATTCTCACGTGCATATTTGGCAGCGAGGATCATGCCGTTGATGCCACGGTTGCCAAAGCCGCCCGGAACGATTATGCCGTCAAGTCCGGAGAGCATGTCGCCTACTGTCTGCTCATTGATGAGCTCTGAGTCGATCCATTCGATATTTACCTTTAC
Source organism: Clostridiales bacterium Firm_14 (assembly GCA_001604135.1). GTDB lineage: Bacteria > Bacillota > Clostridia > Saccharofermentanales > Saccharofermentanaceae > Saccharofermentans. The sequence continues at coordinate 86,632 of LVAT01000020.1, forward strand.
GTCATTAGCGTAGCCGGCGCTCTTGAGAGCCTCTGCAACTGAGAGATATGCATCGTGAAGGTGGACATATTTGCCGACAAGACCGATCTTAACTTCCTTATCGATGTGATGGATCTTATCTACCATCTCTTTCCAATAAGTGAGGTCAGGCTCACCTGCAGCGAGTCCCAGCTCTCTGCAGACGATCTTGGAGAAGTGAGCTTCTTCGAGCATCAGGGGTGCTTCGTAGAGGACGGGCAAAGTGATGTTCTCGATTACGCAGTCTTCCTTAACGTTGCAGAAGTGGGAAATCTTCTTCATGATCTCATCTTCGAGCGGCTCGTCGCAGCGGAGGATCAGAATACCGGGGTTGATGCCCATTCCCTGCAGTTCTTTTACGGAGTGCTGGGTGGGCTTTGATTTGTGTTCGTCTGAACCTCTTAAGAACGGAACGAGGGTTACGTGAATGAAGAGGCTGTTCTCTCTTCCGACTTCTAATGAGATCTGTCTTACTGCTTCTATGAATGGTTGTGACTCGATATCACCGACCGTACCTCCGATCTCTGTGATAACGACGTCAGCGTTTGTCTTCTTGCCGACTCTATATACGAATTCCTTTATCTCGTTTGTGATATGAGGGATGACCTGGACGGTTGATCCTAAGTACTCTCCCCTTCTTTCCCTGTTAAGGACATTCCAGTAAACGCGGCCTGATGTCAGGTTCGAATACTTGTTTAAGTCCTCATCGATAAATCTCTCATAGTGACCCAGATCCAAGTCGGTTTCTGCACCGTCTTCAGTGACGTATACCTCACCGTGCTGGTAAGGGCTCATCGTACCGGGGTCGACGTTGATATAAGGGTCCAGCTTCTGTGCTGCAACCTTAAGACCTCTAGCCTTAAGAAGTCTGCCCAATGATGCAGCCGTGATACCTTTACCTAATCCTGAAACAACTCCTCCGGTTACGAATATAAACTTAGTCATACGTCATCATCTCTTTTCTTGAATTAAAAATTTATTTTCTCTAAACAAAATTCTAAGTAATCCCCAGAGTTCGGAAACTCCGGGGGTTACTTAGTTGGGTGGAATATGAGGATCTGTTATTTTACGCTGAAGAGCAGGTCGCCGTAAGAAGGAAGCGGCCAGCATTCCTTGGAGACATATGTCTCAGCTTCGTCAGCAGCCTTACGGATGTCGTTCATTGCTGTAATGACGTTGTCCTTGATTGATAAGCTCTCTGCGATGATGTCACCTTCGCCGCTTGCTGCGCTGATAGCCTTTTCGAGATCATTAGCGCCGGCATAAACCTTATCAGCGAGATCTGAGAGCTTGGCGATGATGTCGCCTTCATAAGCGCATGCAGCTGAAGGAGCTACTGCCTTCTTGGCTGCGACTGCTCCGGAGAGCTTTGTCTCATAGCACTCGATTGCAGGAAGGATCATGCGGCGGCTCATCTCGAGCATTGTGTTAGCTTCAATAAGTACTGACTTGCTGTAGTTCTCGAGCATGATCTCGACTCTGGACTTGAGCTCTGCTTCTGTGAAGACCTTGTGAGCTGTGAGCATCTTTACGTTCTTCTCGTCAAGCAGGTGAGGCATACAGTCAGGTGTTGTCTTGTAGTTGGAAAGACCTCTTACCTCTGTAGCTTCCTTGACCCATGCATCGTCATAACCGTTGCCGTTGAAGAGGATCCTCTTGTGATCCTTTATGGTCTTCTTGATCATGTCGTGAAGTGCTGTCTCGAAATCTTCAGCGCCTTCAAGTCTGTCTGCGTAGATCTTCAAAGACTCTGCTACAGCTGCGTTGAGCATCATGTTAGCGCAAGCGATGCTGTTGGAAGAACCAAGGCTTCTGAACTCGAACTTGTTGCCTGTGAAAGCGAAAGGTGAAGTTCTGTTACGGTCTGTTGTATCACGTGCGAAGCGAGGGAGTACGTCAACACCGAGCTTCATGATCTTCTTCTCAGCGCCCTCGTAAGGCTTGTCATTCTCAATTGCATCGAGGATAGCGGAGAGCTCATCACCGAGGAAGATGGAGATGATTGCCGGAGGTGCCTCATTAGCGCCCAATCTGTGGTCGTTGCCTGCTGTTGCAACGGAAAGTCTTAAGAGATCCTGGTAATCGTCAACTGCCTTGATTACTGCGCAGAGGAAGAGCAGGAACTGAGCGTTCTCATAAGGTGTAGCGCCGGGGCTAAGAAGGTTGATGCCTGTATCTGTAGCCATTGACCAGTTGTTGTGCTTGCCTGATCCGTTGACGCCTGCAAAAGGCTTCTCGTGAAGGAGGCAGACAAGACCGTGGCGTGCAGCTACCTTCTGCATGATCTCCATCATGAGCTGGTTCTGGTCAGTAGCGATATTTGTTGAAGAATAGATCGGAGCGAGCTCGTGCTGTGCGGGAGCAACTTCGTTATGCTCTGTCTTAGCGAGGATACCGAGCTTCCAGAGTTCCTGGTTAAGATCGTTCATGAACTCCTGAACCTTGGGCTTGATAACGCCGAAGTAATGGTCGTCCATCTCCTGTCCCTTGGGAGCCTTGGCACCGAAGAGCGTTCTTCCTGTGTACTTGATGTCAGGACGCTTGTCGTACATTTCCTTTGTGATAAGGAAGTACTCCTGCTCAGGACCAACTGATGTATGAACATACTTAGCATCTTCGTTTCCGAAAAGCTTCAGGATACGGAGAGCTTGCTTATTCAAAGCTTCCATGGAACGGAGCAAAGGTGTCTTCTTATCAAGAGCCTCGCCTGTGTAAGAGCAGAATGCAGTAGGAATGCAGAGTGTCTTATCCTTGATGAAGGCATAAGATGTAGGATCCCATGCTGTATATCCTCTTGCCTCGAAAGTAGCTCTGATGCCGCCTGTCGGGAAAGAAGAAGCGTCAGGTTCGCCCTGGATCAGGTTCTTGCCGGAGAATGCCATGATGACGCCGCCGTCAGGAGAAGGCTCGATGAATGAATCGTGCTTCTCTGCTGTTACGCCTGTGAGAGGCTGGAACCAATGCGTGAAGTGTGTAGCTCCCTTTGACAAAGCCCAGTCACGCATTGCTGCAGCTACTTGCTCTGCTACTTCCGTATTGAGCTTAGCGCCCTCATCGATCGTCTTTCTGAGCGAATTGTAGACCTTATCGGATAAAACCGCTCTCATCACTCTGTCGTCGAATACGTTTTCACCGAACATTTCCGGTACAGAATTAGTTGCCATATATATTTCCTCCTAAAATTTAATACTTGTTTTTCTGACTCATACCAGCGGGCTGTAACCCATCAGGTATTTATCCATTTCCGCAGCGCAGTGCCTGCCTTCTGCTATTGCCCACACTACGAGTGATTGTCCTCTGTGCATGTCTCCTGCCGTGAACACCTTCGGTATCGAAGTCTTATACTGTTCAGGTTCTGTCTTAACTGTTCCTCTTTGCGTAAGCTCGACTTCGCTTTCCTTAGCTATGTAGTCTTCAGCTCCGACAAAGCCTGCGGCGATTATAAGGAGATCGCACTTTAGTGTTTGTTCAGATCCTTCGATCTCGACCAGTTTTCTGTCTTCGAACTTGACCTTGACTGTCTTGATCTCTTTGAGCTTTCCCTTCGAAGTAATGAGTTCCTTTACGGTAGTCTCATATATTCTCGGATCATGACCGAATACCTTGATCGCTTCCTGCTGTCCGTAATCGGTCTTCTCGACCTTCGGCCACTCAGGCCATGGGTTGTTCGGTTGTCTCTCGACAGGGGGCCTGCTCATCATTTCTAACTGAGTGATGCTCTTGCATCCCTGTCTTATGCATGTACCGACGCAATCGTTTCCGGTATCACCGCCTCCGACTACTACAACGTTCTTGTCCTTGGCGCTTATCGTCCACTTGCCGGCCTTACCGCTTAGGAGGTCCTTGGTCGCGGACTTAAGGAAATCCACTGCGAAGTACATGTCCTTGCAGTCTTCAGAACCCTTTGCAGTTATCGATCTTGCTTTCTTTGAACCGCAGCAGAGCGCAACTGCATCGAATTCGTCTGTTATCTTTTTGAAAGAAGCGCCGTTACCTACATCGACACCGGTCTTGAAGACAACGCCTTCTTCTTCCATCAGTTTTCTTCTTCTTAAGATCACGTTCTTGTCGAGCTTCATATTCGGAATGCCGTACATCAGTAAGCCTCCGATCTGGTCTTCACGCTCGAAAACGGTGACCTCATGTCCTCTGTGATTTAGCTGGTCTGCGACTGCAAGTCCTGCAGGACCTGCGCCGATAACTGCAACCTTCTTTCCTGATCTGGCACTTGGGATCCTCGGCTTCATATAACCTAATTCGTAACCCTTTTCGATCAGGAAGAGCTCGTTATCGTGGATCGTAACCGCTCCTGAATTTATTCCGTTGATGCATGCCTTTTCGCAAAGTGCGGGACATACTCTTCCGGTGAATTCCGGGAAGTTAGATGTCTTAAGCAGTCTTCCCAATGCGGCTTCGTAATGGCCTTTGTAGATCTCGTCGTTCCACTCGGGGATAACGTTATGTAAGGGACATCCCGTTACCATGCCCTTAAGGCATATTGCCGACTGGCACATCGGAACGCCGCAATCCATGCATCTTGCTGCCTGGCAGCGTCTTTCTTCTTCATTTAAATGGTTGTGGAATTCTTCAAAGCCTGTGATCCTTTTCTCTTCTGAAACCCAAGAATCTTCGTGCCTGTCGTATTCCAAAAATCCTGTAGCTTTACCCATAAGATCCTCCTGATATCAAGCACCGACTTTAGTGAATTCTTTGAATGCTTCGTAGACTGCCTGCTCACGTGCAATGCCCTGTTCTTCGTACTTGGCGATCAAGGTCAGCATGTGACGGTAATCTGTCGGAATGATCTTCTTGAAGCTTGTGACATACTTGTCGAAATCTTGAAGTATTGCCTTCGCTTTGGAAGATCCTGTTGCCTGCTCATAATCTTGAAGGATCGACTTGAGCTCGTTCTTATCTGCGTCTTCCGTGATCTCACTCATCTCTACGAGAGCTTTGTTGATCTTTGTATAGAGAGTGTGATGTTCATCTAATACGTAAGCCATGCCGCCGCTCATGCCTGCTGCGAAGTTCTTTCCGACTTCACCCAGGATTACGGCCTTACCGCCTGTCATGTATTCCAGGCCGTGGTCACCGGTACCTTCGCATACGCCGACAGCGCCGGAGTTTCTGATCATGAAGCGCTCACCTGCTACGCCGCAGACGTATGCCGTACCGTTTGTTGCACCATAGAGTGCAACGTTTCCGATGATGACATTCTTCGAAGCTTCAAATCCGGAATTCTCATTAGGCTTGATGATGAGCTTTCCGCCGGATAATCCTTTTCCGAATCCGTCATTCGCATCACCTGTGAGCTTTAACGTTAAGCCCTTCGGAATGAATGCACCGAAGCTCTGTCCGCCGCCGCCCGTAAGTTCTACGATGACGCTGTCATCTGCCAACTCTGTTCCGTATTCGGCTGTGATCTCCGAACCTAAGATAGTTCCTACTGCTCTGTCGGTACTCGATACCTTAACGTTGTCGATCTTAATGGATCCCTTCTTAAGGCCTTTCGCGAGTTCAGGGAGGAATACTCTCTCGTCGATCGTCTTTTCGAGCTCGAAGTCGAATACATGGTCAGGCTCGAAATGACGTACTTCGGAATCCGCATAAGACGGATCTATAATCTGTGCGAGAGAGACCATCTCGGCCCTCTTTGTTATCTGCTTGTCCTTAACCTTGAGGAGATCGGATCTTCCGACCATCTCGTCGACTGTTCTGAAACCGAGCTCTGCCATGATCTCTCTTAACTCTTCTGCGATGAAGAGCATGAAGTTCATAACGTGCTCCGGCTTACCCTTGAATCTCTTTCTTAATTCCTCGTTCTGGCATGCGATACCGAACGGGCATGTATCCTTGTTGCAGACTCTCATCATCATGCATCCCATGGATACCAGCGGTGCTGTGGCAAAACCGAATTCCTCAGCGCCCAAGAGTGCTGCGATGGCAACATCTCTTCCGCTCATGAGCTTACCGTCTGTCTCAACTGCGACTCTTCCTCTAAGGCCGCTCTCGATCAGCGCATGATGGGTCTCTGCAAGGCCTAATTCCCAAGGAAGACCTGCGTTATGGATCGAGCTTGCAGGAGCTGCGCCCGTACCGCCATCATAACCTGAGATGAGGATTACCTGTGCGCCGGCCTTTGCAACGCCGCACGCGATCGTACCTACACCTGCTTCTGATACAAGCTTTACAGATATTCTCGCTTTCCTGTTTGCATTCTTAAGATCGTAGATGAGCTGTGCCAGATCTTCGATCGAATAGATATCGTGATGAGGCGGAGGCGAGATAAGAGCAACACCGGGTGTTGAATATCTTCTCTCTGCGATCCAGGGATAGACTTTCTTTCCGGGGAGGTGTCCGCCTTCGCCGGGCTTTGCGCCCTGGGCCATCTTGATCTGGATCTCTTCAGCGCTGTTTAAGTATTCGCTTGTAACGCCAAATCTTCCTGATGCGACCTGCTTGATCTTGGAGTTCTTCTCAGTGCCGAATCTCTCGGGGGACTCACCACCCTCACCTGTATTGGACTTGCCGCCCAGACGGTTCATAGCGATCGCCATGCATTCATGTGCTTCCTTTGAGATAGAACCGTAAGACATAGCGCCGGTCTTAAATCTCTTAACGATCTCTGATGCAGGCTCTACTTCTTCCAAAGGAATCGAATTGCCTGTCTTCTTGAATGCGAGCAGACCTCTTAATGTATGAGGCTTCTCGTTATCTACTATTGCCGTATATTCCTTGAAGAGTTCGTAAGAACCTTCTCTTACTGCCTTCTGGAGGGCAACGATCGTCTTGGGGTTATACAGATGATCTTCCTTGTCATCACCGCTTCTTAAGTTATGGAAGCCCGTGCTGTCCAATGTCTCATCTGTCTCAAGGCCCATTGGATCGAAAGCCTTGTCGTGTCTGAACAAGATTCCTTCTGAGATCTCTTCAAGACCGATTCCGCCTACTCTGCTTACGATACCCGTGAAGTACTTATCTACTACGTCCTTGCAGATGCCGACTGCTTCGAAGATCTTAGCGGACTGGTAAGACTGCAGTGTGGAGATACCCATCTTTGCGGATGTCTTAACGATGCCGTGTAAGATAGCGTAGTTATAATCGTCGATTGCCGTGTGGTAATCCTTATCGAGGATTCCCTTGTCGATCATCTCAGCGATGCACTCATGTGCAAGGTAAGGATTGATCGCACGTGCGCCGAAGCCAAGGAGCGTTGCCATCTGGTGAACGTCACGGGGCTCGCCGCTCTCGATGATGAGTGAAACTGCCGTTCTCTTTCTTGTCTGTACCAGATGCTGCTCTACCGCAGAAACTGCGAGGAGCGAAGGAATTGCCACATGATTCTCATCAATGCCTCGGTCGGAGAGAATGATAATGTTGGCACCCTTGCTGCATGTTCTGTCCACAGTGATAAGGAGCTGGTCCAAAGCCTTCTCGAGCGGAGTGTTCTTATAGTAAAGAATTGATACTGTAGCAGTCTTGAATCCGGGCTGGTCTAAAGACTTGATCTTAACGAGATCAACGCCTGTGAGGATCGGATTGTTAACTTCCAATACTCTGCAGTTGCCGCTCTTTTCCTCAAGGAGGTTACCGTCGGAACCGATATAAACCGTAGTATCCGTAACGATCTCTTCTCTGATAGAGTCGATCGGCGGGTTTGTGACCTGTGCGAAGAGCTGCTTGAAGAACGAGAACAGGAGCTGATGCTTTTCGGACAAAACAGCTAAAGGAATATCAGTACCCATGGAAGCCGTTGCTTCGACTTTGTTCATGGCCATAGGCAGGATCTCATTCTTAACGTCTTCGAAAGTATAACCGAATACTTTATAAAGCTTGTTTCTCATCTCCTGTGTGTGAACCGGGATCTTCTTGTTGGGAATCTTAAGTTCAGAAAGATGCAGGAGATTCAATGCGAGCCACTCACCGTAGGGGTGCTTCTCGGAATAGTACTTCTTGCACTCTTCATCAGATACAAGCTGGCCCTTCTCAGTATCGATAAGGAGGATTCGGCCGGGCTGTAATCTCGACTTCTTTACGATGTGTTCAGGCCCGATGTCGAGAACACCTACCTCTGATGAGAGGATAAGTCTGTTATCGTCTGTGATGTAATATCTGGAAGGTCTTAAGCCGTTACGGTCGAGCGTAGCGCCTGCGATGACACCGTCTGTGAAAAGGATCGCAGCAGGACCGTCCCAGGGTTCCATCATGGTTGCATAGTAATGATAGAAATCCTTCTTCTCCTGATCCATGTAAGAGTCATTTTTCCAGGGCTCAGGGATCATCATCATGACTGCCAGAGGGAGCGGGATCCCGTTCATCATGAAGAACTCTAATGTGTTGTCGAGCATTGCTGAGTCAGATCCCGTCTTATGGATGATCGGGAAGATCTTATCTACATCATTCTCGATAGAAGGACTGTAGAGTGTTTCTTCACGGGCGAGCATTCTGTCGAAGTTACCTCTGATCGTGTTGATCTCACCGTTGTGAGCGATCATTCTGTAAGGATGTGCTCTCTCCCATGAAGGTGTTGTATTAGTAGAGAATCTGGAGTGGACCATGGCGATTGCAGTCTCATAGTCCTTGCTCTGGAGATCCTCATAGAACTTACGGAGCTGTCCTACCAGGAACATACCCTTATATACGATAGTTCTTGAAGATAAAGAAGTAATATATGTATCGTCTGTGCTCTGCTCGAATTCTCTTCTTGCGACATAGAGCATACGGTCAAAGGCAAGTCCCTTTTCGCAGGTTGCGGGGCGCTCAACGAAGCACTGCATGATAACGGGCATAGCGTCTCTCGCGACCTTGCCTAAGATACCAGGATTGGTGGGAACTTCTCTCCAGCCTAAGATCTTAAGACCGTTCTTCTCGGAGATAACCTTGAACATGCGCATAGCAAGAGTGCGCTTCTTGGTATCCTGAGGAAGGAAGAACATACCGACGCCATAGTCGCCTTCGTCCTTAACTTCGATACCTGCTTCTTTTGCAGCGTTCTTAAAGAACTTGTGTGAGATCTGGACCAAGATACCGACACCGTCGCCTACCTCACCTGTAGCGTCCTTACCTGCTCTGTGCTCTAATTTCTCGACAATGGATAATGCGTCATCAAGTGTGCGGTATTCTTTCTTACCATCGATGTTTACTACTAAACCGATACCGCATGCATCATGCTCTTCCTGCATTGCCTTGTAGCAATCATTAACATACTTTTCTTCGTAAGGTCTCATATTCTCCTCCCAAAAACTTAAGTCCTTTTCATCCACCACCGGAGCTCAAGTTTGAAATCATACTCAAAATGTATTGATATTTATTTTCAATGCGTTTAAACTATCGTTGTACGATTTCAAGGCTAATTGTAGCCTTAAGGTCGCAAGAAATAAAATACATATCATTTTCGTATAACAATACCTTTTGGGTATGATAGAAAAGCGGAGGTAAAAACAATGGATCTACGTCAAATACGTTATTTCTTAACAGTCGCAGAAGAACGTAATATTACGCGCGCAGCAGAGCGTCTGCACTTATCCCAGCCCCCGCTCTCGAGAGCCTTAATGGATCTTGAAGAAGAATTGGGATGCACACTTATCGTAAGAGGCAAGCGCCACGTTACCTTAACACCCGAAGGCCTCGCGTTAAAGCGCCGTGGCGAACAGATACTTGCTCTTGCAGATATCGCGAAAACAGAGATAACCGATGTAAAGAAAGGCTTAAGCGGCACGCTCTATTTAGGACACGTAGACAGTAACGGTCCTTCACTTGCAGCAGAATGGATATCTTCTTTTAAGAAAGAATATCCTAACGTTACTTATAACCTCTGGTGCGGCACCGTGGACGATCTCACATACAGAATGAAGTCCGGCCTTTTGGAACTCGCAATCACGATGACTCCTCTTAACACCGAGCAGCTTGACGGCATCACCGTCTACAGCGATTCATGGGCAGCCATCATTCCAGGCACACATCCGCTCGCAAAAGCCAAGAAGCAGACAGTTTCACTTAAAGATATCGTTGATACGGACCTGATCATCTCCTCACGTCATTCACGTGAAGAAGAGATCCGTTCATGGTTCGAATCCACGGGCAAGGAACCTCACTTCATAGTAAAGACCGCGCACTCTTCGAACGCATCCAAGCTCGTAGACCAGAACATCGGCATCGCGATCTTCCCTGCTTCAGTCGCCAAGAACATCTCCGCCGACGCCAATGTCGTCGTAAAGAAGATTGTTCCCCAGGTCAACGTCGACTATATCCTCTCATGGGATAAGGAGAAGATCCCCAGCGCTCTTGCCATGAAATTCATTGAGCATGTAAGGGGTCTTTATTCTTAATTGTTGCAATATCTTAATAAGAGGCGGTGTCTTTTTGATTAGGCGCCGCCTTTTTTTGTGGGTCGAAAGGCACTCATTTTGGTGTTGTGATGCGTCGCACACACATTTTCAAGTGTTGTGATGCGTCGAAAAACTCACGTACCGACAAATTTCTCATTTTTAAGTAAATTGTCGGTACGTTTATCGCGTTTAGGTGCTCGAAATGATCCACCGTACCGACATTTTTCACGGTAGTGAGCAAATTGTCGGTACGTTTTCGCTTTCTTAACTTCAAATCAACTTAAATGTACAGACATTTTTGCGGATAATCGTGAAATTGTCGGTACGCGCTCCGATTTTTAGGATCTACAGCATCCAAACGTACCGACAAAATCGGGCGTTTTCGCAATTTTGTCGGTATGAGGTATAAAAGCAGCAGTAATAACAACAAAAAAACAAAGCCGCCTCATCACTTGAGACGGCCGCTGCCTTATTTATCGTATGTAACTATCTGAAGACCATATGTATTCTTGAGCCAGTCACCATTGGTGTTATCTGATGACGGGAATACGATCGTATCGGGATTGCCGTCAGAAATATATCGCCTGCCATCGTTAAGCTGCTTGAAGTTCATCTCGATATCCCAATATACGCCTTTGTTGTCGTATGCTCTGATCCTTCTTATCGCAGTGCTGTCGTAGTCTCTTACGAATGGTGAATAAGACCTTGTCCACGCGCAAAGGAGAGTTGCCTTTGTTGAGTAACTGAAGCCCTCATAAGAGCCCTTGAAGATCTTCTCGTATTCGGGCTTTGAAGCGCTTGATTCAGGTGAACCGTAAGGCAGCGCGATGATATCAACATATCTTCCCGGAATGATCTCATCTAAGAGCTTATACATTCTGCCGACCTCTTTTTCGATCTCATCAGGACTCTTGCCGCCGAGCTGAACGTGGTTATAAGTGTGGTTGCCGATATCATAACCGTTGTCGACGAGCCACTTGATCACTTTGCGGTCGTCCTCTTTACTGTTATGGAAAAGTCCGCAGTTAAGGAAGAACGTCGCAGTTACGTTGTAATCAGGGAATTCCTTCTTTATCTTTTCGAGTACATCGATAGCGCATCCGGCTTCAAACTTCGGAGTGCCATCATCATTCCAGCCTTCCAGCACAACGTCATTGATACCGTCGTCAAAGGTCAGGATCAACGGGCTGTATCCGAATGCGACATCGATCCTTCCGTCAACAAAATCGTTAAGCCTCATCATGCGGTAACCCTGCTCGTAGAAGCTGCGGAGGTCATTCTCGAATGCTTCGGATGTTCTGTTATATCCGTCCTTATCGACATTGCCGCCGGTGTACTTCGTCTCACTGTTTTTCATGTTGTAGATCCTGTGGTACATGAGGATCGGAACGGAATTAAGCTCGTTTACACCGGCTTTCCTTAAATCCTCAGCTGTATATGTGATCTCAACACTCGATTCAGTCGTGGTCTCAGAAGTCTCTGCTGTGGTTTCCGAGGTCTCTGTAACAACAGGCTCCGTTGACTCTTCAGAAGTCTCTGCGCCCTTTTTGCATCCTGCAAGGAGCGATGCAGTTACCGCTGTAGTAAGTATTAATGCTGTAAATTTCCTGATGTTCATATTATCCCTGTCCGTTTTCGAAAAAAATCCGCCCGCAACATACTCACGGACGGATTCATTATACCATCTTATGCCTGCAACTTAAGTTGTCTGTACGCTTTCTTCGTACGATCTCAGTTCCTCGTAAAGCTGGCTTCTCTTATATTCCAGGTTAGTAAGTTCTTCACGGATCTTATTTGCCTCTTCAAATCTTGCTGCGTTCTTAGCATCAGAAGCGTTGTTATACTTATCCCTCATTTTCCTGGCGAAGATGCCTCCGAAAACATGGAACAGGATAAAGACGTGAGCAGCTATGAGAAAAGTGACCATTCTCGCAAGCTCATAGTCAGAGATCGGAATATACACTATGGTCGTGATATGATAGAAAGCTATAAAAGATGTGACAAGGAACGGCCAGAAGTAATGCATAGAAGACCTTTTGAGGGCTTTGGATCCGGAGTTGATCCTTAGAAGCTTAGAATTACATTCTGCGATTGTATTCTCATTCAATTTGATCTGGTTCTTCTTCGCGGTAATAGCATCCGCAAGACCTTCAGGAATATCTTTCTGCACTGCCGGAGAAGGCTTGTTCATGCTTGATCCCAGTAATGCTTTTTTAGCAAGATTAAGCTTTAAGAGTTGCTCCTCACATACTTTTATTTGTCTTATTTTTTCGGTATCGTTCCTGTTCCTTTCAGAATTGAACGCATCACATTTATTTCTGGCATAGATTCCGCCGACTATATGAATGATCATAAAGACCACGAATAAGATAAATAAATACAAACCTATAGGATAATTACCGGTTGTTACGCCTTCTGACTCTTTTACTTTATTAATAAAATTCGCAACAAATATAAATAATAATCCGCCAAAGCCTATTATGAGCGATACGACAAAGAACGGACAGAAATATCTGAAAGTGCCGGCTCTTCTTGGATCGATCTCTGATGAGCATCTGCTGATCTCATTCTCGAAGAAAGCGATCTTTTTATTGATATTATTTAATTCATCAAAGGACGATGCCTTATCAAATTCAGTATTATTCTGTTCAAAAGCCTTAACTTCAGTTGTCATATGTACACCCTCCTTAAGATTTCCCTGTTGATGTCATATTAACATCTCACCGATTGCTTTTCAATAGTTTTTTATCGTTTTTCAATAAAAATTTTCGGAATAGTGATAAATCTCGAAAAAGAAAGCCGGTCAAAAGACCGGCCTTATAAAATGCATTGTTTATTGTTTTCAGGATGCCTTATTCTTCGGGCGAATCTTCAAAGACAAGGATATTCTTGCCGTGCTGCTTGCCGTAATACATGCGCTCGTCAGCTTTCTTGATAAGCTTCTCAGGCTCAGTGTATTTAGGCGTGTACTGCTCAAGACCAATTGTTATCGTTACGAAGATCTGCTTTCCGAAAAACGATGTCGGATTGGACTCTATGGTCTTTCTGAGCCTCTCCACTCTTATCTTTGCAGCAGCCAGATCGCAGTCCCTTAAGAGGATAACGAATTCCTCACCACCCCACCTGCAGATATCTGAACCCGGGAGCTCCTGCCTGATCATCATAGTCGTATGCTTAAGAACCTCATCACCTGCTTCATGTCCGTAAGAGTCATTTATCCTCTTAAAATCATCAAGATCACAGAAAGCGATACAGAACTTCTTAGGCTTGCCAGCAGACATGAGGGATTTTACCAGAGGCAGGAAGCCTCTGCGGTTAAGAAGGCTCGTCAGGGCATCTTCATGCGCGTCCGCAGAAAGCTGCTTATTCTTAAGCTCCAGAACAGATACCGTATGCTCACTTGAATAGATATACATGATGTTGTAGAAAACCGTTGCAAATACCATCGCGAATGCTGAGAAGATAACCAGAACGAGTGCAGTCGCAGAAGACACCGTGTAGACCGGATCCTGGAAATAGAAGCTGAAGTATACAACGATGAATGTTATGAAGTTAAGGACTATCATCGATGCTACGCCCCATCTCTGCCTGCCCTTAAAGAGCGTGCTTCCGAAATAAATGATGATCGGAATTATCGAGAACAGGAAGCAGTACGTGCCGCAGCGGAGTCCGACATAGTATGTGGATACGATCGAATAGACCGTTACTTCCAGGATAATGCTTACATATACCGGAAGGAGGTGTCCGAATCTGCACAACACAAAACAGAAAACGTAAATGACTACGCTGAAGAAATTAAACTGTGCAAGAGGACTTACTCCGGCGATCCAGAAAATGACCATCAGCACGGCATGAACCAGGCCCATTACTCCGACAGTAAACGAGAAGGCATTGTTTACGAGAAAGCGCATCGCATTATCGAGGCGCTCATACCTCTTATTAACAGACTGTACCTTGTCAGCTATCTTATCCATATCTGATCTTTTCCCTGCTTAAGGGAAATACCCCGGTGTGCACGTTTTACTTATTTATATTTTTACACTTAAAAATGAACAAACCTACAGTAAAAATATGAATAATCTGTGAGGATTAGTTTTTAAGGCTTACAGGAAAAGGACTGTTATGCACGGATCACCGGGCGTTTTCATGTTCTTATAGGCAGGAACGTCAGACAGACCCATAAGAGACATTACAGAAGGATCCGTTACATCCACCCACTCGCCTCCGGCCTTGACGAATGAACGTCCGGTTTCGGTCTTCGCTTCGTAATGAGCTTCACTGAATCCCAGTATCTTATAGATCTTTGTCTCTCTTGATTCGCCTTCGAAATATGCCGCGCCGGCAGTCTTAACGACAACAGTGAACTGCTTTACCGATATAGGACTGTCGAGCTTAACCGTCTGATATCCGGCATACTTAAATGTCCCCTTTACAGTCGCAAGCTGTTCGCCAAAGCTGCCTTCCAGGATCTCGATCTCATAAATCATTCCGGGAATATCAGACCAGATGCCAACAGCTCCGAGAGTACCAGATCTGTTATAGATAGAAGCATATTCAACGTTGCTGCACTTCATCACATCTTTACGCGTTACCTGTGTTGATTCCATGTCCCTGCCGATCATTTCGACCGCATCAGGAGAAAATACCAGGAGCTCAGGAAATCTTCCGTAAGAGACGGCCGAAGAATAATCCTTAGTAACGACACAGTTATAAAGCTCCGGCAAAGGCGTGTCATATGAGACCCAGTAGTAGCCTGAGTTGCCCCAGATCTCACCGAAGGAATTCTGAACGAGCCATGCACCGTCCCTATAGGCAGGGACCGAGAAGCAGTCCTGCGGGAAGTTATCGTCCCATCCGATGATCGTTGCCACATGGTTACAGTCATTTATGTTGTCCGGATGGTTCTGAGTATAAAATCCGTTTACCCTCTTGCAGTCTTTCTTGTAATTGACGCCAAGACAGACGGCACCGTATTCCTTTACAGCTTTCTTGATGTCCTCTTCGGTTATCTCGTAAAGCCCGTCAAGACCGCAGTTATAGCAGCCTAAGGTATTCGCTTCGGAGATCATGTATCCGTTTAACGGGTCGGCACAAAGCCCTGCGACGACCTTACTCATGTCGCCGCCCAGATCGGTAACAATGCCATTGTATATATAGTATTTCTCCTCATCGAAAGAAGGCATGTCGCCTGTGATCGGATCAGGAGCCGAATATATCCTGTTAATGATGTCAACGGGATTGATGTCTATAAGCTCGCCCTTGCTCTTAAGATATTCCGTCTGCATCGTGGTTACGGCTGCATAACTGTAACAGCCGCCCGCGCCCTGTTCTCTTACGGGAGTACTAAGACCGATATCAAGTGAACAATAACTGTGATTAGGATCCTGAAAAGGAACAAAGTAATCTTTGTCAGCCAACGGGAAAAGCCCTTCTGCTCCGCTTGCAGGTTCGGCCGTAGTCTCAGGCGTGCCGGAATGCTTAGGGTCCGGCATGCTGCAGGAGGCCGCGCCTATTACCGTTGCAAGCGCCAGCACCAATGCTGTTTTCCTGTTAAAACATTTGAGATTCATGTCAGTTATTATACCAAAGAGACGGATTGGAAATAGCCTCTTCTCTATTTCGCGGTCCCTTAGGATCACTTCTGTCAGGACGTGAAAAACGGATAAAGATCAACAATCTGCTGATGATTATCCGTTTTCATAATCAGGATATTAACGTGAGAGGTTTTACGCGATCGTGACCTCAGCCTTCTCCTTCGAAGAGTTCTTGTCTGTGAGGATCCCTACGATGTATACCGCAAGCATGATCCCGCCGATTGCCGTAAGAATGTACATTCCCGTTTTGCTGAGCTTTTCGAGAACGGGGAAATATGAGCATACCATGCCGTAAGTATTCATGATGATGTGGAATACGATACCGGGAATGATAGAGCCGGTCTTTACTCTTGCAACACAGATGATAAGTCCTACAACGCCTGCCCAGATTGCCCATACAAGACCGCCGTGGCAAAGTCCGAAGACAACGGATGATATGACGGCTGCAACAACTGCAGGCATTGCCTTACCGAGCCTGCTGAAGATATAACCTCTGAATACGACTTCCTCCAGGATCGGGATGAGGATCGCATTTACGATGATCGCGAGCCAGAAGGGGTAAGATGTAAGGCTGCCCATTCCGCTTGTGAGGTCACCTAACAGTTCTTCAGGGATCGGCAGAATACTGAGCATGAAGTTCATGAAGAACATTCCTCCTAAAGCACCTGCGACCGTAAGGCCCATCTGCTTGCCTGTAACCATCTTCATGTCGGTTT
Source organism: Clostridiales bacterium Firm_14 (assembly GCA_001604135.1). GTDB lineage: Bacteria > Bacillota > Clostridia > Saccharofermentanales > Saccharofermentanaceae > Saccharofermentans. Next base: position 103,288 of record LVAT01000020.1, read on the forward strand.
CTTTTGCGAGGTTCGTCTTCTTGACCTTTTCGATTATAAAAAAGACCAGGAGTGTCAGGAGCACGCCGATCAGCATGCTTATGCCCTTGTAGCCGTTGCCGTCTGTCTGGAAAGCTGCCATTGCTTCCTCCTGGCTTAAGCCCATAGCCCTGTACTTAGCACCTAAATTGTATCCGTAGATGTAGCCGACAAAGAGGTCAACAATGTTCATGCAGGATAAATAAACTGCGAAGTAGCCTATTGCTTTTCCAATCTGTTTTAAAACCTTTTTCATGTGTAGATTCCTTTCTTCATTGAACTCACGGCGATTCTATCATCAGGAGCAGCTCGAAAATGAGGACTGGAGTGAATGGTATCTTTCCCGTCGTAAACGGTATTGCGAACAGCTCAATGTTTATTTAGAATTCATAACAGATAATCTTAAGGAGCGTTCACAAAGTGCGTATTGCCATCTGCGATGACGAAGAAATATACAGAATAGAGCTTAAGACTTTGCTTGATAAGCTCCTTATCAATGCCGATTACAATATCGACACTTTTGACGACGGGAACAGGCTCTCTGAGAGCTTTAAGGCCCTTCCCTACGATCTTGTATTCCTTGATATAGAGATGCCTGCAGTAGACGGAATCACGCTCGCCAAGAAGATCAGAGCGGTATCAGAGAAGGTCTTCATCGTATTCCTTACGAGCCATGTCGAATATGCGATCGAAGGATATGAAGTAAATGCCCTGCGTTATCTCACAAAACCCGTAGATATAGAGAAGCTTAAGGAAGTCATAAGATATGTTCAGGAGAAGCAGGGAAACTCGCGTCATCTGATAATCAAGGAAGAAGGCGAAGAACTGCTCATTGAACTCAATGACATCATCTACATGGAGTCAATGAACCAGAACGTCAGGATCGTGACTTCCAAAGGCGAACATGTCATCAGATACAATATCGGCGACTTCGAAGACCAGCTCAAAAACGATGGTTTCTTCAGGATCCACAGAGGCTATCTGATATCGCTTGCCAAGGTAAAAAAGCTCTCCAAAAATGATGTGATCATGGAAGGCGACTTCGTTCTCCCTGTGAGCCGCAGCAATGTAAAAGCTCTCAAAGATGCCTTGTACGCTTACGTGGAAGGACTGGCTTTCTGATATGTCTGAGATTCTTGAATTCATCCTTTCCATAACACTTTCTCTTTTGAACAATTCCCAGATCATTATCTCAATGCTGCTCGTAATACTCGTCGCAGCATGCTTTCTCGGGCGCTACATCGAGCTTACCAAAAAGCTGGTATTATCGTCATTCGGGCCCATTATCCTGACCATACTGGGAAATGTGCTCCTTAATCTGTTCTTCAGCGAAATGCCTGAGGAAACGGTTATGTTCAACTATAACAACGTATTGGTATTGGTAATATTTGTCTACGCATTCTTCTTTTACTTTTTCGCTTATAAGGAAAAGAAGTTTTTGAGAGCAATTGAATCTACTGTCTGCCTGTATCTTGTAACCGCCTATACTTCCACACTCTCACAAATGACCGCCGTCTACTTCTATGGCGGGACCGATGAAGTTATGGTGGATCTCTTCATAGATCATTTAGGTGTCGGTGGTATATGGACGTTCATAACGATAATGAGCTTTTTGGTTGCGCTGACACTTTTCCTTGTGGTATATTTCGGCTTCTACAGACCAAAAAAGTTCTATGTCATAGGCATTCCTTACAGGATCTTTTTTACAGTGTGGGCCGCTCTTTTTGTCTCTGTCCCTTTTATTCCCGCACAGATGTCTTCAGAGTATGTAACGCTGGAACAGAGATATCATGTCATTGGTATCTTCTATGCAATAGGAACACTCATCTTGGGGCTTGCTGTGCCTGTCATCATGATCATATCCTCAGTCGACAGGTCCCTGCGCGAGAAGAACAAATCGCAGGAAGCATACCTTGCAGCAGAACTCGAATACATCGGCCAGTACAAAAAGCAGCAGGTCGAGACTAAGGCCTTCAGACACGATATCAAGAACAATCTGGCCATGACTCAGATGATGCTCGAGAAAGGCAATGTCGAAGACGCAAAAGCACATATAGCAGACATGTTAGGAAATGTCGGCTCCTTCTCGCCTAAATATGTAACCGGTGACGAGATGCTCGACATCATCGTCTTCATGAAGGCCGACAAGATGGAAGAAAAGAACATAAGGTTCACGTTAGACGGCGTTGTCGACGGCGGACTCAACATAAAGCCGATGGACAAGTGCAGCATCTTCGCTAATGCTCTGGACAACGCCATTGAAGCTGCTTCCGCCTGCGATGATCCTTATATAGAAATGAGCATAAAAAGAACAGACAAATTCTTTATCATCAAGATCTCAAATTCCACCAGATCAAAGGTCAATGTCGAGAAGCTCCTGGCATCTTCCGGCTACACATCCAAAAAGGACAAGGACCATCACGGCTTCGGCCTGATGAATGTAAGACGCGCCGTCGAGAACTTAAACGGTCTGATAAAGGCTGATTCCGACGAGAGCACTTTTACTCTGTCGATCATGCTGCCAAGAACTGCTCAGGCTCAGTAATAAAGCCGCCTCATCAGAAATCAGAAGTTTTTTATTTGATTTTTGCCCATTTTCGCGTTAGAATTCCTATTCTGCTTAAAAATCTTAGGGAAATAGGATAAATTTTTAATTATGGTAAACGTAAAGGAAACATCTTTCAGAAAGAAGCTCATCTCGCTGATACTGCCGATGACACTGCAGAACTTTGTTTTTGCACTGGTTCCGGTATCAGACGCTGTCATGCTGCTCTTCCTGTCTCAGGACTCAATGGCAGCAGTATCGCTCGCAACACAGGTCGTACTCGTACTGACCCTTTTTACCATGTCCATAACTGCCGGCGGCTCAATGTTTGCCGCACAGTACTGGGGCAAGGGTGACAATGAATCGATCGAGAAAGTATTCGGATACATGTTCGCGTTATCGCTCCCCGTAATACTCGTTTTCTTCACCTGCGGCATGTTCATGCCTGAAGGCGTAATGAGAGTATTCACAAATGAGCCCGAACTCATCGCAAACGGCATCCCTTACATCAGGATCGCGTCTTTCTCATATGTCTTCATGACACTCGCATCTGTTTTCGAGACACTCCTTAAGAATGTCGGATACGTTAAGGAATGTACGATCGCGAGCGTTGTTATCGTGTTCCTGAACATCATCCTGAATGCTTTACTCATCTTCGGTCTTTGCGGTCTGCCCGCAATGGGTTCTGCAGGAGCAGCTCTTGCGACGACGATCTCGAACTTTGCAGGCTTCCTTCTCTGCATAATCTTCATTCTCGTAAAGACGAAGTTCCGGCTTAAGCTTAAGAACATCTTCCATGCGGACATGGACTTAAGGCAGAGGTTCTCGAAGTATACTCTCCCCTACCTTCTGAATTCCCTTCTCTGGGGATTCGGCTTTACCATGATCACCGTAATCATGGGACACCTGGGATCTGATGCTGCAGCTGCAAACGGCATTGCAGCGATCGTCAAAGACCTCGTATCCTGCCTCTGCTTTGCTATCGCAGGCGGAAGCGTTATCATCATCGGCAACGAGCTTGGTGCCGGCAGACTCGAACAGGCTAAGGAATACGGTGATAAGCTCTTTAAGATCACGGTCATCTCCGGAATCGTCCTTGGACTTGTTGCAGCTGCATCAGCTCCTCTCGTCCTGTACTTTGTTAACCTTACAGAGACCGCAGAGCACTACCTGTTTATCATGCTCCTGATGTGCAGCTACTACATATTAGGAAGATCGATCAACTCCACGCTCATCAGCGGAATCTTCTCTGCAGGCGGAGACACCAAGTTCGGATTCATCTGCGACACCGTCACGATGTGGGCATTTATCGTGCCTTTAGGCTTCATTTCAGCATTCGTCCTGAACTGGCCTGTTATGGTCGTCTACTTCATCTTAAATCTCGACGAGATCGTAAAGATCCCTGTCGTAATCGCCCACTACAAGAAATACAAGTGGGTAAAGAACATCATCAACGAGGAAGTATAATTGATCAAAGCCCGGCAGAGCAAAGGGTGAAATCGTACGTTTTTAATCATGAAAAAAGTACGATTCTACCGGTTGCAACTTGCAAGCATTCAAATCGTACGTTTTTAACCTCGAAAATGGTACGATTTTACCATTTGCAACTTTCAATAAAAATGGCTGTCTTGAGACAGCCCTTATCAATTATCTTGCGTAATCCGTATTTTCGAACGATTCGTAAAGAGCGATGATCTCTTTCTTCAAGGAGATAAAAATGCGGCCCAGGTGCGGATCGAAGTGATGTCCCAGTTCCTGTCTGATGAGCTCAAAAGCATCATCGTAAGACATGGGATCCTTATAATAACGGCGGCTTGCCAGAGCATCGAATACATCTGCCAGAGCCATTATCCTTGCTTCGAACGGGATGCTCTCTCCCCTTAACTGGTCAGGATAGCCGGTACCGTTATATTTTTCATGATGGTAGTGAGCGACGTTCGTAGCTACTCTTACGAATTCCTTGTCTTCAACGTCCTCAAGGACCTTGCTCATGATCTTCGCGCCGTATGGTGCGTGGATCTTCATCTTCTCATATTCTTCATCAGTGAGGCCGGACGGTTTTCTTAAGATGGAGTCATCAACGGCGATCTTGCCCAAGTCGTGGAGAGGCGCAGCGTTGATTACTGAATCCCAGTAATTCTCGCTCATGTTGTAATCGTCTAATTTCCTGAGATGCTCAACGAACAAAGCGACGCAGGCAGATGTTCTGTTGATGTGACCGCCCGTGGAGTTGTCACGTGATTCGATCATGGCCGCCATGCCGAGGATGGTAGACATCTGCATCGACTTGGCTCTCTTTGTCTGACGCTCTACCTCACGCTTTAAGGACTCACCCTTGAAGCTCATTGATTCGATCATGTTGTGCTGCTCTGTGTCGTCGGTGATCTCAACGAGATAGCCTGAAATGTGATTCCTGAACCCAAAATGGATAAAGCTTAATTCGCACTCAAGGAACCTTCTCTCGCTGGGGCTTCTGTCATTGATAACGATGGATTTCTTATACTTGTTCTGCTTCTGATCGGATTCCTCGACTTCGGCGGCGCACTTTGCTACCCACTTAAGGAGATCTTTAAGGGCATAGTCTTTCGCGATGATCTTGGAATCGATCCTGGCATTGGCAATCTCAGGGAAGAACTTCTCAGACACGGGGTTGCTTCCGACATAGTTATATTTCTTGTCGAAAACGATATATCCGAAAGTGCTGAGCTCATTGATCTTCTCTTGAACACTTAAGTTAACGTTATAGATCGTGGATCTTGCGACCACGTAATCAAGGATAAGCGTGCAGATAAGATAGAAGAACGGGATTATCTCATACTTCAGGCCGAAGAAGCGTGATCCGAGATAGACGAGCATGACGCCGAACAGAGAACCGGCATATGTGACCATGAGCCTGAAGGAAGCACTTCGCTTTCCGAGATAAGTCAGGATGGTAAAGAATGCCGCAAGTCCGACTTCAACAGCCAGTATGATGTATCTGATGTAATAGATCTGTCCGGGTTCCTTTACGAGCGGAGAAGGCGCTCCGGGAACGAACTTAAGGTCTGCATAGAAGAACGGGAATCTGTCAGTAAGGATCGTGGAGATAAACACAAAGAGGTTTATCAGAAGGATAACGACAGAGAACCATGTGGGGACCTTGGAATCCGAATAGTCGATGAGGATATAAACGATAAGGAGCGGAAGGAATATACCGCCGACATAGGCAAGTGCGTTGGCTAAAACTGCTTCCTGAAGGTTTCTTGAGCATGATAAAATGAAGTAACCGGAGTTACTGATCATGACACAAACTGACATTAGAATCTCAAGCGTATTGGCGCCCCGCCTCGAGAAGAGTACGAGCGCGAAAGTAGACAGCATGCTGAGTAGCATTACTACTCCCAATACAATAGAATATATACCCATGTTCACCCTTGTTCACACACTATAAAGCACTTTACCGTATATATTTTACCGCACATTCGCTATAAAGTGTTATTATTTTTGCTGATAAGTTATGTATTTTTACTAAATTTGATGACAAAGAGAGGCTAAAAAGTCTGAAAAATGCTTAAAGACGACGTACTGAATATTATCTATTGGGAAGAAGATTTCATCTCCGGCGAGGCCATAAGCCGGAAGCTGGGAGTCTCCAGAGCAGCGGTCAATTCTGCCGTAAAAGCTCTAAGGGATGAAGGCTATGAGATAACCTCATCGACCAATAAGGGCTATCTTCTGACCAAGAGCCCGGATATCCTCACAAAAGGCTCTGTCTCAGTGCATCTTCCTGAGAGCATATCCAAAAATGTCCATGTTTTCGAGTCCGTGGACTCCACAAATGATGTCCTGAAAGACATGGCCAGGAAGGGTGCACCTTCAGGCACGGTCGTTATATCCGACTGCCAGACAGGCGGAAAAGGCAGACGCGGCAGGAGCTTTGCCTCCCCCAAGGGCGTCGGGATTTATTTCTCCTACCTTTTCAAACCGGAATCAGGCTTAGATAAGATATCCAATCTCACGAGCTGGACCGCGATCGCGGTCTCTGACGCGATCTACAATGCCTACGGCATCGATTCTCAGGTCAAATGGGTAAACGATCTTCTCATGAACAGGAAAAAGATCTGCGGGATCCTGACAGAGGTTACGGTGGAGGCTGAGAGCGGTCTTATCGATAACTGCATAATCGGCATCGGCATAAATGTCAATGAGACATCCTTCCCTGAGGAGATATCTCAGATAGCCACTTCGATCTCCATCGAGAACGGAGGAAAGACTTTCGACCGTTCGAAGCTTGCAGCCGAGCTCATCAAGGCTATGGGAGATCTTGCATACAGATGGCCTGACGATGAGTACTATCTTAGCCGTTACCGCCAGAGCAACGTTACCGTCGGATCCAGGATCGTAGCTTACCCGCAGCTCGCCGAGAACAGCGAAGGCCGTTCAGGCACTGCCATTGCCATCAACGAAGACTTCACTCTTAAGGTCAAGTTCGATGACGGTTCCATATCGGACCTCCGGAGCGGTGAAGTCAGTGTCAGGGGCCTTTACGGCTACACCTGATCAGACGCAGATATAATCCTTGATCCTGCTGAATTTTGAATCACCTATCCCGGTGACGTTCTTGATGTCTTCAACCGTCTTAAAAGGATTCTTCTTCCTGTAGTCGACTATTGCCTGTGCTGTCACCTCGCCTATTCCGGGCAAGGTCTTAAGTTCATCTACTGCAGCAGTGTTGATGTTGACTATGGTGATGCTCGCTCCGCCGCTGTCAGCTGTCTGGCCCTGAAGGTTCCCCCACACATAAACACCCTCCTGCCTTATGATGTCGCCGCCGTTAAAGCCCTTCTCCACTTCGGCCTTCGAAGGGATATATATCGACATGTTGCCCGTTATCTGGTAAACGAAGTTTATATTATTCGCCGAGGCATCCTCTGTAAGCCCTCCGGCCTTCTCGATAATGTCATTTAGCATTACGCCCTTCGGCGCTTCGTAGATCCCCGGCCTGTTAACCTCCCCGCAGATATAGATACTGATAAGCTGTATAGTCACGGCAGCAGATGAAGATGCCGCATCATCAGACGCTACGGGCTTATGGCTTTCCGTCGGAACGATCTCACTTTCACTTACCGGTGCCGACCTGCCGCTCTTGAACGCATTGACAGTAATATCCCCGCTCACTTTGAACACAAACTTATATATGACACTCAGGATGATTACCAAAATGAATGCCAGTGGATAGATCAGTTTTCTGATTCTTGCTTTCGTGCTTTTCTTGATCATAGAAAAAGCATAACACCGTGCTTTGTCGGTTTTTTCCGACAAAATATAACAAAAACCGACAAGGAATCTCCCTGCCGGTCTCAAACATTATTTTAAAATAATTACTAGAACGGATTACTCTTCGCCTTCTCTGCGCTTTGTCTCCCAGAACTTCTCGATGTTGTAATTCTGGCGCTCTTCCCTGCCCATGACATGAACTACAACGTCCTTATAGTCAAGGAGAATCCACTTGTCGCCGGAACGGCCTTCGATGTGGTCGGGAGTGATGTCGTAATCCTTCTTAAGGACATACTCGACTTCATCTGCCAAAGACTTGATCTGTGTGGTCGAATTACCGCTTGCGAGAACGAAATAATCAGCGAGTACTGTCTTTCCTGTAAGGTCTATCGTCTCAATATCGATACCCTTCTTTGAATCAAGAATGTCAACGATCTTAGCGGCTAATTCTTTTGTGTCCATTATTTATCTCCTTGGAATTATTAATAGTTTGATTGTATCACAATAACGTCTTACATTTGTAAGTCTTTCATCATGAGGACCGTCATCGGGTGGATATCCCTGCCCTGCGAGACGAACTTGTTCTTTACGGCTGAAGCGGTCATCCTCATCGCGCTGTCGAGATCGATCTCAGCAGCAGTCCTGATGGGTGTCAGATCCGTATAGTTTCTGGATGGTTCGATCTTGTCTGCCAGATATACGATCTTCTCCAGCAGTGTCATGTTGCCCCTGCCCGTTGTGTGATAGCAGATGGCATCAAGGATCTCCTTGTCTTCAATGCCGAATTCATCGCGCGCGAAAACTGCACCGGCCGGCGAATGCAGGAGCTTCTTCTCAGTGAACAGATCTCCTGAGTATTTCTTTGCAAGTTCCTGCTGCTTCTCTAGAGGGAGTTCTTTCGCGCAATCGTGAAGAGCGCCAGCGATAAGGGCCTTGTCCTTGTCGCAGCCGAATACGTCAGCAAGATGAGCGGACAGATAGCCTACGTTGAGCGTGTGCAGAAGCCTCTTGGCTCCGAGATACTTGTACATCCATACGGAGCACTCAAAGAACTGTTTACGGGCTTCGTCAGAAACGCCCTCGAGCTTTGTATTCTCAGTATAAAGAGCATGTCTTTTTATGAACTCTCTTGCAGGTTCCGGAACCATCGAAAAGTCACCGGAAGAAGTGATCGCGGACGAGGAACAGTCGACGCCGTTAAGACGGAAGATCTCCACCTTGCCTCCGAGATTCTTCCTGATGGAATCAGCGGCCTTATCAACATCGGTCGTATCACCTGGCCTTACAGCGGCAAGCAGAGCCGCATGGTTAAGGATCCCGCCCGGATTATACCAGGTCTCAAACGTGCCAAGCGTGTCAGAGCCCATGATCCAGAAGAATTCATGATTCTCCTCGGCCTTCTTTTTCTTGATGTCATTTGAGATAAGGAAATCTCTTATGTATTCATCAGACGTGAGCTTTTCGAGCACCACGGAAGTATAGCTTACTCCGGCTATTCCGAACTCTATGTCGTTTACAAGACAGTTCTTGATGCCAAGTCCCTCTATGGTCTCCTTCATCATGTAGAGACGGTACGGGGGCGGAAGCTTATTTGTATAGAGCTTGAAATTATTTCTGACCGAAGGAATAACGATCACAAGGTCAATGAATCCGCTCTTCAATGCGGAATTGATCATTGCTATGTGACCGTCATGAACGGGATCGAATGAGCCTCCGTAGATGCCAATTCTCATTTATTAACCGAGTGTCCTTCCTATGTCGTGGCGGAAGTGCATGTCCTTGAAGGAGATCTTTGCTACGCCTTCATATGCGCCGTCGATTGCCTCATCAAGAGTATCACCTTCATCGTATACACAGAGAACGCGTCCGCCGCTGGTAACGAGCTTGCCATCCTTAAGTGCGGTGCCTGCCTGGAATACGATCTTGCCGCAGGTATCGATGCCTTTGATCTCGTAGCCCTTAGCATAGCTCTGGGGATATCCGCCGGAAGCCATAACGACAACGCAGGAACACTTATTCTTCCACTTGAAGTCGATCTGGTCGAGCTTGCCGTCAATAACAGCATCGACTATATCGAGGAGGCTGTTCTCCAGAAGCGGCAGTACTGCCTGTGCCTCAGGATCTCCGAAACGTGCGTTATATTCAACAACCTTAGGTCCTTCAGGAGTAAGCATGAGTCCGAAGTAGATGACACCCTTAAAAGGTCTTCCCTCTTTCTTAAGAGCTTCGACTGTAGGTGTAATTATCTCGTTCTGGATGCGTGCCTTAAGCTCATCAGTCATGTCAGCGCCGGGTGTAACAGCTCCCATGCCGCCTGTGTTAAGGCCTTCGTCGTGATCGTATGCTCTCTTGTGGTCTCTGGAAGATACCATGGGAACACATGTATTGCCGTCAGAGAAAGCAAGGACTGTGAGCTCAGGTCCTGTCATGCATTCCTCGATAACGATCGTGGAACCTGCAGAACCGAACTTCTGGTCTTCCATCATGTCCTTTACAGCCTGCTTAGCCTCATCCAGGTTCTGGGCGATGATAACGCCCTTGCCTAATGCCAGGCCATCGCACTTGATAACGATAGGCATCGGCTGTGTCTCAAGATAAGCTAATGCTTTCTGCTCGTCATCGAAGATCTCATACTTTGCAGTAGGGATCGAATATTTCTTCATGAGCTGCTTGGAAAAAGCCTTGGAGCTCTCAATGATCGCTGCATTAGCCTTGGGGCCGAAAGCTCTGAGGCCTGCTTCTTCCATCCTGTCGACCATACCGAGTGCGAGCGGATCGTCGGGAGCTACGAAAACAAGATCAAACTGCTCTTTCTTCGCATACTCGACCATACCGTCGACATCAGTAGCCTTGATATTTACGCATGTTGCAATTGACGCGATACCGCCGTTGCCGGGCGCACAGTAAAGCTCCGTTACCCTGGGATCCTGCTTAAGCTTCCAGCAGATAACATGCTCTCTTCCGCCGCCGCCTACTACGAGTACCTTCATTAAACTATTCCTCCGAAGTTAATATTTCGATTTGCTTATTTAAGATAATGCATCCAGGACTTAGCACCCGTAACAGCTGCAAGTGCCTCGATCTCCTTATGCTTGATTCCGTTAACGAGGATCGCCTCGTCGGAAAGATATACACAGCTGTAGCCCTTAACGACTACTTCTGCGGCATTATCAACTCTGATAACGATGTCTGCCGTGATCTCGTCATAAGGCGTGATCTCTACGCTCTCAGCTGTCCATGCCCTATTCTCGGAAGGGTTGCCCATTGCAGCTTCAAGAACGTCACCGCAAACAGCGGATGCCGTAGGAAGCGTGCCTGCACCCTGACCGTAGAACATAGCCTGGCCCAGGCTGTTACCGTCAACCATGATCGCATTGAATACGCCGTTGACGTTATACAAGAGATTGCTCTTGTCGACCAAAGCGGGAGCAACGTAAGCGACAGGCTTTTCGCCAGCTTCATAGAGCGCAATGAGCTTGATGTCGCATCCGATCGCTCTGGCAAAAGCCATATCGTCTGTTGTGATAGCAGAAATGCCCTCAGCCGTAATCTTCTCAGGTGCGATGTATTCGCCGTCGTTTGCGATCGTTGAGAGGATCGAGAGCTTTCTTTGTGCATCGATACCGTCAATGTCAGCAGAAGGATTAGCCTCAGCAAAGCCGTTATCCTGAGCCTGCTTCAGAGCTGTAACGAAATCAACGCCCTCATCCTTCATCTGTGAGAGGATGTAGTTCGTAGTGCCGTTAACGATACCTGCAATCCTTGTGATCTTGTTTGCTGCAAGGCACTTATAAAGAGGTCTGATGATCGGGATTCCGCCGCCTACTGCAGCCTCAAAAAGGTAGCAGCAATTGTTGTTCTTAGCGATCTCCAAGAGCTCAGGACCCTTTGTGGAAACAAGCTCCTTATTTGATGTTACAACGCTGATGCCTTTTGACAACGCGCGCTTTGTATATTCGTAAGCAATTCTCGCACCGCCTATGGTCTCAACTGCTATCTGGATATCGCTGTTGAAAACCTCATCAGCGTCATGTGTAACCAGGTTAGCAAATTTGCTGTCAGGGAAATCCCTGATGTCAAGGATGTACTTAACGTTGATCTCTTTGCCGATACGCTTGGAGATAACATCCTTGTTGACGTCCAGAGTCTCAGCAACGCCTGAACCGACCGTGCCGAAGCCCATAATTGCGATGTTAATAGCCATTTCTTTATTGTTCCTTTCGTTATTCCCTGCTCAATACCATGCACTTGCGCACACCGGCGAGCTTAGAGATATCATTGATTATGTCGTCAACGGTTCCGTACATCGATACGGTCTCAATGGAGATCGAGATATCGGCAAGACCGTTGATCGGGATATTCTGATTGATAGTCAGGATATTTGCGCGTGATTCCGCGATAGTCCTAATGATCTCAGACAAGATGCCCTGGAAGTTCTCAACGGACAGAAGGAGCGTAACCTTCTTGCCGCTGGCTGCCTCATAGAACGGCAGGACTGAATCCTTATACTTGTAGTAAGCGCTTCTGGAAAGACCGGTCTTTCTGACCGCTTCGTTTACGGAAGTTGACTCACCGGTATTAAGGCGCTGCTTAACTTCCATTACCTTAATGAAGACTTCAGGCAAAACTCTTTTGTCGACGAGGAAATATTCGGGGTTATCCTGATGCATAAGGCCAAGACCTTTCTATGAGATTTCGCGCTCAAGTATACCTCCACAGACGGACATTTGTACGCGCCTGACAATATTAACACGATTATATGGCGTTTTCAACGCAAAAAGATTCATATTTGCTTATTAATAATAGCTTTTAAGTCTGTTGAACTCACCAAAATACGGGGTTGTATCTCAAACACCCGTAATGAGTGCTATTAAGATACAGTTCCAGCGTAATCTGTATCTCAAAAATCGTTGTTTTCGAGCTTTGAGACATAATAAACGTATCGCTGTATCTCATTTGCGGGAAAAGACGGCAATTAAGACACAAAGGCCATTGTGTTTGTATCTCAACCTGCTTTTTTTGATCAGTTGAGATACAGGGCAGCCTTAGACACAAAACAATCTTGGAATCAGCCTAATTCCGCCTTCAGCTTCTCAGCCATGGCCCTTGAAGCCTTGCCTCTGTGGCTTATGGAATTCTTCTGCTCCTTGGTCATCTGGGCAGTGGTCATGCCGAATTCGGGAACGTAGAAGATAGGATCGTAGCCAAACCCACCGTCGCCCATGGGCTTCTCATGAAGAACGCCGCAGACTTCGCCCCTTACGGTAAATTCGGAGCCGTCAGGTCTTACGACTGCGATACTGCATACGAACTTTGCGGTGCGCTTTTCTTCGGGAACGTCCTTAAGCATCTCGAAGATCTTTGCAAACTTCTCGGGATATGTGGAATCCTCACCGCAGAATCTTGCGGAATAAATGCCCGGAGCGCCGTCAAGTGCGTCGATGCAAAGACCGGAGTCATCGGCCATGACGTATGCGCCGTTTGCCAATGCATGTACGGCGCGCGCCTTGATCAGAGCGTTCTCTTCAAAAGTCTTGCCGTCCTCAACGATGTCGGGATCAAAGCCCTCTTCCTTCATTGTCGTAACGACAAAAGGCGTGCCTTCCAATATCTCTGCGATCTCTCTTGCCTTGTCCTTGTTGGATGTCGCAAGAATGAGTTTGAATTCCGTCATATAAGCCTCCATGCTTTGGGATACATATTTTTAGCGGTCTGTCCGTTGATCTTGGCAAAGCCCAGCGGATAGTTTCCGATGCCTACAAGAATAGTTCCTGAAGCCTTAAGTCCGTCTTCAGGAGTAACAGATATCGTCTCACCCCTTAAATACTTAATGAGCCTGTCGTCATCGCGCGTAAGCCCGAGATATGAGTCATCCCTGATCTCAGACCTGTTAATGGCGAGCGCTATGCTGTTCGAGGGCTCGAAAACCTTTTTCCCGGACTTCAAGGGCTTGATATCACCTACATAAAGTCCTGTCTTTACGACCTTGAGGCCCTTAAAGAGCTTCTCATCAAAAGTCATCTGGAAGATGCCCGTTCCATGGCAGATGAATTCACCCTTTAGGATATCTTCCCTGCCCTTATCTGATAAGACTTCATCGAGCATGCCCATGGCTGCTTCGACGTTCTTGTCCTTGGTCTTAACTGCGCTGTTTATCAGGTAATCAGAAGCTGATTTAAGGTCCTTCTCCTCACCCTTAACGATATGCACGCAGAAGTGACCGTCACCTTCAGATAAATGAGGCCAGATCCTCATGGAACCCGGCAGGATCGAATCTTCGCCGCCGTGAGTGATGCCCGTGATCTCAGGATGAGCCTTTACGTGATATTCGGGATGGCGCTCAATGAAACGCTTTATCTGGTTCTCGTCTTCATCAACGCAGAACGTGCATGTGGAATATACGATGGAACCGCCTTCTTTTAGGCATTTGTGGGCAGCTTCAAGAATCGATTCCTGCAAAGGAACACAGACCTTCGGGCCATAATTCATGTAGCTCTTAGCGGCACCCGGATCTCTTCTGAACATGCCCTCACCTGAGCACGGCGCGTCGATAAGGATCTTGTCGAAGAACAAAGGGAGCCTTGATGCAATATTCTCGGGCGTCTCATTGAGGATGACACAGCCCTTGATGCCTGAACGTTCGATATTGCGAAGAAGCGCTTTTGAGCGGTCGAAGCTGATCTCATTTGCGACAAGGATGCCTTCGCCCTTCATGTCTTCGCCGAGCCTGCAGGCCTTGCCGCCCGGAGCTGCGCAAAGGTCTAATACGATCTCGCCGGGCTTTGCCGCCATGACCTGTGCCGGAAGCATCGCAGAAGGTTCCTGCGGATAGTAAACGCCTGCGTGATAGAGCGCTTCTTTTCCGCCGGTCTCGTTATTGATGTAATATCCGCCGGAGCACCAGGATACGGGGTTCTCACCCTCACCGAGGTCCTTCAGAAGAGCCTTCTCCTCATCAGAGGAATTTATCTTTGTTCTAGAGAATCTTATTCCCTTAAGAGGCTCCTTTTCGAAGCTCTCGTAAAAGCCTTCCTGCGGTACATACGTATAACGCGAGAAGAAATCATTCATCTCTTTTAAGAACTCTTCAGGGAACTTCATTTAAGCCTCACAGATTAAGGAAATCCGCACACTTGAAGGCAAGGCACTTGATGACGTCGACGTCAAATGGAGACTCGATGCCGGACTTCTTTATGAGATTTAAGAATGTATCGCTGCCGCCTAACTGGCAGAGCGTATTGTACTTCTCCAAAGCTACCTTCATATCGGTCCTGGACTCGTCCCAGAGCTCAAGAGCGCAGATCTGCGAGAGGCAGTAATCGATATAATAGAAAGGCGTCGTGAAGATATGGTCCTTCTTCATCCAGGCGCCGCCCAGAGCGTGGAAAGGCGTATCCTCAACATCGTATTCGGTGAACGGCTGATAGGTCTGCTCTAACATCCTCCAGATCTCATGACGCTCGTTGGGTGTCATGTTCGGATTGTCGTAGATGATGTGCTGGAATTCGTCTACCATGCAGCCATAGGGCAGAAACAACAGGCCGTCCGTCATGTGGAGCTCACAGTACTGCTCAGCCTGATTGCCGTAGAAGATGTTCATGAAAGGATATGACATGTATTCCATCGATGTCGAGTGGATCTCGCATGTCTCAAGCGTGGGAGATAAACACTCTACAAACGGTGAAGACTCAGCGCCAGCAAGGGCTGCATAGGCATGTCCGCCCTCATGGATAACGGTTGCAACGTCATCGAAAGTTCCGTTGCCGTTCATGAAGATAAAAGGAATGCAGTAATCCTCAAGATACATGCAGTAGCCGCCCGTGGACTTAACGGGACGGGATAAAAGGTCCGTATAACCATGGCTCGAAAGGATATCGAAGAAGCTCGGGTTAGCGCCGAACATCTTACGGAAGAACTTGCCTGCTGCCTCCTCATAAGTATCCTTGCTGATCACAGGCGCAGGGTTGCCTTCCTTGAAAAGGCAAGGCAGATCGTGGAACATAAGCTGGTCAACACCGAGCCTGTCCTTTTGTAGCTTTCTGATCTGTACTGTAAGCGGAACAATGTATTTCTTGATATTCTCCCTGAAAGAAGCAACCTCTTCCCTGGTGTAATCGTAGCGCTCCATGCGCTTATAGCCGAGCTCGGTAAAGCTCTCATATCCGAGCTTTTTGGCAGCTTGTGTCCTTACCTTGACGAGGTCATCGTAGATAACATCGTAGGTGTCTTTACGGGACATATAGTATTTATCAAGCGCGATGTGAGCCTCTCTTCTTACCTTTCTGTCAGTTGACTGGAGGTAAGGCTGGATAAGGCTTAAATTCAGCGTCTTCTTGCCGAGCTGGATCTCAGCTTCGGACTGCTTCTGGGAGTACTCGTTCTCAAGCTTTGATTCCTCAGTGAGGTCATCTATTACCTCGCTTGAGATGATCTCCCTCTGGTTCTTGGCCTTGCGGAAGATCATGGGACCGTACTTGACCTTCAGTGAATCAGCGCAGGGCGCTGTAAGAAGACCTGATAAAACTGCTGATGAGAGCTCCTGGACTCTGGCCGTAGCCTCGTCGAAGAACTCCATCTCAGTGTTATAAAATTCGTTCGAAGTGTCGAGATCGTGGAGGATCTGGCAGAGCGCATACTGTGTGTCGAAAGAGCTTATGGCAATCTCGTACTCACCTATCGCCTCATCTGCCGCCTCGATAGTCTTGGCGGTCATGAGCCTTAATCTAACGGCTTTTACTGTCTCCGTGAACTTATCAAGATCAGGTCTTGTGTATTTCAGTTCCTTAAAATCAGGTACCGAGCTGTTAGTCGTATTCTCCATCGGTCTGCCTTTCTAATTAGATCTTCCGGGGCTTACATCTTCTCGACAACGCCGATTCCGAGCATATCGAGTCCGGACTTGATCGTGTCTGCCACTGCTTCGCAGAGCTTAAGACGTGCATCTCTTAATTCTGCTGAATCGCAGTTCAGGATCCTTGAATTATTGTAGAAACGGTTGAAGTTCCTTGCGATAAGAGCGATCTGGCGTGAGATCATGAAAGGCTCATAGCTTTCAGCTGCCTTAACGACCGCATCCTTGAAGTCTGCAAGGCTTCTGATGACAGCGTACTCATCTTCAGCGGTAAGCCCCGCTGCGGCATCAACAGAACCCTTAAAGCCCTGATCTTCAGCCTTTCTTAAGATCGACTTGATCCTGGCGTATGTGTAGATTAAGTAAGGCGCTGTATCGCCCTCGAAATCGAGCATGTCATCCCAGTCAAAGAGGATATCCTTCTCTCTTCCGGCCTTGAGATATGTGTAAGAGACTGCGCCGAGACCGACTATCTCGGATACCTTTGCGATCTGCTCGTCGGTCATGTCACCGCCACGGAGCTCGCTGTTCTTTCTGATGATCTCAGCTGTTTTCTCTGTTGTCTTATCAAGGAAATCGTCAAGCTTGATGATGTTGCCGGCACGTGTTGAGAATGCCTCAACGACCTCATTGCCGTTCTCATCCTTCTTGGGCTTGAACTTCAGAAGTCCGAAGCCTACGTGTACGCAGTCGTCAGCAAAGTCGTAGCCAGCCTTCTTGAGCACAGCGAAAACCTGCTTGAAGTGGAGCTGCTGCGGAAGTCCTACAACATAGATATTCTTGTAGAAATTGAACTCTTCGTGTCTGTAAAGTACTGCTGCGAGGTCTCTTGAAGCATAGATCGTGGTACCGTCGCTCTTTACAACGAGGCACGGAGGAAGGCCCTCTTCATCGAGCTTTACGACCTTGGCGCCTTCGCTCTCTTCCAAAAGGCCCTTGTCTTCAAGCATCTTTACGACGCCGGGGATCCTTGATGAATAGAAGGATTCGCCGTTGTAGTTATCGAACTTGATGCCCATTCTCTCATATGTCTTCTCGAAAACCTGGAGTGAGAGATCTCTGAAACGCTGCCAGAGAGCGACTTCCTCAGGCTCGCCCTCTTCGAGCTTCCTGAAGTTGTCCCTTGCAGTGTCTTCGAGCTCCTTCTCGCGCTCGGGAGATACCTTGCACTCATCGTGGAACTTAACATAGATCCTTGTGAGCTCGTCGATGGGGTTCTCCTGCATTGCAGTCTCATCGCCCCAGAGTCTGTAAGCCGTGATGAGCTTACCGAACTGAGTGCCGTAATCGCCCAGATGGTTGAATCTGATTACGTTATAGCCGAGTCTGGAATAGATATTTGCAAGTGAATTACCTAAGATTGTCGTGAAAGCGTGACCTACGTGGAAAGGCTTGGCGATATTGGGGGATGAGAACTCGATGATGACGTTCTTGCCCTCACCGATGTTCTTATTGCCGTACTGGTCGCCGGCATCCACGATCTCTGAGATAACGCTCTTGGCAAGAATGCCCCTGTCGATCCTGAAATTGATGTACGGGCCTGCCGTATCAACAGTAACCGCGCCGTCAAAGCCTTTTACGAGCTCGGGAGAATCCTTAAGCTCATTGGCGATCATGGGCGGAGCCTTATGAAGGGTCTTGGCCAGAACGAAGCACGGGAAAGCAAAATCACCGAGCTCGAGCTTGGGCGGAATCTCTATAAGACCTTCAACCTGAGCCTTATCAAGGCCGGTGCAAGCGCTTAAATTTGAAGCTATTAAATCTTTGTAATCCATAACATTTACTCCTTAATTACAAGTTGTTATATTAACATATTTTGGCCAAGACTGACGAGGCAATCAGGTCGATTTATTGCACGATTTGATGATTTTTTTATGCGTTTTGTTAGGATATAATGCTTTTGTTATAGAAACCTTAAATGAGCGAGAGGCATTCTTAATGTATTTTATATACAAGATGGCAATAGGTCTTGCGGCTGCATTTGCCATTACAATGATCCTTCTGAGATTCCTCCCCGGTGAGAGGATCTTGTTGGGGCATGACCGCGGACGTAAGTTCGCCCAGGGAGCTGAAGCTAACATCGGTAAACCTACCGGTGTCGGTTTTTACTTTATGCTGGTTTTCCTGGTAATCTCCGCCCTCCTCTGCTTCATATATAATCCCGTAACATCAGACAAGGGCTTTTTCGAGAGCGGCAATGAAGTAACTGGCCTTGCCATGGGCCTTATCGCCACCCTCGCTGCCATGGTAACTGGCTGGCTCGATGACAGATCCAAGGATGCCTGGAACGAATATCTCAAGGGCGGCCTTGATTTCGTTGTTTCCCTCATCGGAGCATTCATCTGCGTGCATTTCTTCGGCACCAGAGTCTATATCGCCATCACGGGCGCATATTTCGACTTGAATCCTGTTGTTTTCTATATCCTTGCGGTAATCCTCTTCGTAGTATCTATCAATGCCACAAATGCCACAGACGGCATCGACGGCCTGTCAGGCTCGCTGTCTCTCCTTGCGGTATTCACGACTTTCCTCATGGGATTTATGGCGCTTTCGCTGCCCGACAGGAATTCGATCATTCTCCTGATCGTCTTTATTCCTTCCGTCATGGCTTATCTTCTTTATAACTTCCACCCTTCGAAAATGCTCATGGGTGACGCCGGTTCCAGAGGTCTCGGCTTCTTTATCGCATTCTTCCTGATCTACTGCAGAGTACCGCTCCTCTACTTCATCGTAGGACTTCCGTTCCTTTGTGACGGCGGCATCTCGATCGTTAAGATCACAGTCGGAAGACTTACCAAGAAAAAGATCATTCTCTTCAAGAACATTACTACACCTCTTCACGACGAACTTCGAAAGAACAGAAAGTTCAGCGTCAAGCGCGTCTGGTTCGTTCTGGTCCTCGCTGCAGGCATGATCGACTTTCTCTATGTGTTTGCGGCAACGCTGCTCAGGGTATTGGGAATTGTAGGTTAAAAAAGTTTTTACATAAAAGGAGGCCGGAACTATTCCGGCCTCTTTTTCATTCTTATCTTTCGATTACATCTCCCTCACATACTTGGTCACTCTGTCATTGATGTACCTGACCGCATCATCAAGAGAACGGTCTCCGGCATAGTAAGGTGCAAGCTCCTCATCAATAAACTGTACGATCGTGTAATCCTCGTAATAGTAGATAGAGATCGACGCGAGGCTCTCGCGGAAGATACGGATCATTCCATCGGTTGAATACTTATCGCCAAAAACCTTGTCATAACCCGTTGCAGGACGGAAGACTCCACTCTTTACATTGGCTTCATAAGCTGCGTAAATATCGTTATTGTGATCCGAGAGACACTGAATGTTTTTATCCATGATCTCTTTATTGGTTACTATCTGCATGAAATTGCATTCGGCTGAAGCAAAAGCCGTGCCGGAGAAAAGATAGTTAATAAACTTTCTGCATCCTCCCTTAACATCGGTTGTAGCCGATACAGATATCGTCTCAAGCGCACTAAATCTGGGGCCTGATGCATCAACAGAGGGCGTGCCGATTATCGAGTATTCGTCCTTGGCATTGTAGCAGGAATGCACATAATCAAGATAGTCAGCGATCTTAGTGTAATAGCATTTGCCTCTGTATCTGTCCCAGCTGCCTATATATTCGACGGGCGTTTCTTCCACATTGTTATATTTGATGTTGGCTTTTGCATATTCTGCTGCGGTCCGGAACTGTTCTGTTCCGAACTCGATCTTGTCACCTTCGATGGCGCGCTTTGTATCAATACACGACAGAATGAATGCGCGTTTGTTATAGGCCATTGAATCCGTATAGTCATAGGGCGAGAAACCGTTCATTTGATCCTTTATCAGCTTGTCAAATTCTTCGAAAGTGATCCCTGAAGCTCCGTCTTTCACCATATCAGACTTAGTAACCAGACCTTCTATTTCGAGTGTTACCGGGAGGAAATAAAGCTTGCCGCCGATTCGTCCTGCCTCAATAATGTTTTTATACTGCTTATCCAGAACCTCGGGATCAAGGAAATCTGTAAGGTCCATAAACACGTCGTCTCTCATCGCATAATTCTTCTGGATATCAAGAACAAGGTCGGGCGCATCATCAGCTTTAAGGTCCTGGATCATCTGAAACACCTCAGACTCATTGTTGCGGTTAATCCCTATACCCCTTGCTGTGAGTTCCGAACTGACAAAACCGTTCTTATACTTGTCCCAGATCCTGATGAGATATTCATTATCTGATTTGTTGAATTCAAATATGGCTCCTGAAAGATATTCGGTAATTCCTGAATTCGGCGGCAAGGCAAGTTCTATTACCTTTTTGCCTTCATGAGGATTCTTTTCTGCCTTCTTGAGGATCCTGAAATACTCAACTTTTTCGTATTCTAAACATGCATATGTTACCCATTCATAATCCAAGATGACCGCACCATTTTCGGAACAGCTCAGAACAGTAGAAGAAAACGTCTTATCCTGAGAAACAGGAGGGCAAAAATACGGTGTGTACCAGTTAGTATCAATAGCAGTCTCAGGCTTCATGGTGTCAGCATTAACCTTCATGATATTTCCGAGAGAGTCGATCTTGCACATATCGCCGGCACCGGTAATCTGGTATTCCCATAAGTTAACTGAATTATCTTCTGTTGTCTGGGCAGGATTCTTACTCTTAAGTTTGCCGCTGTTAAGATCAAATTCAAAACTCATGATGTCAGCTTTTTCAAAACCATAAAAAAATATGGAACCTTTAGATTCATCTATATTAAACCCGCCGAGCAAGACCCTGAGCTGTACTGATGCCAAGTCAAGTGCGGCAACATATTCATTATGTTTAAACAACAGCAGGTTATAACCTAAACTATTGCCTTCAAATACATTTAAAGACACAACTGAATAATCACCTAAGGGATAGATCGTATCAAGAGACCCTTTGACTTCAGCTTTGGCTTTGCCGCTATATATTTCCCTTTCGTTTACTACTTTTCCGGATTCAACATCAATATCTAAAAATACATCATCGTTTCTTCCATATGGAACGTGATACCAGACAGCAGCAGTAACAGTTTTTCCATCAGCATCTGCGCTGAGGAAATATATATTTACTATGTAGTGATTATCGGCACAACTAATTTCCTTGCGGTCTGTCAGATTGCCATCATAATCATAAACATCAAGGACTGTTCTGTACGTGCTGCCACCGTCTGCTGTCATGCTATACATATAGAAAATGTTGTCATTGCTTGTACAGATCCTAGACAGCTGCTCCTCCTCGTGTTCGCGGATGTCTCTATTGATCTTAACCCTGGTCGTTTCGTACCATGGATCATCTTTTTTTACTGTGTTTGAGCCCTTCTTACCAGACGAGCAAGAAGTAAACAAAGTCATCAGCATAACGGCAGTCATCGCAGCAGCTAAAAGCTTGGTTTTCTTCATAAATTAATCCCCACTTCTTTGTTTTTTAACCTGAACAGTCAGATAAAGGCCATTATAAATCTACTGTTCCAAATAAGAGATTACATCTCCCTTACATACTTGGTCACTCTGTCGTTGATGTACCTGACCGCATCGTCAATAGAGCGGTCGCCGGCATAATAAGGCGCCAGCTCCTCATCAATAAATTGTACGATCGTGTAATCCTCGTAATAGTAGGTGGAGATCGATGCCAGGCTTTCAAGGAAGCTTCGAGCCATCTCATCGGTCGCGTATTTGTCGCCGGTAGCCATATCCAGGCCCGGAGCAGGAATTATGACACCGGTCTTTATGCTGTTCTCATATACTGCGTATGAATCGTTGTTGCACTTTGTGAGTATCTGAATATTTTTCTCCATGATCTCCCTATTGGTAACTATATGCCTGAATTCACATTCGGTCGAATCATAGGCCTTGCCTGAGAAGAGATAATTTATAAACTTCCTGCAGCCGTCCTTCATGTCTGTAGTTGCCGATACCGATATCGTCTCAAGAGCACTAAATCTCGGACCTTTTGCATCCACGGAAGGCGTTCCGATTATCTTATAGTTTCCTTTGGCTTTGTAGCATGAATGAACATACTTAAGATAGTCATCCATCTTTGCGTAATAACATTTGCCTCTGTATCTTTTCCAGTTGTGAACGTAATCTGCGGGAATCTCATCTTTATTGTTGTAATTAATGTTGTTTTTCGCATATTCAGCAGCAGCACGGAACTGATCTGTACCGAATTCGATTCTTTGACCTTCAATGGCACTCTTTGTATCAATGCAGGACAGGATAAAGGAGCGTTTGTTATAGTCCTTTGATTCAGGATAATCATAAGGTGAGAAACCGCTCATTTTATCCTTTATCAGCTTATTGAAATCATCGAAAGTGATCCCTACGGCTCCTTCATTTAAAAGCTCCGTATCTGTGACAAGACCTTCTATCTCGATCGTTACCGGGAGGAAATACAGCTTACCGTCTAACTTACCTGCCTCAATAATGTTCTTGTACTGCTTATCCATAACTTCCGGATCAAGGAAATCCGTAATGTCCATGAACACATCGTCTCTCATCGCATAATTCTTCTGGATATCAAGAACAAGATCAGGTGCATCATCGCATTTAAGATCCTGGATCATCTGAAAGACTTCCTGATCATTATTGCCTTTTACGTCAATACCCATATATGTGAGCACTGTAGTTGCATAGCCGTTCTTATACTTATCCCATAACCTTATGACATATTCATTGTCTGTTCTGTTGAATTCACTTATGGTATTCGCCATGTATTCCGAGAAACCGGAGTCAGGAGGCAAACCAAGTTCTATTACCTTTTTGCCGGCATGGGGATTCTTATCAGTCTTTTTTAAGATCCTGAAATACTCATCATTAAAAAACACTTCACTTCCATATGTTTTAAATTCATTATCGAGAAGAACTGCCCCTGTATTACTGCAGGTCAAGATAGCTGTAGAAAGCATGTGTTCTTCATTATCCTGCATAAAATAATAAGGCGTATACCAGTTAGAATCGATCACCGTCTCCGTAGTCATGGTATTAACATCAGCCTTAAGGATATTTCCGAGAGAATCGATCCTTAACATATCGCCGGTATTCGTCCTCTGGAATTCCCAAAGGTTAACTGAATCCCCGCCTGACGGCTGAACAGTCTCCTTATTCTTCAGTTTGCCGTTATTCAGATCGAATTCCATCCTGATGATGTTGCCTTTCTCGTAACCAAACACAAATATAGAACCCTTGGCTTCATCAATAGAAAAACCATCGAGCAGAATATTGAGCTGTATTGATGATGTGTCGAGTCTGGCAACATAATCAGTTTGCTTATACAATAAGAGTTCTGTAGAAAACACATAGTCAACAACCTTGGAAAAAGACACTACCAGATAATCGCCTACTTTATACAGCTCATCAGGCGAAGGGGAATGCGCATCTAATGCTATTTCACCTTCTTTAGTAACGATCTTCTTAACGTTAGATACTGTTCCGGATTCAACATCAATGTCTACAAACATATCATCAATGATCTTTCCCGGTGGACAATACTCGACAGCAGCCTTAAGAGTCTTTCCGTCAGGATCGGAATCAAGGTAACGAATATGATGGATGGTGGCATTATCTTCGCAGGTGATTTTCTTACGGCTTAAGAGATTACCTTCAAGATCATATGTATCAAGAACTGTTCTGGTTGTGCATGCAGTTTTATGAAACAAACTGTACAAGTAAAAGATCTTGTCCTTGCTTGTACAGATTTTGGATATATTCTCTTCCTCATCGGCGCGTATATCCTTATCGATCTTGACACTGAATGATTCGTACCACGGATCATCTTCTTTTACTACCTTGGTGCCCTTTTTCCCGGATGCCGAACACGATGTAAACAACGGCATCAGCATAACGGCAGCAAGTGCAGCAGCTAAAAATTTCACTTTTCCCATACATACCCCCCTTTTCTTTTATCCCCAAAACATTTTCGAAAACACTAATGCTTACTTCTGTTCCTTACGGGAGACTACATCTCCCTTATATATTTGGTCGCTCTGTCATTCAGGATCTTAATAACATCATCCATGGATCTGTCGCCGGCATAGTATGGTGCGATCTCTTCGAAAATGAATCTTGTTATCTCAGTATCCTCATAATAATACTTGGAGATCGTGGACATGCTGGTAAGAAAACTTTTCCGCATTGTATCCGTTGAATATTTGGCACCATAAGCCGTTTCCAAGCCGGCTGCAGGTATTACCGCTCCGCTTTCCACAGAAGCACGGAAACGCTTGAAATCTTCATTATTCAGTTTCTCAAGTGTTTCAATATTTCTGTCCATTATCTCCTTATTGGTCACGATATTTATGAATCCGCAGTCATCAGAATCAAAGGCGGTACCCGAGAACAGGTAATTCAAAAACTCTTTGCAGCCGTCTTTCACATCGGTCGATGCCGATACAGATATTGTTTCCGTGGCTTTAAATCTCGGCCCGGACGCATCTTCCGACGGTGTTCCGATTATGACATATTCCCCTTTTTGTGATCTGCACAGCTTCACAAAATCGAGATAACAGGACATCTCACCATAACAGCATTCACTCTTATGTCTGTGCACCCAATCACAATAATATTCAGGAGGAACACTCATCTCATCCTCATAAGGAATGTTTTCTTTTGCATAATCTATAACTTTCCGGAACTGTTCCGTTCCGAAATCGATCTTATCGCCCTCGATAGCACTCTTGGTATCCAGACAGGACATGATAAAAGTCTGTTTGTTAAAGTTCCACTCATTCGGAAGATCATAAGGAGAATAACCTTTCAGATCATCCTTTATCATCTTTTCGAATTCATCAAAAGTAAGACCGACCGCTCCGTCCTTTAAAAGTTTTGTGTTTGTAACAAGGCCCTCTATCTCTAATGATACAGGCAGAAAATACAGCTTACCGTTTACTTTCCCTGCATCAATTATGTTCTCATATTGTTTTGCCATTATCTCAGGTTCAAGGAACCCTGTAAGGTCCATAAAGATCTCATCCCGCATCGCATACGTATTCTGCACGCCGACCACGATGTCAGGAGCTTCATCACCTTTAAGCGCCTGTATCATCTCATATGCTGATATATCTCCATCTGATGCCTTTGAGAAAGCATCCACCAGGGAATAATCTGAGATATTCTTATCCCATACTCTTAACAGATATTCTTTATTGGTCCTGTTGAATTCAGTTATGGATCTTAAAAGATAATCTGACACTTCATAGTTATATGAAGACATCGCTATTTCAATGACCTTCTTGCCGGCATGGGGATTCTTGTCAGCTTTTTTCAAAACCGTAATGTAATCATAAGATGCCGGATCATCAAGTCCATAGGTTACGTTCTCAAAATCAAGAATGACCGTTCTTTCTTCGGTACAACTCAGTATTTTTGAGGAAACGTATCTATATCTGCTGATAAACGGATGGAACAAGGGCGTATGCCATTTACAATCCACAACGGTTTTTGAAGTCATGGAACTTGTATCAAACTCAGTAATATTGCCCAGATCATCGATCTTGCACATTTTTCCGTTATCTGTTGGAGTATATTCCAATGAGCTTACGGTTTTCTCATCTGAATCCACAATGCTTTTTAAACTCTTTAATCCGCCGGTATTCAAGTCGAATTCAGCTGTATTGGCTGCACCCATTTCCATGAATAAGATAAATAAAGAATCCCTTGACAAATCCAGGGAAAAACCGCTTGACGTCGCATTGGGATTTATCGAAGATGTGTCAAGTTTTCCTATTAACTCTGAATTCTTGAACAACAGCATAGAAGTAGCTGATTCCGTCGGTTCTATGGCATCATTGGTCGTAATAAGAGAATAATCTCCTATTACCTTTACGTCCCACACTTCGTTCATGTAGACATTACCTTTATTCAGCATGTCCTTTATATTCGATATTTCTCCGGTCTCTGCATCTATATCCGCAAATGCCGCGTAAAATCTCTCTCCGTAGTAATTAAGGAAAAGAGCTGCTTTTAATGTCTTTCCTTCCGGATCAGAACTGATCGAATAGACAAGCGGGATGAAGAACTCATCAGGACATTTAATTTCCTTCCTGCTAATAAGATTGCCTTCAAAATCATAAGTATCAAGAACAGTCCGTGCAGAGCCCCACATATCACGGGATAACGGATATATACTGAACACCTTGTCATCACTCGTACAGATCTCGGCTTCTTTTACTTTCTCATACTGACGAATGTCTTTTTTCATTTCGAACTTTGTAGTCTCATACCACGGATCATCTGCTTTGACTACATTGCTGCTTTTGTTGCCTGACCGGCATGACATAAGCATTGGCATCAGGATTACGATAGCCAGAATAAAAGCTGCAGGTTTAACACTTCTCATAATTACCCCCTTAAGAATTCTTATTTCCCCAATCAGATCGATAGCAACTTTATATAAACTTGTTCCCGTTGCGGTTACATCTCTTTTACGTATTTGGCTGTTCTATCATTCAGGATCCTGACCGCATCATCAATGGAACGGTCGCCTGCATAGTATGGTGCGAGTTCTTCAAAAACAAATTGTACGATCGTATAGTCCTCGTAATAGTAAGTCGAGATCGAAGACAGGCTGTTCTTAAAGCTCTCACGCATGTCAGCTGTTGCTTCCTTGTAGCCATAAGCCTTGTCTAAACCAGCCGCCGGCATAAACGTTCCGTTCTTAACCTTTTCCTGATAATCATTAAATGCTTCGTTATGGAGTCTTGCCAGAGTATCAATGTTTTTGTCCATTATCTCCTTGTTGGTTACTATATGCCTGAATGAACAGTCACCGGTATTGAATGCGGTACCTGCAAAAAGATAATTAATAAACTTCTTACACCCGTCCTTAACATCAGTAGTAGCTGATACTGATATCGTCTCACGCGCTACAAATCTCGGACCGGCTGCGTCTGCTGAAGGTGTTCCGATAATGCTGTAACGATCTTGGGAATTGTAGCAGTCCTGCACAAAATCCAGGTAATCATTAATCTTCGCGTAATAACATTTACCTCTGTATCTGTTCCAATCGTTTAAGTAATCTTCAGGCGTGCTGTCCAGATCATCGTAGTTGAAGTTCTCTTTTGCATATTCGGCTGCGGTACGGAACTGTTCCGTTCCGAATTCTATCTTGTCCCCTTCGATGGCACTCTTTGTATCTATACATGAGAGGATAAATGCTTTCTTGTTATAGTATGTTGAGTTCGGATAATCATAGGGCGAGAAGCCTTTCATTTCATCCTTTATCAGCTTGTCGTATTCTTCGAAAGTGATCCCAACGGCACCGTCCCTAACCATGTCTGTTTTTGTGACAAGGCCTTCGATCTCCAATGTAACCGGAAGGAAGTAGAGTTTGCCGCCAATCCTTCCTGCCTCAATGATATTGCCGAACTGTTTTTCCATGATCCCAGGATCAAGAAAACCCGTAAGATCCATAAAGACTTCATCACGCATCGCATAGTTTTTCTGTATGCCGATAGCGAGGTCCGGCGCCTGATCGCCTTTAAGATCCTGTATCATCTTATAGACCTGCTGTTCATTCTTATCACCGGAAGCAAGCGCAGTTCTTCCCATTACGAATCCGGTCTTATACTTATCCCATACTCTTATGAGATATTCATTGTCTGTTTTATTGAATTCAAATATGGCTTTGGCGAGATAATCCGTAACGCCTGAATTCAGAGGCAGTGCGAGTTCAACGATCTTTTTTCCTGCATGAGGATTCTTATCTGCCTTCTTAAGAACTCTGACATACTCATGATCAATGTATTCGAGACAACCATAAGATATTACCTCGCCGTCCAGAATGACAGCTCTATCTTCCGTACAGTTCAGGACCGTGGAAAAAACACTGTATTTTTCATTTTGGATATCATAGAAATACGGTGTATACCAGTTGGTATCGATCACGGTCTTAGGCGTCATGGTAATATAATCGATCTTCACTATATTGCCGAGAGAATCGATCTTGCACATCTCACCGTTATCAGTCATGGTGTATTCTGCGATGTTAACTGACTGGGTATCTATATCATTAAAAGACTTCTGGCTCTTAAGTTTTCCGTTATTAAGATCGAATTCCATGTTGATGTTATCACGCGGTATAAAACCTGACATGTACAGGGAATTCTTAGTCTCATCTACAGAAAATCCTTCCAAAGAGTGTATAAGCTTTATTGATGACGTATCAAGTTCGCAGACATACTCAGTATTCTTAAACAATATGAACTGATAATCCGTTTCTGCGCCGCTTCCGCAATCGAGCACAGCAAGAGTATATTCACCTATGGTTTCTATTCTTGCAAAAGCGGAACCAGGTCTTCTGACCTTCTCTGCCTCTTTGTCAAAGACATCCTTTATATTCGAGACCAATCCTGTCTCAGGATCAAGGTCCGCAAATACAGGCCCGTGCTTTCCGGATGCATTAATATAGGCAATTAAATGCATGGTCTTTCCATCGCCGTCGAGCCCGAAAGAATAGATAGTCATGATGCAGAATTCATCCAACTCATTACTAGTAATTTCCTGACGGTTAAGCCGATTACCGTCATAGTCATACGAATCCAGAAAAGTCTTTATTGAAGCCCACCCGTGGTATTTTACATATATGTTGAAAATCCTGTCATCACTTACACACAGACTGGATGCCTGTATGTCATCGCTTTTCTGAACATTTTTGTCCAGTTCGAACTTGGTGCATTCGTACCATGGATCATCTTCTTTGACTACGTTGCCTGCACTTGTCCCGGCCTTACAGGACGTAAAAACAGGCAACAGGATAGCAATACACAAAACCAAGGCTAAGAACTTGATCTTCTTCATAAATTAAACCCCACTAAATAACTATTATCCCAGTTAAAATCCCGCGAAGGGTCCCCAAAAATACCGTCAAATTTCTTTGAAGGTAATTTCATACTAAAATACAGATACATCAAATCGGCATCAAAAGTTTTAACAATTTTTCCGCGGTTGATTTTTGTGAACTCCACTTAAAACGGCTCAGCATTCTTGAGCATTCTGTTCCCTGCAAAAGCAACACATAACACTTTGGCTGCTCCGGCCTTGTAAAGCACCTTTGCCGCCTCGTGAAGCGTGGCACCTGTAGTCGCTACGTCATCCACGACTACCACCCGGAGACCCGTCACATCCCAGTTGCTGCTTACCTCGAAAGCACCCCTTACGTTTCCTGCTCTCTTATTGATATCGTTTATATCCGACTGCCTTCCCGTATCCCTGGTCCTCACAAGGCAGTTTTCTGCCACGGGAATGGAATTTATCTTTGCAACAGGATATGCGATCTCGTAAGCCTGGTTAAAACCTCTTTCAGCAAGCCTCTCCTCCGACAAAGGAATCGGGACTACCAGATCAGCCCTTATTCCTTCGCGGGCAAGACTCGAACCGAGGACCGTTCCAAACAATCTTGCGAGTTCTTTGTTCTTTCCGAATTTGATCGCAGGTATCGCACGCTCAGCTATTCCCTTATACGGGAACGGCATATAGAGCGCGAGCCCCGGGCACGGGTCATTTTCGACAGGGTTCGAAAGACATAAGAACCACCTTCTGTCCTCATCACTGGTATTGAGCATCGAAAGGCACTTCCCGCAAATGTGCAGTTCCGGCTTCGTTCCGTAAATGGAGATGTAAAGGTCGTCGTAACTTTCAAACCGGTCTTTTATATCGGCGACACCGCCGCAAACCGGGCATTTGAAAGGAAGGATAAGATCCACCGCCCTCTTAAATGCTTCTCTTACTTCGATCGGGATAACTGTTTTTGCTACTGATCTCCGCACTATTTATTCCTGCGGAAATCAACGGTCTTCAAAAGGTCTTTTAAGCACGTCTCTCTGGTATCACCCTTAGGCGCCTTCAAAAACTTCTGAAGTGTTCCTTCAAGCTCAACGATGGTAACGTTCATCTTGCCCCTCGTTACCGCCGTATAGAGCAGGCTGCGCTTATACAGGAGCATATTCATCTTGCCCAAAGCGATTATTACCCTGTCAAATTCACAGCCCTGTGATTTATGTACCGTAACGGCATAAGCAAGATCAATGTTCTCCAGGAGCTTTCCCTTATACTCCGCTGACTTGCCTTCATCAAAAGTTATGGTGCAGCTGCCCTTCACAGGGTCGATGTCACTTACAACTCCGAGTTCGCCGTTGAATATACCCTGTAAAACCTCACCCGTAACAGGATCTATCCATTCGGTCTGATAATCGTTCTTATTCTGCATGACCTTATCGCCGACATGAAGTGTCAGGCTCTGGCCTCTTTTTATTACTTTCAGTTCATCTTTAACTTCCAATGCCTGGATAAGCTTATTGAGCTGTACGGTACCCAAAGCGACATTCTCATTCTTTGTAGGTGTAAGACAGATAAGGTCCTCGTCATTATGCTCGATAATGAGCCTTGCTATCGTCTCCTGCGCTTCCTCTTCAGTCTTGCAGCTTATGATCTCAAAATCACCACCGTCACTTTCAGGTGCGTTACCTTCAAGTATGCGTTCTGCGTTGGCCGCGATAGAGCCGTCGTCTGCCTGTCTGTGCAGCGCATCAAGCCTTATCTTAGGGATCGAATTACATGATAAAAGGTCTCTTAATATATCGCCCGAACCTACCGACGGAAGCTGGTCCGGATCGCCTACAAGGATAATGGAAGTGCCTTTGTCCACGGCATCGAGAAGATGCCTGAAGAGCATCGTATCCACCATCGACATCTCATCGATGACTATAACCCTGCACACAATAGGATTATCTTTCCCGTGCACGAACAGAAGGCTGTTATACTGCCCTGCCCTGTCATCAGGAAGAAGCTCTTCGTCGTCAGTATTGATCGTTCTTCTGACACCCAGAAGCCTGTGGATAGTGGAAGCTTCGGTGCCGCTTGCCTCCGACAGTTTTTTCGCTGCCCTGCCTGTAGGCGCAGCAAAAACACAGCTTATCTTATTCCTTCTGAAGTACTCGCCCAGAACGCCCATTATCGTGGTCTTGCCGGTGCCGGGGCCGCCCGTAATTACGCTTATCGGACTGTACATGCAAAGATACAGAGCATCAAGCTGTGACTTGTCGGGAATGATACCGAGATCTGACGCGACTTCCCTGATTATCCTGTCGCTCTCATCTCTTGCCGGAGGATTGGTCTTAGTCTTGAGCATCTCATTGATGCGTCTCTCGATCGCAAGTTCCGAAGCGAAATAACTCATTGTCGCAAAGCGCGCATCGTTATCTTCCACGTCGCATACCGCGCACTTGCCGTTATCGTATTTATATACGGCTATCCTCTTGTCTTCTATCGCAAGCAAAGCAGCGTCTCTGAACACGGCAGAGAACTGTTCTGACGTTATCTTGGATTCACGGAGATTGACGTACTCCAACGCCCTTTTTCTGACGTCCTGAGGCAGGAGCGCCGTGGATTTTGTGTCCTCGTGAAGATACATGCATGCCTGATATAAAGCTGCTGCGATCCTCTCCTTGGCAGTGATCTCCATACCTTCGCCGAGCGCAATTCGGTCAAGTATCTCAAAGCCCGCGATACCGTGTCCCATGAGCGCAAACGGCTTCTTCCTAATCTCTTCACAGTCGAGCTTGTCAGTATTCTTCAAAAGCTTTATCTGAGCCTGCGAAAAGCCCATGAGCTTAGCTTCAAGGCCCTGTGCGAAGAACTCATATTCCTCGGTTATCTTGTCACATATCGCCATAGCTCTGGAAGAGGACAATCCTGTTACTGAAGACGAAGCAAGTTCAGGTGTCTCGGTTAAGACCTTCAGGATATCTTTCCCGAATTTTTCAGCCAGCGCTTCGGCAGTGGTCTTGCCCAAACCGCTTATGTTATCTGCAAGAAATGAAGCAATGAGAAGAGTGTCACCCGCTTCCTCATCGACCTTTATCTTCTTTAAGCTGACCTGAGGTCTGTTGTTCCACTCGGTAACCTTACCGGAGATTATGTAAGAGCCGCCCTCTACTATATCAACCGTGGATCTGCCTGCCACGGTAAACCTGCCGTCGCAAAGAAATGAGACGAAGTTGTTGGCCTTCCTCGGACAGAAAACCTTGATGCATGTTACCTTTGCATCTTCGATCTCACTGCCGATATCACCGACCGTCAAAGTGAGTTTCTTATCGTCCTTAGGTTCTTTCTTCATGGCTTGACTCTTCTTACTGTAAACTTTTCCAAAATGCTAACAATAATCCTGATGCAAAACAATAAGCCCGGCCAAAGTTGAGACTTTGACCGGGCATTTGAGACTGATTATGTCCTCTTATCAGATACCGGCGAGCTTTCTGATCTCCTCTGCCTTATCTGTCTTCTCCCAGGGAAGCTCGATGTCGGTTCTTCCGAAGTGACCGTAGCTTGCTGTCTTTGCATAGATAGGTCTTCTTAAGTCGAGATCCCTGATGATGGCTGCAGGTCTTAAGTCGAACACCTTGTTGACGATCTCAGTGATCTTCTCATCGCTGATCTTACCTGTATCGAAAGTATCGACCATTACGGATACCGGCTTAGCAACGCCGATGGCGTAAGCGACCTGAACTTCGCACTCGGATGCAATGCCGGAAGCTACGATGTTCTTAGCGATATAACGCATCATGTAGCATGCAGAACGGTCAACCTTCGTCGGATCCTTGCCTGAGAAGCATCCGCCGCCGTGACGTGCAAAACCGCCGTATGTATCAACGATGATCTTTCTTCCAGTAAGACCGGAGTCACCCTGAGGACCGCCTACAACGAATCTGCCTGTAGGGTTGATGTAGATCTTTGTGTTCTCATCGATAAGGTCAGCAGGGATAACAGCCTTGATAACGTTCTCCTTGATGTAATCTTCAAGGAATTCAAGAGTAACGTCTGCACTGTGCTGTGTGGAGATTACGACTGCATCGATCCTCTTGACCTTGTCGTTCTCATACTCGACCGTAACCTGTGACTTACCGTCAGGTCTTAAGAAGTCAGCGCCGTTCTTGCGAACCTCTGTAAGACGGATGGTGAGCTTGTGTGCAAGAGCGATAGGCATAGGCATAAGCTCAGGTGTATCATCGTTTGCATAACCGAACATCATGCCCTGGTCGCCTGCACCTGTATCAAGTTCCTTCTCGCCGCCGTGACGTGCCTCATAAGACTCGTTAACGCCCATGGCGATATCAGGAGACTGCTCATCAATAGATGTGAGTACTGCGCAAGAATGGCTGTCAAAGCCCATCTCGCTGGAGTTGTAGCCGATCTCTTTGATCTTGCTCCTTACGATCGAAGGAATGTCAACATAAGCAGATGTCGAGATCTCGCCCATGACGAGAACCATACCTGTTGTAGTGCATGTCTCGCATGCAACACGTGCCTTGCTGTCCTGCTCTAAGATCGCGTCGAGTACTGCGTCTGAGATCTGGTCGCAGATCTTGTCGGGATGTCCCTCAGTAACTGATTCAGAAGTGAACAGCCAATTACCTTTCTTATTTCTCATTTTCTTTTCCTTTCCGTTCAATGCCAGTTAAAGAAAAAACCTCCCCCGAAAGGAGAAGGCCGACGTTTATATAACGATCCTCATCTTTCAGGTTTCCCTGCCGGATTTGGCACCGCTGCTTTCCGCGGTTGCCGGACTCTGATAACGGGCCGGTCCCTTGAGTCACTCTTGATAAGCAATGAACTATAAATTTTAACGACAAAATTTTACTTATACCTCACTGCTTTGTCAATTGCCTAAAATCCTATTGTCTTAATGGGAAGAAAAAACTTTTCGAAAACTGCTTCGAAAATGCAATTTGTTAATAATATTAATTAATTTATTACCGCTCTAAAAAGGCTCTTACGGCCCGTTTTCTTGTCGGTTTTTGTCGTATTTTGTCGCTTTTATCAAGGCCTTTAGGGCCTTACAATCCGAACTAAGAACAAGAGTTAAGGAGGAACGGTAAATGGCATTTACGATCAAGATCTACGAGAAGAATGAATACATATCAGGACTTCTGAAGAAGAGACTCAAGAGCTTTTTCCCTGATGCCTATATCGTTAATCCTTACTACGACGATCAGGAACAGGAAACAAGGTTTTCCGATTACGAGAGGATCTTATACGATCCGAGAGATATCAGCAAAGAAGAACTTTCCTCATTTTCAGTCACACCCATTAGGCTAACGGAGGACGGCGGGATAATTGATTGTGCCCGATTTATCCCCATGATCAGGAAGAACGCAGAATCACCCTCTTTTCTGGCGCCTGTCACGGGTTGTTTAACCGCCGTCATTCCGTTCGTCTACTCGGATGTAAGAGACAGATACATCTGCGGCTTAGGACACGAGCTGTCGGGAGCTGACTTTAACATCAGGCTTGA
The DNA here is from genome assembly GCA_001604135.1 of Clostridiales bacterium Firm_14. Lineage (GTDB taxonomy): Bacteria > Bacillota > Clostridia > Saccharofermentanales > Saccharofermentanaceae > Saccharofermentans. The sequence continues at coordinate 138,265 of LVAT01000020.1, forward strand.
TTTCACAAGCAAGATCCGGTCATTATGGAGAGCTCCGGCAGGTTCTAACATGACATCTCTTCTCGAGGCATGCAAATCCAGAAAGTTCGAACCTGAAGACATCCTCAAATACTGCAATATGGATGATTCGGGATTCCTTACTCCTGGAAGCTGCATGAACAATGACGATGTCTACGATCTTGGAGTATCGCGTTCAATGACGCTGATGAACCATGCCGCCAATCTCGCACATTCAAAAAGGAATTTCGTAAATGTCGTTGCAGTCGTAGAAGGCTTCAGGACGAATGATCTTCCTGAACTCTTAAGCAGCTGCGACAAGGTAACCATCCTGCTTCCTGCAGTAAATGCAGGAGAAGACATCGGATCAAAGGATCTGATAGCACAGCTTACCAAGACTCTCGGCAGAGAAAGGATCTTTGTATTCTACGCTGATGACATAAAAGATCCTGGCATCCTTGATGACAGCTTATCACCCGGGAGACAGGCCGTATGAATCAGATCAAGGCTGATCCCGCCGATATCAAAGAGCAGATCACTTACTGCGTTCTTAATGCCATATCAGGTGAAACGGATCCTTCAGACGAGAAGCTCAGGGAGATCATCTCCGATGTAATAGCCGGGAATTCATCCTACAAGATGAACCTTGACCAGAAACGTGAGATGGCCCAGATGGTATTTAATTCGCTAAGGCGCCTGGATGTCATTGAACCTCTGATGGAAGACCCGTCGATCACAGAGATAATGGTCAACGGCCCATACAAGATCTTCTATGAACGCGGAGGAAAGCTCTATAGATCAGATCTCGCTTTCCGTGATGAGGAGTCGCTTAAGACATGCATATCATGTTTCTTCGCGAACCAGAACAGACCTCTTAACGAAGCAAATCCCATTGCCGACTTAAGACTTCCTGACGGCTCCAGGGCAAATGCCGTCCTGCCGCCAATATCAAGGGAAACAACGGTAACTATAAGAAAGTTCACGGGCATAACGCATGACATCGTATCGCTTATAAGACAGGACTTCATAAGCGAAGAGGCCGCAAGGTTTCTCGCAGAGTGCGTAAGGAATAAAAGGACCATCTTCATATGCGGAGGAACCGGAAGCGGAAAGACGACATTTCTTAACTCACTGTCGAACTTCATACCGAAGGACGAGCGAATAGTGACCATAGAAGATTCAGCTGAATTAAAGCTTCAGGGGATCGACAATCTGGTTCAGATGGAAGGAAGGCTCCCCGGTCCTGACGGCACCGGAGAAGTAAACATCGGAATGATGATAAGGGCATCGCTTAGAATGCGCCCGGACAGAATTATCGTAGGAGAAGTCAGAGGCAAAGAAAGCGCTGATCTCCTGTCTTGCTTAACAAGCGGACACCCGGGTTCCATGAGCACGGGACACAGCAACTCCTGCTTCGAGATGATGGAGAGGCTCACGGCCATGATAATGTCCGGCTCTTCCCTCCCCTACGACGCGATCCTTACGCAGGTATCAATGGGAATAAACATTGTCCTTCACATCATGAGAAGCCGTGAAGGCAAACGGTACATAGATGAGATCTGTGAGGTATTACCTCCCAAAGATCACGAATACAGACTTAAGACATTATTCAGGAACAAAGGAGGTGACAAACTTGAACGTATCGCAAGCGATGAGGATATCAAGAGAGCGATGGAATACCGCGCGTAACAGGAGTCACTCCTTCACGGTTTTCCTGGCAAAGACCATCTGGGTATTCCCGGGATTCGTAGCCGCAGTTTACTTTGCATCAGGACTCTTCATAAGTTCTGAGACAGTAAGACTGATACTGGCTGTTGCGCTCAGCATCTTTCCGTGGAAGGAAGCGATGAAGAAGATATACTCGAATAACTACCGCCATATGAGGACCCAGCTTCTGGTGCTTCTCCAGGTGCTTACGACAAGCGTATCGAGCGGTTATTCGATCGAGAAATCACTTCTTCTGATAAGGCCCGTCATCGAGAGAACATTCGGAAAACGTTCAATGCTCTTAAAGCCGCTTATAAATCTGGAAAATAACTTAAAGCTCCATGTAAGTCTGGAAGAATCTCTGAACACGTTTGCACAGCAGATAGCATTCCCTGAAACTGTTCCCGTTTTTCACGCTCTGGCAATATCAGGAGAGATCGGAAACAACAGTCTCTCCATACTCAGGAGCTCATGCCAGATGCTGTCAGAACTCAATGCGGTTCAGGGAGAGATCGCAGCTTCCAATGCGGGTAAGAATGCGGAAGCGGCAATACTTTGTATCATGCCCTTCGGTGTTACTTTTGCGCTTAACTACATGAGCCGCGAATATCTTGATATGGCAAGGAACACGAGGACCGGATCTTTCCTTCTGTCCTGTGCCTTCGGCATATGCACGATAGCTTGTGCGATGCTCCTCAAGTTCATGTCACACGAACACGGAAGGAAAGCCTATAAGTCAGAACTTGCAACGAATATGAATGCAGGAAAATCATACAATATGCCTCTTACAAGACTTGCTAAAAAGATCTTTCCTGCAAGCTTCATAACTGCCAGACACGAACTGTTTAACGAGCTCTCGGTAAACCCCGATCACACATATGAGCAGTATCTGAAAAAGCAGCTTTTGACGGGAACGGTATTCCTTATCCTGTCAGCATCAATACTATTCACACTTGGTAAGAACCCTCTCTTTGCGCTCTTTTTTACAGCCGCATTATTGTTGCTAGGCGGATTTGAGATCAGGTCTGATGTCGAGCGCAAAAGAGAGGATCTTATGAGCGATATTCCTCTGTTCTTATGCCTCATCTCCACATTACTGGAATCAGGCATGCAGCTGCCTAAGGCAATATCGATATGTGCAAAAGCATTCGATGAGAATAAGAGTTTATCGCTTGAGATAAAGAACTTAAGAGCAATGATCTTGAGCGGCATACCTGCATCAGATGCTATCGAGAAATTCTCTTTAAGGATCCAAATACCTGAAGCGCAGGCAGCGCTTCTTCTGATCGCCAGATACGGCAGGCTCGGTACATCTGAAGTATTAAACATGTTAAACCTGCAGTCCCAGGCCTGCTGGAACTTATGCAGAAACGCTTCCAGGAAAAGGCAGGAACGCGAAGCTCTGGGAATGATCATCCCCATGACGCTTGATTTCATAAGCGTACTGATGGTCGCAATGACACCCGCAATTATCTCTCTCGGCATATAAAGGAGGAAAAGGCTATGCGAAAGACAATGAAACGTTGGAATAAGAAAGGTATGGGAACCGTTGAAATCGTAATCATTATCGCGGTACTCGTAGCATTGGCTCTGCTCTTCAGGACCGGTCTTACGGAATATGGAGAAAAGGTTATGGACTTCTGTTTTGACGATTCCAAGATAGCATCCGCATTCTGATTATCCACCTGTAAAAACAAGTTTTTGAGTTATTGATAAAGGAACATTAAAAATGCAGATCAAGAAGGGACCCTACGGATACTACGCCATTGAGAAGCTTGATAGTCCGGACAAAATATGCGCCTATGCCGAAGAGGTAATTGCCGGAAACAAGTCAGACTTCTATCTACAGCCTGTCACTGAACTGTTCGGATCAGTAGCAATGTGTTGTTTTGAATTCTCAGGTTATTTACAACTTACAGACCCGGAGTTTTCCGTATTTTCTCCGGGCAGAAAAACCGCCTCACACAAGAAAGATAATAAGAACCTGAGCCTGAGGCGCAGATCTGTCGGGGACCTTTTTTATGCATTTGCTAAGCTTTTGGATAACCTCATCTCGCCTTCTTGTCTGGTACTCGATCCGAACATGATGTTTTCCGATCCTGACGGCATTCAGGTCAAGATGTGCTGCCTTCCGATAAAGAGCCATCCTGATGATCTATGCATCTCTTCTTTAGGTGCGGCACGTCTCGAAGAACTTCTTAACTGCGATTTCTTTAAGAGCATAATTACCGATGACGAGAAGAACGCTTTGGTATACAGCGTAAAAGAGAACAACGAAGAGATGTTCCTTAAGACAGCCGGTATCATAAGAGGCGATGACGGTGATGATCCGTTCCCATCGGGCAATCAAAGTTCAGAAACCAAGGGATTCATTACGTTACCTGCCGGTATCAGGCAGCTTTCAAAGACAGAAAGAGATCTGCTTACAGCGGTCCTGTCTTCTGTCCTCTCAGTGCTTTCGATACTCGGCAAAATGCCCCTTCCCTGCATTCTGTTCTTCTTACTTGCAGTGATCATACTCATAACCACGATGATGAATCAGAAGAAAACTGAAGCGAGCATGAAGAAAGCAGAATCACAGGAACAATCACGTCAGAGAAGTTCTATTCTGTTCTCTGATCCGTTGATCTCCATGCCTGACGAATATTCAGCCGGGAGCAAAAACGAGGCTGCAGTAAATCCCTATGTGCCTCTTACAACAGGAAAACTCACTCTGCTCTCAGATAATAAAAACACAAACAGTAATTACTCACTATATCTGGATAAGACAACTATCGGTTCCGATTGTTTCTTGTCGGATATAGTTTTGGATGAACCCGGGATTGCGCCGCTCCATGCAGTAATCAAGCAGGTTAACGGATCATTCTATTTAGAACCAGCAAAGGGCTCCGGGAAAACATTCATAGAAGATTCGCCTGTGGAAAACGGAATATCTTACGAGATCAAATCAGGCCAGAAGATAACGGTCGGAGATATAGAGTTCAGATTCAGAACTAATAATTAAATTGTGGAGGAATAATCATGAGCACCTGTTACAACTACTTTTTAGGGTACACGAAGGATGAGAAGATATATCCGCTTGGACCTTATGACAGCAAAGGAAAACTAAGATCGATCAACTCAAGTGTGTTTGGAAGGATTCAAGATAAATGTTGCTTTACTGATGTTAAGGAAACTGAAGCAAGTGAAGAACTCCATAAAGTATTTGATTATGAGAGTTATGTCAACAGAAATAAAACTAAAATGGTTCTCCCCTCAATAAAAAAAGCCAAATTGATTGATCTTCCTTCCGGAGATTTTATTAAACGCGGTTATTTCCTGATGAGTGATGTAACCAGTTACGAATCCTCTGATGGCCGTAATGTTTATTTTCACGAGTTTAAATCTCCATCAGTTTTTTCAGAAATGCTGAAGAATGAACTCCAAAACAGAAGCAAATCATATGATTACGATGGAGAGCCTGTTTACCAACGCACCACTTCAGATTATATGTATTTCGCTTATCCGGATTACAGCAGCGAACAATACGAATCATTTGTAATTAAAACAATTGCTGAAACACTGAGGAAAAACGAGGATGTACCTGCAAGTGATGTAGTCGTACTGTATACAGAAACAAAACCCGTCGAAAAAGATAATTATCCGTTTTCAATATAACGGTCTTTACTGCAGTCTCGGCATTTTCCCATCAGGGAAATCGGTCTTCTTGTAGTTAGCGAGCCTTTCTCTCTGAGCATCAGTACCATACCGCTCGATGAACTTCATTCTCGCAAGTGCACGTTTTCCTTTAGCAATACTGTCTTCGGAAAAGACAGGTCTGCCATTCTTATCAACGTGAGTCTTAATCTCTTCCAAAGCGTTGTTATAAGCAGTAACGATCCTTCTGAGACGCATGTTTTCGGGCCACTCAGCTGAGTTGCAGATGATGAGCGCGAGCATGCCGTTGATCTCACAATAGCCTTCAGATACCATGCAGTACCTGGTCTCTCCATTGGTCGTAAGTGCGCAAGCACCGGGCTCCAATGCAGCTACAAATGGAGTGTGGCCTGCCATGAATCCGAACTCACCGTCGCTCGTCGGAATACGGACGCTGTCAACCTGACCCTCGAAGAAATCTTCATAAGGGGTAACTATGAGAAGGTTGATCTTGTGAGAAACGTGGTCTGCCATATAAAGATATTATGTGGTTTCCTTGTATGCCTTGAGGACATCGTCGAGACCGCCCTTCATGAAGAAGCACTGCTCGGGGATATGATCCAGAGAACCTGAAATAAGTTCGCCGAAGGCTTTTACAGTCTCTGCTACAGGTACGTATCTGGGCTCAAAGCCTGTGGAGTCTGCTGTTACGAAGAAAGGCTGGGACAGATATCTCTGAACCTTACGTGCGCGGGATACCATGAGTCTGTCTGATTCTGAAAGCTCTTCCATACCGAGGATGGCGATAATGTCCTGGAGTTCCTTATAACGCTGGAGCATCTCCTGAACCTTACGTGCAACGTGATAATGCTCAGAGCCTACGACTTCTTCAGTGAGGACTCTTGAAGATGATTCAAGAGGGTCTACTGCAGGATAGATACCGAGCTCAACTACCGCACGGGACAAAACGATATTTGCGTCAAGGTGTGCAAACGTCGTGGCAGGTGCAGGGTCAGTGATATCGTCTGCAGGAACGTAAACTGCCTGGATCGATGTGATGGAACCGTTTCTTGTTGATGTGATCCTTTCCTGAAGTTCACCGACTTCTCCTGCAAGTGTCGGCTGATAACCAACGGCTGAAGGAATACGGCCGAGGAGCGCGGAAACCTCCGAACCTGCCTGGACGAATCTGTAGATATTATCGATGAATAAGAGCACGTCTCTGTGCTTCTCATCCCTTAAATACTCAGCCATCGTAAGACCTGTAAGAGGCGCTCTCATTCTCGCACCTGAAGTCTCGTTCATCTGACCGAATACCATGATGGTCTTATCAAGAACTCCGGACTGCTTCATCTCGTTCCAGAGGTCATTACCTTCACGGGAACGCTCGCCTACACCGGTGAATACGGAATATCCGCCGTGCTCGCTCGCGATATTACGGATAAGCTCAAGGATAAGGACTGTCTTACCTACGCCGGCACCTCCGAAGAGACCGATCTTACCGCCTCTTGAGAAAGGAACTAGAAGATCGATTACCTTGATGCCTGTCTCGAGCATCGTCTCTGCAGGATACTGCTCGGTAAATGACGGCGCGTGTCTGTGGATAGGCCAGAATGCATCTGCATTTACATCGCCCTTATTGTCGATTGGGTGGCCGATGGCATCGAAAAGACGTCCTGTGATATTCTCACCTACCGGAACCTTGATGGAAGAACCGAAAGACTCGCAAACAAGGCCTCTTGTAAGACCTTCAGTCGGATTAAACGAAACGCATCTTACGACACCGGAACCTCTCTGCTGAAGGACTTCAACATAGACGTCATCGTCGCCTTTAAGCGCTTCGGGATCGAATGCGGGATCTGTCTCGGGAGCTATTGCAGGAGCTTTCCTCATGATCCTTATTGCCTCGTTGATCTTCGGGATCTCACCCTTAGCGAATTCGCAGTCGATTACAGGTCCTATTATCTGTATTACCTTGCCGTATGCCATATCTTATTCCTCACATCTTCTCTGCCTGCTGGGCACCGTTTACGATCTCCGTAAGTTCAGTCGTGATCTTTGCCTGACGTGCACGGTTGCTCATTAGTTCAAGCTTTTTCATCATTTCTTCGGCATTGTCGGTTGCATTCTCCATAGCAGTAAGTCTTGCAGTCTGCTCGCTTGCAAAAGCGTCAACCATCGCGCCGAAGACCATCGCGTTCGTATATGTATCGATGAGGTAGTTGAATACCGCATCAGAATTCGGGAAATACTCTAATTCATTACCTCTCTGGATCGCCATGCCGGCATCAAGAACGTCCTTTGGAAGAAGTCTTGAGATGGATTTGGGATCTACAGGAAGCAAGCGCAAAGCAACAGGTTCCATCTTTACCGATGATTCCATACGCGTGTAAAGCAGATACACAAGATCGAAATCATCCTTGAGGAAGCGGTTCCTCATGATCGCACTAACCTGTCTTGCATCGTTATAAGTGGGCTCTGAGATAGGGAACGAGAATGATGTATTGACGTTATATCCGAATCTTGCGAGCTTTTCTCTTGCAAGGCGCCCGAAAACATTGAGCTCATAAGTCGTGGAGATATTCTTCTGGGAATTCTCCATGATCTTCTGTCTTATGTGATCTTCGGTGATCTTAACCATGTTATTGTTGTAAGCACCTGCAAGACCCTGATCGCCTGAGAGAACGTAATATCCGATCTTCCAGGTCTCACCTTCCTGTTTCTGCTCAAGCATGAAGAAAGGATTATCCAGGTGTTCGTTGTTGCGGATCATCTCCTGCATTGACTCAACGCAGAAAAGGAAGAACGGATACATCGATTCGTGAAGGAGCTGCGAGCGGCGCATTTTCGCGCTCGAGACAAGCTGCATCGCATTAGTCATCTGACTAATGTCATTGACGCTCTTCATTCTTTTCTTGATTGCAGAAAAGCTCTCCATAAGATCAGTAGTCCTCTACGTACTCCTCGTGATCCCTGAGGAATGCTTCCTTATACTCGTTATATGCGGTATCGATCTCGGTCTTGATCTCGTCGGTTAATACCTTGCCGTCGGTAAGTTCTTCAAAGATATTCGGATGGCGGAGCTTGATCTCGCTCATAAGCTCTGTATAGAACTCAAATATATCTTCCGTAGCAAGGAAGTTGAACTTGTCCGTAGTCGCGCAATAAAGGAGTACGACTTCCGAAGCCATCGTCAGAGGGCTGAATCTCTCCTGCTTCAATACTTCGTTAAGGACAGTACCACGCTTGATCTGAAGCTGTGTATTCTCGTCCAGGTCTGAACCGAACTGCGAGAAAGATGCCATCTCTCGTGCCTGTGCCAGGGAGATTCTCAAAGGTCCTGCAACCTTCTTTACAGCCTTGGTCTGTGCGGCGCCGCCTACACGGGATACGGAAAGACCTACGTTTACGGCAGGTCTCTGGCCTGAGAAGAACAGCTCGGGTGACAGATAGATCTGGCCGTCCGTAATGGAGATGACGTTCGTCGGGATGTAAGCCGAGATATCGTTACCCTGTGTCTCTACGATAGGAAGCGCGGTAATGGAGCCTCCGCCAAGATCTTCTGAAAGCCTTGCGGATCTCTCCAAAAGTCTTGAATGGAGATAGAAGACGTCGCCCGGATAAGCTTCTCTTCCCGGAGGTCTTCTGAGGAGCAATGAGATAGCTCTGTATGCCTGCGCGTGCTTGGAGAGGTCATCGTAAACGATCAGTACGTCCTTATGGTAGTCGTACATGAACTTCTCAGCGATGGCGCATGCTGCAAAAGGTGCGATATACTGCATTGCGGCAGACTCTGAAGCGGAAGCTGCAACGATTACCGTGTAATCCATTGCGCCGTGCTTTTCAAGAAGTCCTGCTGTTGCAACGATATTAGCCATCTTCTGGCCGATAGGAACATAGACGCAGATAACGTCTTCGTTCTTCTGGTTGATGATGGTATCAAGTGCGATAGATGTCTTGCCTGTCTGGCGGTCGCCGATGATGAGCTCTCTCTGTCCTCTTCCGATAGGAGTAAGCGCATCGATAGCCGTGATGCCCGTAAACAAAGGGGTATCAACAGGTGCTCTCTCTATGATCGTCGGAGCGGGTGACTCAACAGGTCTTTCCTCTGTATATCTGATGACGCCCTTGCCGTCTATAGGATGGCCCAAAGCGTCTACAACTCTTCCTAAAAGACCCATGCCGACAGGAACCGAGCATGTGGTCATGGTACGCTTGCAGCTCATGCTCTCGACAACGGTATCTTCGCCCGTAAGGAGTACTACGCCGACCTTGGTCTTCTCAAGGTTCATCGCAATTCCCGTGGCGCCGGACGCGAAATAGATGAGCTCGTTGAGCATGCAGTTCTTAAGGCCTGTAACTGAAGCAACACCGTCAGAGATCGAAGCTACCTTACCTACCTCGTCTCTGTGCTCCTGGAAAAGGAATGCGTCTTCAATTCTCTTATCAAGCTGTTCGTCAGTAAGATCACGGATCTCGATATCATCGATACTGATCTTATGTGACTCAGGGAATCTGTCGAGCGCGTCTTCAAGGTCTTCCTTGATCTTTGTTGAAGGAAATTCCTCTTTGGTATAAGCAGCCTTACTAACGTCACCGTCAACGGGTGCTTCAAAAGATCTGGTCTGCTTCATGAACGAACCGATACGGCTGAGCTGTCCCTTGATGGAATAGTCGTAACGGCTTCCCTGGAAATAAACGATAAAGCCGCCGATGAGGTCGTCACGCTGCTCGATAATGAGACGGTAATCTTCGATCTCATTTACTTCGGCAAACTTAGCCGCTACCCTGGCAAGTCTTTCCTCAGGGATATCACCGGCAGTCTCGATCCTTAAGGACGGACCTTTTGCTCTGCTCTTTGTTTCTTTATTGTCAGAAGTAGGATTACTCACTCTTTGCTACCTCTTTGTCGAGGATCTCTTCTGTGTGCTTTGCAGCGGATTTTCTAAGTTCATCCTTGGATACTGCATCTGCGATGATGTGACCTGCGATCTGAACGGAAAGATCTGCAATGTCATCCTTCATGGTCTCGAAAGCGTTGCGCTTCATTCTTGCGGCATCTTCCTCGGCTCTCTCTATGATCTGCTGAGCCTCGTTATTTGCCTGATCGATGACCTGTTTGCTCTGCTTATCTGCTGTGGCCCTGGCCTCTTCGACGATCTCGGAGCCCTTGCGTTTAGCCTCATCTATAGTCTCCTTGGATGAATCAACTATAGCCTGGGCTTCTTCCTTGGCCTTCTTTGCAGCATCAAGCTCGGCGTCAAGCGCCTGCTGACGGTCGTGGATGAGCTTTAATATCTTCTTGTATGCGAACAGTCTGAAAACGATGAATACAAGCAAAATGTTGAATATCGTAATTACAGCTGTTACGGCATATCCTGCAAACTGATCGGGCGAAAAGAGATTGGACTCTTCTGCCTCCAATAGCAGCATCGGTAAATATGACATACTGTTTGCTCCCTTAAACTAGGTAGTCTTCCCTTTTTACTGGACTGTGAAGATCAAAAGGAATGCGACAACGAGTGAATAGATACCGATTGACTCGATGAAGACGATGGAAAGGAGAAGCATTGTCTGGAGCTTGGAGATGACCTCAGGCTGTCTTGCACCTGCCTCAAGAGCTGTGCTGGCGGCCTTGCCCATGGCAAATGTTGAAGCGAAAGCACCGCAGGAGATTGCAACTGCTGCTGCGATTGCTGCGATTCCTCTTGTCTCCAGTGCAGCGATGATAGGTAAAGCTGCAATAATTAATCCGTTCATATATTTTCCTCCTAAAATATAATCAGTCTTTATATCGTCAAGCCGCTACGGCCTTTGACTTCTTGGTTTTCTTCTTTTTCGCGTGCTCTTCGGGATGTTCGTTATATTCATTTACAGTCTCAACATTCTCGCCGATGTAGGACATCGTAAGGTAAGAGAAAACTACTGCCTGGATGATTCCGTCGATGATATCGAACCAGAGACCTGCAACGCCCGGCAGGATCAGAGGTACGGAAATCGAGAGGAATTCCATGAATATGAATGCCGCGAAAACGTTACCGAACAAACGGAGTGAAAGCGATAAGGGCTTTACTACATAGTCTAAGAGCTTGAAAGGGATCATGATAGGGATAGGTGTAGTAAGCGTGATCCAGAAGCCCTTGGCACCTACGAACTTGAATGTCATGACGATTACGTAGATGATAGCCGCAAGAGCGCAGCCGATCGCAAAAGCGATATTCTTTGCCGGCGGCGGGAGATGCAGATATGAAATGGAGTTGCACGCCGTGATGACAAGACCGAAGGTCATTATCATGGGCGTAACTTCCTCAGCCTGCTTGCGGTTCATGCCGAAGCTCATGGCTGTTGTGATAACGAGTTCAGTAATAGAAACGAGAAGCGCCTGGCCCTTTGTAAGTTTAAGATCCTTTGAGGGCTTTCCGATGAGAAGGCCTACTACGATAAGGATCGCAATAACGGCTACCCAGGTTACGATGATCGCGTCAGTAATAAGAAGCTTATAGTCTCCGACATTAAAGTACATCTGAACCTGCATAATGGCTTCGCTGATCTCAGCTCCGATGTCCTTATTCGAGCTGAAACGCTCGGCAAACTTCTCTGCAAAGGCTGCAAAGAACTCTGAAAGCCAAGAACCGGCCATAATTAGCGCCATTAACATAATTTCTATCGCCTGCCCCTTTTTTCGAATAAAGACATTTTACGCCTAAATGTATGATATGTCATCAATAATAATAATTAATAAGAATGACCCTTGTACGTCAAAATATAGGTAATTATCAGATTTCGTCATTCTGGAATCTGGAAAGGTGCTCGAAAGGAAGGATCTGCCTGCCCCTGAAAAGACCGCAGCCGTCGTTTATCAGGTGATTGTTATAGGCTTTGAACATATTTACCTTGATTTCCGACAGGTCGAGCTCCTGCAGCATTATCAGGCGCTTATACGCTTCATCGAATATCCTGCACTCCCCCTCAGGAATAATGTCCCTCTTGCTGCGGTTCTCCTCCTGGCTCTTCTCATATCCGAAATGATTAGCCTCACCGATCTCTGCATAATCGTCCATGTCCTTTGTCCTAAGCTGCATCTCGGTAAAACACCTTGCCTGGTTATCGTAAAGAGTAATATGCATCGATCTGTAACCTGATAAGCGCGGTGTATAAACATAATCCTTGTAATAAGAACGGATATTCTCGCCTAAAACAGGAGAATTATATTCATCAGGGTACCCTGAAAGCTCAGGCGTAAAGCCCCTTACTTCAAGGAATCCCGGCAGTGAATTTGCTATCTCATAAAGAATCCTTATCTCTTGTGACTCAAGATCCTCTTCTTTCGCGACATGGCACAACGGGAGCGAAATAACTATCCTGTAGGCGATCAGATCCCTGAAACAGTTAAGATTGTTCTTTACCTGGGCCTCAGTAGGGTATGTTCCGTGCTCCTTATAGTAATTGTAGATGTATTCCAGGATATAACCGTTGAACTTCTCTTCGGCGCGGATCAAAGACTTGATCCTTCCCTTGAACGTAAAGGCCAGGAACGGGTATTCTTGCGTCATGTAAAGGTAGAATTCCTTGATCCTCTGGGACTGTGAAGTAAGGAAGTCCGTGTGCTCAAGAAGTTCAATGATCTGTATGAGGAAATTGCTGTGCGCCAGATCCACTGAATTACGGGTCCCTATGGCTTCGAGCCTTAAGTCTGAAGAATACCGCAGAAGGATCTTCAGCACAGTATCGCCTGAATATAAATAGTCATTTAAAGTAATCATAGTATCTTTTTCTCCTAAAGAATTCCCCGGAGCCTAAGCGCCCCGGGGAAGCTTTAAAGGGTTGAATATGAGAACCAAAGTTCTTATCTGTTACTCTACGTCCTGCAAAGCAGCGTAGTTCTCTTCACCGGTACGGATCTTGACGACCTTGCCTACGTTGTAAACGAAGATCTTACCGTCACCGATATGTCCTGTATAAAGAACTTCCTTAGCCTTCTCGATAACCTTCTCTACAGGTATCTTGGAGACAACGACTTCAACCTTGATCTTAGGCAAGAGAGTAGCATCTACCTCGACACCTCTGTACTTCTCGCCTGCACCCTTCTGGATGCCGCAGCCCATGACCTGTGTTACTGTCATACCGGTTACACCGAGATCGTTCATAGCCTTCCTGAGCTTATCGTAGCGTGAGAGCTTAGCGATGATAACAACCTTATGCATACCTGTGTCGAGTTCGGGAGCAACTGCGACCTTGACTGCTGCATTCTTCTGAGCTTCAGAAGCCTCAGCGTATTCAGCTGTACCGAGGTCTGTGTTCTCGTTCTCTTCCATCATGGAACCTGAAACGTCCATGAGGGAGAAACCGGAGTAAGCACTTGCGAGACCATGTTCTGTAACGTCAAGACCTGTGAGTTCTTCTTCCTCAGAAGCTCTAAGACCGAAGATAGCCTTGATGATGAAGAATGTAACTGTGATCGTAATTGCTGTCCAAGCTGCTGTAGCGAACATACCTAAAGCCTGTATGCCGAGGAGCTTAACGCCGCCGCCATAGAAGAGACCAACCATCTCATTGCCTGCGCTATCTGCGATAGAGTAAGCAGGTGCTGTATTTGTAGCGAAAAGGCCTACTGCGATCGTACCCCAGATACCGTTGAACATATGAACTGCAACTGCACCGACAGGGTCATCAACTCTTATTACATTATCAAGGAACCATACGCCGAAAACTACGAGTACGCCGGAGACAGCACCGATGATCGTTGCGCCGAGAGCGTCTGTTACATCACAGGGAGCTGTGATTGCAACGAGGCCTGCGAGAGAAGCGTTTAAGCACATTGAAACATCAGGCTTACCATACTTGATCCAAGTGAAGATCATGCAGACAACTGTTGCGACCGCAGGAGCGATTGTTGTTGTTACGAAAACGGAACCGAGCTGAGCCATATCTGTGCAGGCTGCACCGTTGAATCCATACCAGCCGAGCCAGAGGATGAATACGCCCAAAGCGCCCATCGGGATGTTGTGGCCGGGGAAAGCGTTAACCTTAGTAACCTTACCTGACTTATCTTTTACGAACTTACCGATACGGGGTCCTAAGATAGCTGCACCGATCAAAGCTGAGATACCGCCTACCATGTGGATGCAGTTAGAACCTGCGAAATCGTGGAATCCCATTGCTGAGAGCCAGCCGCCGCCCCATGTCCAGTGAGCTTCGATAGGATAGATAACTGCTGAGATAACTGCGGAATATACGCAGTAAGATAAGAATCTTGTTCTCTCTGCCATAGCACCTGATACGATCGTTGCTGTAGTGGCACAGAATACGAGGTTAAATACGAAGTTTGACCAATCGAATGTTGCGTAGTTTGTGAAAATATCGATGTTAGGTTTTCCCATGAATCCCAAAAGCATATCTTCGCCAAGGAACAAACCGAAACCGATTGCAATAAATACTACTGTACCGATACAGAAATCCATCAGGTTCTTCATGATGATATTACCTGCGTTCTTTGCTCTAGCAAAGCCGCACTCTACCATCGCGAAACCAGCCTGCATCCAGAAAACCAACGCTGCGCCGATCAGGAACCAGACGCCGAAGACTTTCTCATCAATCAAGCTGCTGATTAAATTAGTGTCCATAAACTCTCCTCCTTCAAACTATTTCCAAAAGGTATTGAGGTTATGCTTCAATGCTTTTTGGCTATCGTTTATTGATTTCAAGTGCAATTGTAGCGTTAACCTCAAAACAAATAAAATACGAATAGTTTGAGCATAACGATACCTTTTGAGTATGGTTTGACATTTACTCAAAAAGACAATGATCCAAGAAACCCATTGTTTTAGGCATTTCCGGGCAAAACAAAGGCTCCGTGGATACCGGAGCCTTTTACAATAATCAAATAAACTTAACCAAAAACCTGCGTTTGGCAGTCAAAAAACGATAACAAAAACTTACTTAAAATGTTTCTCCTCGATCTCTTTGATACCGTTTACACGTGTTGCATGACGTCCGCCGGCGAATTCTTCTTCGAAGAAAGCGTCGATCATGCCGAGTGCTACGCCTAAGCCTACCACGCGCTCGCCGAATGCCAGGATCTGGGCATCGTTATGCTGTCTGCACATCTTAGCCATGAACTCGTTGGTGCAGAGAGCGCATCTGATTCCCTTGTACTTATTGCATACAAGTGAGATTCCGATACCCGTACCGCAGATGGCAATACCCCTTTCAGCCTTGCCGCTTGATACATCCTCTGCAACTTTAATGCCTGCATCTACATAAGAGTAAGAATCTGTTCCATTGGGAGCGCCGCCGTCAAGAACTTCAAAGCCCTTCTCCTCAAGGTACTTTCTTACCTTCTGTCTTAATTCATAACCTGCGTGATCTGATGCGATTGATACTACCATTGTATTGCCTCTTTCCTTAATTATATCTCGTGATGAATGTGCTTGAACTTCTTGGTGCCGTCACAATAAGGTCCTACGATATCTCCGTTGCCTACCAGGCGGTACTTATAGGATACGAGACCTTCAAGGCCTACAGGGCCTCTGGCGTGGATCTTCGAAGTAGCGATACCGACTTCTGCGCCGAATCCGTAACGGAAACCGTCTGCAAATCTCGTGGAGCAGTTTACAAGAACGCTTCCGGAATCGACCATAGTCATGAAGCGCTCGGCAGTCTCCTTGTTCTCCGTAATGATCGCGTCTGTGTGTCCTGAACCGTAGTGGTTGATATGAGCAATAGCTTCGTCAACGTCCTTTACGATCTTAACTGAACACTTCATTGCAAGATATTCGTGATGCCATTCCTCGGCCTTTTCGACGCCGAACGTATCAGCGACATATTCATCACCGAACACTTCAACACCTGCACCCTGCAAAGCCTTTATGAACTTGGGAAGGAATGTCTCCTTAAGCTCCTCGTTAACCAGGAATGTCTCCGTGGCATTGCATACTGATACGTACTGCGTCTTGGCGTCTATCGCAACCTTCAGAGCCGTAGAAGGATCAGCATCTGCATCGATATATGTGTGGCATACGCCGTCAGCGTGGCCCAATACGGCGATATTTGTATTCTGCATGATGTACTGAACGAACGAATTAGAGCCTCTCGGAATGATGAGGTCGATATATTCGTCGAGCTTTAACATATCGGCGATCTCCGAACGGAGCGTCAGGAGATTGAGCCAGCCTTCAGGAAGGCCTGCTTCGATACCGGCGTTGCTTATAACGGAAGCCAAAGCCTTATTCGTATTAATGGCCTCAGAGCCGCCCTTAAGGAAAACAGCGTTGCCGCTCTTAATGCAAAGGGATGCGATCTGGACAAGCGCGTCAGGTCTGCTCTCGAAGATAACGCCGATGACACCTATCGGGCATGTAACTCTCGTAAGCTCAAGGCCGTCATCCAATGTGGTCCTCAACGTAACCTTGCCTACAGGATCGGTAAGATCGATGAGGCTCTCGATTCCGGAAACAACGTCATTAAGCTTATCTTCATTGAACTTAAGTCTCTTGATGAGCGGAGTCTCAAGGTTAGCCTTCTCTGCCTCTTCGAGATCGATCTTGTTGGCAGCGAAAATCTCATCTCGCGATTCCTTAAGACGGGCTGCTACATTTGCGAGCGCCTTATTCTTAACATCGCTTCCCAGAGAAGCCATGATGTAGGAAGCGTCTCTTGCAACCTTGGCAATATCATGGAGTTCAGACATAATATCCCCCTATAATTATTATTCTTTAGGAACAGATTATAACAAATAAAACATCAAGTTGCTTAACTGTTTGAAGCCTGAGCAGTTCTTAAAACTTAGCAAAAAAAGAAACATGTTTTGCTTTTTACAATGTAAAAATCTTGGTTTTCAAATCTACAAAAATGTTCATAATGTTCA
>LVAT01000021.1 GCA_001604135.1 Clostridiales bacterium Firm_14
TTTATTGTCTCCCACGCTTCGTCCCTCGCGTACTCGACGGAGTCACGACTCCATAAATTAAAAAAATAGGGGTTGCCGTTGGCAGCCCCTTTTAGTTTGCTTGATTTTTCAATGTCTTCAGGAATTCCTCATAAGGCACGTCGCAGGAATAATGAAGCGTTGAGTGCATCGATTTGATCTGCATCGGTGTGCGCCAGTCTCCGAAGTCCTGCTCGAGGCGCTTCTCGTAGCCTGTCTGTGCAGGTATTGTACGGTCTTCGAAAGGCAGATCTACCGTGCCGTTGAACCATTCCCTGTCCCAGATGAATCTCTTGTTGCCTGGGAAAACGGTTACATAGCCGAGGCGCTTTGTTTCCGGGCCGACTTTGGTTGCGGTCTTGATGAACTTTCTGCAGATCTTGTCTGATGACGTGAAGATCTTGCAGACTTTCCAGATGGCCTGTGCAAGCCTGCGCTTGGATGTCTTCCTGGCACCGTATAAGGACAATGCCCTGTCTGTCTGGTAGCACTCGAAAAGGAACTTCAGCCGCTTTAGTTTCCCCGTCTGCATCGCAAAAGCGAGCTTGCCGTCAGGTACGTTGTAGGCCGGGAAAATGTCGACAAAGATGCCGCGGTTGCCGCCCGGATTATTCTCGATCTCCCATTCGGTAAAGCATGCAGTGTCGCTCTTTCTTACCTTGAAAAGCCAGGGATAGAAGCCTTCTTCGGTCTCCCAGGTCTGAAGGAAAAAAGGCGGTTTCAATTCATCTTTCGCGACATTGCAGAACTTCTCGAGATCGTCCCTGTACATCTGGACATCGAGATCGTCATCCCACGGGATAAAGCCCTTGTGGCGCACAGCGCCAAGAAGAGTGCCGCCGTCGGCATAGTAAGTGATATTGTGCTTTTTGCAGACGCGGTCGATCTCGTCCAGGATCTCCATCTGGACAGACCAAAGCTTTTTCATATCAGCTGATACTTTATAGCCGTCTCTAATCTCTTCTTCGAGGTTCATTTCGCTTTTTCCTTATTTGTCAGCTGCCTTAAGGTTCTTGAGGTAATCGCGGTAATCGGTGTCGGTCGAGAACTGAAGTGACGAATGCAGAGACGTGCCCTTCACGAACTCGTGCCAGTCGCCGAACTGCGCCGTCAATATCTCTTCATACTTATGAGGAGCCGGGATCATGATATCTTCAAAAGGCAGATATACGGTCTTCTCGATCCACTCACTCGGCCAGACGATCTTGCTGTAGCCGGGATTGAAAGAAATGAGGCCGACCCTCTTTGTCTTGTTCTTTTCTAAGTTGCAGAGGTCCATGTACTGCCTGCAGAGCTTTTCGGGGCTCGTGAAGAACGAATGGAGCTTCCACAAAAACTGCTGCTTAGCCTTATACCTGGTCTTCTTTACGCCGAACTTCGTGATGGCTCTGTCGATCTGATAGTAGCTGTAGATCTTCCTGATCTTCTGGAGCTTTTTGACCTGCTTCGCGTAGACTTTCTCGTCATCGGGAATGTTGTATATCGGGAAGATATCGACAAATATTCCTCTGTGGCCTTCAGGACTCATCTCAAGTTCCCAGCCCGTAAAGCATGTCGTGCCGCTCTTTCTGATCTTCAAGTGGAAAGGCGGATAACCGGGTTCTGTCTCGCAAGTCTGCAGGAAATACGGTTCTTTTAGCTCGTCCTTCGCATACTCGATGAACTTCAGATAGTCATCGATGTACATATCGAGATCGAAATCATCGTCCCACGGGATAAAGCCCTTATGTCTTACGGCACCAAGGAGCGTGCCTCCGTCTGCGATTACTGTGAGATTGTGTCTTTTGCAGATCTGATCGATCTGATCGTATATATCCAGAAACTCCGCCCAGAGCTTCTTCATTTCGGTGGTGATAAGGTGATCGCATCTTACCTCTTCGTTAAGGTTCATAAGCCGTATGTCTCCTTCAGGATCTGAACGGTATGAGTAAAGCCGGCTTCTGCGTCAAAGCATCCTCTCCAGCCAAGTCCGATAAGGCTCGTGCTCTCCAGCGAAGAGTTGCTCATCGGGTTAAAGCCCTTGCGCTCTTCGTCGGTGGGAAGCTCCATGCGGAGCTCAACGCCTGCACTCTTTACGAGGATCTCTGCCATCTGCCTGATGCTGATGATGGAATCAGGATTCGAGATGTTATATGCGTGGCAGTTCTCGCCGCAGAGAAGCACCTTAAGCATTGCGGATGCGCAGTCTAAGCAATAGCAATAGCTCCTGATCTGTGAGCCGTCGCTCTTCATTACGATGTCTTCGCCCTTTGCTACGGCATAAGACCAGGCGGAAGCTACTCTGTTGTCATAAGGTGAAGCAGTAGGTCCGTAGATGTGGCCCGGACGTACGATAACAGATTCGACGCCGTATTCGTCCGCATAGGATGCGCACAGTGTCTCAGCGGCTCTCTTGCCGACGGAATAGGAATTTCTAGCCTTCAGAAGATCGATAAATCCGTACTGGCCTTCCTTGTAAGGCTCTGTGCCTTCCTTCTCACCGTAGACTTCGCTGGAGCTGATATAGAGGATCCTCTTTGTGCCCTGGTCTTTTGCGTAATCAAGAAGATACTTCATTCCGAGGAAATTGCTCATCATGGTCTCAACGGGCTCTTTTACGATCATGTTGGGAGACGCGTTGCTCGCGCCGTGAATGATGTAATCGGAATGAACGTTAATGACGTTATCTGTTTTCGAAGCATCGTAAACAACGAATGTGAAATCGTCACGGTTTACGAGATCGCCGAATCTGCCGGACATTTCCTCAGGCCATCTGCCTGCGGCAAGAACCCGGATCTTCTTATCGTGCGTGTCGTTATAGCGGAAGATGATATCAACGACTGCAGAGCACACAAGGCCTGCAGCGCCTGTGATCATCAGTGACTTTCCTGCAAGTTCGTCCAACTCGGGAACAACTTCAATGACCTTATCAATGTCAGCGATCCACTTCTGATTATCGTAAAGCATCTTAAATCCTCACTTAAGCCAGTCTGAACGCTTTGCTGCGAGAAGCGCCTTGAAAATATCGATGTCCTCAACGGTCGTAAGCTTGATGTTCTTCTCTGAACCGCTCGAAAAATAGACCTGCTCGCCCATCTCGATCTTCAATGTGCAGGAAGCGACGGAATTTGTAATGCCAGCTTCTAAGGCTCTTCTGTGAAGGTCGCAGATGTCGCCGATGCGGAAAGCCTGAGGTGTCTGAGTTCTCTTAAGTCTGTCTCTCGGGTAGCTTCCTACGGAGACAAGGCCGTCTTCAGTCTGCATCATTGCCTCAGCGCACGGAATGACCGTAATTGCGTTGCCGTACTGCTGTGCGACTCTGATGTTGTCGGAAATGATCTCAGCGCTTACCATCGGACGGATCGCGTCGTGAATGAGAACGAGATCTGTGGGCTCGAAATGCTTTTCGAGCTCCATAACGCCGTTCCTTATTGAATCCTGGCCGTTCTTGCCGCCCGGGACAACATACTTGAGCTTGGTGATGTTGAACTGCTTTGCATAAGCCCAGAGGACCTGGTCCCAGCCCTCAATGCAGACGACTGCGATGCAGTCGATCTCAGGATGATTCTCGAAAGCTTCGAGTGTATAAACGATTACAGGTCTCTCGTTAACAGTGATGAACTGCTTCGGGATGTCCTGATGCATTCTGTTTCCGGAACCGCCGGCGATCAATAATGCTACGTTACTCATTTTATTCCTCCGTATTAATCTTAAACTCTGCACAACTGTGAATGACTCTGTCCTGCTCGGGCGGGAGCCTCATGTAGTCTTTATAAAGGTTCTTCAGGTACGCGTCGTAATCTGACGGTATCTTAAACATCTCACCGTTAAATTCTACCTCAATTAAGTCCGTAAACAGAGACTTCGAAAAGACTTCGCGGTTGTAACTGATAGCCGAAGGCACAGCAACAACGCCGGTCTCTTTCTTACAGTGGTCAAGCTTGGAGCAGATCTTAAGATAGAATCTCATGCCGAAGAAGATATTAAGAAGTCCGCCCATGCGGCGTCTGGAAGCATAGTATTTACGGACTTCCTCGTCAGTCTCGCCCTTCTTGAGGATAATAGGCGACGGATATTTGTAGTCACCGATAAAGCTCGATGCGTGGAAAGCAAAGTCATAGAACTTGCCGATGAACTTTCTCTTAGAAGCTGATGCGGGAACGTCTTCGATGATGAACACATCAATAAACACGCGCCTGTATTCAGCCGGAAGACCTGCATAGACGACTTCGGTAAATACCGAATTCTTAAGGAACAGCTTCGGTTTCTTGTTGGTATATTTGCCGTCCAGAGGCTCAACGAGATCGTACTTGTCAGTCATCTCGGATAAGACTGCCTCTCTGAACTTAACGTACTCTGATCTGAGCATCATGATATCAAGATCATCGTCCCACGGGATAAAGCCCTTGTGTCGTACAGCGCCGAGCATCGAACCGCCGGACAGAAGGAACGTGATACCGTGCTTGTCGCATACTCTCTTGATGTCCATGAGCATTCCAAAAAGCGTCTTATGGAGAAGTTCGATCTGCGAATCCGAGAATACGAATTCGTTAAAGACTCTGGAATAAATATCCTTCTGCTTCTTCATCTTCCCTCACCTTATGATTTACGCAAAAGCGTCTTATACAAAAACTTACGGAGCCAGTTAGGCGCCAGAGCGCCTGCACACCTTACGGTCGTGCACTTGAAATACTGGCCCTTCGTGATAAAGCCTGAATCCCTCATGTATTTGAAGAGTTCCTTAACTGCCTCAGCATACTGCTTTCCGCCTCTTCTCTTATACATGTTCGCGCCTGCGCGCATCCAGAGCAGTGATTCCTTGATGTTATATCCCCTGAAGCCGTGCTGCAGGACACGTACCCAGAGATAGTAATCTTCGAGCTTGAACGTGATATAACCGCCGGATTCTTCGATCGCGGTCTTCTTATACATTATGCAGGGATGGTTAAAAGGACACCTTGTCTTGCAGTATTCGTAGACTTCTTCGGGTTCCTGCGGAAGCTCACGCCTGGACTCGATGACGTCCTTTGATTCTATGAATTCTTCGATCGTGCCGGATACGAGATCAACATCGTCTCTTGATTCAAAGATCTTAAGCTGACGCTCGCAGCGGTCAGGATATGAGATATCGTCGGAATCCATTCTCGCAACAAGCTCGTTCTTGCACTGCTTGATGCCGATATTAAGCGCGTTTGCAAGGCCGCCGTTCTTTTCGAGCCTGATGATGTGGAGCACGTCCGGATGAGCTTTCAGATTCTCATCGATAACCTTGTCCAATTCTTCATTTAAGGGACCGTCGCAGATAAGTACAAAATCATTAGTCTGAACCGTCTGGTTCCAGATGCTGTCAAATGCTTCGCGGAGAAATTCTGCTTTTTCTTTGTGATAAACACTCATCAGAACAGAATAATTATCCATTGCTTGGGTTTCCTCTTTTACAATTTCTCACTAGATAATAACAAATAATCTAATAAAGACAAAATTATAAAGAGGCAAATTAGACGTTGCCTGCCGCCTTTGTCGCAACGATCGCTACTCCTGTGCCCGCGCAGTCTTCTATAAGGACGTCGCCGATCGCCACCGGAGCCTTGCAGGAAGCCTTGTTTATCGCTTCCATGACCTCGAAAATCTTATCCTTCGGCACCGGTTCTTTTGTCTTGCAGCTGACCCTGTCGACTTCACCGCCCGTGACCTTTATCGTCGTAGTCACGGTCCTTACGGGCATTCTTACCTCATTGCAGGCGTATAAATACCCCCTCTTACAGGTATTTCCCGTAACAGAGATAATGTTACCGTCCTCCATCGTAACGGATATGCGGCAGCCCAACGGGCAATTGATACAAGTAAGTTCACGCGTTTCCATATCAGATCTCCGTAATCTCGATCAGGATCTCAGACGGGGGTGATGCTAAGTCTTCCTTCTTCAGGATCACCTGCTCCATCTCACCCGGCGTAATTACCGGCTTCCTTCTGTGAAGCTTAGTCTCGCCGTCCATAAGAACATTTATGTAAGAATCCCTGTAAACATTTCCCGCTCTGAACCTGATAACCAGGTCATCCTCAAGTCCGTTTACGCGCACAAAGCTGGGAACCGTATATCTGACGCCGTTTCCGTTCCTAATAGCGATAACAGGTCCTTCAGAAGACGCCTTTGCCTTAACGTATCTTGCGGCACTTCTGCCCGCCCTGCCCGATTCTTCAGAGACATAGTCAACAAGGTCATGTACGTGAAGTACGTTGCCGCATGCAAATACGCCGGGTATGGATGTCTCGAAAGATTCATTAACAACAGGTCCGTTTGTTGCAGGATTTATCTTAACGCCGCACGATCTCGAGAGCTCATTCTCGGGAATAAGGCCGCATGAAAGAAGCAATGTATCGCAGGCGATCTCCTGCTCAGTGCCCGAAATAGGCTTTGAACGCTCATCCACTTCGGCGATAACTACGGAAGTCAATCTCTCCTTGCCCTTGATATCAACGACTGTGTGGGACAGCAAAAGCGGAATATCAAAGTCATCAAGACACTGGACGATGTTACGCTTAAGGCCGCCCGAATAAGGCATCAGTTCACAGACAGCCTTTACTTTCGCGCCTTCCAAAGTCATTCTGCGCGCCATGATGAGACCGATGTCACCGGAACCCAAGATAACCACTTCCTTGCCGGGCATATAGCCTTCGATGTTGACCAGACGCTGGGCAGTTCCTGCCGTAAAAACGCCTGCAGGACGGAGGCCCGGAATATTAAGCGCACCGCGGGGCCTCTCACGACACCCCATACAGAGAACAACTGCGCTGCAATCAACCGTAAATACGCCTTCGGTGCTGTTTACGGCAGTAACGGAGGAGGAAGCGACATCAAGAACCATGGTATCTAACATATAACGGATGCCAAGGCCGTCTAGCTGCGCTTCAAACCTTGCCGCATATTCAGGTCCCGTGAGTTCTTCGTTAAAAGTGTGAAGGCCGAAGCCGTTATGAATGCACTGGTTTAAGATGCCACCAAGCTCACTATCGCGCTCGAGGATAAGGATGTCGAGAGAACAGTCTTCTTTTGCAGCTGCAACTGCTGCTGCAAGGCCGGCAGGACCGCCGCCGATGATTACGATATCAGCCTTCATCTTTGGTCCTCCCTATAAGTATCTTTGAATCTCCGCCGTTCTTGGTTATCGAATCAAGCGGAACGCCCAATTCCCTGCTCAAGATATCCATTACGCGCGGCGAACAGAAACCGCCCTGGCATCTGCCCATTCCGACTCTGGTTCTCCTCTTAACGCCGTCCAATGATCTAGCGCCGAGCGGCCTTCTTATCGAATCTATGATCTCGCCTTCGGTAATGGTCTCACAACGGCAGATTATCCGGCCGTATTCGGGTTGTTCCTTAATAAGTTCAGCACGTTCTTCTGCGCTTAATTCAAAGGGCTTTACAACATCTTTGCAGATGCCGTTCCAGGTCTCCTTCAGCTTAAGACCAAGCTTTCCGGATACCATATTTGCCATGTATTCGCCGATCGCAGGACAAGCCGTAAGTCCGGGAGATTCGATTCCTACGCAGTCGAAGAAACCGTCGCAGCCGTCTGCTTCATTAAGGATGAATTCACCGCCGTCTTCGTGTGCGCGGAGGCCGGAAAAACCCGTGATCACCTGCTTTAGCGGAAGCCCCTTAACGTTTCTTGTTGCACCTTCGGACACTTTGGCAAGGCCTTCAGCAGTAACAGGAGCTTCATCCTTATTACCGGTATCGATGGCCGTAGGACCGACGATCGTATTGCCGTGAACTGTAGGAGTTACGAGTATTCCTTTTCCCATGGCCGTCGGCTGCGGGAAGATTATGTGATTTACAAAGCCGTCCAGAGAACGGTCAAGGAGCATGTAATCGCCCCTTCTTGCTGTTATGTGAAGTTTCCTGTCAGATACAAGATTATGGAGCTCGTCAGAGTGGCACCCTGCAGCATTAATGACAGCTGAGCATTCGTAGGTGTCCTCAGCGGTAACAACGATCCACTTGCCGCCTGATCTCCTGATATCAGCAACGGCAGAATCGAACTTAAACTCAACGCCATTTTGTTCAGCACATTCAGCGAGAGCGATATTAAGTCTGAACGGACAGATAACGCCAGCTGTCGGCGCGTAAAGAGCGCATACAACATCGTCTGAGATGTTCGGCTCGATCTCACGGACCTCATCAGCGGACAATATCTTCATGTCGGGAACTTCGTTCGTGATTCCTCTCGCGTAGAGGTCGTCAATACCGTCGCGGTTAGCTTCATCAGTACAAACAACAAGAGACCCGATCCGCTTAAACGGGATATCGAGCTCTTCGCAAAGAGATGTCATCATCTCATTGCCTCTTATATTCATCTTAGCCTTGAGAGTGCCGGGTTTGGCATCGTAACCGGCGTGAACTATACCGCTGTTGGCCTTGGAGGTGCCGCAGCAGACATCCTCATCTTTTTCGAGTACAAGGCACGAACAGTCGTAGCGCGAGAGTTCTCTTGCTACCGCACATCCTATTACGCCTGCTCCGATGATGATCACGTCAAATGAATTGTCCATAAGCCTTTGCACCAATTAATCAGGAAAGCCGTTACGTCAATTCAATTATATCAATTATTTGCAGTCTGCGTCGTGCATTTCTTTCGCACGCTCGCTGTCAAAGCCCTCTGTGCTTTCTTTCTGGAACAAGATCTTGATGGTCTCGAAAATGATCTGGAAATCAAGTAAGACGCTGTAGTTAGCAATATATGTGAGGTCGAGCTTCAGCTTATCAAGAGCTGAAGTATTGTACTTGCCGTAAACCTGGGCATAGCCTGTAAGGCCGCCCTTGACCTTCTCTCTGAACTTGAATTCAGGGATGTCCTGGGTGTACTTGATAACGTGCTCATAGCGTTCCGGTCTGGGGCCGACGATGCTCATGTCACCTGCGAATATATTAAAGAGCTGAGGGAGCTCGTCTACTCTGCATGCACGGATGATGTTGCCGACCTTAGTAATTCGGTCGTCCTTCTCGCCTGCCGGATGCGGACGTCCGTCCTTCTCGGCATCAACGATCATGGAACGGAACTTCAGGATCATGAAGTGCTTGCCGTCCTTGGTTACACGCTCCTGCTTGAAGAATACGGGGCCGTGGTCTTCGATCTTGATGGCAAGTGCCGTAATGAGGAAGATCGGGCTGAATACGATAAGCGCAAGGCCGGAAAGGATAATATCCATTGCCCTCTTGGCGAACCTCTGGCCGAAGCTCATGCCGAAGTTGCGGCTCAAATACAAAGGTGTATCGATAACGTTGATACTGTCTGAGCACTTCAAGATAATATCAGCAATCTTCGGAACAACATAAGTCCTGACATCCTTGTCGAAGCACAGCTTGATGATCTTATTCTCGATCTGTGAAGGAACGTCGTTGATAAGAACGCTGGAGCTCTCATTTATAACTGATTCGAGATCGACACCGGGATCGTCGAACTTAACTCTCTTTACGACCTGGTATTTGTGTGGCAGGCATGCGAGCTTATCCTCAATATTATTGGGATGGTCGCCGTAGATAAGTGTGATCTTCAAAGGCGGAATGATCTTCCTGTAGATGAAGTTCACTATGATGACGATAATGCCGAGAACAACTGACTGGGCGAGTGCCAGGAGCAGATATCTCCAAGCAAAATCCAACATAAATCTGAAGTTGTTCTGAATCGTTGCAGATACCAATACCTCAGCAATATCTGTTACAAACAGTGCCATGGCAACGCTTACAACCTGCTTTGCAATTCTCTCGACACCTATGCTGAATGCGTGGAAAAACCTGCCGAAGATAATGAACATCATGATGTAGATGAGCGCTGACATCGCGATGTTACCCTTACCTAAAAGGAATTTGGTACGGTTCTCAACATTCTGAATGAAGTCGATCCAAACCCAGAGAAAGCTTCCTGCAGCAAGCGCAGTAAGAATGAGCGAGCAAATGCCGCGGAAAACATATCTGGGGCCCTGACAGCTTGTCTTGGCCTTCTTAGCTGAAATGCTGTTATTATCTTTACTCATCAGTTCTCCATAAAACAAACACAAATAACATCGCTATTATACACTAAATCTTTTTAATCAATAAAAAATCGGTGCCCAATAATAGGGCACCGTTTTATCCTTATAATCAGTTATTTGCCAAAATCAGATCTCGTCAATGAGAGTGATGATCTCCTTGATCGACATAAGTCTGTCGTCAACTTCTTTAGCTCTGTGATACTTGAGGATGTCCTCAGCAGTCTTCTGCATTGCAGGGAAAGCTGATCTCGTGAGCTGGTTAGCATAGATGACGATGTTTACGCCGTGAGCCGCGAGCTCTTCTTCAGTGATCGTGTTGAAAGAAGAAGGAACGACAACGATAGGTGTCTCCTTATCGAATTCTCTGAACTTGTCGCAGAACTCAAGGATCTCTGCAGGATCTTTCTTACGGCTGTGGATCATGATGCCGTCAGCGCCGGCTGCGACGAATGCCTTTGCCCTGGCAAGAGCATCTTCCATGCCCTGCTCAAGGATAAGGCTCTCGATACGTGCGATGATCATGAAATCATCAGTGAGCTGAGCTCTCTTGCCTGCTGCGATCTTGGCGCTCATCTCTTCGATGGTTGCCTGTGTCTGCTTAACTTCTGTACCGAAGAGAGAGTTCTTCTTTAAGCCCTTCTTGTCTTCGATGATAACTGCCGAAACGCCCATTCTCTCGAGCGAACGCACTGTGTATACGAAGTGCTCTGTAAGTCCGCCTGTATCACCGTCGAAGATGATCGGCTTAGTAGTAACTTCCATGATATCGTCGATAGTTCTGAATCTTGAAGTCATGTCAACGAGCTCGATATCGGGCTTGCCCTTAGCTGTGGAATCGCAAAGAGATGAGATCCACATTGCATCGAACTGCTCGAGCTTGCCGTCGTGCTCTACTACAGTCTTCTCAACGATGAGACCGGTAAGACCACTGTGAGCCTCCATCGTCTTAACGATAGGTGTCATCTTGATGAGCTGTCTTAAGCGCTTACGGCGGTATTCTGGCATTGCGAGCTTTTCTCTAAGCTGCATGTCGATCTTCTTAACTGTCTCGTTGTATGTATAAGGAACATCGATGAGCTCGCCGCCGTATTCCTTAAGAAGCTCTTCAACGTGATCGCGGATAGCCTTCTCCGGACCGTTCTTCCAGTTATCGCCATGGATGATATAGTCAGGCTTGATCGAAGCGATGACGTCGTTATACATAAAATCATTCTGGACAACGACTTCATCAACGCCCTCAAGTTCCTTATAGAGCTTGATCCTCTCTTCAAGGGAGATCGTGGGGAATCTGTTATATTTGATGAGCGCTTCATCAGTCAAGGCGCCTACTACAACGCGGCCGTTCTCTCTTGCCTTCTCGATGATGTTAAGGTGACCTTCGTGGATAACGTCAGTGCAGAAACAGGTATAAACAGTCTTCATAAATCAATTCTCCTTATATACAACGGGAATCTGAATGTTATTTGTTTTCAAGGCCTGCTCGAAAACCTCGAAAAAGTCTTCGATATCCTTTACATCGATAGCTCCAAGAGCGCAAAGCCTGAATGTGTTCGTGGAAGAGATCTTGCCGGGATAGATCGTAAATCCTCTCTCGTAGCAGTAATCGTGGACCTTCTCGAAGCTCCAGTTCGGATCATCGGGATAGATCGCGGTGCTTACAAGGCCGGCGCGTTCTTCAGGCTTGATGACCTGCTTAAAGCCGAGCTTATCAAGGCCTTCATTAATGGCATTGAATACTCTGGTGTGTCTTGCCCATTTGCCTTCCTCGCCTTCAGCCCAGTATTCCTTAATGCCCTGAAGAGTTGCGTATATTGTCTGTACCGGAGGCGTAAAGTGCATCTCGCCTGTCTTCTCGAAGCAGTCGTACTGGAGGAAGAGATTGCAGTAATAGCTTCTCTTGGGATAGTCTTTGGACTTCTCGATGATGGCTCTGTTGCCAACAACGAATGAGAGTCCTGTCATGGCCATGAGACCCTTCTGAGCGGAAGCCATGCAGAAATCGATATTGTCTTCCTCGATGTTGATGGGACGCATAGCGTATGTGCTTGTCGTATCAACTGTAAGGATAGCGCCGTACTTATGAGCAAGAGCGCCGATCTCTCTTATAGGATTCAAAATGCCTGTACCTGTCTCGTTGTGAGTCGTGTGAACGAGCTTGATGTCAGGATTATTCTTCAATGCTTCCTCGACCAGACCCAAATCAGGACGCTGGTCTACGGGGAACTTAAGATCGATGTGAGGAAGTCCGTAGTACTCGCAGATCTCAACTGCTCTCGTGCTGTATGCGCCGTTATTTACGACGAGCACCTTGCCGCCTTCAGGAAGCAGCGAATTGATGCAGACATCGATATTGATCGTGCCTGAACCGCAGAAAAGAACTGAAGTATATTTCTCAAGATCACCGTGAACGATCCTTACGAGATCTTCACGAAGGCCCTTCATCAGTGATGCGAATTCTTTCTCTCTCGGACAGATATCCGGAACTACCTGTGCCATCTTAACCGTATCAGTCGTTGTGGACGGACCGGGATTCAAGAGGACATTGCGCTTAACTATCGGCTCCATAAACAGCCTCCCCATGTTCAATTTACAAGTAAACCGAACACAATATTAGCACAATGAATAATAAAAACAATAATATATTAAGGCACAAGCGTTCATTTTTGCTCAAAAATCGTCAAAAAATGAACTTTTGACACAAATTATACGTCGTAACTCTTGTCTATGGCCTTCAATTCCTTGAAAGAATCGATCTCGACGATGTCCTCATCAAAGCATTCCTTGACCGCAACTTTATAGTTGTCCTTGCGGTAAACAAGGGGAACCTGCTCCCAGTATCTCTCACGTCCTCCGGGTGTCTGGAATACGTCATCGATATCCTGTGAGAGCTTGTGGCCGTCAGCTTCGTTCCAGTAGGAGATTCCTACCATCTGCCAGCAGTCAAGGCCTCCCACCTTCTCTTCAGTGATGATGCCGTCCTTAACGGTAAAGCACCAGTCATCCGTGCGTTCCTTCTTGATAGCAAGGAAGTCGGAAGAATAGTGATATTTCTTGATTATCTCCGGATTGCTGCAGACAAGGTCAGCTTCCAGAACATATGCATTCGAGAGCAGATATCTTGCTACAAGAGCACTCGAGATGTTATTTGCATCGTTATACGAAGGATTCTCTAAGAACTTTATCATCGGATACTTATAAAGGAGCTGGTCGAACTGCTCTGCCAAGTATCCTCTTACGATATAGATCTCTTCAATACCTGCAGAAAGACATGCATCGATCAGAGTATCGATGATGCGCTTGCCGTTGACTCTAACCAGCGGCTTAGGTGTGTTCAATGTGATCGGAACCATTCTTGAACCGAAGCCTGCAGCAATAAATACAGCTCTCTTTGCCCTGTAAGGCTCTAACGCTTCTATGCCCTTATCGGTGATCTTGCTCTTCTCGATAAAGCCCAGATCCGCTAATTCCTTTATGACTTTATTTACCGTTCCGAGAGAGTAGCCGGTGTGCTTTTCGAGATCTCTTTGAGAGAGAGTCTTATCTGCAGTTGCGAGCGCCTCAAGAACATCAAATTGCTTTTTTGTAAGTTCAGCCATAATATCCTCCGTTTATGTGTTTCCCAGCATCTTATGATACAGTAAATCGATCGAATTTCTATCAAGTGCTATAGGATGGTTCTTTAACCTGTCTACATTAACAGAAGACGCGAGCAATATAAACTCCTCTTCCGTAGCTTCAGGCGTCGACATGTTAAGTCCGGAATACAAATCTTCAAGATATTCGCAGACCTTATGAGGATCACTGTAGCCGAATGTCTCAGCTATATAATCCATGACAGACTTTAAATAGTCCTCTCCTCTGGGGTCGATGCATTTGTCCATGTTTTCGAGCATCCACGGGAACAATGACTTAACGCAGAGCATCGCAGAATGTCCGTGAGCAAGACCATAAAGAGACGTAAGCTTATAGCACATCGCATGTCCTGCAGTAGTCTGCGTGATATTGATCGCTTTGCCGGCCTTATAAGCTGCCATGAGCATCTCAAGATTTGCCTCATCGTCGTTAGCAAGATATCCGTCCATGTTATCAAGGATCAGATGAATTGCTTCACTCGCATAAGCCTTGCTCTCACCGGTGCTGTTAACAGACCATATCGATTCAACAGAATGGCACAGGCTGTCTAACATCGTGCACTTTCTCTGATAAAGCGGCAGCGTCTTAAGAAGGCTGCTGTCCATGAGAACCGTCTTAGGAATAATGCTCTCGTGAGTGACCGACTGCTTTGCGCCGTTATAGTAAATTACAGCATATCTTGTAGCTTCAGAACCGGAACCTGCAGTCGTAGGAACAGCAAGGAACGGAATATCGTTGGGCTTTATCTCCTGCTTAAGGAAATTTATAGATTGATCCATGTTCGAAAAGAGCTTAATGCACTTTGCAACGTCCATTGAAGAACCGCCGCCTATCGCAATAAGCGCTTCGCAGGATTCCTTGTTAAATAGCGAGACGCCTTCTACAACGAAATCGTAAACCGGGTTAGGCGTGAAATCGCTGAACCTTACGATCTTTACGCCGAGTCTCGCCTCAACACTGTCGAAATAGCTCTTGATCGGCATAGCATCCAGAGCGGCACC
Organism: Clostridiales bacterium Firm_14; assembly: GCA_001604135.1. GTDB lineage: Bacteria > Bacillota > Clostridia > Saccharofermentanales > Saccharofermentanaceae > Saccharofermentans. The sequence goes on from LVAT01000021.1 coordinate 14,664, forward strand.
ACATACGAGCATTATCGATCTTGCACCTGTTGAAGCTATCCACTTATCGAGCTTTTCATAGTTGTTCTCAGCAGTGATTATCCCGTCTATTGCCTTCCAGGCATTTAATTCATTGACTCTGTTTTCAGGATCCGTGATCTCGCCGCTGAAAGTGTTTTCGATGGACTTATACTTGGCATCTGCAGAATAAGGGAATTCGACAAGCTTTCCGCCGTATTCAGTAAGGAGCTTAATTACCTCTTCCCTTATGGGTTTCTGGTAACCAGTAACCCAGTTATCGCCATGGACTACGATGTCAGGCTTATATTTCCTGATGTTGTCAGCATAAGAGAGCGTATCCTGGTCGACTACCCTGTAAACGCCTGCGATATTTGCCACAAGGGCTTTTCGCTCGGATCTCGGTACAATCGGAGCACGCTTATAGCTTGCAACAACTTCATCGGAAAGAACGCCGACCGTGAGCTTACCGAGCATTGCGGCCTTCTTGATTATAGAGATGTGTCCGCCGTGGATAACGTTCGTTGACAAGGACATATAAACGGATCTGTTCTCTACTTCCTTAAGCCTTGCCGACACGACAGCAAGATCATCAGGATTATCGATCTCTGAGCACAGTCTGTCCTTAACATCCAGAGCTGCAATATTGCATGCACCATCCAGTTCATTAAGAGCGTTCTCGGCATAGCACTTGCGGTTATCGCTTTCGCAGAATTCGATTATCTTATCAAGCCAGATCTTCCAGTCATCTTTCTTGAGCTTATATAGCGCCTGGGCTTCCATCGCGTTTTCAAAAAAGTTAATGCCAACCTTTTGGACGAAGCCGTCCTTGATCACGGCCTTAAAGTCCTTTTCGGGCAGCGGGATCGTAGAGGAAACTTTCATGCAGCTGGTCTCACATTCGATGATGTCTGATAAGACTGACCATTCGAAAACGAGGTCGCCGTGCATCAGTATGATGTCATCATCCAAGTATCCCCTTGCACAATAGATACTGTAGATATAGTTGGTTTCAGCATACAAAGGGTTGTTAACGAACGTGAAGTTCATGGGGAGCCCTAAGAAGTTACAGTAATCGATAAGGACCTGGTCGAAATATCCGGTCGTCATTACGACATCGGTTATGCCAAGGCTCAAAAGAAGTTTTAATTGTCTTGATAGGATAGTCTCTGTGGCAGATACTTCCGTCATGCACTTAGGGTGTTCAGATGTCAGAACGCCCATTCTGTGGCCCAGACCGGAATTAAGAATTAATGCCTTCACGCTAATGCCTCAAATCTTTTTTATGCTTGTTGAATTATAGCATAAGTAAGACTTAAGCAAGCATCTTCCTCTATCCGGGATTACGGATGACGGTTACAGTTCAGATTATCTTATTCCTTGAACTTGACCCTGATGTAATTCAGGACACAGGACTTACCGGATTTATTTGTAACCTTGAACTCACAATCATTAAGCGTCTCGGTTACCGTAAACTCATATTCAATCCTGTTATCAGTATACGTAACTGCCTTACCCTCTACAGGCTTCATTTCTCCGTCCTGTTTATAGGTAACGCCAAATTCCGTCCCTTCAAGGCCGGTTCCTTCAATTTCCATAATATAAGTGCCGGGAACCAGGGTCATGTATGGTCCGAAGGAGACGCCGTCAGCATCAAGTTCACGCGTTCCTTTATTGTCAGATGCGCCGGATACAAACTGGGAACTGAAGAAGTCACTGTGATAAACGTATTTCTTGGTTATCAGTAAACTGTCGATATGGCAGTAAGAAGAACCGTTGTTATGTGCGGTTATCTTCAATGTCTTCGTTTGCTCACCGAGTTTGAACTTCAAGACCACATGATCACCGCTTCTTGATACGACAGTACCAGAGATCTCCTGAGGTCTGTTCCAAGTAGTCTTTTTATAATCCTTTACGATCACGGGATTATACTCAACACCAAAATCGCCCTGATCAAGATCTGATCCTTGTACCGTCACATAGTACCAATCCGGATAAAGCTCAACATTTCTGGTCTTATATTCCTTACCGGGAGCGATAGTATAATTGTCGGAAATAGTAATATTTCCTATCAGGCCGTAGAGTTCATCGTAACTGCTGAACCCGTAAACATAGTACCTCTTTACGAGTTTTTCACTGTCAAAGACATCCCAGTTCACTTCTTCAGGTGTCTCATAGATAATGTGCTGGTCAGGAACATTCTTTATCAGTCTGCTGTCACGTCTTTGAGCTTCAGATAATACCCAGAAAACTTTTCCTTCGGGATGCTCACAGACATGGGATTTTTTCTGAAGCCATTCAAATGTGCGGTCGTTGTTTTCGCCTTCATTTAATTCATCGCTGCTTATCCAGACATCAAGATATCCGTTTGAAAGCTCGGTTAAGACATTGCCGTTCCAGAAAGTGGCATAGCCATCCCTGTAACCGTTCTCTGTGAGGAATACTGCGATCTTCTTAAGCTCAGCAAGGTCATCCCTCTCGGATAGAGTCTTATACCTGCAAGCACCAGTAATCAACATCAATCCGCAAAACATGATCACGGGTAAATATCTCATATTGATCTTGTTCCTGATCTCTTCAAACAAAAAGAAAATACAAGGGAGAGTCATCCATATAAGGACAAGGCTGTGCCGGTCTTTGAAGATGATATCCGAAAAGATGAAAACAAGAACATATACCAGATATGAAGCAAGTGTCAGCAATGAGAATCTGAAATAAAGATCTTTCTTTTTTCTCTTTAATCCCACGATAAGTGAGACAACGAAAAGCGCAAACCATACAAAGCAGACGATGTTATGAACGAGATTTTCGGAAAAGACCTTACCTTCCGTATATCCGAAATTCTGGAAATAAAACGCTATAACATCTTTTAACCTGTTAATGTTGAACGATTTGAAATTGATATCATAGCTAAAGTAATCATAGTAAAGATGAAGTACGGTCGAGTTGATAATAAATCCGGCAAGGCCAAAGACGAAGGCCAAAACAGAACCCAATAAAGGTGATGAGTCTGCTTTTATTGATGCTTTAACACATTTTCCGATGCTCTTTTCACCATTCTTATAGTTTTCGATACTATCCAAAACAAGAAGAATAACAGCCGTAACAAGAACAGGAAGATAAACGATAAGTATCTGCCTCGGGCCCCCAAGGCCTGACAGAAAAGCCAATAAACAAAGGACTATAAGAAGAATGAAGGATAAAAGCTTCTTCCCTTTTAGATTCCTTAGGCTCTCAAGTATCGCAACCGTCAGGATCGAGATCACGATGTGAGGATAGTAATATGCGCCCTTTAGCACGATCTCGAAATAATGAACTGAGGTCGGAATGAGCAACATTGCAAGTCCCAACCAGGCATATTTCTTCAGTTTGAAAACTCTGAAAAGCCAATATGCGGATACGAGCATAGTTAAGGTCAGCAGTATATCGGATACGATTCTGATATTATGCCAGTTATTGAAGAACTTAAAAAAGAAAGCATAAACGATCTGCGTATTAAAGACTCTGAGTTCTGTCGAATAGAACCAGTTCGGTGTAATGAGGCGGTTCTCTTCTGCGAGCATTTTGGAAAGGATTAACTCACTCGTATCGTCAGAATTTAAAAACCTTTCGATATTAACGTTCAGAAACCAGAACAGAAAACAAAAGCACAGACAGAACAGGATAAAGGATACGACTGTAAATATCCTTTCGTTTCTGTCGTTGCTTTTGAGACTGTTAATAGGTGTCATAAGATTTAGCTGAGCTTTCCTGATAATTCAGCCATAATCTCTGATTCAACAGCCGTGGCGTTTTCCCTGTTATCTGCTACAACGCTTACGTAAGTCTTGAGCTTAGGCTCAGTACCTGAAGGCCTTACAACAACGGAAATATCCTTTGTGTAGAACTTAAGCACATCAGACTTCGGAAGGCCGTTCAAGCCCTTGCTGTAATCTTCTGTCTTAACGACTTCCTGGCCGGCAATAGAATCAAGACCCTGATGGAAAGCTTCCATAATGGATCCCATCTTCTCCATGCCTGCAGAACCGGGGAATTCAAATGAATGCAGTGTATTCAGGCAATATCCGTACTCCTTATAGAGCTCGTTTAATTTATCGATAAGGCTGATGCCTCTTGTCTTATAGAAAGCGAACATCTCGGCAATGATGAATGCGGCATTTACGGCATCCTTATCCCTTACATAAGAGCCAGTAAGATAACCGTAGGACTCTTCAAATCCGCAGATATAATCAGATTCCCTGCCCTGTGCTTCCATCTTTCCTATGACTTCACCGATAAACTTAAAGCCGGTAAGAACATTTACAGTCTCAACGCCATAGTGAGCTGCGATCTTCTCGGCGAGGTCCATCGTAACGATGGTCTTAATGAATACAGGATGCTCAGGCATCTTGTTGTGCTTGGTTCTCTGGCTGCAGATATAGTCGAGAAGCAGTATTCCGACTTCATTGCCTGACAGCAGCTGATATTCGCCGCTCTCAGTCTTTACGGCAATACCGCATCTGTCAGCGTCAGGATCGGTCGCGAAAAGAAGATCCGCACCTGTCTTCTCACAGTACTGTAATCCAAGTTCCATTGCTTCCCTGATCTCAGGATTCGGATAAGGGCAAGTCGGGAAATTGCCGTCAGGGTTTCTCTGCTCTTCAACTACGATGATGTTAGTAAAACCGGACTCAGCCAAAGCTCTGGTAACAGGCTTAAGACCGGTACCGTTCAAAGGTGAATAAACGATGGTGACGTTCTTGTCGATCTCATCTCCGAAGAGCACTGACTGGCTCTTAACGGCTTCAATGAAGCCGTCCATGACTGAATCAGGAATATATTCTATCTTGCCGTCTTCTACTGTCTTTTTGAAGTCTGCATTCTTAACGTCAGCGAAAATATCGAGCTTCTCGATCTCAGAAAGGATCGTTGCTGCAGCTTCAGTCGTGATCTGGCAGCCGTCGCTACCATAGACCTTATAGCCGTTATATTTAGCGGGGTTGTGGGAAGCGGTGATCATAATGCCCTGTGAAGCCTTAAGATCTCTGATTGCAAAGCTTACTGTCGGAACGGGATTTAATGTGGGCCAGATCCATACCTTAAGGCCGTTTGCTGCAAATACGGATGCAGCTACCTTAGCAAAAAGGTCAGACTTGATGCGGCTGTCGTATCCGACAACAACGCTCGGCTGCCCGTCAACTGTCTTAAGAAGATAATCGGATAAACCCTGGCTCGCCTTAGCTACAACATAGATATTCATTCTGTTTGTGCCGGCACCGATCGTGCCTCTTAATCCGCCCGTACCAAATGCGAGGTTCCTGTAGAAAGCATCTTCTACGGCAACATCATCCATGCCCTTTAACTCGGCATTTATCTCTTCATCTGTCGCGAACTTTAACCAGCGCTCATATTCAGCTTTGTAATCCATCTTATGTCTCCTGTTATGTTTATCTTGTTATCAGCAGCTTACATCAAGTATCTGCGCCTGGCCGTGGAGCTTCATCTCGATGCTGTTTGCAGGCACGAAGATGCAGTCGCCCTTAAAGAAATTGAGCATGAATCCTTCTGCTGCGATCACACCGCAGCCGTCAACGCAAAGAAGCGCGTGGAAAGAATTCTCTTCGGTTTTAAATGAAGCAAGCTCCCTGTTGACTTCAGTATTAAGAAGGAGCCTTTCGACCTGGAAATACTTGCAGCGGCACAAAAGCTCGCTGGCACAGCCATTTCGATATCTCAAGACTCTCATGGGCTGGCGTGGTGCTGCAGAAGCCTTAAGCTTTGCAACTTCCAGACCCTTATCAATGTTTAATTCACGTTTGTCGCCGTTCTTATCGACACGGTCGTAGTCGTACAGACGGTATGTGACGTTGGAATTCTCCTGAATCTCTGCAACAAGGCAGCCTGCGCCTATGGCGTGTACCGTTCCGGATTCGATAAAGAATAAGTCGTTCTTCTTTACCGGCACGTGATTTAAGAGATTCTCAACTGTATCGTCGTCAATAGCCTTCTTTACCTCATCAGCCAAAACATCGCGGTTAAATCCATAGACAAGTGTCGAATCCTTCTTCGAATCAAGAACATACCAGAACTCGGTCTTGCCTAGCTGCGCTTCGTTCTTAAGGCTGTAATCGTCATCAGGATGAACCTGGACAGACAGATCCTTATTGGCATCGATGAGTTTAATGAGGATCGGGAAATGTCCGTTTGCCACAGTCGAAGCGTGTGTTCCGATGTATTCGGGGTGCGCCTTAAGTACTTCCCTTAAGGTCTCCCCAGTCGTGAGGTTCGAACATCCGTCAGGGTGAGTCGAACAAACCCATGCTTCGGCAAAGGGTTCGCAATCCATGCCGAACTTGAAGTCATCATTAAGCCTCGAACCACCCCAGAGGTAGTCCTTAGCAGCTGGCTTTAACAAGAACGGCTTATTGTTCATCGGTCTCTCCTGATCACAGTTCGTACTTATGCTTGTCTGCTACGTTAATGTCTTCGCCGAGCTGTACTTCGATGAGCTGGATTCCCTCATCGCCTGCAAATACAGTATGTTTGCAGCCTGCAGCCATCGTTATGACGTCACCCGGCCTTACGAGCTGCTCCATGCCGTCAACGATCGTGCGGCCGGAACCGGAGATTACGGTCCAGACTTCGTCACGCTTGTCGTGGCTGTGATAGTTCATCTTATTTCCGGGATTAAGGGTTACCTTAACAGTCATGGAAGCCTCTTCGATATCAAGGACTCTGTATGAACCCCAGCTCTTTTCCGCGAACATTACGCGCTGGTTGATCTCATCTACAAAAGGCTTGATGTAAGAGCTCTGTTCCTTGTCTGATACGAGGATTCCTTCAGGGCTTGCAGAGATGACCATGTCCTTTAAGCCCATGCCGATGATCGGAATGCCGAGTTCATTTATGATATGGACATTGTCGCACTTCTCGTTAAGAGCGCCGTCACCGATGATAGGATCGACCATGGCTTCGGTAAGTGTATTCCAAGTGCCCAGATCCTTCCATTCGCCGTTATAACGGAGAACGTCGATAGAGGTCTCTGACTCAACTACGGCGTAGTCGAAGGAGATCTTCTTGAGATTCGAATAATTCGAGAAGAGCTCGTCGTAATTGTCTGTACCGAGCAATTCCTTGCTCTTATCAAGAACGTAGGAGAGCTTATAAGCAAAGACACCGCCGTTCCAGAGAGCGCCGCCGTCAATATATTCCTGAGCCTTCTCGGCAGTAGGCTTTTCCGTAAAGCCCCAGCCGTCAGTTCCGTCTTCGTTCTTAATTGGCTTGATATAGCCGTATTTCTCAGAAGGATAAGTGGGTTCGATACCCATGAGTGTCAGATTTTTCGCGCCCGTGGAAGCAGCTTCATAGAGCCTGTTTACGCACTCGAAATATGAATCCTCAACAAAAGGATCTACAGGGCATACAACGACTGCCTCGTCCCTCGGTACGTTCATTACGCAGTGAAGATAAGCTGTTGCAAGTGCGATCGCTGCGAAAGTATCCCTTCTGCAAGGCTCAACAGATACACCGACATCAAGACCCAACTGGTTATGAATGGCGGATACCTGGGATTTGGATGTGGCGATCGTTACGACAGCATCAGGATCAACTGCCTTAATCTGGCCGTAGATCCTCTGGACCATTGATTCGTATTCGCCGTTATCTTTCTTGAAGATCTTGATGAACTGCTTAGAGCGGATATCGTTTGACAAAGGCCAGAGGCGCTTTCCCGAACCGCCTGAAAGAAGGATTATATTCATAAATTACCTTTCTGCCCTCATGGGGTTTTCCAAGAAATCCTTATACGCAAGTCTTATACCGTCTTCTAATTCCGTCTTGTATGTCCAGCCGAGCTTTGTAGCCTTCGATACATCAAGAAGCTTTCTCGGAGTACCGTTGGGCTTAGTCGTATCCCACTCGATCTTTCCTTCGTAGCCTACGACCTTTGCGACAAGCTCTGTAAGTTCCTTAATGGTAAGCTCCTTGCCTGTTCCTGCATTAACAGTCTCATCACCGCTGTAGTTATTCATGAGGAATACGCAGAGGTTAGCGAGGTCATCAACATATAAGAATTCGCGAAGCGGAGAACCGTCGCCCCAGCATGTTACGGATTCCTTGCCTTCGACCTTTGCTTCGTGGAAGCGGCGGATCAGAGCCGGAAGAACGTGGCTGTGCTCCGGATGATAGTTATCGTTAGGTCCGTAAAGGTTTGTAGGCATTACGGAAATATAGTCTGTGCCGTACTGGCCGTTTAAGTATTCGCAGTACTTAAGGCCTGAGATCTTAGCAAGAGCATAAGCTTCGTTCGTCTGCTCGAGAGAAGATGTAAGAAGGCATGACTCAGGCATCGGCTGGGGAGCCATTCTGGGATAGATGCATGAGCTTCCCAAGAACTCTAACTTCTTGCAGCCGTTCTTCCATGCGCTGTGGATGACGTTCATCTCAAGGATCATGTTATCGTACATGAAATCAGCCTTTGCCTTTGCATTTCCCATGATGCCGCCTACTTTAGCTGCAGCAAGGAAAACATACTCGGGCTTTTCTTCTTCGAAGAACTTCTCGACCTGATCCTGTCTTGTAAGGTCAAGTTCCTTATGTGTTCTTAAAACGAGATTGTGATATCCCTGACGCTCAAGTTCTCTTACGATAGCTGAGCCTACCATGCCCTTATGGCCGGCAACGTAGATCTTTGCATTTTTGTCCATCATATCAGAGCGCCTCTTTCATTGCTTTCTGCTGCTTTGCGAGCATTCTGTCATGCTTTGCCATGATCTCGATAAGCTCTTCGTATGTTGTCTTCTGGGGATTCCAGCCGAGAACAGTCTTTGCCTTTGTAGGATCGCCCCAGAGGTTGTCAACGTCTGTAGGTCTGAACCATGCAGGATTTACGCATACGAGCATCTTGCCTGTCTTTACGTCGTAGCCCTTCTCGTCTACTCCCTCGCCTTCCCAGCGGATCTCAATGCCGTTAGCCTTGAAAGCCTTCTCAGTGAAGTCACGTACTGTGTGCTGCTCACCTGTTGCGATAACGAAATCATCAGGTGTCTCCTGCTGCATGATGAGCCACATGCACTCAACATAATCCTTTGCATAGCCCCAGTCACGGAGTGAATCCATGTTGCCGAGCTCCAGGTGATCCTGAAGTCCTTCAGCGATCCTTCCAGCTGCAAGTGTGATCTTTCTTGTTACGAAGTTCTCGCCTCTTCTTTCGGACTCATGGTTAAAGAGGATGCCGTTTACTGCGAACATGCCGTAAGCTTCACGGTATTCTTTGATCATCCAGAAGCCGTACTGCTTAGCAACAGCATAAGGGCTGTAAGGATGGAAAGGCGTAGTCTCTCTCTGGGGAACTTCCTCTACCTTGCCGAAGAGCTCAGATGTGGAAGCCTGATAGATCTTGCATGTCTTCTCAAGGCCTAACATTCTCATGGCTTCAAGAAGTCTTAATACGCCGATGGCATCGACATCGCCGGAATACTCGGGAACATCAAAGCTAACCTGAACGTGGCTCTGAGCTGCGAGGTTATATATCTCATCAGGCATTACTTCCTTGATGATACGGATAAGTGAAGTCGAATCGGTAAGGTCGCCGTCATGGAGCTTGATCTTGTCCATGATATGCTCGATGCGGCCTGTGTTTGCGATACTTGCTCTTCTTGTAATGCCGTGGACCTCATAGCCCTTCTCCAAAAGGAACTCTGCAAGGTATGAGCCGTCCTGGCCTGTAATGCCTGTGATCAATGCTTTTTTCATGTAAGTATATCCTCCAAAACAATGTGTTAGCACAATATGGTTTTACGTATGGCCACATTATTATAAAGACGAACCCGTTTTCGAATTCATCTTTTGGCAGATAACTTACATTATATAGCTTTTATTTGTGATGTCTTAAAAGCAAGATTGCTTCGATAAATGATCTTACCATTCATTATTCAAAGAGTGCTTTATGCTCCAGATAAAGGCCTTTATCTTTATCAGAGGGCTCTTTTTTGTAATGCCGTTCTTGATCCTGACGTTATAGTTATCAAGGATCGTGTTGTAATAGCCCTTGTTGGATCTGCCTTCTGCAGAATAAATACAGACCACCCTGTTCTCATGACGGAACTTGTAACCCTTAAGATATGCCCTAAGGAAGAAATCGTAATCGGCACAGATATTAAACTGTGTATCAAACCGGATCTCATCGAAGATCCGTCTTCTCGTAAAAGTCGCCTGATGGCAGAAGAACTTAAAATCCTTAAGGCCTTTAATATCTTTGTCTGCAATATCAAGTTTTTTCTCATTGCCCCTGACGCGGCAGCTGTCACCATAGATGACATCAATACCGTCATAGTCTTTATCTGCGAAAATATCTTCCAATACATCAGGATCTGCAAATGTATCATCTGCATTCATATAGATGAGCCACCCGCCATTACAGTATCTTACTGCCTTATTCATTGCATCGTAGATGCCGTTATCTTTTTCTGAAATTACTTTAAAAGGTATGCCCTTTTCTTCAAAACCTGACTTAAAACTGTCAATGATCTGAAGCGTACTGTCTTTCGATGCACCGTCAACGATCACATATTCAAGATCTTTATATGTCTGCTCAAGAACTGACTTCAATGTATTTCCGATCGAAGCTTCAGCATTATAGCAGACCGTTATCACGCTAACCTTTGTGCCCATAAAGATCTACCACTGGTGTCTGTACTGGACAGGAGATAAACCTTCCACGTCTTTGAAGACCCTGGAAAAATAATGCGGGGCGCCTATCCCGACTTCATAACCTATTTCTTCAACGCTTTTGTTGGTAAATCTCAAGAGCTGTTTTGCATGAGTGATCCTTACAGAAAGAAGATACGATGTTATGGACATGCCAAACTGCTCTTTGAATGAATGCGTTAGATAGTGTTTGGATATAAAAAACTTCGCGCACAATAGATCTAACGTGATCTTGTCCTTATAGTTCTCATCGAGGAAAGCCTTGACCTCAAGGACACTCGCCTTCTTGACCGGCAGCGCCTTATCTTCCGGATGCCAGGATTCGGACATTATGAGCCTTAAAAGCGTGGAAAGCTTCTCATTTATAAGCATGTCTCTCATATATTCACTGCTCTTGGCATACTTTATGAGTTCATCTAACACGGCTGTGAAAGCCTCTTTTTCGGAAGGCTCGAAAACAGGTCTTCCGCCTCTTTCACAATACTTGTTATAGATCGAAGACATCGAAGGCCCGTAAAAATGGCACCAGGTCAAAGACCAGAGATCTTTGCTGTCCGGATGATGTGAATAAGGCTTTTTGCAGTCGATAAATACGCAATCGCCCTGCTTCAGTTCATATTCCCTGCCGGAATATTCCAAAAATCCGCTTCCGCTGTTAACGATAAAGAACAGATAAGACTGAAGATTTTTTCTGGAAGATACGTGAGGCTTTAACGCTCTTAATCTTCCTATCTCCTGAAGATGGAAAAGTGATGACCTTGCAAAAGTCGATGCCGTATAAAGGACACGGTCAGAATCTACGATCTTGGACTTACTGTTAGTAAAGTAGTTTTCCATCGGCATGGTCCTTCTAGCTTTCCAGTTTTTTGAGAATAGTCTTCACGTTACCGGTTTTACTATAATCGCAGAAAAGGAAAATGTATATGACCGCAGAAGTATAAACAGGCTGGGCGAGCAAAGTAGTTATCAGGAAAGAAGCGTTGCACAGTATGAATTTGCGCTTATCTTCTGCCCTGAGCAAAGCCTGCAGATAAATGTTAATAAACAAAATGAAGCCTATAAGTCCGACTGAACCTACAGATGACAGGAATGCTATGCCCGCCTGTACATCCGTCGAAGAATACTCCTTCATGAAGCCTGAACCGAACAAAGGATTTTTAATGAACTCCTGATAAGCAAAATCGAACGCCTTTGATCTCTCGCTATAAGAGATGTCCATTCTCGTGGCAAGACTTAAATTACCGCCGCGCATGAGAAGGAAAACCGCAAAGACAACTATCAAGACAGGAAGGATATAGAAAACCAGATCCTTGGGCCTGATTTTATCCGATACTTTCTTAAATCCTGTGATCTTCTCAAATACGAGCAAAGCAACGAAGATAACAAGTCCCGTTGCAGACAGGCAGCAGAATACACCGATAGCCAAAAATAGCTTTACAATTCTGGTCTTCTTAAAGAAATCGCCTGCCCTGAAATATGCCCAGATATAGAACATCTGGCTTATTCCTACTTCTCTTCCTATGGACAGCATCCTCGGGATCTTGAACGAAGAAAAAGTGATATCACCGTAAGTCGGGGTAAACGGCAGATATACCGGCGAGATATACTCGTATTTATAGTCGAGCATAAAGAGCTTTATCCTGTCCCACCCGATCGTCATGCCGAGAGCAAATGAAATAAGATACGAGATAGTACAAGCAATAAGAACTACTGTCAAAAGCCTGCCGAATGACTTCTCAACATTCTTTCTGCCAAGGACACAAGCCGCGGCAAACGTGAACAGGACCCAGTAGATAAAGATCTGAACGATCAGTTTTGTGCGGTCACCCGGATCATTGATAATTCCGCTGATAAGGCAGTATGTGAAGAATGCAAAACACGATACCAAAAGGACGATACTCTTCCGGCCGATCCTAAGATCAAGATTCAAGACAAGACATGCCAGTCCGAACACAATTCCAATGATCTGGGAGATATTTCCCAGAAGCATCGCCCTTGTAAACAGGACCATAAGAAGGAATAATGCTCCAACGGTCACATAATATAGTTTTCGTTCTTTCCAGATCTTAATTTCCATTTGCCAATTCACTTATCGAGCTTTCTTTTTTCCGTGAGCTTCGCGTTATGTTTAGAAGCCAGCTTATGTCCGGGCGCATTCTCATCCAACAGGATCTTGTGATATACATCCTTGATCTTCTGCTTCAATGAATTCTGCTTAACAAGGCCATACTCAGCCTTAACAGCCACAGTATCCTGATATGTCCTTAAACTGTTCTGGTTGGAATAACCTTCCATCGAGAATTTCGCGAACGTGATATCCGTCTGCTTAAACTTCTTTCCGTCAAGATAAAGGCCTAAAAAGAGCTTATAATCAGCCGTTATATATTTCGGATCGAAAGATACGAGTTCACGTCTTGTGATGCTGGACTGATGGCAGAAAGGCATCGTCAGAGTAATATTCTTAACAGGTGATGCCTTATCTAAATACTGTTTATCTTCACCTATTCTGTATACATTTCCGTAGATAACATCATATCCGCTTACGTCATCCCTGAAAATGTCAGACAAGACGGTGCTGTTATACAAAGCATCGTCGGCATTTATGAATATGACCCACACACCTGAAGCGATCTTACAGGCTTTATTCATTGCATCGTAGATACCTTTGTCAGATTCGGAAACATGTCTGTAAGTAATGCCTTTGGCTTTGAATTCATCATCGTAGCTGCATACGATCTCGTATGTCGTGTCTGTAGACTTACCGTCTACGACAAGATATTCAAAATCATTAAAATCCTGAGACAGAACTGACTCTATCGCATTCCTTATTGATTCTTCAGCATTTCTGCAAACTGTAATTACCGTTACTAACATTTAAACCTCAAATGAACTCTTCTCAGGCAGGATCTTTTCAAAAGCTGCCGCTATCTTCTTTTGGGTATTCTCAAAATCAGTTCCCTTGTATTCATCATTTACGCATGTAACTTTCTTCTTCTGAGAGCTGATGATATCGCATATACAGGATACGTCATCGTCATTTATCTGCGTATATCCGAAGCACTGCTGGGACTTAACGTTGAAGCGGCCCTCCATAAGTCTCCAGTATCTGACAAGCCATACAGTAACATCTTCCCTGGATCTGAACTTGTGCTTCTGAGTAGAAGACAAGAGTTCAGGTACTTCTTTCCAGACCACATCAAAATCATGCTTATCAAAAGCAAGCGGCACGTGATAATCCCTGATCGCGGAGAAAGAAGTCCATGGCTTTAACAGTTTTAACGTGCGGTATAAGGACTTTGGATCTTTTAAGCTGTACCATTTTGCCCTATTCTCAGAAAGGACGCGTCTCATATCAAAGTGCTTATTGATAACAAGCATATTGTTCATTCTCATGTATTCAAAATCATTCCCGGGTGTAAGTATATCCAGAGCCGCATAATCACAGGGAATACCGTTAACAAAGAAATCTTCGGGCTTCATCGGTGAAGTCGGGAAAAAGTCATCATTAAATACAACAAAATGATCACTTAATCCGGGTATCTTATGAAGAGACATCTCAATTGCACAGGAATTAAAAGTCGGAAGGGCCTCTTGCGGCATATAGTCTTTATGGTCTACCAAAACGAGCTTTTCGTATTTTTCATTGAGCCACTCCGGCTTCTGGCCGCAAGTAACGAAATAGACCTTATTTACCCAGGGGGCGAACTTTTCGACACCTCTGAACCAGTAACGCATAAGATCCCAGTCGCGGTATCTTTGAACACCGGCATTATCCTCGGAAGTCTTGATGCCGAGATATTCATTTCTGGTCTTCTGCCATTCCGGATCGTTACCGTCGACCCACTCAACTATGAAATCAATCTTATCGCTCATATCCCTGCCGCCTTCATATAGAACTTCTCCAAAACTTTTATCTGCGCACTTATATCATAACCTTTATCTGTAAATAAAGACTTCCTGTCGCTTCTTGTCTTAAATGCATCAAGAGAATCTTCGATCTTGTCAGACCACGTCTTTGCATCTTTATCAAGACCAAGGCTCACCACCTTTTCCGTAACAAACGAAGAAGGAGAAACCGTGTCCGAAACAATGCATATAAGATCAGATGCCTGAGCCTCAAGCAAAGCGATGCTTAATCCCTCATAAAGCGACGGGAAAAGGAATACGTCAGCTGCCTGAAGCAAGCGGTCTACATCATTCCTGTTTCCGAGGAACCGAACTTTGCCTGATAAACCCATCGTACTGACCTTATCTCTTATCCTGTATTCTTCCTCTCCCTTACCGACCAAAACAAGCCTGTATGCTTCATCACGTGAACAAAGCTCACTGAAGATATCGATGACCTTGTCGTGATTCTTTTGTGTCCGGAACTGTCCGACGTGAATTATTACCTTCTTCCCTTCAAAGCCTAATTCCTTACGGACTTCGGCGCGGGTCTCTTCGTCATAACTGTATCTTGATGATTCGATAGCATTTGTAAGGAGCAGGTAATTATCACCTTTGCAGCTCTTCTTTCCGAAGAGCCATTTGCCGGCTTCAGGAGAACAAGCGACATAATATTCCGCATAGCTTCTTAACAGGTGCTTCTCATACTTGAGATAAGCCCTGTGCAGATGATCTTTAAGCCCCTTGGGGTTATCTAACTGGTCAGTGTTGTGGCTGTGAGCGATCCTTGCCTTTACGCCATACTTCTTTGCGGCTCTGAGCGCTTCTTCCCCTATTGCATCCATATGGGTATGCACTATGTCATACTTATGCTCTCTGAAGAACTCATCAAGCTCTTTGTTATGGAGCTTTCTGTCGATGCCCCTTGCCGTAATCTGATAGAACTTACAGCCCAATGATTCCAGATATTTCTTATCATCGGAAGTATCAGTTGTCTTATCGAAAATGAGAAAATCGATATGGAACATCTCACGATCGATATTCTTTACGATATTGATCATGACATTCTCTGTGCCGCCCTTTTTCAAAGGACATCCGAAAACAAACAGTATCCTTAAAGGGTTCATATCAATTCCTCGTAAAGCTTCATATATGCCTCGTAAGTCTTATCCTTCGGGAACCTGAATGAGCCTGTATCAAGTCTTTTCCCGGCATCACAGATAAGGCCGATCTTCTCAGCAGCGCTCTTAAGATCATGAGGTTCAACGATATATCCGTCATTATCAGTCATGGTCTCAGGTATTCCGGTGCAGTTATATGCGACAACAGGCGTTCCGCAGGCGATCGCTTCCACATTCGGCAAACCGAAAGTCTCTTCTACGCTCGCATTGAAAAGCACGTTGGCCGCACTGTAAATCTCTGCTAATTCCTTAGGGCCGTCTGTCCTTCCGATACCTGTCATGTTATCAGGCAGCAGCCTTTTCTCTTTGTCATTGAGACCGACCAGAACTATTCTGTATCTGTCGTCTAATATCTTGGATAATTCAATAAAATCAGAAAGTCCTTTTCTGGTATCCCAAGTGCTCGCAACGCCTAATACGATGCGCTTGTCACCTATATTGTATTTGATCCTGAAATTGCCCGAAGAAGGCTTAAAGACATTTGTATCTATGCCGTTGTAGATGACCCTGGACGGGATGTCTTTGAGGAACGAATACTTAAGTTCGCCTGCGAGCCAGTTAGAAACGCATACGAGATTAAGGTTCTTAACAGAGTGGAACATCTTATTCTTCTCTGCGAAATTCTTTGCTGAATTATCGCAGATCAGACTTGCAGGATAAGCTTTCTTCTGAGGACAGCTCCTGCATCCCGAAGCTTTCCATTTATCACATCCGGCCATGCTGTAATAACAGCAGTGACCTGTATATGACCAGCAGTCGTGGAGTGTCCAGACAACGGGCTTATCTGCTTCTGCGAGATACTCAAAGAGCATCGAAACATTTATATAGTATCCGTGAAGATTATGGAGATGAATGATATCCGGATCGTACTCTTTTATCTGCTTTATGAGTTTTGCCGTAGCTCCTTTGGAATAGTGACCTGCCTTATCAGTAAACCTCGTGAAGACGCCGTCAGCATAAACAGAAAAGGAATTTCCGATCCTGAACGACGGAACATCACCGGGAACATCATTTCTCGCAAATGCGACGACACCTTCAGACCCGCGCGATTTTAACGTGCGGTAGATATCGACGGCGATCTTGCCGGTGCTCAAATTTCCGAATGTGTTTATCTGAAGTACTTTCACGTTTTAGTCACCGGTCTGTCAGAGCTTAGAGATCACATCAATGTATTTCTCAATACTAATGTCTTTTGTAAGATTCTTAACAAGATAATCGTGGCCTTTGGTTCCCATATCGGAAAGTTCTTTGCTGTCAGCATTATCAATGAACCATCTGATGTTATCTTCGACAGCCTTGTAATCGCCCGGTTCGGACACTTTACCGCAGCCGATCTCAGAGATCAGCATCTCGATCTCGGAACCTTTTTCGAGCACGGCAATAACAGGCTTTGCAACGCCCGCGATACCATAGAACTTGCTGGGGCAAGAGACACCCTTGATGCCCTTGGCATTGACGCACCAATGGACATCTGCGGCGTTGAGGCTGTAAATAAGCTTGTCCTTGTCCTGGTAAGGGATGAACTTAACTGAATCCATCTTATGCCCGTTAGCATATGATGTGAGCTTATCAAGAACAGATCCGGCGCCGACGAACGCGAAAACAACTTTCCTTCCGTCAGGC
Source organism: Clostridiales bacterium Firm_14 (assembly GCA_001604135.1). Classification (GTDB taxonomy): domain Bacteria; phylum Bacillota; class Clostridia; order Saccharofermentanales; family Saccharofermentanaceae; genus Saccharofermentans. Next base: position 32,036 of record LVAT01000021.1, read on the forward strand.
GTCTTACATCCGTTAAACTTCTCGATAACCTTGATAAGGCCTTCGAGATCATAGTAAAGGCCGATATTGCCCGAATACATGATGATGAACTTATCTTCAAGGCCGTACTTTGCCTTGAATTCATTGACACCCGGATTGTCCGCTTCAAGAGGATATATCTGCTTCTCGTCGATCCAGTTGTTGATCATCGTAAACTTCGGAACTTCTTCACCCTTAAACCTGTTCTTCAATGTCTCAACAAGATCTCTTCCGACTGTGATAACAAGGTCGGACTTCCTGCAGGACTTCTTATCAAGGCTCATCGCGATCTTCATTGCAGGCTTCATCTTCACATATCCTGTGGCTTCGATCTGCTCAGGATTAAAGTCCTGAATGCAGTATATGAATTTAGGATGCCCGCCATTAGCGGTCTTTATCTTTTTCTTGCCGTAAAGGCCGAGCATGCCGCCCATTACAGGAGGCTGGGATATCGTAAAGATATAGTCCTGGGTGCCGGCTTTCTTAGTCGCTTTCTTTGCCTGTGTATAGTAAGCGAGGAGATTCTTGAGCCTGCTCTTCTTGCTTGATTTAGAGAACTCCGGAACCGGAACTCTTAATATCCTTACTCCGTTTAATTCTTCTTCGTAGATCTTCTTCTCTTTATATTCAGCGGATATCACGCCTGTATATGAAGGAACCGTACAGATAACGGTTACGTCAAAATCATCCTTCATGCCCTCAGCCATATCCTGAAGGATCTGGCCGGTCGAAGCAGCGTCAGGTGCATAGTAATGTGCGTAGATCAGGAGCTTTTTCTTCATCAGGATTCTCCGACTTTTCTGATGCATCTTGCGGGATTGCCGACAATGACGGAACCTGCTTCGAACTTTCCTGATACGACAGCACCTGCGCCTACTACGCAGCCGTCGCCTAATTCAGTGCCTTTGAGGATAATCGCATTGCAGCCGATAAAGCAGTTTTTGCCGATCTTAATTGGCTTTGCGGGAATCAGATCGCTGTCTCCGCCGTTCTTATCCATGAGGAGCTTATTTCTTGTCTCAGCCTCGATCGGATGGAAATCATTATCAAGGATCTTCGTGTTGCCGCCGATCGCTGTATTCTCACCGATCTCAATGCCTTTTCTGGCATAGATCGTAACACCGCTCATGCCGACATTGTCGCCGATCCTGATATATGCTCCGGGAGCGCGCGTAACTATTATCGTTCTGCTGTATAGTCCGACGAGATTTGAGAGAAATGACGATTTGACGGTAACGTTATTTCCGATGGTGAGCTCAGCGCCCTTTTTATTGAAGATAAAGGGAACACCCTTCAATAGAAGGCCCTTGCCGTACTTAACTTTAGTAGCTTTCATAACAAGCTTATACCAGTTGCTGCTCATGTCCCCTCCTGACAGTCCCCAACTTACATCGCGCCTTTGCCGGTAAATACGACTCCGATGGTCTTTAAAAGTATCTTAAGATCAAGGCCGAGACTCCAGTTAGAGATATACTCCGTATCGAGTCTTACCACTTCTTCGAAATCAGTGATCTCGGATCTTCCTGATACCTGCCACATACCGGTGATGCCTGGCTTAACAGCCATTCTCGCGCGGTGGTGGAAATGGTATTTCTCATATTCATCAATCGTAGGAGGTCTCGTTCCCACTGTAGACATAGAACCCGTAAGGACATTGAAGAACTGCGGGAATTCATCAAGGCTCGTCCTTCTTATGAATTCGCCGATACCGGTCTTCCTGGTTCCGTCAGGAAGGATCTTGTTGCCGATGATCCTCGGATCGAAATCCATCTTAAACATCATGCCGTCCTTGACGAGATTGTCCTCCATAAGTTCCTGCTTCATTTCCTCTGCATCCATACGCATGGAACGGAGCTTATAGATCGTGATGTGCTTGCCGTTCTTACCAATCCTCTTCTGCTTGAAAAGGATGGGACCCGGTGACTGGATCTTGATGACAGGTCCGATGATGGCCATGATCAGGAGCGCGATGATGCTTCCTATGACGCCTGCGAAAATGTCGAAAATACGCTTGATCAAGATCTGTACAGGTGTTGCATAGTTGATCGCGGTTGTAAGAACCGATGTGCCGCCGATCTTCTCAGAAAATCTCTTAACGCCTGTTCTGCCCATGTAAGGAACATGGTAATGTGTGGGAACAGCCATTACGGCGCATGCGTCCATGAGCTTGATTACCATTCTGTCATTGATCGGAGCATCGATATAAACTGAATCGATCCATTCCTTGGCGATGTACTGGGATGCTTTCTTTATGTCAGATACGACAGGAATTCCGTGAACGCTTGCAAGGTTGGATGTCTCGAGCAAAACGATGCCGACGATGTCATATCCGGCACGGTTGTCGCTTAAGAGCTGTGTGATGATCTGGTCGGCATTCTTCTCGGAAACGACAACGAGCATGTTGTTTCTCTCTCTTCTGAACTTGCCGCGTCTTAAGATCTCCTTGAAAAGGATCCTGATGCAGTAGCCTGCCACTGCATAAAGGACAATGGTTCCGGCAAGGACGAATCTCGAATAATAGATATCCTGCTGCGTGGAGAACAGATAGAAAATGATGACAGCAAAAACATATACACAGTGCTTGCTGTGTTCAATAAGCTCTCTTGTATATGAACGCTTGATAACGTCATGGAGCGAGTTATTGAGTACGATAACAAGGAGATCCGCAAGAAGCATAACAATGCCGAGATTTCTGTATACGCGTGTATAATATGCCCATTCCTCAAAACGGAAATAATAAACGAGCATATATGAGAGCTGAAGGATTATGAGATCCAGCAACATAAAGTCTATGTGCTTTGACCATCCCTGGGCATTTCTCTTGTACACTTAACTTGTTCCTCTGTTTATATCATGATTGGGAAGGAATCTTCTCGATGATCTCAAGTCCTACCTTGATCTCTCTCGGGCCTCCCATAAAATCGGCCTTTACGATCGCGATCCTCTTATGACGGTTTACCTTCAGAATGCTTCCTTCCAAGCCGTGCAAAGGACCGTATTTGACAGTGATCTTATCCCCTTCGATCACACCTACAGATTCATGGGCAATAAAGTCATCCCCGATAAGAATCCTTAAGAACCTCTCCTCATCTGACGATATCGGGCTGTAACCGCTCTCGGTTCCAAGTATCTTCGTGAACGCATTAATCTTCTTCAAGCGAAGATAAAAGCCTTCTACATCATTTGTCTGGAAGAAAATGTAACCCGGGAAAAGCGGCGTAGTCACCTTGGTCCATTCGCCCTTGATACATTTTCTCCGTTCAAACAAAGGAACGAAGATCTCCTCATCATCAGCTTTGACTTCGAGCTTAAGCCTGTCAGCTAATTTACGCTCGTCGCCAGTGCGCACTTGAACTACGTACCACATGCAGATATTTTATCATTAAAGCCAAAAGTATTATAAATAAGAAAAAAGGGCTAATTTGAATGGGTTTTGGTGATATTGTGTAAGAAAAATGAATTAATCCCCTGCAAATTGCCTTGCGGGGGATTAATTCTTAAAAAGCGTTTACTATTTTGATTCTGATCAGATTATGATCGCACCGATGATCCTGGTGCCTGCATTACCGATAAGTTCGATCTCATTTGCCACATTCTTGTAGAGTGAGACTTTTCGCTGTTCGAGAAGAACAACGCCGTCATAATCGGAAATCTCCTTAAGGACATCAGGATTATTGAACAGGTCAGGCTTAAAATCGCCCTTAAGGCCAAGCTCTTTAACTGCATCGCCCATGGCCTTCAGATCGCCCGTACCCGTGATGAGCACCTTGTTAAGGCCCTTGGTAATGTTGCCGTAGTTATATGAAATGAGCTTGATGTTGTTCTCTTTGCTCATCTTGGAATCGTCTTCTGACTTGATATCTATAAACTCGGTATACTTGCATCTGTTGCCGGAAGGCTTCAGGACACCGATCTTCTTAACAGATTTGAACTTGCCGAAGAACTGTGCCTGAGTATCGATCTTCCTGCCGAATACATAAACGAGAATAAGGATAACTGCAACGACAAAGGCGCCTGCGATAAAGCCTATGGCACCATACTTGACACCGGGCTTAACAGTTCCCCAGAAGCTTACTTCCTCTTCAGCAATACCCATGGGAACACCTGATTCCTCAGCCGCCTTCTCAGCCGCGAAATAATCAAGGATATCTTCCTTGCCTGAAACGCCGAGATCTTTTGCGATCTGGTCAAGAGCATCGTTATAGCCTACGATCTGCTTCTGCAGTGTCTCGATCTTCGTTGTCTGATTTGCCTGATTATCTCTGATCTGGGCATCGACCTTAACATTTTCCTGGACGGCTACAAGAGTTATCTTATGGTCACCGATACTTGTCTTAAGCTGATCGTACGAGAAAAGGATCTTCTCCTGCACAAGATCTGCCACATCGCATACGAATTCTTCTGAAGGTCCGACGATCTTAACCGTAAAAGAAGCTGCCTTGCTGATTCCAGACTCAGTAGAAAAGATCGAAGAATCAGAAACCGCGCTCTCAAAGGAAATGACCTCTTTGACGTAATCTGCTCTAAGATTATGTTCTTCGGCATACCCATCGAGATAAGTACCGCTGATAACAGCGTTCTGGTAAGCGTTAACCAGTGCACGGTCCATGCCGGCAGTAGCATTATCCTTAAGAGTGATAACATACTGTGCTCTTGCTTCTTGAACATTCTCAGCATCGATCTGCATATATACGGAATCTGAAAGATAACGTCTCTGATGATCGATCTGGGAAGTAACCTTTGTTATGGTATTTGCCAGATCCTTTGCTCTCTCGACCTTCTGGGCGCGGAGCTGAAATTGAACATCAGACTCGCCTTCGTTCTGAATATTTATATCGAGCACATTGGTATTGCTTCCGCTGCTCCTTATGATCTTATACGCGAAAAGCGCACCGCCAAGCAGAACCGCTGCAATAAGTACGATACCGAGATTCCTTAAGATCGAATACAGCAGATCCTTTAAGCTCAGCATGGAATCATTCTCACCTGGATCCAGCATAAGAACGACATTGCTGTTAGCTGTCATATCAGACTGCTCTTTTCTGTTTGCGTCCATCTATTATCTCCTTTTAACTAATGTATTAATTATAGACTGAACGGCATGTCATAACAAACAAGCAACCTATCCTATACTGCCGCCCGTCATCAGACATCCTATCGGCAAAATGCCAAAAAGGAACGTCTCAAGACTTCACACAACCTTAATTGTGTTATGATTCAAAATAGCAAAATCATAGGAGGCATTAGATGGATAATTCCTCATTAACAGAATCAGAATTCAGCTTTCTCGAAAAGCTCATTTCTATAGACAGCACGGGCTCAAAGCCTGAGACAAACGACAATTACGGCGAACTTCCATATGGCATAAAGCCCTTTTCGGCACTGAAGTTTTTGCTTGATACCGCAGCCAAGGACGGCATGCGCACGGGAACTATAGAGAACCGCGTGGGCTGGTGCGAGATCGGCCCCGAGAATGCCGATCTCATCGGCATCGTATGTCACTTAGACGTTGTGCCTGCCGGCGACGGATGGGATACTCCCCCGTTCAAGTTAACTCTTAAGGACGGCATCCTCTACGGCCGCGGTATCGTAGACGACAAGGGTCCTGCTGCAGCAAGCTATATCGCAATGAAGAGGCTCTTGGAAAGCGGCTACGGTCTTAACAAGAGGATCCGTCTCATCCTCGGAACAGACGAAGAAAGAACATGTTCCTGCGTGGAAACGTATGCCGCAAAGGGCGAAGTTCCTTCATTCTCCATCACACCCGATGCAGAATTCCCTGTCATCTATGCCGAGAAAGGCATTATGAACATCAAGATCTCAGACGATGCTCCTTCTACAGTTACCGCATCTGCAGGCTCAGCAGCAAACATGGTCCCTGCCAAGAGCACATGCATGGTAAACGGCAAGGAATATACTGCTATGGGCAAGACCGCCCATGCATCCAAGCCTGATCTCGGAATAAATGCTATTTTCGAGATGATAAAGAAGCTCGATAATGACTCCGCCGATTACTCAGGATCACCCATTTTGAGCTTTATTGCCAACGAATTGGTTAATAAGACTTCAGCTGAATATACCGGCTGCGACATAACCGACGAATCAGGTTCAGTTACGGCAAATCCTTCGATCCTTAAGTGCGGCGAAGACGGCGAATCCTTGATCATCGATATCAGATGTCCTGTCAGCTACCAGATGGATTCGATCACATCATTCATCGCAATGAAGGCAGCAAATTACGGTCTCTCAGTCGAAGTCACGAATCAGATGGAACACCTTTATAAGGCAAAAGATCTTCCCGAGATCGCGCTTCTTACCGATATCTGGAAAGAGAACATGCCTCTTTACAGCGGCTATAAGCCTGAATACCTTGAGACCTACACAGAGCCTATTGCGATCGGCGGCGGCACATATGCAAGGCACATGCCGAACACAATAGCATTCGGCATCCAGACACCCTGGCAGGAAGACCAGTGCCATCAGGCTAACGAATGCCGCGCGCTGAAAGATCTTGAGACTGACGTAAAAGTCATGACCGAAGCGATCAAAGCACTCGCGAAATAACATCAATATCAACTCAAACAAAAAGCGCTGACCGTTAAGATCAGCGCTTTATTATTGCATTAGGTTTTACTATATGACTCGTCTGATGTGTGCGATATTCTTGGCACTTGAGAAATTATCTTCTACTACGCCATAAGCTTTACCCTTGGCATGTACGTATTTACCGCCGCCGATATAGATAGCTGAGTGCTCCATCGTTCCGTCGCCATTACGGTCGAAGCAGATGATATCGCCGCACTGGATGTCGTCCTTGGAAACCTCTTTGCCCTTCTTGGACTGCGATGTAGCGCCGTGAGGCAACGAGACGTTGTAGTAATTCTTGAAGCAGTACATAACGAATCCTGAGCAGTCGAATCCCTTTGAAGGAGAAGAACCGCCGGCAACATACTTGCATCCGATAAAGCTTCTTACATACTTTGCGAAATCTCCGGACTTATCGCCAACCTTTGAAGAAGATCCGCCACCGCCGCCGCTACTCGAAGACGAAGAGGACGAAGAACTGCTTCCGCCGCCACCGCCGCCTCCCGAAGGAGCTGACGAAGAAGTAAGGCTTGCCTTAACATAATATCCTGAACTGGATTTTAACCAGCCGTTATCAGTCTCAGCAACTACGGATATCTTGGCACCTGACTTAAGTGTCGAGAGCAATGAATAAGAGATACCCGGACCGGATCTTGTATTGAGAGCACAGGTTGCATAAACAGTCTTGGAAACCTTTTTCTCTTTAACATTATTGTTTGCCTTGGTTGATGAAGATGAAGAACTTGCCTTTTTCTTGGGCTTAGGTGTCGGCTTAGGCGTAGGAGTATTCGTAGGAACAGGCGTGATGAGCGTCGCAGACAGATCACTGTTCTTAAGATATCCTGTCGTACCGTCAGCCAGCTTTACAAGTGACCATTCCTTCGTATAAGAGATCCTTCTGAAAGAATCACCTATCTTAAGCTTTATCTCAGGAACCGGCTCATTCTTCTTTGTCTTGGCATCAGATGATCCGGGAAGCATGGGCGATACAAGAGAAGTATCAACCTTAAGCCAATAAACCGCACCGTCATAAGTAACGGGATCCGTAGGATCGTTACCATAGTCGATCTTTACGTCTGCGAAAGACGTCGTAGCTACGAATGTATAATCCTTAATGCTGACATTGGGATTGCCGAGGCTTACGGTAACAACGCCTGTCTCAAGAGGCTCGTCATCCATAAACTGTCTCTCAAAAAAGTCGACAGTACCCGGACCCAAAAGCGAAGGGCTCTGAAGGCGCGTATCGTTAGCAGAACCGCATTCATAAATGCAGATCGAACCGACGGCAATGACTGCCGCCAGCGAAGCTGATAAGATGTTAAACAGCCTGTAATTCAATTATGTCCTTCTCCCTTGGTATGCCCAATCTTCAATGTACTGTAATTTTACCATCTATGTCCCTGATAATTCCTGTATTTTTAAGCAAAATCAAGGCAGATGACTGAAAATGCCACAAATTTGTAACATAAAGAGGGCTTTTTCGATGTTTTCGAGCGTTCTCGAAAAATAATTGCATGGAATCCATACTTCGTGCGGCTAGGAGAAAAATGCCGGCTAAAAGTGCGGCTATAGCCGTTCAAATTACCGCCCAAACAGGCCAAAACAGCATAAAAGCCGGCTAAAAGTGCGGCTATAGCCGTTCAAATTACCGCCCAAAAAGGAGACAAATATAAGCTCCGGCCGCATAGGACCGGAGCCAGAGTACAAAGTGATCAAATCGGACTTTAAGGAGCGTCCATATAAGTATCATCGCTGGTAACTATAACATCTGTATTCTCGAACGCGATCATTTCCAGTTCAAGATCATCATATTTATCTTTCATTCTTCCCTCCCCAAGATCAGAACTTTTTATATTCTTTTGCAGCTTCATTATATCTGTACATGGCCTTCATGAGATTCTTAAGGGCCTGGTTACGTTCAGCCGTTTCCTCACGTGTGATTATGTTGTACGCATAAGTCATAGGGCTGTAAACAACGAAGTAATTAGCTCCAAATTGATCTTCCACAACAGATATTCTGATGCGGAAATCCTCATCTAACTTATCAGCAGGAATGCCAGTGATCCTGACAGTAACATTATCACCGGAAACCTCATAAGGAAGAACTGTCTCCGTACCGTTCCTTTCAAGTCTGAAGATATATGTCAGATCCATAGGCACATTTTTGGTAAACTGAAGTTTCAGGACTGTATCGGATTCAAGCGTCAGGCTGACTCCTGTAAAAGCCAGATAATCCGGAAGGTTTGATTTCGTAGGATCGTACGGTTTTGAGAAAGTTACGTTATTAATTGAGTATCCGGAATTATTGATTCCTGCATTTGCCAGATCATCAGTCTTGAAGTTGAAATACTCCTGAGCATAAGCTCCGTAGTTCAGCATGGCACGTACAAGAGGCCATGCGTTAATGTACATTCTCGGATTTGCAATGATCTGATCAGCATAACGTCTTACGGAATAATCCGTAGTTGCTACCTTCGATCCTCCGATATAAAGATCAGCTATGATCTTTGATGTCATATTCTTAGCAGGAACACGGCACGAAAAGACATCGTATTTCTTGCCTTCAGCAGTTAAAGTCTGAGCGTCAGCAACCTTTATCTTCTGCACACCAATACCCTCAACGGTAAAAAGAATGTAGTCTGTCTTCTTAGCTTCATCGGGCAGGATCGTATAGAAATTAACGCCGATCTGACCGCCAAGGGTAATTGTGTAGCCCTTAAACACCTGGCTGCCGAGATCCTGGGCCCATCCTGCATAAAGGATAAGCGTATCAGTTACAGTATTGTCAAAGTCATAGAGTTTTGTGCAGGCGCGGTCAGTATACCAGCCTGTGAAAGCAAAACCATCCTTGGCAGGATCTTCAGGTCTCGCAAACTTCTCGCCCTTCAAGACAGTATACTTTTTGAGTGTGCCATCAAGATAAAGACCAACGTCCCACTCCGTGTAATAGAATTTGGCATTCGGATAGAAACCGCCCAATATCTCATCAGCTTGTCTCTCGGGGTCCTGACCGATCGAACCGATAAAGTATCTTTCCAAGATTTTTTCACGCGGGAAATTGCGATCAGGCTCAAAATTAACCGAGACAGTAATATACTTTAATGATGTGTCTTTGAAGGCAGACTCACCAATAGATTCTACACATCGAAGGTCTACAGTCTCCAAAGAGGTGCAAGCAGCGAAAGCACTATCTCCAACTGTCTTAACATGACTAAGATCAATCTTCGAAAGCCACCCACAACATGAAAATGCATTTTTGCCCACAAAAACTATCTTGTCTCCGGTTACAGTCTTAAGCATAGAGCAATTATCGAAAGCACCTGCATCGATTGTAACGTCATGTTCAGAACTTACGATAACTTCTTCAATTACAGAACAAGCGAACGCAGACAATGGTATTTTCCTGACACCACTCAGATCAATTGTACCCTCCAGACTAGAGCAACAATAAAAGGCTTCATCACCCAAATTAGTAACATTAGCCAATGACGTAACACTATATAAGTCAGAACAGCCGCAAAAAGCCCTCGCACCAATTTCAGTTACATTGCTCAAATCAACCTTAAGCAAACTTTCACAATTATAAAATGCAGCTTCAGAAATCATATGCACATTAGACAGTTCTATTGTTTTCAAACTCTCACAATATGAAAAAGCATATTCTTTAATCTCAGTTAATTCGCCCGCTTCTACACTGGATAACTTCTTACAGTTTTCGAAACAATTTGAATTAATTATATTTACTTTTGTCATTTTGACTGTAGTCAGTTCTGTGCAATTCGAAAAAGCATCACCCGGCAACTCGTAAACCTCGCCGCTGATTATGACCGTTTTAACTTTGTCGACGACATCTTCAGCCTTCCAGCCGAATTCGTCACCACTGAACGCAACGTTATCTGTAATAGTAAGCACGCCTTCATCAGTAAGCGTCCAGCCGTCACCGCTTTCATCAGCTTTTACCGTTCTTCCAAACATCAGGATTCCGGCAAATGCAACAACCAATGAGATCAAAAGGACAAGAACAAGCTTCCTTGTGAGTTTCAGACCCTGTGCCATATACAGCTCCTTTACCAATAATTCTTTAATCTATCATTTAACAATTATATACATTTTTTGTTTGAAAGCTCAATGAATTTGATATTTTTATCGGAAAACAAACAAAAATGTCAAAAGAGTCGTGTCGTTCACTTTTCGAGCAATAAAAAACCTCCGTCACTTACAAAGTGCGGAGGCAGTTATCATCAAGTTGGTGGCTCACTGGAGGTTCGAACTCCAGACCCCTTGATTAAAAGTCAAGTGCTCTACCGGCTGAGCTAGTGAACCATTTGGCTGGGGTGGCAGGATTTGAACCTACGAATGCGGGAGTCAAAGACCCGTGCCTTACCCCTTGGCTACACCCCAGTGATAAGAGGCAATTAAAAAATTGGGGTGGGATATGGGATTCGAACCCATGATATCTAGTGCCACAAACTAGCGCTCTAACCAACTGAACTAATCCCACCATGACAGCCAATTGCCTAAAAAGTATAATGTTAACTATGTTTTAAGTCAAGCAGATATTTGCACCTTAAAATAAAGATGTGTAATATACATTCGTTTATTATTATAATCAGTTGACTGATAACATATGCAAGTGTATTATATGCGGAATTATACAGTCTTTTGCATAAATATTCATTTGTGTATCTGACTACTAAATAAGAGGTTATTACTATGGAAGAAGAATTAACCAAATCCTATATAACAATGCCTAAGGGCTTTAAAGCCAACGGTGTTTCCGCCGGCATGAAGTGCTCAGATCCTGCCAACATCAACGAGAACGACCCTAAGTCTTCTTACCTCGATGTCGGAATGGTCTATTCAGATACCTTATGCAACGTTGCCGGCGTCTATACGTCCAACCTCGTTAAAGGTCACTCCCTCGTAAGATCCATCGGCATCATCGAAAACACCGGCAAAGCGCGAGGCATTATTGTTAACAGCAAAGTCGCTAACGCAGGCGTCGGCGCCATCGGAGTTGAAGATGCTGCAAAAGTAGCAGAATGTGCTTCTTCCCTTCTCGGCTGCGAGACTTCAGAGATCCTTACAGCTTCTACCGGCGTAATCGGATCCCGTCTCCCGCTGGACAAGATGCTTCCTGTAATTCCTTCTCTGGTCAGCGGTCTTTCTTCTGACGAAGAAACAGCTCACAACGCCGAATATGCAATGATGACAACTGATACCGTTCCGAAGGAAGTTTCCGCTCAGATCGAGCTTACAGACGGCAAGACAGTTACCATCTCCGGCATGGCTAAGGGTTCCGGCATGATCCACCCTAACCTCGCTACAATGATCAGCATCTTCACAACAGACTGCGGCATCGATTCCGCTTCACTTAAAAAGATGCTCCAGAAGGCCGTTAAATATACTTTCAACCGCGTTTCAGTAGACGGCGACACATCCGTCTGCGATATGGTCGTAATCTTCTCTAACGGCGCCTCAGGCGTTACGATCGAAGAAGGCACTGAAGATTACCAGCTTTTCGAGGAAGCCCTCTGCAAGCTCGCTGAGGACATTGCCAGGATGTTAGCAAGTGACGGCGAAGGCGCAACCAAGTTCGTCGAGATCGAAGTTCACGGCGCCAAGGACGAGAAGGACGCCAAGCTCATCGTTACATCCGTCGCCAGATCCCCTCTCTGCAAGACAGCTTTCTTCGGCGAGGACGCCAACATCGGCCGTATCCTTACGGCAGTAGGCTACTCCGGTGCTATGTTCGATCCCGAGAAGGTCGACATTCACTTAAACGGATTGCTCATGTACAAGGACGGCGCTGCCGTTGCTTTTGATGAAGATGAAGCATCCCGCTTGCTCTCCGAGCACGACCTCAAGGTCGACATCACCCTCTACGAAGGCGACGCTTATGACAGAATGTTCACCTGCGACTTCTCTTATGATTATGTAAAGATCAACGGAAGCTACAGAACTTAAGGATCATTGTTCTGAAATCATCAAAGCCCACTTAGATGCTGATTTGGGGTCATCAAGTGGGCTTTTCACATACAACGTTTAACAAAGGCACACTAAATACCTACTTCGAACACGATTTTGCCTTTCAGGTAGGTTTTCCTTCTTAAGCAATAAATCGAAGAAGCACTAAAATACCTACTTAGATTAAGTTTTTTGACTATAAGTAGGTTGTCTTCAATTCTTGTTCAACATATGCGGCTTCAAAAATACCTACCTAAACCCCATTTTTCTTATCTAAGTATGTAATTTATCACTCTAGAGCGATAAAACGACCTCAGAAGAACCTACCCAAACTCCATTTTTGTCCTCCAGGCAGGTATTTTGCCCAAACCACAAACAAAAGGCTGCACCATGCGGTACAGCCTCTAAAAGTTAACTTAAAGTTTTAAGGATCACTCCTCAGTCTTAGCCTCTTCAGCGGGTGCCTCGGGCTCCTTGGGCTCAACCTTGACTGCCTTGGATGCGAGATACTCAACAGTCTTGCGAGCGCGGATGGAATCCTTGATGAATGCGGAATCTTCGCCGATGGACTTCTTAACTTCCTCAACGTCGATCTTGTACGTGTTAGCGATCTGAGCGAGCTCTTCGTTGTAATCCTCGTCTGTAACCTCAGGATCGATCTTCTCTGTGATCTTCTCGATAACGAGTGAAGACTTAACTCTTACGCGTGCCATGGGCTCAAGAGATTTCTTGAACTCGTCCATGCTCTGGCCTACATACTGGAGGTACATGTCAAGAGCGATGCCCTGGTTGGACATACGGGCTGCCTGATCGTCAGCCATCTGCTCTACTTCGTTCTGAACCATTGACTCAGGGATGTCGATCTCGCAGTTGTCGCATACGGCGCGGACTGTCTCGTTCTCGAAAGCAGCCTTGTTGTCCTTGTCAGCTCTCTCCTGCTGCTTAGCTCTTACGTCAGCCTTAAGCTCGTCAAGTGTATCGAACTCCGAAACGTCCTTAGCGAACTCGTCGTCAAGCTCAGGAACGATCTCTGTCTTGATTGCGTGGATCTTTACGTTGAATGTAGCGTCAGCGCCCTTGAGGTCTTCTGCGTGATAGTCTTCAGGGAACTTAACTTCGATAGTGAATTCCTCATCAACGTTGTGGCCTGCAACCTGCTCCTCGAAGCCGGGGATGAAGGACTTGGAACCGAGCTTTAAGTTATAGCCCTCGCCCTTGCCGCCTTCGAAAGCAACGCCGTCCTTGAAGCCTTCGTAGTCGATGGTAACTGTGTCGCCTTCCTGTGCTGCACGGTCAGTAACTTCCTCGAGAGAAGCATTTCTCTTTCTCATGCGCTCGATCTCAGCGTCAACGTCCTCGTCTGTTACAACCTGATCCTTGAAAGGAACTTCAACGCCCTCATACTGACCAAGCTCGAACTCAGGCTTTACGTAAACTGTGATAGTGTACTTGATGCCGTTCTCGTTGATGTCAGTAACATCCATCTCAGGTCTGGATACAACCTTAAGGTCGTGCTCCTTAACTGCTTCAGGATACTGAGTATTTGCGATCTCGTTCATAGCGTCCTCATAAAGTACGCCCTCACCGTAATACTGGCAGACAAGCTGATAAGGAACCTTGCCCTTACGGAAGCCGGGAACCTGGAAACGGTTCTTGTTCTTGTTGTAAGCCTTCTTTAAGGCTTCGTTCCACTCTTCCTTGCTTGACTCAAGGCTGATTACTACCTGAGAGTGTTCTTTCTTCTCAATTGTGGATGCCATGTTATATATTCCTCCAAAATAATTATTATTAATTTATAGCCGAGTATGAATTGTATCACAGCACGGCGAAAGATTGCAATATTATAATACGGTTACTTGTATTCCCTTTAAGACATCGAGGGTTGCCTGATGAAGATCGGGAGCAAAAGATGCAGTAAGAGAAGAATCTACGATTACCTCTGCCTCAGGTGCGGCAGCCTTAGCGATAACCGCATTGGATACCACGCAGATGTTGGATACAAGGCCGCAGACTTCAATAGCAGAAATCTCAGAAGCGTTCTCTTTAAGGTATTCTCCAAGCTCAACGCTGCCGAATGTGAGCTTCTCGAAGCACTTTTTGCCCTCTAACAGGGGCTTAAGCTCATCGCAGAGGTCCCAGCCGTCAGAGCCCTTGATGCAGTGAGGTACAGGAAGGTTCTTTCCTTCCTGTGTCTGCATGTAGTTCTCGAAATGAGTATCAAGCGTATAGACAATCTCGTCGCCTGATTTCTCGAATTCCCTGATCTTCGAAATGATTCCGGGAATGATCTTGTCAGCACCTTCAAAACCGAGTGCTCCGTCGATAAAATCCTTCTGCATGTCTACGACAACAAGAATCTTACGCATGTGATTACCTCCTTCGGGTATTAAAAAAGCTGCCGCGTACTGCAACAGCTTTGTTTCTGGCGCGCCTAGCAGAGCTCGAATCCACAACCTTCTGATCCGTAGTCAGACGCTCTATCCAGTTGAGCTATAGGCGCGTATAAAGCATTGGTTTCCCAATAGCCTAATAATGATATTACTTGAAGCCTTGAATGTCAATCACGATTTAGTTAGAATACTTTCGATTAAATCATATGGGGACAAAATATGAGCAATTATAATCCTGATACACAGCTGGTCAAGGAACTTGCGCTTATTAATTGCAGAGAACTTGGCGGCATGCCTCTTGCCGGCGGAAACACTTTCAGAAGCGGCATTTTCATAAGATCCGGATCACCGCACTACCTTAAGCCTGATGAGGTTCAGGAAGTTAAGGACTACGGCATTAAGACCGTTATTGATCTTCGCGGCGTCGAAGAGATCGCCCAGGCAGGAAACCCTTTTATCGGAGATCCTGACGTTGATTACTACAACGTTCCTCTTCTTAACGGAAATCCAAACGATACCAAGGACCAGACAATGGAATATTTAAGGACACACGTTCTTGGCGATTACTACATAATTATCGCGGAAGAGATGGGAGACCGGTTGGCCGAGATCATGAGAGTGCTTTTGAATTGCAATGGCACTGCCCTTTTCCACTGCCATCACGGCAAGGACAGGACCGGTGTAGTAGCCGCGATCCTTTACCTTATCAGCGGAGCTTCCAGAGAAGACATCATCACTAACTACAAGATCTCATACGAATATCTTAAGGAGTTCCTCGCGCCTTATATCGCGAGAATGCCTGACGACCTTAAGCATGCTTTAAGGTCAGACGAACAGAATATGGTAATGTTCCTGGATTATCTTGATAAGAAATGGGACGGCGACGTATGTAAGCTCCTTATGGCAAACGGTCTTACTTCACAGGAGATCGAAAAGCTTAAGGCTAAATGCGTTAAAAAGGCTTAACCTACGCTCTCACCAAGATCGATACGTGTTACGTTTCCGAAAGCGTCGAACTGGAAAGCCAAAGTAAACTCGCCGTCGACGTTCTTAAACGAGCTCTGATAATTGCTCTCATCGAACATCGGATATACAAGGAGAAGCTCGGAAACATTCATTCCGACATAGATGTCGTCGCCAAGAGAGAAGTCTCCCTGGTTACGTACAACTATCGAAAAGAGCCTTCCCGCAGACCACTTGCCGTCTTTGACTTCCGCAGAGAATCTGAGCGTTACGCCCTTATATGCGAGCGCGACCACGCCGTTAGATACGGTTGACAATTTGGGCTCTCCAAGGAGTCTGTAGATCTCGCTCTGGCTGTAAGTGGATCCCATTCTGAGCTTGCTCACGCCATTTCTGTAGAGACTTATCTCGCCTATTGAAGACGGGATGTGGTCAAGGATACAGAAGCTGCCGTTCTTATTGACTCTGAGTGATATGTTTTTCGATACGATCGAATCATTATAATCGGAAACGACCTCAGGGATCCTGTAAGAGATACGGGTCGGAGACAGGATCTTCAGCTCAAAATCCTTGGTGCTCGTCCTGACCTTCAGTTTGTAATAGTCAGCGATATAACCGGCCTTCGCCTTAATGACGGAGTTCAGGTAGATGTCGGAATCGTAGGATGACTTAATGATAGCTTCCAGTCCGTCGACATTACCGTCGTCGATCATGTCGAAATAACGCCTGATGTAAGAATAAGCAAACATCGAATCTGTTACATAATCGCCGCCGATGGAGTAAGTACCTTCGTTGTCAGCCAAAATAAATCTGACAGGAGCAGCCTTTGAATCCCTGTCCTTGGAATAGCAGAGCTCGACTACTTCCATTTCGCCGTATTCAGAAATGGACTTATATGTATCACCTGCATCAGAATCAATGGTGCGGAAGTATTCTTCCTTTTCCGTACCGCTTAAGAATCTGAACGAATCAGCTGTACCGTGCACCTGCGAATTCTTGCGCAGGATCGAACAGTATTCGGCAAACACGGAATACGAGATGCTGTCCAACTGGCTCTCAGGGATCTTCGAATAAGCATCTGAGACACTTTTCTCATCCGAGATCGCAACAACTAAGATCCTTGCAAGCTCGGCTTTGGAAAGGTCCTTTTGAGAAGCCTTAAAGCCCTTTGAAAGGCCGGTAAAGAAATCGCAGCCCGTAAGGCACAATGTCATAGCGGACAGCATCGAAACGCACATGATAACAGCAAGGACCTTTCTTACCGATCCCGTGAACTTCTTCATGCTGTCACCATGCATCTCCAAGTCTTAATCCTCTTTATGTCTCTTTGCCTGTGCCTCGAAAAGCACGACACCTGCCGCAACGGCGGCATTTAAGCTGTTTACGTGTCCTGTCATCGGAATGGAAACTGTAAAGTCACAACACTTTCTTACGCCGTCTCTCATTCCGTCACCTTCGCTGCCAATGACCACCACGAGATTACCGGAGTAATCGGCATCGTGATACTCATAGTCTGCATTCATATCGGTACCGCAGACCCAGAAGTTTTCTTTCTCCTTAAGTCTTGTGAGCGTCTGGGCAAGGTTCGTGACTCTTGCCACGGGTACATATTCTATGGCTCCGGCTGAAGCTTTTGCCACCATTGAATCCAGCGATACCGAACGTCTCTCGGGAATGATGACGCCGTCAACACCGCAGCAGTCGGAGATCCTTAAGATAGAGCCCAGATTATAAGCATCCTTGATCTCATCTAATGCAACGAGCAAAGCCGGTCTTCCCTCATCCCTGCACTTTCCGATTATCTCATCAAGATCGGCATATTTATGCGGTGCAACTGAGGCAATAACGCCCTGATGATTATGCGTGCTGCTCATCTTATCAAGGATCTGTCTCGTAGCCCTTGTGACTATTATTCCGCGCTTATTTGCTTCGTCCAGGATCCTGATGAGACCGTGGTCTAAGGGCTTGTCACCCTCTGGCTTTAAGATCCAGATCTTATTGAAGTCACGGCCTGCCTGCAAAGCTTCGGTTACGGCATTTCTGCCTTCGAGCTTATCCGTGGAGCCTGCTTCAGCAAATGCGTCATCCTCACGGTCACGCTTGAATTCGGGCCTGCCCTGTCTTACGGGCTTGCCGGGCTTTCTGTCCTGATTAAAACGTCTCTTACCTTTGTCCAAAGCTTATTCCTTCTCTTCTTCTGTTTCTGCTGCAGGTGCCTTCTTTATGACTCCGTCGCAGATGTCAAAACTCTTATAGATCAGATATTCCATCCTGGGCTCTTCGTTATTTAGGAAGAGATAGCCCAGCAGTGCTTCAAATCCCGTTGCGTACATGTAATCGGCATGGGTTGCATTTTTCGAGACCGCATGAGGATTGGAATTCTTACCTCTTCTGAAGTAATCCGATTCCTTCTCAGTCAGCTCGTCCTGCAATATCCTCGCACAGTTTGCCTGTGCCTCTGCCGACACATATCGCACGGTGTTATTATGCATCTTGTTATTGCTGCCGGCTCCGAGCGACGCCGATTTGCAGCGTGCATAGAGCTCGTAGATCGAATCGCCGATATAAGCCAGCACGAGCGGCGATACTTCGCGAAGATCCTGTGCAATAAAAGGCTTGATCATTAATTAGCCTTCTCGATCTTAAAGCCGCCGGGAACGTCCTTAACGGCGTAGCCCTTAGCCTGGATCTCGTCTCTGATCTGGTCAGCCAGAGCGTAATCCTTTGCCTTCTTAGCTTCAGCTCTCTTATTGGCAAGTTCTGTGATCTCTTCAGGAATTGCTTCCTCAAGATCCAACAAGATTCCGAGAACTCCCGTAAGCTCTAAAATCTTATCTCTTGCTGCAGTAAGCATTGCAGCTGATACCTTGGCTTCCTGAGCGCTCGAATTAACCTGACGTACGAGATTGAAGATATCAGTGATGGCATCGGCACTGTTGAGGTCATCGTCCATGTGGGCGATGAAGCTGTCGCCTGCAGCCTTGATCGCGTCTTCCAATACATTATCAGCTTCGGCATCTCCTGCGAGATTGCCGTTACTTAATACGAAGTTAGCATTTCTTACGCAGTTGGAGATCCTTCCGAGGCTCGTCTGTGCAGCTGCGAGAAGCTCATCTGAGAAATTGATGGGGCTTCTGTAGTGGCCGAGCAGGATGAAGAATCTTATTACGTTGTAAGGGTACTTCTTAACGATGTCCCTGATAGTGAAGAAGTTGCCTAATGACTTACTCATCTTCTCGCCGTCGATATTGACGAAAGCGTTGTGAACAAAGTAGTTGCAGAATGTGCAGCCGTTAGCAGCTTCGCTCTGAGCGATCTCATTCTCGTGGTGCGGGAAGATAAGATCCTGTCCGCCGCCGTGAATATCGATCGTATCGCCAAGATACTGCTTGATCATGGCAGAGCACTCAATGTGCCAGCCCGGTCTTCCTTCGCCCCAAGGCGAACCCCATGAAGGCTCGCCTTCTTTCTTGAATTTCCAGACAGCGAAATCGCCCGGATTCTTCTTGCCTTCGTAAGAAGCCTTGCGCTCACCGCCGCCTGCTTCGAGCTCGTCAAGCTTATAGTGTGAGAGCTTGCCGTAGTCAGCCTTCTTGGAAACGTCATAATAAACGCCGTCACCTTCAATGATGTAGGTGTAGCCGTTAGCTTCCATAGCCTTGATGAGGCCGATTATTGCCTTCATAGACTGAGTTGCTCTGGGCTGGAATGTCTGGCGCTTGATGTTAAGGCCGTCTGCATCAACGTAGTATTCCTTGATGAAGCGGTCAGCGAGCTGTTCAACAGTGATGCCCTCTTCGTTGGCACGGTTGATCATCTTATCGTCGATGTCCGTAAAGTTCTGAACGAAAGTTACGTCATAGCCTCTGTATTCCAGATATCTTGCGAGCGTATCGAAAGTAACGAACGGTCTTGCATTGCCAAGATGGAAATAGTTATAGACCGTAGGGCCGCAGGCATACATCTTGACCTTGCCTTCTTCAATAGGCTTGAAATCTTCCTTATATCTTGTGAGCGTGTTGTAAAGTTTCATATGTAAAAATCTCCTTTTCGTGTTAAATCATTAAGCCGGTCAGTTCAAGATTCAACATCGGCAGGATCTTATGTTAATTAATTTTTGGTATAAAAAAACAGCACCAGCCACACTTAGAGCGGCCGGGCCGGAAGATGCTGAATTATAGGCATCGATATATTGTTCCATCATAATCTCCTTAAAAACCCCCGAAACACAGCGGACTCTGATTGACACCCGGAAATCCAGGGCGGTGCTCAGGTATCAGATCTCAATAGTCCAACTTACAAGGCTTTACATCAAAAAGACAGGCCCAAGCTCCTTATTATGTCATGTAGGTCCAATTTAGAGGCCACCATGCTCGAGTTAACTATATTTTAATATAAAAAGCGGGATATGCCAAACTGCAATAACGCAAGTCGGAATATCCCGCATAAGTTGCTTTTGTTCTGCTTACTTGTTTTATACTTTCAGCTCGACTTCACTTACCTCAAGGTCATCCTTGTGCGCTTCGATCAACGGCCTGACACACTCTGTCAAGAATGTGTCGACCTGCTCGGGACATCGGCCGATGTAAAGCTTAGGATCTCTGAGCTTCAAGAGTTCATCCATAGTCATGCCGAACTTAGGGTCAGCAGCAATCCTCTCAAGAAGATCATTGGGCTTGCCCTCGTTCTTAACAACGGAACCTGCCTGCATGGAAAGCTGGCGGATCTCCTCGTGGAGCTCCTGACGGTTTCCGCCCTTCTTTGTTGCTTCCATCATGATGTTCTCTGTCATCATGAAAGGCAGCTCATCATTAATGTGCTTCTCGATCATCTTGGGATATACGACAAGACCGGAAACAACGTTTGTATAGATGCCGAGGATCGCATCAACTGCGAGGAATGCCTCAGGTACTGAGATTCTCTTGTTTGCAGAATCATCCAATGTTCTCTCGAACCACTGCTCAGATGATGTCATTGCAGGATTTAATACGTCAGCGATAACGTATCTGGAAAGAGATGCGATTCTCTCTGATCTCATCGGATTTCTCTTATAAGCCATAGCGGAAGATCCGATCTGGTTCTTTTCGAAAGGCTCCTCAATCTCCTTCAAATGCTGGAGAAGTCTGATATCGTTGGAGAACTTGTGAGCACTCTGAGCGATTGCAGCAAGAGCTGAAAGAACAGTATAGTCGATCTTTCTGGAATATGTCTGGCCGGATACATAGTAAGACTGCTCGAAGCCCATCTTCTCGCATATCTTCTTATCAAGAGCAACGCACTTCTCGTGATCACCGTCGAAAAGATCATAGAATGAAGCCTGAGTACCAGTAGTACCCTTGCATCCGAGAAGCTTTAAGGATGCGATTGCATTCTCTACTGTCTCAATGTCGAAAACAAGATCCTGGAGCCAGAGTGTTGCCCTCTTACCTACCGTTACGAGCTGTGCAGGTTGGAAATGTGTAAATCCCAAAGTCGGCATAGCCTTGTATTCGTCAGCAAAATCAGCAAGCTTTGCGATAACTACTACAAGTCTCTTCTTAATGAGCTCTAATGCTTCCCTCATTATGATGATGTCTGTATTGTCACCTACATAGCAAGATGTTGCGCCAAGATGGATGATACGGTCAGCACCGGAACCCGCTACCTGCTTGCCATATGAATGAACATGAGCCATTACGTCATGACGGCGGATCTTCTCCTCAGCAGCGGCATCCTCATAGTCGATGTCGTCCTTGTGAGCCTTAAGATCAGCGATCTGCTCATCAGTAATATCAAGACCTAATTCCTTCTCTGCTTCTGCCAATGCGATCCAAAGAAGTCTCCATGTTTTGAACTTCTTATCGGGCGAGAAGATGTACTGCATCTCCTTACTGGCATAGCGTGAGTTAAGCGGGCTCTCGTATGTATCTTTGCTCATTATTAAAGATCCTCCAACAATTTATCCACTGCTGTGATTTTAGCACAGATCGTGAGGATTCTGACGGCCTTCTCGATATCTTCTATTCCGGGGAATGAAGGAGCGAGTCTGATATTCGAATCAGAAGGATCCTTACCATAAGGATAGCTTGCGCCTGCAGGAGTAAGAGCAACGCCTGCCTCCTTGCACATAGCCACAACCTTTGCAGCTGTACCGGGCATAGCGTAGAAGCTTACGAAATAACCGCCGTTGGGCTTTGTCCAATGCCAGAGAGTATCGAAGCCGAGTTCTTCGTCAAGAACGTTCTGGCAAGCTTCAAACTTGGGACGGAGGATAGAAGCATGCTTCATCATGTGAGCATAAACTGCTTCTGCGTCAGGAAGGAATCTGGCATGAGCAAGCTGGTTTACCTTGTTTGTGCAGATAGCCTGTGCGTTCAAGAATCTCTTTGCCCATGTCATGTTGTCCTTGTTAGCTGCAAAGCAGGAAATACCGCCGCCTGCAAATGTGATCTTGGATGAAGAAGCGAACTCGTAAACTCTGTTAGCGTGGCCGTAGCTCTCGCAAAGAGAAAGCATGTCAGGAAGCTTGCCCCATGTGTTTCTGTCCTCATAGAGATGGTGGCATACATAAGCGTTATCCCAGAAGATCCTGAAATCAGGTGCTGCTGTCTCCATTTTCGCGAGTCTCTCGCAAACTTCCGAGGAATAAACAACGCCGTCAGGGTTGCTGTAGCAGGGAACGCACCAGATACCCTTAACGTTCTCATCCTTAACGAGTTCTTCAACAACGTCCATGTCAGGACCGTTCTCAGTCATGGGAACAGCGATGAGTTCAAAGCCCATTGTCTCAGTAACTCTGAAGTGTCTGTCATAACCGGGCGCCGGGCAGAGCCACTTTCTTCCCTCTGCCTGTGACCAGGGCTTGGGTGAATCGACTTCGCCGAAGACCATGGAACGCATGAGTGCATCGTACATCTGGTTCAGAGATGAGGAATTGCCCATGAAGATGTTGTCCTTGTCTGTGCCGAGAAGATCAGCAAAGACAGCTCTTATCTCTTCGATACCGGGAGCGATACCGTAGTTTCTCGTATCTTCATTCTTGAGTGTCTTGAAGCCGTCCTTGAGCGTATCGTATATATCGTTGGAAAGATCCAGCTGGATCGGCGAAGGCTTTCCGCGGGTCATATCGAGCGTAAGATTCAGTGCCTTGCACTTCTCATAGCGTTCGTTCAGCTCTTCTCTGACTTTGAGGAGCTCTTCTTTAGTCATCTCACGGTAACCCTTCATGATAGCCAACCTTCCTAAAATGAAATTTTCGATTTAAAATCTTGCATTTTTGGCATGGGCCACCCCGCCCAAAGCCTCAACAATTATAGTCTATTAG
>LVAT01000022.1 GCA_001604135.1 Clostridiales bacterium Firm_14
ACTTGCATAAGATGTGACATCCTTGCTGATCGTTGTCTCTGTGCCATTCTTGTTGTACGCATAAGAATAACCTACAGAAACATCACTCTGTGCAGCAGAACCGAAATCGATATATGTCTTGAAATAGATCTCTCCGCCGATTCCGATAACATAGCCTGCTACCTTAGGTAATACTCCCTGCTTAAGCTTAATATAGTCGCCTGATACATAAGCAATGTAGCCATCGTGATTGCTGATAAAGCTGTTCATGGAATATGTAGCATTGCTGATATCAAAGAAGTTGTTATTAATTTCTGCACCGGCAAATACTAACTTTGCTGAAGCATCAAGATTGCCGACAACATGGATAGTAGTTTTATCATAGAAGAAAATGTCTGCTTTCTTGGAATCCTCAGAACAGTTATTGCCATAAATCTGGGGATTGCCGCTCATTTCAATATAAGGGTTTCTCTTGATCTTAGAAATAAAGAGTGCACCACCGGCCTCGCCAGTGCCACCTGTAGCTGTATTATCCGTGATGACACCACCGGTCATATAGAAATTGCATCTTAAGATTCTGACAGCACTGCCGGCTTTCGCGCTGTTTCCGGAAAGCTCTCCGCCTTCGATCCTAACAGTCGAAACAAGGTTCATTCCATTTACTGTAGTACCGTTAGATGCAGCATGGCCTGCAATAGCACCACCGGCTACTTTTGCTGAGCAATTAGTAATCTTTCCGCTCTTCATTGTGAAGAAGGAACCATTGGATACATGAATTGCACCACCTTCATCTTCAGCATGAAAGTTGCTGATCGTAACCTTCTCAAGAATAACTTCGCTGCTGTTCCTGATCAAGATACAACCGCCTCTGTTAGCGTTTGTTCCGGTCGTTAAACCGGTTGCGTTATTATTGCAGCTGATCCAAACATCTGTATTACCCTTTGTAGTATTTGTTGCCGTGATCTTACCAGGTGTGCTGGAAGAATCCGTAATAGTCAGCTTTACAGCTGCTGAAACAGAAGTACCGTTGGTCGCTCCTACAATAAACAAACCTGTTGTACCGGTATATGTAAGGTTATAACCATTAAGATCGAGAGTGATTACAGCACCATCAACATTAAAGATAGTTGTTTCAGAAACAGAGATAGGTTCAACAAGCTTATATGTACCGGATTCTACAGGCAGCTTGCCAACATTATTATCAATGTAATCCTGATCGATCTCAACGATGCCAGACCTCGTGAGGCCTTTAGAAGGCTCGACATTTTTGTCGTCTTCCTTATCGACTTCATTTTTCAGAGAAACTTTGTCAGCAGGCTCTTTTTCAGCAGAATCTTTGTCAACGGAATCCTTGTCATTAGGCTTTTTGTCAGCATCATTGACATCGTTCTCCTGACCATCTTCCTGCTGGACAACATCTGGTTGATCATTTACTGGTTGATCATTTACTGGTTGATCATTTACAGTTGGGACATCTTCCGGTTGAGCATCTGCTGCCAGATTATCATCTCCATCATTTCCCGGAACTGAACCTGCAACTGAACCTGTATCCGCAGATGCTCCAGCCTCATCAGATGCATTTCCTGAGACAGGAACGGTGTACTGACTCTGTGATTGAGGTAAACTGCCAGCCGCTTGAGGTTCATCCCCGGCAGCTTCTTCAGCAGCAACTTGTGGAATATCTGTTTCATCCGCAAATACATTAGCAGAGAACATGCCGAAGATCATAGCCATTGCACAGAATGCTGCAATTGTTTTTGTAAATCCCTTCACTCTAGTGCCCTCCATAAAAAGAATTTCACTTTTGGTTAAAATTACACATCTCTAACGATATAATTATACATCAAATATCGTTTAGAGTTCACATTTGAAACACAATTATTAACAAATCGGCAAAAAAATGCTCGATTAAAACAAAGAATCACCCAAAGATGACAAAAATAATTTCCTTTTCTGCCCTTACGACAGTTCCTTTGACGATATCGCCACGCGAGAACTTATCCTTTTCGACTTCAGCAAAAGCTCTGACATAGTTCCCGGTATAGCCTTCAGCTATGGTCCTGCCGTCCTTCTCTTCGATCTTTTCTATGAGGATCTCAGTTTCTTTGCCTGTCATGGAAGAGGCGAACTCTGAAGCCAGCTCATCAGAGACTTCGATAAGCCTCTTTGCGCGGGCCTTGCGGATGCTCATGTCCATCTGGGGCATATCAGCGGCCTTCGTACCTTCCCTTTCCGAGTACGGGAAAACATGGATCTTCGCAAACCCGAGCTTCTTTGCATATTCGATCGTCTCGGCAAATTCCTCTCCGGTCTCACCGGGAAAACCCGTGATAATGTCCGTCGTAAGAGACATGTCAGGGAATTCGGCTCTTAGAGCATTTACCCTGTCTTCATATTCAGCCGTGGTGTATTTCCTGTTCATGCGCTTTAAGACAGTATCCGATCCTGACTGGAGCGAGAGATGGAAGTGCGGACACAAATGCTTAAGTTCCTTAAGACCGCTAATAAATTCAGGCGTCATGGACTTGGGCTCAAGAGAGCCGAGCCTTAATCTCTCAAGTCCTTCTATGGAATCGATCTTTTTAAGGAGCTCTAAGAGCGCTGATATATCTTCACCCCGGTCTTTGCCGTAAGAACAGAGGTGGATGCCTGATACGATGATCTCCTTAAAGCCGCTTGATACAAGGAATTCGGCTTCCTTCAGGCATGACTCTTCGCTCCTGCTTACGACTCTTCCCCTTGCATAAGGGATGACGCAGTAAGTGCAGAAATTGTTGCAGCCGTCTTCGATCTTTATAAAGGCCCTTGTGCCTTCAGGCGATAAGACTGTTCCGAAATCGTGGTACTCGTCTTTCTTGCTGACTTCAGGTCTTACATGGGACGCACTGTGGGTAAGTTCCTTTCCGCGGTGCGCGAAAAACTCCTCTACCCTTGTAACCACGGTGTTCTTGTCCCTTGTACCGATCACGATATCAGCCGGCACTTCACCGTTCTTAAGCTCTGAAGCGCACCCCATCGCAACGATGACGGCATCAGGGTTATTCTTGGCCATTCTCCTTAACATCTGGGATGACTTTCTGTCGGCTTCACCGGTTACCGAACAGGTGTTGACGATGCAGACGTCGGCCTCTTCGGGGGTGTCCACATTTTCGTGCCCATTATCAAGAAACAGACGCCTTGCGGCATCTGTCTCATATTGATTAACTCTGCATCCTAATGTAAGGAAATATACTTTCATTACTGTCTGATCTTGATGTGTGTCTCACGGAGCTGCTGCTCTGTTACTTCGCCAGGAGCGCCGCAGAGAAGATCCTGTGCATTGCCATTCATAGGGAATGCGATGACTTCTCTTATGTTCTCTTCGCCGCGGAGGATCATGATCATACGGTCAACGCCGGGAGCCATTCCTGCGTGCGGCGGCGCGCCAAACTGGAATGCGCCGTAGAGCGCGCCGAACTTGGTCTTGAGCTCATCTTCGGAGTATCCTGCGATCTCAAAGGCCTTCTTCATGATCTCAAGGTCGTGGTTTCTGACTGCGCCGGATGAGAGCTCGATACCGTTGCATACGATGTCGTACTGGTAAGCGAGGATCTCTTCAGGCTTCTTTGTATTGAGTGCTTCAAGGCCACCCTGAGGCATGGAGAAAGGATTGTGAGTGAAGATATACTTCTTTGTCTCTGTATCCCATTCGTACATAGGGAAGTCGTTGACGAAGCAGAATCTGAAAGCGTTCTTCTCGATAAGGTCGAGACGTGCGCCAAGCTCATTTCTGATCTTGCCTGCGCACTCATTTGCACGCGCCTCATTATCAGCGATGAAGAAGATCGTATCGCCTGCCTGAAGGCCTGCAAGATCCTTAAGTTCAGCCTTCATGTCATCAGGGATGAACTTGTCGATAGGTCCCTTGTAGCTCATGTCTTCGAGGACTTCGAGGTAGCCAAGACCGCCCATTCCGAGGTCGTCCTGAGCGAACTTTAACATCTTCTCGTGCTGGCCCTTGGAGAGCTTGGCGTGAACGTTGATAGCACGAACTGTCTTGCCATGGAATGCCTTGAATGTGCATCTTGAGAAGAACTCTGTAACGTCCTTGATGCGGAGCGGGTTTCTGAGGTCGGGCTTGTCGGAGCCGAACTCTTCCATGGCCTGCTTATAAGAGATGACCGGATAAGGTGCTGCAGTTACCTGTGCGCCCTCGGGTGCGAACTTCTCAAATGTTGCAGTGAGGACTTCCTCGCCTGCTCTGAAGACGTCTTCCTGTGTGGAGAAAGCCATCTCGAAGTCTAACTGGTAGAACTCTCCCGGGCTTCTGTCTGCTCTTGCATCCTCATCTCTGAAACAGGGAGCGATCTGGAAATACTTATCGAATCCGGAAACCATCAGGAGCTGCTTGAACTGCTGAGGTGCCTGCGGAAGCGCATAGAACTTGCCCTTCCACTTTCTGGAAGGAACGATATAGTCTCTTGCACCCTCAGGTGAAGAGCTTGTAAGAATAGGAGTCTGGATTTCCAAAAAGCCCATCTCAGTCATCTTCTGTCTCAAGAAAGCGATAACATTGGATCTGAAGATGATGTTGTCCTTAACCTTCTGGTTACGGAGGTCGAGATAACGGTACTTAAGTCTTACGTCCTCTCTGATCTCCTTTGATGTCATGATCTCGAAAGGAAGCTGGCTGTATACTTTACCAAGAACATCAACTGAATGAGCCTCAAGTTCAATGGTACCTGTAGCGATCTTGGGGTTATATGTCTCTTCGTCTCTGTGCTCGATCTTACCCTGAATGGAGATGCACTCTTCCTTAACGAGTCCGTCAAGAAGTGATGTGTCACGCATGACGACCTGAAGTGTGCCGTACATGTCTCTCAAGTCGATGAAAGATACGCCGCCGTGGTCTCTGATGTTCTCGATCCAGCCGCATACTCTGAGTTCGGTTCCAACGTCCTTCTCAGACAAAGAGCTGATGATCCTGTCTCTGTACTGGTTTGCCATATTCAAATCCTTTCTTCGGGGAAACAAAAAACGCCCCGAACTTAAATCTCCTTTAAGTTCAGGACGAACAATACATGTCCGCGGTGCCACCTGATTTACTTCGCTAAAAAACGCGAAATCGCTTTATGCCGGTATGCTGTTAGAGTTGTTATTCGTCAGTGGCCTCTTTCCGCTCTGCCTTACAGCCCGGGGGCAAAGCTCTCTGTAGGCGACATACCACGACTACTGGGTCTCCGTCATCGCAATTAACGAGGCAATAGTACATCATTGCCTCGTCCATTGTCAACTTTGTTCTATAGGTAAAATGCCGAAAATCAGCGTCTTCCTCTTGCAGGTCCCCTGCCCGATCTTCCCTTTCTCGGCTTGCCGACGAATCCGCCGGTGCCTGAGGGCTTTCTCACAGGCGCAGCTGCCCTGCTCTTCGTGGCGCCGCGTCTTACCTTAGCAGCACTCGCTTTGCCCTTCCTGCCCTTCTTTACGGGCGGTCTCGCGCCGCCCCTGTCGGTTCTCTCTTCTTCGAATCCGTACTCGAAAGAAAAATCGATCTTGTTCTCTTCAGTATCGACCTTCTCGACCACGATCGTAACAGGCATTCCGATCGACAATATCTTGCCGCCGTGAGCTCCGATCGCCCTGTATGTCCTGTCATCGAAGAAATAGTGGTCTCTTAATGTCCTGAACGGAACGAAGCCTTCGACGGTATTTTCGAGCCTTACAAAAACACCTGCTTCAATGATCGAAGAGATGACGCCGTCGTAATGCTCGCCGATCTTATCAGCCATGTATTCGCAGATCTTGATATTGTCTGAAGCGCGCTCTGCGTCAACCGCATTTCGCTCCATGTCAGACGAGTGCTCCGCAGCGTTATCGACGAGGCCCGCAAAATGGCTTCTGGAATTCTCGCCATGCAGATAGCTCTTGATGATCCTGTGGATATAGAGGTCCGGATAACGCCTGATAGGTGAAGTGAAGTGGCAGTAATACTTCGAAGCAAGACCGAAGTGGCCGAGGTTATCAGAACAGTATCTCGCCTTTGCCATCGACCTTAACAGGAGCTCGTTTAAAGCCGGGAGCGCGGTCTTATCACCGATCGTATCCATGAATCTCTGTACATCCAGCGGCTTGATCCTGCCAAAGAGTCTTCCCGACGCACCGAAATACCTCGCGATATTCGAAAACCTCGCGATCTTGATCGGATCGGGATCCTCATGCACACGGTAAACAAACGGGTACTTCAGGTCGAAGAACTTCTTGGCGATGAACTCGTTCGCGCAGATCATGAAGGACTCGATGATGCCGTTCGTGAAGTTTATGGGGTAAGGCATGATGTCCTTGACCGTGCCGTCGTCATTTAAGATGACCTTAGTCTCAGGCATCTCAAATCCGATCGCGCCCCTTCTCTCACGCATGGACTTCAGGATCTCTGCAAGTTCCTTCATGGTGATCAGCATCGGAACGATCTCGCCATACTCCTTCTCATCCTCAGGCTTCGGGTCCGTGAGAATCCTGTAGCACTCTGTATAGCTCATTCTCCTGTCGGACTTTATGACGCTCTCATAGACCTCGCCGCCATAGATTCCGCCCTCCCTGTCGACCAGCATCTCTGCGGTCATCGCGAGTCTGTCGACATTGGGATTAAGGCTGCAAAGGCCGTTAGAAAGCTTCGGCGGCAGCATCGGAATAACGCGGTCAACGAGATAAACGGATGTCGCTCTGGAGAAAGCCTCAGCATCGAGCATCGTGCCTTCCCTTACATAATTCGATACGTCAGCGATATGTACGTAAAGCTTGAAATTGCCGTTCTTAAGCTTCTCAATGGAGATCGCGTCGTCTAAGTCCTTGGCGTCCTCACCGTCGATCGTGATCGTAAGCAGGTCACGCTTATCACGCCTGCCGCCAGCGATCTCCTTGATTATCAGTTCCGGATCAGGATTTACCGGCAGAGGCTCGACTTCTTTTTGCACCGCCTCAGGAAAAGTCTGCGACAGGCCGAACTGCCTTAAGACGGTCATCATCCTGACGTCATTGTTGCCGTAGTCGCCCAGAACCTCAGTAATGGTGCCTCTTAAGTCACCCTTATCGCCGTTGGGATTCAGAACTTCGCAAACGACGACCATATTAAAAGGCGCGCCGTTCAAGTGATTCTTGTCGATCTCGATCGCGCCGTAATCAGTGCTCCTGAAAGAAGGATCGGGAATGACGGCAGCCCCTGTAGGCGTCTGTCTCAAAATACCGATTACCTGGTTCTTGACCTGCAAAGGTCCTCTCGGTTCCTGGTCAGCCAAAGTCTCAGGAAGATCGTATTTTACTTCCTTCGCCTTGATTACTCTGTTTCTCTTTTGCTGGCTCTCGCTCATTCTTTCAGCGAAGCCGGATCTTTTCTTCTTGTTTTCCATCTCTTTATTCCTCTTTTCATTTTCTATATCTTACTACATGTTTGCGGCGGTGAGCTCGAAAAAAGCAACCGCCCGCAACATAAAAAAGCCGCCTCGCACAGAGACGGCTTTGAAGTTCATGTTCTTAAGATTCTTACCAAGCCTTTACCATGGAAAGGTAGAGAACGACAGAAACGATCGCGAACAAAATGCAGCAGATAACTGTCCATGTCTTGAGCTGCTCTTCCAATGTTCTGCCCTTAGCCTTGTTGTAGTATGAGTCGGAAGAACCGCCTGCAACTACGCCGATACCCTGGTCATTACCTTCCTGAACGAGGAAGAGAATGATGATGGCAATTGCCAGGATTATATCTATAACAGTAAGAACGATATTCAAAGTTGTCATCTGTTCTATGCCCCCTTTAATAGTTAAGCCTATGAATAATAACACATGGCTTTTACTTATGCAAACTGCAATTATTGCCATTTTCCGTGGAGAAAACGGCAATAATCACATAATTTACTTCTTAGCGCCCTTAATGAGCTTGGATATCTCGCTTACGGCAAATGGAACGATCGCCAGAGGCAGGATAATGAGCCATGCCATGGGGTTAAGTGCAACGTTGTTGAAGATCGAATTAACGCCAGGGATGTAGATAACTGCTACGAGCATTACGAGCGAGAGACCTACGGCGATGTTCATCATCTTGTTGGAGAAGATGCCGAGCTTGAAGACTGAGATCTTCTCTGATCTTGCGGCGAAGGCTCTGAAGAGCTCAGCCAGGATCAACGTTGCGAAAGCTACCGTACGAGCGATATCGATAGGATGTACGCCCTTAACGCCGGTTTCAGCCAGAGCGCCTGAGAAGAAGAACGTGCTTCCGTTGTTTGTCATCATCAGGGCAACGATGAAAGCTGTTGCTACAGATACGAACAAGCCGATGGACTGCATTGCGATGTGGCGCATCATGCTCTTGTTGATGATGGGCTCGTGCTTTGATCTCGGCGGGACCTTCATGATGCCGGGTTCAGCCTTTTCGCGGCCTAAAGCGAGGGCCGGGAATGAGTCAGTGATGAGGTTGAGCCAGAGGAGCTGGATCGCGGTCAAAGGTGCAGCGATGCCGGGCACCAATGTCTTCGGAACGAGTGACAGGAGGAAGATTACGAGGATCTCGCCTACGTTGCATGAGAGGAGGAATCCTACGAACTTTCTGATGTTCGAGTAGATCGTTCTGCCCTGCTCGACTGCCTTTACGATGGTCGCGAAATTATCGTCCATCAGGATCATGTCTGCAGAGTTCTTGGAAACGTCAGTTCCCGTGATGCCCATTGCGACACCGATATCAGCGGACTTCAAAGCCATGGCGTCGTTTACGCCGTCGCCTGTCATTGAAGCGATGTGGTCATTCTTCTTAAGAGCTGAGACGATACGCACCTTGTGCTCAGGAGATACACGCGCATAAACGCTTGTCTTCTCAACTACTTCAAGGAGGTCATCGTCGCTCATCTTGTCGAGTTCTTCGCCGGAATAAGCATCCATGTGCTTCTCGTCGCGCATTTCGAGATTGTCGGAAATGGCAACAGCGGAATCCTTGAAGTCGCCTGTGATCATGACGGCTCTGATGCCTGCTTCCTTGCAGACTGCGATAGCGTCCTTGGCTTCCTTACGTGCAGGGTCGATCATGCCGATGAGGCCCAAGAATGTCATATTCTCTTCGTCAGCGAAAGTAGCCTTGGAACCGTCGCCGTGCTCCTTTGTAGCAAAGGCAAGTACACGGATGGCCTGGATCGCATAGTTGTGGTTTACCTCACGGATCTCAGCGAGCTTCTCGGGAGTCATCTTCTCGATGCCGTGATTTGTAAGGATCGAAGAGCAGCGCGAAAGAACGATGTCCGGAGCGCCCTTTGTGAAGCTGATCCACTTGCCCTCATCGATACCGGAGTGGTATGTGGTCATCATCTTACGGTCGGAATCGAAAGGAAGCTCTGTCTCTCTGGGATATGTGTGCATTGTCTCCTCTCGGAGCATTCTTGCCTTCATGCCGAGAGTCGTGAGCGCGCCCTCCGTAGGGTCACCGATGCAGGAATAATCCTTCTCGCTCTCCTTAACGATAGAAGCGTCATTACAAAGGACTGAAGAAAGGATCAATGTATTAAGAACTCCGTCGATCTTAACGGGCTTGCCGCCTTCGTCTACGATGTTGCCGTTGGGAGCATATCCGCCGCCTTCGACGTTGTATTTCTTCTCGCCGTCATAGAGAACCTTAACGGTCATCTGGTTCTGTGTGAGTGTACCTGTCTTATCGGAGCAGATAACGTCTACGCAGCCAAGAGTCTCTACTGCAAGGAGTCTTTTTACGATAGCGTTGTTCTCTGCCATCTTTGTCATACCGATCGAAAGGACGATCGTTACGACTGCAGCAAGACCTTCAGGGATAGCTGCGACAGCGAGTGAGACAGCTGTCATGAGAGCGTCTTCCCAGGGCTGCTTCTGAACGAAGATGTCCACGAGAAGAACAATGATGCATACGAGGATGCAGACGACAGCAAGTATCTTGCCGAGCTTATTGAGGCTTCTCTGAAGAGGTGTCTCTTCGTCCTCCATGGTCGTAAGCTTTGTAGCGATCTTACCGAGCTCGGTATCCCTTGCCGTTGCAACAACGACGCCCTTGGCTCTTCCGTATGTAACTGCAGTACCCATGTAGAGCATGTTCTTGCGGTCACCGAGTGTGCAGTCTTCAGGAAGGACAGCTGAAGCGTCTTTCTCGACTGCTACTGCCTCACCTGTAAGGGATGCTTCCTCAGCCTTAAGAGAGCTTGATTCGATAAGTCTCATATCTGCTGAGATAGAGTCGCCTGCGTCGATAGCGATGACGTCACCGACTACGACATTCTCGGAATCTACCATGTGGAGCTTGCCGTCACGGATGACCTTCGTCTGAGGTGAGCTCATCTTCTTAAGAGCTGCGAGAGCCTGGTCAGCTTTACCTTCCTGATAAACGCCGAGGCATGCATTAAGGATTACGATAGCAAGGATTACGATAACATCGATCCACTCTTCGAATCCGCCGCCGCTCTTAAAGGCCATGTATGCAGAGAGCGCTGCTGCTGCGATAAGGATTATTACCATCGCGTCTGCGAACTGCTGCAGGAATCTCTTCCAGAGCGGGACCTTCTTCTCTTCACCAAGAGAGTTCGGCCCGTTCTTGGCATATCTTAAGGATGCCTCATCCGAAGTCAGACCTTTGACCAGGTCTGTATCTATTTCTTTTGCAATCTGTTCAGCGGTTACTGAATATGGTTTTGTCATTTTGTATTTCTATCCTCAATTTCTTTCTGGGGGTTACCCAAGAAAAAATTATACTATATTTTTGAGGTTTAAATAAAAGAGCCCCCTCGTCATTTGTACGAATCGGGGGCTCCTGGTAAATTTCCCTTAGGGATTTTGCATAGTTTCGGGCTGCCGGAGGCTTACCAGTCGGCTGCCGGAGGCTTACTCGTCTTCGTGCGGCTCGTCTCCGGGCTGGACGCCCCAGATGTATTTTTCGAGTTCGGAGACAGTATCTTCTTCCATGATCGCTTTGCTGAACTGTGTCTCGTAGAGTTCCCTGTAGACGCCTTCCTTGCCGAGGAGCTCCTTGTGGCTGCCGCGCTCGGCGATCGTGCCGTCCTTAACGACCAGGATCTCATCGGCTGCAAGGATCGTGGACAATCTGTGTGCGATGAGGATGCTCGTCTTGCTCTTTATGATCGGATCGATAGCATCCTGTATCTTCTTCTCTGAGATCGAATCAAGCGCCGATGTTGCCTCGTCGAAGATAAAGATCGTTGGGTCTTTGAGGATGATCCGCGCGATCGAGATACGCTGCTTTTCACCTCCTGATAGCTTTAATCCGCGGTTGCCGACTTCGGTATCAAGGCCCTTCTCCTGCTTCTCTATGAAGTCCCAGATATTGGCTTTCTTGAGGGCCGCGATCATGTCGTCTTCGGTCGCGCCGGGCTTCGCGTAAAGGAGGTTCTCCCTGATAGTTCCGTTGAACAGATACGTCTCCTGCGATACCACGCCGACCTGGTTCCTTAAGAATGTAAGATCCAATTTGCGCACGTCGATGCCGTCGAAAGTAACTGAGCCTGCGTCAACATCGTAAAGTCTCGGAATGAGGTTTACGATTGTACTCTTGCCGGAGCCCGAAGGTCCGACGATCGCTATGCTCTTGCCCGCATTCAGCGTGAAGTTGATGTCCTTTAATATCTTTTTGGACTCATCGTAAGAGAATTCGACGTGCTCGAAAACAACATCTCCCGTAACTGTCTCAGGCGTTATCGCATCGTCTGCATTCTTGATATCCACAGGCATATCGAAATAGTCGAATATTCGTCTGAACAGAGCCATCGACCTGATCCACTCGACCTGGATATTAAGCAGGCTGTTGACCGGCATGTACATCCTTCCGAGGAGTGATACGAGGACCGTGATATCACCGATTGTAATGTTCGAATCGTACTTCATCATGAGGATGCCGCCTGCAAGGTAGATCAGCATAGGACCGACGCTCGTAAAAGTCGTAAGAACGACTCTGAACCAACGGCCTGCCATGCTCTCCTTGATGTTAAGACCGATCATATTGCGGTTGGCTTTCTCGTATCTGTCATACTCATATTTCTCTTTGCCGAAGAGCTTTACAAGGAGCTGGCCGCTTACGGACAAAGTCTCATTTAAGATGCCGTTGACCTCGTCATTTACCTGCTGTGACTCATTGGTAAGCTTCCACCTCTGCTTACCCGCTTTCCTCGTCGGAACGGTAAAGATCGGCACGATAACGATGCCTACAAGCGCTAAGATCCAGTTTTTCTGGAACATCGCGATCATGGCGATTATGAGCGTTATGGAATTCGACAGTATGCTGCTGAAAGTATTGGTTACGACTGCCTTTACGCCATCGATATCACTTGTCATTCGGGTGATGATGTCGCCCTGGTTATTGCTCGTAAAGAACTTCTGGCTCATCTTCTGCAGGTGCGAGTACATCTGGTTCCTCATGTCGAACGTAATGTGCTGCGCGATCCACGTATTTATGTATGTCTCTGCGACACCGATGAGGCTTGCGATGAGTGTTACAGCAAGGGAAAGAACAATGTAAAAGATAAGCGCTTTGAAGTCTTTTTTAAGGAGGCCGTCATCTAAGATCTTGCCGGTCAGGATCGACGGCAGGAGCGAGAAAAACGACGATACGATTATGCAGATGAGCACTAAGATCAGCTGCTTCGTGTAAGGCTTCAGATATGAGAAAACGCGCTTTAATAATTCAGGCGTGACCTTAGGCTGGTTCTTCTTCTCTTCTTCTGTCAGGTACTGCCCGCCCATCGGGCCGCCCATTCTTCCTCCGGGTGGCATAATCAGCCCTCCTTATTTTCGCGCTTGATAAACCTATACGTTTGGTAGTTGTTCTATGCTACTTTTACCACAGAATGGAAATTTTGAAAATGCGTGTTGTCCCGGCCCGGTCAGACAAGGATCAGATCAGGTTAACAATGAAGTACTGTAATTGCCCTCGCCGTATTTTTACCGGGAAATTGCAAAGCCTTAAATCGTACGTTTTTGGGGGTAAAAAAGGTACGATTCCATGCGTTGCAAATTTCTATTGCTGTTGGCTTCGAAAAAAATAGAAATGCAAACGCGGCTCCCTAACCGGAAGCCGCGCCTATGAGAAACAAAAAACATTTAAAACTAACTTAAATGTCGAGGGTTCCTATTCAAGTTCCCTTGTAAGCATTATATTCGATTTCCTCAAATTCCAACTGTGTCAAATTGCCCTTATCTTTTAGGTAAACTTTGGGCGAAAATATACCAAATCAACAATTCGATTTTCAAAGCAATTTAGCCCTAAAACAGCCGCAAATATGCAGGAAATCAGCCTTGGAGCTTCATGTAGCCTTCCTTGATCCAGCCGAGTTTCCTCATGATCTCGCTGAAGAGCAAAGAGAGCACTGCAGGTGTGAAAATGCAGATGCAGAACATGCCGAGCCAAGCAAACCAGTTAAGTGTTCCGGACTCAGACATAGCGGAGAAGCATCCGATAGGGCCAACGAGACCGCATGTGCCCATGCCTGCTGCAACGCCGTTGCACTCGAGCTTGAAGATCATTGTAGCCATAGGGCCTGTGATCGCAGAAGCCAAAGTAGCAGGGATCCAGATCTGGGGATGTGTCATGATGTTAGGCATCTGAAGCATTGATGTGCCGAGGCCCTGTGAAACAATTCCGCCCCACTTGTTCTCTCTGTAAGATGCTACAGCGAAGCCGACCATCTGGGCGCAGCAGCCTGCGAGAGCAGCGCCGCCTGCGATACCTGCGATACCGATCGAAGCGCAGATAGCTGCAGAAGAGATAGGAAGTGTGAGAATGATACCGACAACAACTGAAACGATGATGCCCATGACGAACGGATGGAGCTGTGTGGTTGTATTGATGAATTCTCCGAGCCAGTTCATAACAACTGCTACGGCCGGGCATGTCAGATATGCGATAAGCGAACCGACGCCCAACGTAACGATAGGTGTTACGAGGATATCTACCTTTGTTTCCTTGGAAACTGCTTTACCGAATTCAACAGCGAAGATAACGGCAATGAATACTCCCAAAGGACCGGCCGCATAGGGCTTTCCGGGATATGCATTTGCAAACATACCGATTGCTGCGGCACATGCCATAACGAGCATGGGTGCCTTCAGTGCAACCGCGATACCAACGCCGATTGCCGCACCAGTTGCAGCGGATGCGAGCTTACCTGCTTCTGCAAGATAGTGTGCGAATCTTACCATTGGAGCGAAATCTACCATTCCGAGATACTTTGCCAATGTCGAAAGAATAGTTCCGATAAGAAGTGATGCGAAAAGACCCTGAGCCATGCCGCCCATAGCGTCTACGAAATATGTTTTTGCGGATATCTTAATATCCTTGGAAGCAAGGAACTCCTTAAATGTTCTCTTCTTCTTTTCTTTGGATTTACCCATGTTCAACCCCTCCGGATAAATTTATTGAGAAGATAATATCATTGAGCCTTTTTCTTTTGTAATAATACATTGGATATTTTCGGCTCCCCGCAAGCCTCCGTATGGGTGTAAGTTGCACAAAGCAGGCATATTTCCGCGCAAAATAAAAGCTGCGGCCATCTCATAAGAGTGACCGCAGCCGGTAATCAGATTATCTCCGGTTAAGGATCTTCCCTGGGCGTCTCATCGCTTGTAACAATGACGTCCAGACTCTCAAACTGTATAACGGCCAAATCTAATTTCTCATAAATCTCTTTCATGTTCTTCTCCCCCAATTAAATTATGTTCCAATATACTTTTTTGCAGCCTCGCTGTAAAGATACAATGCCTTCATCAGATTCTTGAGTTCAGGCGTTCTTACTTCACTCTGCTCTCTTGAGATGATGTTATAAGCATAAGTCATCGGGCTGTAAGTTACAAAGTATTCCGTACTTTCACCTTCAACAACGATCTTAAGCTTAAAATCGCTATCCAGCTTGCCTGCCGGAATATTTGTGATCTTGATCAGTTTCTGACTGCCGGACGCTATAGGTGTAATCGTGGTTTCCTTTGTTCCGTTGACCACCTTGAAAGTAAGGTTCTTATTCGTATTGTCTGTAAAATACAGATTAAGAGTTGTAGTAGTATCAAGCGTCAGACTGACATTGCTGAATTCAAGACCTGCCGGAAGATTAGTCTTGGAACTGTCATAAGGTCTTGTGAAAACAGCATCATCAAGATTGTAGGTGTAGTCATTGATCAGGTCGGCATTAGCAAGCTTATCTGTCTTGTAATTGAAGAAGATCTGGGCATAAGCACCATAGTGAAGCATTGCACGGACAAGAGGTTCTGCTGCCTTATACTGGAGCGGATTATCCAAAATATAGTCAGCGTACTGCTTTACGGACCACCATTTCCGTGCTACCCTCACGCCATAAAGATAAAGCTGGGCATCAATAACAGCTGTCATTTTCTTCGCGGGAACACGGATTTTAAATACACTGTATGTTGTGCCCTGATACGTTACTTTTGACGCATCCTTAAGATATACGATCTGCTCGTCGGAACCGTCATCAAGTGTGAACTTAAGATAGTCTTTTTCAGGGTCATAATCTTCAGGAAATGTAGTGTAGTAATTAATTCCGATATCACCTTCAAGGCTTACTGTATAACCCCTGAAAAATGAATCTGATAGATCCTTGATCCAGCCCGCATAGATCCTTATATCCTTCGTAACAGGCAGGCTGAAGTCATAAGCCTGAGTGCATTTTTTATCACTGTACCATCCGGTAAAGATAAAGCCGGTTCTTGAAAGATCACTCGGTTTTTCAACTGTCTCACCTTCTTCGATAACGTTCCACGACTCACTGATCCCGTAATCGAAAACAACATCATATGCGCCGCCGATCGTTATGGTCGCATTGGGGAAATCAGCGCCGGGATTCCTTTGGTCATAAATGCGCTGAGGACCATAAAAGTAGAAGCTGGTAATATTATCAAACACAAAGGAATCAGTGTCAGGATTGCCGGAATGCGTGTAGATACCATATCTGTAACCGAGAGTAAGATCCGTGACCTGACAGCCGCTGAATGCACCGTCTGAAATAACAGAAGCATACCTCAGATCAAGTGCAGTAAGCTTCGTGTTGCGGAATGCATATTTGCCGATTACAGACACTGAATCAAAATTCACCGTACTGAGATTTGTGCATCCGTCAAAGGCATAATCAGGAATATTCGTCAGTTGATTTCCTAATGTGACTGAAGTCAGTCCGGTACAACCCTGGAACACACCTTCGAAGTACATGTAACCGCCGCTCAGATCCAAAGATGTGAGTGCTTTGCAGCCCTTAAATGCATACTTTTCCATATCAGAGCATTTGCTCAGATCAACATTATTCAAAAGAGCACAATCAGCAAAAGCCTCTGCATAGATCTGCGTGATATTTCCAAGGTTAATGCTCTTCAGTGACGAACACTGTGAAAAAGCCTGCTTACCGATATAAGTAATATTAGAACCTAATACTACGGTTTCAAGAGACTTACAGGAGTAGAATACCCCGTAATTAAAAGATGATATCTTATCCGTATCGATCGTCGTCAGTTTTGAGCAGTTCTTGAATGCTTCATCGCCGACAGATACGCTGTTGTTTCCGAACTTAACTGTTGTAAGCGAGGAACATCCGTCAAACGCATTTTTGCCGATAGAATTAACTGCAGGCAGATTGAGTGATGTAAGCCCTGTACAGCCTATGAAAGCATCAGAATCAATATGGCGTACTCTTGTCAAATTTACACTTCCTAATGAAGTACAGCCGTAAAAAGCGCGACTTTGAATATTCTCAACATAATCAAGATCAATGCTTGACAATTTAGTACAGCCTTCGAAGCAGCCAAGCTTTACAATCAATTTATTGTTTCCCAAAACAACTTTTTCAAGAGCTTTACAATTTCTGAAAGCATATTCGCCAACCGTATCAATTTTACTGAGATCGAGGGTTTTTAAAGCAGTTCCTTCAAAAGCCGCGTTTGCAATTTCAGTAAGACCGCCAAAATCAACGGAAGACAAGCTGGTACAGCCAAAGAAGGCATGAATACCAATTTTTATTCTATCGCCAAATGATACACTTGATAACTTTGGACAACCTTCAAAGGCATGATGATCAATTAATTCTACATTGGTAAGATTGATAGAGTTGAGGTTTCTGCAGTATTGGAACGCACCTTCCCCGATTGTCTTTACTTCACTATTCAGAGTTACAGTTTCCAGAGCCTCAAAACTTTCAAAGGCATGGGGTTTAATTCCGGAAAGGTTACTTTCCACAACGAGTTTTTTCACCGGATATTTATTCCGCAAATCCTTTACTTCATCAAAATCAACGCCTCCGCCTATGGTAAGCGTAAGATCATCACTCAGCGACCAGCCGGTTCCGGAGATGAGCTCAGCAGCCTTGACATCTCTTGATGCCAGCGCAATTCCCGCAAAAACAACTATTACTGCGAGAGCAAGGCATACGGCGATTTTCCTGCTGTTCTTGAAAGCGTGTACCATATCATTTCCTCCAGTACAGAAAGCTTTAAATGAATCAACAAATACCCAATATAACCATTTTATTATACATAAAAATATAAATTTTACTGAAATTTTTGATTTTTTGCTCCGATGACGTTCACTTGCGCTGCAGCTTTTCACCTGTTCCGTGTCTCAGAGAGCTCTAAGTAAATAGTTTATCGATCCGAATGATAATAATATACAAACGACGGTTACGACCAGTAAAACCGCGCACTGAGCAACAGGTTTGTTTTTCAGCGCACGGTTGATAATAACAAACACGGCACAAGAGATCGTAAATATAACCAAACCAATAGCAACAGTTTTCAAACAATCTATATAGAAGTCTTTCTTAGCTTTATTCTTCAGCGACTCAAATACCTTAGCTAATTCATCACTGTTTTGCGCATCTTTTATTTCAGGATTAACAACCGGATTTACTCTGTGAATGTACGGATCTATGCCATATTGAATAGCAAGAGCATCACTTTCGCTTTCTACTCGAGTTGAAGTGTCATCAGCTATATAAATAGCCAGATCGCCATTATCAAACATTCGCCGCACTTCAAATACTGTACCAGCAGGATATACTGTTCCGCTTACTTCTGCTATGTCAAATCCGAACGAGGTTTCTACATGACAATCATAAATACCCCATCTTGTGTATTCCTCATAATTCAGATAGACAGTTGTCAGAATAAAGGCCAACGAAACAACAGCCGCATCAATAATACTGATCAGCAAACCACCTTTTCCGATTATATCCCCGCTTTTCATAAGACAAATTCACCTTGGTGTTCAGGCCGTCAAACAATTCTTATAGTATCAGCAATCCGAAGAAAAATCAGTTGTTAATATATCCCGCTACATCAAAATCGTAGACTTTGAGGAGCATCTCCGGCTTCATCGCATCATTGATGCCGCCGTCGAAAACGACCTTTCCGTCCTTCATCATGACAGCCCTTGTGCAGCATCTCTTAGCCTGTTCCAGGTCGTGGAAAACAGCGACAAGAGTGTTGTCGATCTCACCGGTCTTTCCAGCTGCCCATGTATTAAGTTTGTCGCAGAGTTCTGCCCTGT
This sequence comes from Clostridiales bacterium Firm_14, assembly GCA_001604135.1. Classification (GTDB taxonomy): domain Bacteria; phylum Bacillota; class Clostridia; order Saccharofermentanales; family Saccharofermentanaceae; genus Saccharofermentans. The sequence goes on from LVAT01000022.1 coordinate 18,503, forward strand.
ATTTGATATCAAGATTGTTGCCGGGTTCGTCTAAGAAAAGGAACGGTGAACCTTGCGCGAACGTCCTTGCAAGAAGGACTCTTTGGAGCTGTCCGCCTGAGAGTTCATCCAAGTGCCTGTCCTTAAGATCAAGTACATCACAGTCTTCCATACACTTGTTTGCGAACTGTGCTGCCTTTGCATCAGTACCAAAGAACGAATTTCCTGCCGATGCATATGTGCCCAGGAGCACTGTCTCATTAACCGTGTACGGGAAATAAATATCGCTCGTCTGAGGCATGAGCGCTATTAACTTAGCGACATCTTTGCGCTTCATTGAAGAGACTTCTCTGCCGTCAACTTTCACCTGTCCGTCGTAGGAGATTATTCCTGACACAGCCCTTAAGAGCGTCGTTTTGCCTGAGCCGTTGGCGCCGCCGATGAAGACTTTCTCGCCAGGTCTGATCGTTAGATCGATGCCCTTTAAGACTTCCGTCTTTCCGTATGAGACTCTGAGATCCTTAACAATAATTTCCATCAGCGTTTCCTCCTTGAAGCGAAGAAAACATAGGCGAAGAACGGCGCTCCGATAAGGGCCGTAACTGCGCCTACAGGAATCTCGCGGGGCGATAACAAAGTCCTGGAGATGAGATCGCACAATGCCATGAATGCGCCGCCGTAGATGAATGACATCGGCAGTACGAGTTTATGTGAAGGTCCGAAGATCTTTCTTACGACGTGAGGCGCCGCAAGATCTACAAATCCGATAACGCCCGTGAATGCTACGGATACGCCTGTCAAGAGTGCGCACACGAGTATCGCAGCGACCTTGGTCTTTTTCGAATCCACTCCCATAGCCTGCGCCTGAAGGTCGCCAAAGCTCATGATGTCCAGTTTTCGAGACATCAGCATAAGGAAGATAAGACCGACGATGCATACCAGCAGCATGATAGCGCAGTGGGTCCAGCTCCTTGCGGAGAACGAGCCCATCATCCAGAGGTGGAGCTGCTTGGAATTGTCCGAATAGAGCGAGGATAAGAAGTTCATTATGCCGTTTACGAAAAGCGACAGGATCATACCTATCAGGACGACTGTCGTGTTAGATACGCTCCTGTCGATCGCGGACGCCAGCATAAGTGCACCAACGACTGTTATGAGGCCGAATACGAAGCCTGCAAAAGGAAGCATGAATCCTGCAAGAACAGGAATTGATATCTCAAGGATGATGACGAGCGCCGCGCCGAGCGATGCGCCGGATGAGACGCCCAAAGTGTAGGAAGAAGCCAGAGGGTTCTGCAAAAGTGCCTGCATGCACGCGCCGCTTATCGAGAGCGCGCCTCCGACCATGAACGCCATGAGGGCTCTGGGCATTCTGATGGTCCAGAAAATGGAATCCAGCATCGGCTCGATGCCGTCTGGTGTTCCTCTGCCCGTGATGTGGCCTCCGATTATGCCGAATAGGTCTTTAAGCGAGATGTATACGCTTCCCTGCCTGATCGCTAAAAGCAATATAAAAAGGCACAGGACGGCCGATATTGCTATCTTTAGTCCTGTGCCTCTTTTAGTCATAACAGTTACTCGTCGGGTATTAACCGGAAATTAACCGAAGACCTTTGAGATGAAATCATTTGCAGTGTCATCAAAAGTCTTGGTGAAGTCGTTGAACTTATCGGAATAGATGAGCTTAGCCCACTCGAGTGTTGCCTCGGCAACGTGCTGGTTAGGACGTGAGCAGAGGTCCTCATTTACAGCATAGACAGCGCCGTTCTTGATGGCATTGACATTCTCCCAGCCGGGGAGAGCCTTTACCTGATCTGCTGCATCGGGCATCCAGTTACAGTCCATAAGGATGATGTCAGGATTTGCTGCGATAGCTTCCTCGATGGAGATGGAGAGCCATCCTTCCTTGTCGCCGAATGCATTCTTGGCGCCGATAGCTTCGAGCATCTCGTTCATGTATGTGCCCTTGCCGAATGTGTAGATCGTAGGAAATTCAGCGGAAGGAACGTTCATCATTACGAGAACTGTCTTCTGCTCTTCAGCGGGGATGTTCTTGCCGATCTCTTCAATGCCTGCCATGAAAGCCGTAAAGCCCTTTGAATAAGCGAGAGCCTCCATGCCCTTGCCTACGCATGCACCGATGAACTCGAGATCTTCGCAGATACCGGAGATTGAAGAAGGTGAAGGAATGTCTGCAACACAGATTCCGCTGTCAACGAGAGACTGGAAAGGTGATGTGCCGCCGACAGAGCTCATGCCGGATACGAAAACGATATCGGGAGCAAGTGCTGCGATTGCTTCGTTGTCAGGGCTCATCATGTCGAACTGGGGGATGTCTGCCTTAAGCTTATCAGCATAAGAAGCAGAGTTTGTGTCGATGCCGATGATCTTGTCTGCAAGACCTAAGTCGATGAGGAACTGTGTCGTGGAAGGTGCCATGGATACGATCTTCTCGACCTTCTCAGGAACCTTGATGTCGTTGCCTGCACGGTCCTTTGTAGGGATTGCAACATTTAACTCATTTACGATCTCCTTGCCTTCAGATACGAGTGACTCGATCTCGGAAGGAACCGTTACTGAAGGAACAGTAACATTTGTGTTGTTGCAGCCTGTTGCAAGCGCCAATGTGGCTGCGGCTGCAAGGATAATTGAAAGAATCTTCTTCATTCTTAGTAAAACCTCCTAACAAAGCGAAAACGTCATTGTCTTCTTATTGTTCGACTAAATTATAATATTCAACCTACTTTTGAGGTATACTTATTGGCAACTGTTCTATATCTAAAATCTATGCGCAAATAAGGATTTTTATTATGAAGATTAACAACATACTTGCAGACAAGACCCCTACGATCTCTTTCGAGGTATTCCCTCCCAAGGCTGAGACAGGTCTTGATGACGTCAAAGCTGCCGCAGGCGCGATCGCAGCACTGGGGCCCTCGTTCATGTCCGTCACATACGGTGCAGCGGGCTCTACTTCCAAGCTCACGGTCGAAGTCGCTTCGAGCATCAAGAGCCTTTACGGAGTTCCCGTAATGCCCCACCTCACATGCGTTGCCTCCACCAAAGAGCATGTTGCTAATATGCTTCGCCAGATTCGCGAAAACAATATCGACAACATCATGGCCTTAAGAGGCGATCTTCCCAAGGACGGCGTTGTCTGCAACGATTATGTACATGCATCAGACCTCATAAGGGACATCAGAGCTCAGGACCCCGACATCTGCATCGGCGGCGCATGCTACCCCGAAGGGCATGTTGAGAGCGCACATAAGTCTGAAGACATTCACTTCTTAAAGGAGAAGGTCGACGCAGGCTGTGATTTCCTTACGACGCAGATGTTTTTCGACAACAACATATTCTATAACTTCCTTTACAGGGTTAAGGACGTAGGCATCAATGTTCCTATCGTTCCGGGCATCATGCCTATCACGACCGCAAAGCAGTTATCAAGGTCAGTCCAGCTCTCCGGCACCAGCGTTCCCGAGCGCTTTAAGGCTATAGTTGACCGCTTCGGCGACGATCCTGTCGCAATGCGCCAGGCAGGCATCATTTATGCCACAGAGCAGATCATCGACCTCATCGCAAACGGCATCACGCACATTCACGTATATTCCATGAATAAGCCCGACGTCGCTTCCGATATACTCTATAACCTCAAGGGGATCGTCGGATAATGCCTTTAGGAGTCGAGATACCTGTCAAAGAAGTCCAGCGCTACATGGGTTACCGCGGTATGGTCGATATCGCGCCCGACATTCAGGCCAAGATCAGCAAAGCCATTGATATGCTCGGCGCCCAGTCGCACCCGAGGATCGTCACCAAAGAATACCCCGTAAGAGTAAGAGGCAACGACATCACTATCTATAACGATACTGAAGAGATCGTCCTTACTTCCGAGTCACTTGCGAGGAACCTTAAAGGCTGCTGCGGAGCGATTCTTCTTGCGGCAACGATCGGTCCTGCCTGCGACAGGCTCGTAAGAAGGGCTGCCGTTACTTCCGCTGCGGACGCTTCGATCTATCAGGCAGCAGGCGCTGCAGCTATCGAAGCATTTCTTGACGATCAGAACGCCAAGCTCGAGAAGGATTATGAATCACAGGGCTTGTTCTTAAGGCCCCGCTTCTCACCCGGTTACGGCGACTTGAAGCTCGACCACCAGAAAGACTGGTTCAGGCTCCTTGATATTTCAAAGCAGATCGGCGTGGAACTTACGGATTCGCTCCTTATGGTTCCCACAAAGTCCGTTACCGCGCTTATCGGTATCGGCATAGATAAGAGCAAGGTCGGCTGCTCCGGCTGTTCCGGCTGCAATAAGCACGACACCTGCGCATTTTCGAAAGAGGACAAATAGACATGAACTTAAGAGACAGACTTGGCAAAGAATGGTTATTCTGCGACGGCGGCACCGGCTCCATCCTTCAGAAGATGGGACTTAAAGGCGGCGAACTGCCCGAGACCTGGAACCTTACAAGACCTGACGACATCAAGTCGCTTAACAGGGGCTATTTCGAGGCCGGATCAAACATCGTAAATACAAACACTTTTGGCGCCAACAGGTTCAAATACGACAACGTAACCGAGATCGTTACCGCTGCAGTTAAAATCTGTCAGCAGGCTCGAAAAGAAGCAGGCCGCGAAGACGACGCCTATGTAGCTATCGACGTCGGCCCTACAGGAAAGCTCTTGGAGCCCATGGGAGATCTGCCCTTCAATGAGGCAGTCGATATTTTCGCAGAGATAATAAAAGCTGGCTACGAGGCAGGCGGCGACGTCGTCGTTATCGAGACGATGAGCGACTCATATGAAGCAAAGGCTGCTGTAGTTGCTGCAAAAGAAGTATGTGACCTGCCCATCATCGTCACGATGGTCTACGACGAGACAGGTAAGCTCCTTACAGGCGGCGGAGTCGAAGGCACAGTTGCGATGTTAGAAGGCCTTAAGGTCGATGCTATCGGCATCAACTGCGGCTTCGGTCCTAAGCAGATGCTCCCTATCGCAGAGCGCCTCGTTAAGTGCTGCTCACTTCCTATCGTTGTTAACCCTAATGCGGGTCTTCCCAGAACCGAAAACGGCGTCACTATATATGATGTCGATCCTGACGATTTTGCTTCCGTTATGGAGCAGATCGCTAAGCTCGGCGTACACGTTATGGGCGGCTGCTGCGGCACCACGCCAGATCACATCTGCAAGATGATAAATACCGTTAAGGTGCTTCCGTTCGTTGAGCCCACGGTCAAGAACGATACTTACGTTACGAGCTTTGCCGACTGCGTAAAGATCGGCAAAAAGCCCGTTATAATCGGCGAGAGGATCAATCCTACCGGCAAGAAAAAGCTCCAGCAGGCCCTCCGCGACAACAACATCGATTATCTTCTTACAGAAGCACTGAAGCAGGAGGAAGCCGGTGCTCACATCCTTGACGTCAACGTAGGTCTGCCTGAGATCGACGAGCCTTCCATGATGGAGGACGTTGTACTTAAGATCCAGTCCGTTACGAATCTCCCGCTCCAGATCGATACGACCAATATCGAAGCTCTTGAGCGCGGCATGCGCATCTACAACGGCAAGCCCATGATCAACTCCGTCAACGGCAAGGAAGAGAACATCAAGGCAGTAATGCCTTTGGTCGCAAAGTACGGCGGCGTATTGGTCGCACTGCCTCTTGACGAAGGCGGTATTCCTGAGACTTCAGACGGCAGAATAGCTATCGCAAAGCGCATCTACGAAGAAGCCGACAAATACGGCATTCCGCGCAAGGACATCGTCATCGACGGTCTTGCAATGACGATCTCATCAGACCCTAATTCCGCGATCGCCACACTTGATACGGTAAGGCGCGTAAGAGATGAATTCTCAGGTCACTCTATCCTTGGCGTATCGAATATCTCGTTCGGTCTTCCCGCGCGTGAACTCGTCAATTCGCACTTTCTCACGATGGCCATGCAGAACGGCCTGTCGTGCGCGATCATCAACCCCTGCAACGGTCCCATGATGGCATCCTACAGATCATTTAACGCATTGATGAACCTCGACCCCAATCTTCAGGAATTCATCACTGCATTCAAGGATTATGTTGCAGGCTCCACCACCGTTGCAAGCGCGAAGAGTTCCGCTTCCTCATCCGGCGCTGTCCTGACATTAGGCGAAGCAATTGAAAGAGGCGTTGTCGGAAGAGCCGCCGAAGCAATGAAGGAAGCACTTGACTCAGGCAGAGATTCACTCGAGATAATCGATGCAGAACTCATTCCTTCGCTTGACCGCGTCGGAAAAGGCTTCGAGAAAGGAACCGTATTCCTTCCCCAGCTCCTCATGAGCGCAGATGCCGCAAAGGCAGCTTTTGCAGTCGTCAAGGAAGCCATGGCAGACAAACCCAGAAATACCAAGGGCCAGGTCATAATGGCCACCGTAAAAGGCGACATCCATGACATCGGCAAGAACATCGTAAAGGTAATGCTCGAGAACTACGGCTACGACGTAATCGACCTGGGCAAGGACGTTCCGCCCGAAGTAATCGTAGACTGTGCCATCGAGAACAACATAAGAGTCGTCGGTCTCTCCGCCCTAATGACGACAACGGTAGCTTCGATGGAAGAGACTATAAAGCTCATGCGTGAGAAAAAGCCTAACACCAAGATCGTTGTCGGCGGCGCCGTCATGACACCTGAATACGCAGACCAGATCGGCGCTGACGCTTATGCAAAGGATGCAATGGCAACAGTAAGATACTGCGATTCTGTTTTCGAGGGATTGGTAAGGTAAAGCGGCAGTTACTTTCCCATCTTCTTCGCCTTCACGAGATTAACTATACCCGCGATGATAAGGGCCAGAAGACCTGCAAGGCCGACGATGCCCGTTATGTTAACGATGAAGTTGGCCGGATTGTCATACTGATGAGCGAGATAATCGTAAAGTGAATACAGGGCCCATCCCCAGAACGGTGAAGCGATCAAGCAGGCTAACCCTTGTACTTTATACTTTTCATTCATGGCGTTATACCCCCTCTATCCGCCCGGCGATCTTAACAGCGATATCGAATTTGTCAAAAGAATGGTTTGCTTCGCTAAGTCCATCCGGCGTGTAATCAGGCTGGTCGACTACATCACCTGCAACGAGGAAATCATATAGCTCGAAGCCGTGGAAATCACATACCGCCTGAACTCCCGCAAGCTCCATCTCGACTGCGAGGCAGCCTTCTTCCTTGCGCTTCCTGACGTTCTCTCTCGTCTCGCGGTACAAAGCGTCAGTCGTCCACACTCTGCCCTTGATATAAGGATAACCGCACTCTTCGAAGAATCCTTCCATAAAGTCCACATTCTTAATTGCAATATAATCAGCGGGCGGAGCGTAGTGATAGCTCATGCCCTCGTCGCGGTAAGCTTCAGTGGGAATGATGTATCTGCCTGAGGTCTTCTCAGGATCGAGCGCGCCGCAGGAGCCGAACAGGATGATCTTCTCTGCGCCGGTCAGCCAGTTGATCTCGATGACATCCGTCGCTGCCTGAGATGATCCCATCTCGGTAAGATAAAAGCCGAATCTAACGCCGTTAACATCGACCAGATAAACAGGTCTTATCTTGTTGACTGATCTCATTTCAGCGATCTGCTCATGCGGATATTTCGCGAGCACTGCAGCAAATATCTCGCGCGAGAATGTAGCTATTGCGGTCTTACAGATATCCTTGCGCTCTCCGAAGAAAGACTCGGGAGAGACTATTGCTTCGCTTAGATCGAACGAATCCGTGATCATCTTAACCTCTTTGTTTGCCGCCGATTCCCCAGTTCTCCAGAGGCGGTTCGTTAATGACTATGAACACGTCGGCAGGATCTACCGACAGTCTGCTGTTAAGATTACCACAAATGCAGTCGATCAGTCTTCCCTTCATTTCCTTCGTCCGTCCTGGAAAGATCGAGAGTTCGATGATCATGAAATCATCAGACTTGAAGTCCGGCCTCTCAAAATCATTTTTCGCGAACTCCTCCACGCGCTGAAAGCGGTCCCAGTCTTCTATTCCGATCGATTCGACCAGACCGTCATGGATCGAATCCAGAACGGTCTTCTTATATTCGGGAGTCTTCCCTTCAAGCATTGAAACTTTAACTATCGGCATCCTTCTTTCCCTTCCCCAAAATACGATCAGTCCAAAAGATATGCGTCATCAGGTGAGACGCGGTTCTCTTTGGTGAAGATCAGCCAGTCGGTAATATCCGAGAACGGATATGTTCCGGTGTCGCCCTGCTTCATGCCTGAGACATAGTAAGGCTCCTGTGTCAGTTCACCGACAACAGAATCGTTCTTGATATCCTTGATCTCGAACCAGATGTGTTCTTTCTCGGGCTTATCCGGATTGCTCCAGTGCTCTTTGTCGATGGTAAGGCCGATCTTTGCGATGATGGCATTCTCCTTGTTCTCGAAAGCCTTGATCATATAAGGAAGGCGTTCTCTTGCAAGCGCGCTCATACGCTTTGTCTCTTCAGTAGAGAAGTAGAACATGGGATTCTGGCCGAGGAACTGGTTGAAATCATCGACGGGTGTATAGATCTTCTGCTCTTCGGCTCTCTCGTTCTTGTAGATCATGAGAACGCAAGTATCATCACTGTGCACGCCGTCATCGCGGTCTTCCTCAGTGCCTAATGTAACATCCGGATAGTGATCTAATGCTTCTTTCCAGTCGACTGCGGTAAGCGTAAGCTGCTTGCCTGCGGCCTGTCCGATAAATACGGCGTCACCTGGTTCTATCGGCTCGTCGCTTTCGAGCATTCTTAATGCAAATGCTTCGATCATCTTATAGTGGTCATTGAAGAATTCCTTGTTGGAATTTAATATCTCGAGTTCATATAATCCGCAGCGCTTAAGGCCGTGCGTGTGAAGCCAAACTTCATCACCGCCGTCGGAAATTGCCTGAACGGTGAAAAGATATCTGGGCGCAGGAAGCACGGATGACTTAGCTGCCAAAGCTACCCACTTGCCCGAGAGGAGCTTTTCTGAAGGACAGTCAAGCACGGCAAGGAGCTCAGGGAAAAGCACATCCATGATCTTTAACTGATCGTGAAAACACTGATTGCTGTCGCCCTCATAATTAATGCAAATGGCAAGGCCGGCCTGAGCTTCATCAAGCATCATGACTTCTTCATCCGTAAAAGCATGCTCAGGGCGGACAAAATCAGGGATCTCCACACCGGTGGGATTTAACTCGACCTCATAATCGTTGTCTCCGATAGTCAGATCTATAACGAGTCCTCTGGTTTCATCCATATTCATGTCATTGATCTTAATAAACTCACATGAGGTGAGATTTCCCATAAAATTCTTGGGATCCTCGATGAGACTCTGATCCTTAGGTATGGCTATCATGTATGAAGGTTCCTGCATAAGTATTCTCCTTAAATCAGTTATTTCGAAAGTCAGTAAGATTATCCTACCAAAAGTTCTTTGCAATCTGCAAAGATAAGTGTTGTTGCCACCAGATCATTATCGTTGCTGCCGGGTTCTGTAAAATCGCGGATCTCGACGTATGCAAAACAATTAGCGGAAACGTTATACGAATAGTATATTGAATCCTCATCCCAAACCAGCGTATCCGTCTCGAACGCTTCTCCATAAGCCTTCGTAAGTTCCATAATAAGATCCTGGTTCAGTTTTTTTATCTCTTCTCTGAATTCCGGAGTATCGTCGATGTGCACCTGCGTATAATCGGAATTGCTTAATGTAAATTCAACTCTTTTGACTAGTCCGGTTTCCTTGTCTGTTAAGATAACCAGTCCGTTAAACCTGACAGTATCTTTAGTCAGCATCTGAACATAAACGTGTTCTGTAGTAACAACACCATTAATGGTTGTCGTGATGATATTGCCTGTTCTGTCAACAAGATCAACTCCGAAGTATTCACCGATCATCTTCTCGGCCGTGTCCAGATCTTTGCCTAATACATCTGAAGAAAGCTCGAAGATCTGGTTAAAAACGCTTCCGGATAAACCTGACGCACCCTGAAAATCCTCATCACCGGATTTAAACTGATCACTGCTGATAACCCTGACCGGGTTCTCGCTCTCATCCTCATCCTTCTCATTCTTGGCAGAACAAGAACAGAACGATACCATCATAAGGACGGCCATAAGAAGCGCCGCAAATCTGACAGCTCTTTTCATTCCCCTATCCCCCTTTTTCAGTTTATGGATTATTTATCGATTATCTTGTAGTTCGCTTTGAAATAATCAGCCTCTACGAAATTGAAACTTATCGAATCTATCTTGCCTGATTCATCCTTCTCAACAGAATATAAAACGATTACCGCATCAGATGCCGCTGTCTCCATGGTGCCCCACAAAAATGCGGAATAGTATTTATTTAGATCTTCGGAATGAATATTAAGCGCTCCGCTGTCTATGAGGAACTTGATCTCCTCAGTCTCGGGATCGTCCTTGCGCCATATCTTCAGAGGCTTTGCAACCTGCTCATACCAGTCGCCTTCGACGTGCTTATGGTTAGCAAAGAACCAGCTTCTCTCACAGGGGGACGGATAGCCTTCGCCGTCCACTTTGAAAAAGTCTCCCGCGTTTGCGATCTGGCCCTTGCCCTCAGTAGCTTCCCTGGTAAATACTTCGTAGATCCCGCCGTCGCGGACCACGAGCTTGCCGGTCTTTATCAGCTCCTTTTCCATGTCAGAGCCCTTGCCGAGCTCCCATGCCTGACGCTTAGTATTCTTCTTGATCGCATAAGACCACTTGTCATTTTCTGAACTCATTGCCTTCACCCTGTGCCTTAACCAATACCGAAAACGTTCCCTGATACACATCAGGTGAGAGCTGAGAATAGATCTGTGTATGGAAAAACTTAACCCTCACCCAATGAGAATTATAACAGATTTTTTAGACTTTTAGATAAATTATAATCAGTATTCAGACGGGACGATTATTGCTTTATAAGCATACACCGTCATGTCCGAAAACCGGTCGTCGATCATGTGGACTTCCGCTCTCAACAATCCGCGGTCATCATAATCGTATTTATACGTTGAAATAAAAGTTGATTCTTTTCCTTCAAAAATGTACCAGAAGTTGCTCGTCTCGGAGAGCTTGTTTCCTTTGCTGTCATACTCATAGACGGATGTCGCTTTATCTACAAGTTTTCCATCCTCGTATCTCATATATGAAGTTCTGTCATTATGCTCATTATATTCCGACTTTTCCAGCAAATTGCCGTCTTTATCTATCTCTTCAACAAGACTGCCGCGGGCGTTCCACCTGATAGTTCTCCCCCACTCATCTATCCAGTACCAACCGGTCAGCGTATCGCCGTCATACTCAAAATAAGTAACTCTATCGAAGTTATTCGTTTCTGTAAGGACACGCTCGAAAGTGTTGTCAGAATAAGTGCGCTTAACTATTTCGATTTCACTCATTGAATAGAACTCATCACTTACAACCGCACAATAATCATAGAACTGTCCCTCGGTACTATAGTCATATGTTTTTGTACCGCTATCGGTTTCCTCGCTTTTCAGATGACCGTTCTCGTACGTCAGATTGTAGGTGGTTGGCGGCAAATGATCTTCTGATACAGTATATGAGATAAGCTGCTTGTTCTCGTTATATTTGTATTCGCCATAATACTCAGGGCCGATATTCCCGGCTCTGGAATCTTTCTCTTTTGTGAATTCCTTTTTGGCGATCGTACCGTCACTATTATATGTCAGCTCATATTTCGTCTCGTTAATGCCATTGACGTCAATCATAACCGTCTGTCGGCCGGCATTATCATAGTCATAATGATACTCAATTCTGTTTTCGTTATCATCCATATAGACTTTTTTAACAACGACATACCTGATCTCCATTCCGTCAGGAACTTGGCCGCTATAGTCTTGGACTGAATACTCTTTCAACAGTTTGTCGGAAGCTTCTTCATAACTTATTCCATTACTGGATTTGCTCTTTCCGGAACTTCTCTTAAAAGGATTGAAAAAGCAGCCTGTCATGGAAAGCAGGCAAACTGCCACGCAAATGATACTGCCGATTCTTTTAGTAGTGATACGCATTTTAACACTCCCCCTTATTCCGTGTTCAAACGCCTGATACCCTCCAAATTACATATCTAAATTATAACAAAAATTTGAGATTAAAAAACTTACCGGCCTGACCTTTCGGGCGGCCAGACCGGTAAGCAACGTGGAAGGGGAAATCATCCCCAAAATGGATTCAGTTTAATCGTCTGCTTTCACAACAAACTTATTTGGCAGTCTTCTCTTCCTTTGCCTTTGTAATTGCCTTATAAACAACTGCCGCAAGTGCCGCGCCTGCCAAAGGTCCGACGATGAATACCCATAGATCGGTAAGTGCTGCTCCGCCTGCGAAAAGAGCAGGTCCGATGGAACGCGCAGGGTTAACCGATGTTCCTGTAAGGCTGATGCCAAGGATGTGTACGAGAACGAGAGCAAAGCCGATTACGATTCCGCCGAATGAACCGTGCTTGAACTTCTCGTCAGTAACACCGAGGATAGCCAAAACGAAGATAAATGTGAGAACTATCTCAACGATGAGTCCTGCAACAATGCTTCCGTTTACGCCTGCAAGACCGTTTGCGCCGAGCCCCCACTTAGCCATCTCGATATTGCCTTCAACTTCTTCCGTAACGCCTGTCATGTCGATCTTTCCTGCCTGTGAGAAAAGATACTGGAGAAGGCCTGCACCGGAGATCGCACCGAGAGTCTGGAATACGATGTAGCCCCAGAATTCAGTGACAGACAGTTTTTTCGAGATCAGCATCGCAAGAGATACTGCAGGATTGATGTGGCAGCCTGATACGTTGCCGATGGAGTAAGCCATTGCAACGATAACAAGACCGAAAGCAAATGCTGTAAGGATATATCCGCTGCCGTTTGCAGAATCGCAGCCTACAGCCATTGCAGTGCCGCAGCCGACGAATACGAGTACGAATGTACCGATGAATTCAGCCGTGAACTTCTGAATGTAATTGATCGTCGCATCTTCCTTGGAGGAAGGGATAACCATGTAGAGAACAACGAGCACAACTGCAAGGATAGCAAGGTCAGCCAAAAGGAATGAACCGTTGTAGACCATCGAGTAAACGAGTGCGCTGTCGTAGCCTGCATCAGCAGCATATTCAGAATAGAAAATTACGCCTGAAGCAACTGAGCCGAGCCATCTTACAAGATATGCAACGATAGTGAAAGCGATGATCTTAATGACAGATGCACCTCTGAATCTGTTAAGCGCACCGTTCACCTTGATCCTGGAATCAGCCTTGAGTGCTGCAAATCCAGCAAATCCTAATGCCGTGTAACCGAGCGTATAGTCGAGGAACACCTGGAAAGGTGTTACAAGCCAGCCGCCGATGAGCTGCAAAAGGCTGAAGATAAAAGCGATGATGAAGCCCCATACAGGTCCGAATGCAACACCGTAAACGATGATAGGCAAAGTTGATGCCGGTGTTACCGTACCGCCCATGGGCATCTCAAAGAGCTTGAGCTGTGAGAGTACGAATGCAAGTGCCAGGCAAACGCCGCCCGTGGACACGCGCAGTATGTACTCGCGGTTTGAATTAAGTGATTGTTTGGACATAAAAACACCTCCGTCAAATGGATTTCTGATCCCTTGAGATCACACCAATTACAGGAGGCCAAAAGAATATATATAAGGTTCCCTACGCCGGCATTATCCGTCAGGTTCAGCGGGTCGGATGTCTGATCCCTCTCAGCTTTTTAAAGCTCCCCGATTTCCGTTTGTCGCCAAAAATATACTACTTGATCCGAATGAATACAATTATAAAACTGCCCAAAAAATCAGGCCTTCGCACTGTACTTTTTCGCAGGGCGCTTTATGAGCAGCAGGATAAAGATCGCAAGCGCGTTCACGCCGAGGCTCAAAGGATATACTGCCATGATGCTCGTAAATGATCTGAACTGCTCGAAAACAGTATATATCCAGATGATCCTTATTCCGCAGATGCAGCACATCGTAACGAGCGCGGGCGACAGCGAGATTCCGTAGCCTCTCATATAGCCGCTCATGACGTCATAGAAGAGCGATAAAAGGTGCGCGGTCGTAATGAACATGACCCTGATATAACCGATCTCAACGAGCTCGGGATCGCCGGGTCTGAAGATCGCTATCAGGTCCCTGCCGAAGAACAGGAGAAATGATACCATCAGCCCTTCGATGACAATGCCTTCAATAAGGCATAGCCTCAATGACTTCTTGCATCTGTCGAACTTCCTTGCTCCGTAGTTCTGGCCAGTGAATGTCGTGCATGCCTGACCGAAGCTGTTGAGCACATAGTAAGAGAATATCTCGATGTTGAAAGCAGCCGAAGATGCAGCAGCAACAAGGGTTCCCAAACTGTTTATCGCTGACTGGATTATGATGTTTGCAGCAGAGAAAACGCATGCCTGAAGGCTTGAAGGAATGCCGATCTTAAGGATCTTCTTAAGGACGGACCCGCTGATCCTAAGCTTCTTCTCATTGAACCTTGCAGGGGTTTTGGACTTCTTTAAGAAAAGCAGCAGGACAATGCCGCTTATCATGTTCGATATAACCGTCGCAGTAGCAACGCCGTCAACGGTCCTTCCCATAAATACTACAAAGAAAACATTGAGACCGACATTGATAATGCCTGCTATTACGAGCGCGAGGAACGGTATCCTGGTATTGCCGATGCCTCTGAATATCGCGGCTTCGAAATTATATAAAAGTATCACAGGTGTTCCTGCGATATAGATGCGGAAATAAAGCAACGCCATGCTGAATGCTTCATCTGAAATATTCTGCATCCTGAAGATCGGTTCAGCCAGAATTTCGCCTAACAAAGCAATGATGACACCGCCTAATACAGCGACTATCATGGAAGTGTGCACGGCCTTCTGAACTGTCTCGTCATCCTTGCTTCCGACTGCATTTGCGATGACGACATTGGTACCTAATGAGATGCCCAGAAAGCCATTGATTATGAAGTTTATTATCGGAGTATTGGCGCCGACTGCAGCCATTGCAGCCTTTCCGGCTTCACCGGTGAAGTTGCCTACGACGGCAATGTCTGCCGCGTTAAATGCCTGCTGCAGGATTCCGGTCAATGCCAAAGGAAAAGCGAATCCCAGGATCTTATTCCAGAGACTTCCTTCTGTCATGGATTGTTTTCTTATTTTCTTGGCATTCATATGAATCCTCGCGAACAAACTAGAAGGTTATATCACCTTTTTCGCGAATCTCATATAAGGAAAATAAACAAAAGTGTCTTATAGACGACCAATCTTTACGAGTCTCACTACACAAGACTCAATAAACTTCTGGACCTCACGCTCGTACATCGCCTGCGACTTCTCATAGCACTCCATGTGCTTGGCGTTGTTGACGATTACCATTCTCTTGCGTGATCTCAAGTTGTCATATATCTCACGGGAGCCTGAAGGCGGAGTAATGTCATCTTCGCCGCCCTGGAAGATCAGTACCGGCACCTTAATGGAGCTCGAGTGCAGAGAGCAGTCACAGCGGTTGATGTCGAACTTGAATCTGCGCTGGGCATTTCTTCTTATCTGGCCGATTATCCAGTCAGGATTTACCTTTGTTGTCTGAGGGAGTGTAGCCTTCAGGAAGCTCGTAAGGGACGACATCGGAGAGTCTGCGATGATTCCGCAGACGCATTCTTCGAAGCCCTTCTGCTGCGCTGCAAGGAGGCATGCCGTAGCGCCGGCGCCTCTGCCGACAAGATAGATCCTGCAGTTATTGCCAAGACGCCTCTTCGTAAACGCAAACCATGCATCCAGGTCTACGCTCTCCATAAGGCCCCAAGTGAATGTCTTGCCGCCGCTCATGCCGTGGCCTCTCATGTGTGTCATGATGCAGTGGCACTGGACCTTGCGCATCATGAGTCGCGCATAGGCAGCCATCTCTGCGGGAGATTCGTCGTAGCCGTGAACGAGGATCACCATGTTGCGGCATGTACTGTCTGAAGAAGGCCTGTAATAGCCTGACAGCTGGCATCCGTCAAAGGTGTTGGTCCGAACGCCCAGCCACTCGTTATGGAATGTATAGAACCAGTTCTTACCGCGTCCGTTGATCGTGCTCCTGTCGATCTTTTTGGGGGATCTGTCAACCTGCGGAAGCGGCCTTGGCCTCTTGAAGAGTTTCTTATAGAGCTTATCCGTATAGGATAAGAACATCGCGAAAAGAACTCCCCCCACGAGGATCAGAATGAGCACTATAAGAACCGCAACGAGAACAGCGGTGACTCCAGAACCGTTATCCGACAATTATTCCCTCCGGGCTGTCACACCCGGAGCTCAGGAGCTGACAGCCATCTTTAGTAACAAGAAGGTCATCCTCGATCCTGAAGCCGATATTCCACTCAGGGATATAGACACCGGGCTCCACGGCAAGGCAGTTACCTTCTTCAAATTCCTTGTCCCTCGGACCGACATCGTGAACGTCCAGACCGAGATAATGGGATGTGTTGTGCCAGTAGTAGCATTTTACATCCTCATTTGTAAAATTATCGGGTATTAAGCCTTGTCCCGCAAGCCATTTGCCTGCAATGTCATACATTTGTGAATTAAGCCCGGCAAAGGTTTTTCCGGGCGCTATGAAACCAAAAGCAGCCTTTCTCAATTCCTGGATCAGTCCCAAAAGCAGGATCCTCTTGTCGTCCTCCCCTTCCGGTTTTCCGACAAACAGAACTCTTGAGATATCCGCGCAGTAACCGTTATATCTCGCGCCGCAGTCGATCTGTATGATCGAGCCTTCCTTAGCGATCCCGTCGCCGTCATTTTCCGGATCCGAATGGTGCAGATAGAAAGCGTTTCTGCCGCATGATACTATGGTCTCAAAGGCAAAGCTCATGGAACTCCTTTTTGCCATCTCATACTCGAGCTTTAAGTAGAGCTCATACTCGGAAACACCCGGCTTTATGAGCTTCTTCATCTCTTCTATTGCTTCCTCGGTGATCCTTGCAGCTTCCCTGATCGAATCGGTCTCGTGCTGAGACTTTACCATTCGCATGGGCGTTGTGATCTCAGAGAGGTCAGATGCCTTGCGGCCGTCCTTCTCGATCTGCTTCCTGATCTCCTTGGGCTTGGCCATTACGGTCGTAAAATCCAGAAAGATATTGATGTCCGTGTTCTTTATGAGCTCGTATTCTTTCTCTTCGTACTTCTCCAGGTCGAGAACGTCATCTTCCGCAACGCCTGAGATCGCCGCGATGTCCGCGAAATCCATGCGCTTGCCGTGCCAACGCTCCTTCATGGAATCGTGCGCGGGCGCGTAGATCCTGGAAGTTACCTGGCCGTCAGCTTTTTCGAGCACTAAGACAAGGCCCGGATATTCCAGTCCCGTAAGGTAGAAGAAGTTGCGGTCAGCGAAAAACCTGTAGTCTGAATCGAGCGACATTTGCTTTTGTTCGCCTGAGAAAAGTAAAGCCGCGGTGCGGTCCGGCAACGCGGCGGCAAAGCGCACTCTGTTGTCTATATAAAACGAAGGATTTACCACTGCTTGACTCCGTCCGAACGAACATTATATTCGTCGAAGAGGATTGTATTGTTGATGTAATTGAGCGTAGCACCGGGTGATCTTCTGATGAGACCGGGGTTGCCGATTACGATCGAGCCGTCCGGCACATCGAAATTGACATATGCGCCGGGCGCGATAAGAACGTTGTTGCCGATCCTGATATTACCTACGATAACGGCATTCGCGCCAATCCATACGTAATTTCCGATATGCGGAGAGCCCTTCCTCTTACCTCTGAACTGCGTACCGATGACAACACCTGTGGAAACGTTAACGTTATGTCCGATAACGCTCTTCGGGTGAATGATAACGCGTCCGAAATGGGCAAGATAGAAACCCTTGCCGATATCAGTGTCATAAGGGATCTGGAAGTGATACTTGCGGCTCAGCCTGTCCAGTCTGTAATTGCTTACGCCGAACTTAAGCTGATAGAGCTTCTTCCTGATGCCGTCATACTTCTTGATCTGGTCAGCATAATAACGCGTACGTCTCATTACGCTGATATAGCTGAATTCAGGGGAAGATCTGCGCTCTTCGAGATAGCATGCATAGATGTTCTTGTAGCGGCGTGCATTACCGGTGTATCTGAACAAATCGGCATATATGATGTCTTTAAGTTCATCAGTCATAAACGCACAAACCTCCACTTTTGCTATCTTAAAAATTTTATTACTTTTTGGGCAAGAACTCAATAAGATTTTGCGCTCAAATCCCCTATTCTACGAGTTTGTAACATTTATTATTCCTACCTGCCAAGTCAATCCGCTTTACACAAACCAAAAAGAAATATAAAATTTTTATAACAGATTTGATATCAGAAACTGTTTTTACGCAAACAACGAGGACAACGCTTATGAATATTGAAAAAGAACTTGCAAAAAGGCTTATGGACGAAGGCGAGAATGGCAACCGCCAGGTCGCTTATAACCATGAGATCAGCTTCTACGAGCTCGTCGCAAGCGGCAACATGGCCCGCCTCGATGAAGCTCTGAAGTCTATCGGCTCCACCCAGACTCTCGGCATCTTAAGCCCCGACAAGCTTCGAAACGTCAAATACCACACGGTCATCCTGACCGCCCTGGTCAGCCGCTTCTGCATCGAAGCCGGCCTCGAGATCTCCGTCGCCTATAACTTAAGCGACATCTACATCGAACTGATCGACGCCGCAAACTCCACCGACGAAGTCTACAGCGTCCAGAACGACATGCTCCGCTCCTACTGCCGCAAGATGAGCGACCTTTCCAAGAACCGCGTCGTTTCGCGCCACATCGTCGTCGCCATCGACTACATCAGATCCCACATCCAGGAGAACCTCACAGTCGAATCCATCGCCGATTCCCTGTCCCTCAACTCCAGTTACCTCTCCAAGCTCTTCAAGCAGGAAATGGGCATAACCTTAAGCCGCTACATCAGAGACCAGAAGATCAACGTCGCCTGCAACATGTTAAGGCACCTGGACGAGTCCTCCCTTACCATCGCAAACTACCTTGGCTTCTCGTCCCAGTCCCATTTCATCCAGGTCTTCAAGAAGTCCACAGGCTTAACACCCGAGGAATACAGAAGGCGCAATTACCACCAGAGCTGGATGAACGGTGAGACCGAAGAGTAATTGTTATGTTTGTTTTTACGGGCTGTCCGCGAACGGGCAGCCTTTTTTCTTGGGTGGTAAAAAACGCTGAACATGTCTCTTTACTCATCAAAACTTCTATTTGAACGTAGTAATCATACGAAATCGGAGTTTTCCTCATTTTTGTCGGTACATTTTCTCGAAAAAGCAATTTGAGTGGTTCAAAAAGTCATACGAAAAGAGTGTTTTTACTAAATCTGTCGGTACGTTATTCCCATTAGGGTCTTTTCAAGCCCTGAACGGTCATACTAAATAAGCATTTTTCGAAAATTTGTCGGTCGCATCATTCCTGACAGCACCACACACCTCTTATCCTAGTGCCCCACGCACAAAAACAGCCCTTTACTCTGCGCTCTTCAGCGACTCGGCCATGTCGATCTTCTCGATCTTGGCGCGCATGATGAGGTTAACGATCGTGGAGAACAGAAGGACGAACGCGAGCGAGTAGAAATAGCTAAGCGGTACGATCCTGACCTGGTATGTGACCATGTCCATCGCGATCTGCGCCATGACGTAGCGGTGCAGCAGGAAGCCCAGCGGAATTCCCACAACGAAGCCCAACAAAACCAAGATGACATTCTCGCGGGTTACGTAGGCGCCGGTCTCGCGCTTGTTGAAGCCCATGACCTTCAAGGTGGCGATCTCCCTGATACGCTCGGTAATGTTGATGTTGTTGAGGTTGAAGAGCACGATGAAGGCCAGAGCGGCGGCGCAGGTGATGACGAGGACGATTACGTAATTCATACGCTCCATCGTCTTGGCGAAGCTTTCTCTGGAGTCATTCGGGGAGGACCATGTCTTGATGGTGTAGTTATCAGTCAGGTACGAAGCGACCTTGTAGGAGTCAGCGGAAGTCTTGGTATCAGTCTTGAAGAGGACCGTCTCAGGAGTGTAAGGCTTGCCGAATGCCTGCCTGTAAGTGTTGGGGGTCATCATGACGTAGTGGAAGGTGTAGTTCGTGAAGATGGAGCCGACTTTGAGCGTAACTTCGTGCTCATCGTCGCCGTATAACAATGTTACACTGTCGCCGACCTTGACGTTGTTCTTGTCAGCGAGCTTGCCGGAGACAGCTATTTCGCCGTCGGCAGGCCAAGGCAATGCCTCCCCTGTCTTGACGTCTGTGAGGCCGAAGATCTTGCCGGTGTTGGGGTCGTCAGAGATGAACATTTCGAGGTCACGGACATAGCCGGAGCCGTTGTTCTTGGCGACGTCGTCTTTGACTATGACGTATTCGCAGTTGACGCCGGCATTCTCGGCGGCGGCCTTTGCGGCATTCTCGATCTCGTACTGCCTGTACTTGTCGTCGAACATGACCTGGAGATCGTATTTCATGATGTCGTCGTACTGGATGTTGACGACGTTGCAGATCGAATCGTAGAGGCCGAACGCAGTAAGAAGGAGCGCGGTGCAGCCGGCGATGCCGACGATCATCATCCACATTCTCTTCTTGAAGCGGAAAACGTTACGCGCGGAAACCTTGTGGAGGAACTTCATCCTGGTCCAGATAAAGCCGATGCGCTCGAGCAAAATGCGCTTGCCCGGGAGCGGTGCCTTAGGCCTTATGAGTTCGGCGGGCATGCCGGTCAGGGCTGACATTGCGGTCACGACGGATACGCCGACCGTGCAGATGAGCGCGACGCCGAGCGCAATGACGAACAGCAGGGCGCTGCTCTTAAATGAGAGTTCGGTGAAGCCGTACATCATCGCATAGACTTCCCAGATTACAGCCGGGAAGAGTTTGGTGCCGCCCATAAATCCCAGGACGCCTCCGAGGACGGAAGCAGAACCCGCGTAGATCGCGTATTTCATGACGATGGCGGTATCGGTAAATCCGAGAGCTCTCATCGTGCCGATGATGCCGCGTTCATCGCTGACCATACGGCTCATTGTCGTGGAGCATACGAGTGCGGCGATCGCGAAAAAGAATATCGGGAAGACTGCTGCGATTCCGTCTACGATCTTGGAGTCGTTGTCGAAGCAGACGTAGCCGGTGTTCTTGTCGCGGCCCAAAGTGTATGTGTCGGGCGCGTCTACAGCTTCGAGCAATACGTAGCCGTAGACCAGTTCTGATCTGAATGTCGTGTCGGCGGTATATGAGAATTCCGAATAGCCTTTCCAGAGCTCGAAAACACCGTCATTGTATTCAGCCCAGCCGTCGTCGACTTCTTTCTGGGCGTCTTCTAATTCCTTGAGGCCGTCTTTGTATTTTTTGAGGCCGTCGTTGTACTTCTTAAGTCCGGAATCGTACTCGGCCTTTCCCTTGTTGTATTCCTTTACACCCTTGTCGTAAGTGTCCTTCTGAAGCTCATATTTCTGAAGATTCTCAGTATATTGGGCATACTGGGCATCCAGCTGGGTCTGCTTTTCGTTAAGAGCTGCTTCCTGTGCGTCAAAGCCTGCAGCGGCAGTCTCAAGAGCTGAAAGCTGTTGTTCGGATTCGGAAAGCTTTGCTTCAAGGTCACTCTTGTTATTCTGCTGCGTTTGGATCTGTTCTTCGATCTTGGCCTTCTCTTCGTCGGTCGTCGCCTGTTCAAGCCGTTCCCGGTTATTTGCGATTCCGGCTTCGAGTTCGGCTATCTGAGATTTAAGGCCCGAAATTGCCGTATTAAGACCTGAGATCATGGCAGGAGTGTTGGCCCTTGCTTCGCTTAACTGCGCTCTGCCGTCATTGATCTGCTTCTGGTAATCGTCCAGCTGCTGCTTGTAGTCGTCCAGCTGCTTCTTCGCATTCTCGAGCTGAGTCTTGCCTGCACCGATCTCGACACTGGCAGAATTCAGTTTCTTTTTGGCGTCATTGAGTTTCTTTTTCGAATCATCCAGAGTCTTCTTTGCATCAGCTAACTCTTTGCGGCCGTCGTTTATCTCTTTCTGGGCGTCTTCGAGTTCTTTCTTACCGTCGTTCAATTCTTTGCGGCCGTCTGTTATCTCGTCCCATGCGTCGCCGATCTCATCGTTGAATTCGTCGAAACCGTCGTAGAGCTTCTGATACTCGTCTTTAAGGAGCCTGTCGAACCTCTTGTTTATTACGTCTTCAACGATGCCGCCGTACTCGTCTTCAGCTTTGTCAGCCCACGCCTTGTACTCATCGGAATAGATATAAAGCCCGGTATTCGCATAAAGATATGCTTCTGTGAAATATTCGGAATCAAAAGCTTCGGGAAGCGCGCAGACAAAGTATGAGACGGTGCCGGATCCCTCATCGGACGTGCCTCTCTGGAAGTTCATGTAGACGGGCGTTCTGGCAGTTCCGACTACCGTATATTCTTTAAACTTGAACATCTTGCGGGCGCTCTCGCTCGTCTCATCTGCGATGATGAGCTTATCGCCTATCCTCGCGGGAGAGGCCTTGTAACCGTCGATGACTATCTCGTCGGGCTTTTCCGGCATCCTTCCGCTCTCGAGCTTGAGCTTGTTCAGGTTTTGTGTGATGGACAGAAAACGCACTGTGTCAGCGCTCTCCGTCTCGCCCAGGAATGCCGCGCAGTCGGCCGTATAAGAGCCTTCGACGATGCAGTTCGTGCGCTTCGCGATCTCATCGATATCGTCCTGCTCAAAACCTATAGTCGACAGGAACTTAAAGTCGAACATCGAATATTCTTTGGTGTAGACATCAGCCGTATAGACGAAGGAAGGCGTCGTTACCTTAAGGCCCGAGAAAAATCCCACGCCAAGAGCGATTATCGCGAAGATCGCGAGAAATCTCGGCAATGTCATTCTGATCGATCTTAATATCGTTTTAACGTAAGGCGTCATTACCATTCGATCTTATCTACGTTTACGGGATGCTCGTTGATTATGTTGCTTGTGATCTTTCCGTTCTTAACCTTGATGACTCTGTCAGCCATTGCGGTAAGTGCAGAGTTGTGTGTGATTATTACTACTGTCATGCCCTTCTCGGTGCTGAGTGACTGCAGGAGTTTTAAGATCGCTTTACCGGTCTGGTAGTCAAGAGCGCCCGTCGGCTCGTCGCATAAGAGGAGCTTGGGGTTCTTGGCGATCGCTCTTGCGATTGCGACTCTCTGCTGTTCGCCGCCTGAAAGCTGCGCGGGGAAGTTGTTTTTCCGCTCAGCAAGACCTACTTCATTCATGAGAAGATCGCAGCTGATCGGATCCTTTACGAGCTGCGCTGCCATCTCGACATTCTCATATGCGGTAAGGTTCGGAATGAGGTTATAGAACTGGAAAACGAATCCGACATTCTCTCGTCTGAACAATGCGAGCTCGTTGGAATTAAGCTTTGAGATCTCGTTGCCGTCGAGAAATACCCTGCCTGAAGTGAGCCTGTCCATGCCGCCCAGGATATTGAGCAGCGTCGTCTTGCCGGCACCTGACTGTCCGACTATTACGCAGAGCTCACCCTTCTCGATGTAGAACTCAGCGCCGTCCAGCGCGGTTACATTAACCGAGCCTGTCTTATAGACTTTCTTAACATCACGAAATTCAATGTATGACATAAATCTATCCTTATCTTCTTTCAATATACATTGGCTTGGTATTGTAGTCATCAGCAAAATCCGCGAAAAATTTAGGAACGCTGATATAAAGTCGCGGACACGCGTCGAAAGCACCCCTGCCGATAGTGTCACAGTTATCCGGAATTCTCACATAACTTAATTCGTCGCAGCCGACAAAGGCCCTGTCGCCGATGTACGTGCAGCCATCCGGAATATAAACATACTGCAGGTCTTCACAGGTATTGAACGCGTCAGATGCGATCAACGTGACTGATTCCGGAAGCACTATCGTGGTAAGCAGGTCGCAGTCGCAGAACCCGTATGAGCCAATGTCCGTAACATATGAACCCTCTTCGAAAACAACGGTGTGAAATCCCGTAACTCCCGCAGGCATCTTCAGCGTGCCCGAGCCCGTGATATGGCAGACGCCGTCTCTCGTGATCTCGAACTTGGTGCCGCTCTTACCGTTTCCGCAATAGCCAGCAGCCGGAACGCCGTGCCTCGTGTCCGCATCGTAGATCCTGTGATCGTTCGAAAATGACTCAAGCGGCAGCAGGTAATATCTCGTGCTCTCTTCGTAAACTCTTAAGTCGCCGGGACCATGGTAGAATCTCGACATGTCATATGTCGGATCCAGAAAGCGCCATTCTCCGCCCAAAAAGACTGCCGCCCATGCATGATCTGCAAGATCGCCTGAAGTAGGCTCCCTTGTCGTCATTTCCTTATAGCTGGAAAAGCCTATTCCGAACTCAACTACCGCCGGTATTCCCTGCGCCCTGCACAGAGCTGCAAAAGCGTTCGAGAAGCCCTCGCAGACTGCCTTTCCGCTCCTTATGACATCGACGGCGCTGTCCTGAAATCCTGCAGAAGCATCTTCTGTAGCTTTCTGGTCGTATGCCATCTCGCTCGAAATGAACTTGTAGATGCGGAATGCCTTCTCCCAGTCATCTTTCGCGCCCTCGCAAATGCGGTCCGAATAACCGATGAGGACCGGATCGTCGCATTCGATGTCATTCTGGGGCTCTAAGCACTCCTTCAAAGACTGCTCGTCAGTCCAGAGTTCCGCGCATGTCCCGAGATTATATTCGTAGTTTGAATTCTCCCAGAAATAAATGTCATTGCCGCGCTTGAAGATAATGTTGTCACCGCTGTTGACTTCCATTCCGTATGCTTCATAGGAAATGGTTACATCGTAGAGAATGTCTTCGTCCATGAAATTTCCGACATTAACATTGAACGAGCTTCCGCTTACTGTGAATGTCTTTATCTGCCTGTTGTTCTTTGCTTTCGAGAGGGTCACATAATATTTCTGATCGACACTCGAACTAAAAAGAATGCGCCCGTCAGACAGGCGCATTCTTAATGTTTCACCATTTACAAGTGTTACTTCGTATGAGTCAAATGAAGCGGACGCAAAAGTGTCCTGCCTCCCCATAACGGGAACTGATCCGAGGGTAATAGATGCAATAAGCACCAAAGAAGCAATTACCCTGAAGACCATCATCAGATCTCCTTGGCAAGATTAACAGCTTCTTCTACCGTGATCTCTGATGTCTCTGCCGAATCTCTTCTCTTGACTTCTACGATGCCCTCGCCGGCTCTTCTTCCGACAGTAATACGGAGCGGGATACCGAGGAGGTCTGCGTCCTTGAACTTAACGCCGGGACGCTCATTTCTGTCATCGATCAGGACTTCACAGCCAGCCTTTGTAAGATCGTCATAGATCTTGTTAGCAACTGTCATGAGCTCTTCGTCATTAGCCTTTGTCGGAACAACGATGATCTTGTAAGGAGCAACGACAGCAGGCCAGATGATTCCGTCATCATCGTGATACTGCTCGATGATCGCAGCAAGAACTCTTGAAACACCGATGCCGTAGCATCCCATTACCATGCTGTGTTCCTTGCCGTTGTTATCAAGATATACGCAGCCCAGAGCATCAGAATACTTTGTGCCGAGCTTGAAGATATGTCCGACTTCAACGCCTCTTGCCATTCCGAGCTTGCCCTTGCCGCACTTCGGGCAGATATCTCCTGCCTTGGCATTAGTGATATCAGCAACCTTATCAGCTTCGAAATCTCTTCCGATATTAACGTTCTTGAAGTGATAGTCTGTCTCGCATGCGCCGACTACGAAGTTCTTCATGCCTGTAACTTCAGGGTCAACAACGATGTCGATCTTCTGCTTAAGTCCTACAGGACCAGCGAAACCAACCTTTGCGCCTGTGATCATCTCAACGTCAGCAAATGCTGCGAGCTCCATCTCCGTTGCATCGTAGAGGTTGCCGAGCTTTGTCTCGTTGATGTCACGGTCGCCTCTGCACATAGCAGCAACGAACTTGCCGTCAATGTTATAGAGGATCGTCTTAACGAATGCGTCAGGTCCGCAGTTAAGGTAACCACAGAGTTCTTCAATAGTCTTAACATCAGGTGTGTGGATCTTCTCGATCTCGAGCTCAGCTGCAGTATCAGCTGCACCTCTTGTCCAGCCTGCCTTCTCTTCGTTAGCAGCATAGCCGCACTCGTCGCAGAAGCAGATTGCATCTTCGCCGACTTCGCTCTTTACCATGAACTCCTGTGAACCGGAACCGCCCATCGCGCCTGAGTCAGCGTCAACGATCGTGTAATCAAGTCCGAGTCTGTCGAAGATAGCACGGTAAGCGTCGTACATCTTCTTGTAGGAGATATCGAGACCTGCCTCGTCAACGTCGAAAGAATAAGCATCCTTCATGACGAACTCACGTGCACGGATAACGCCGAATCTCGGGCGCTTCTCGTCTCTGTACTTATGCTGGATCTGATAAAGCGTTACAGGGAGCTGCTTGTAAGATCTGATCGAATCTCTGACAGCCTCCGTGAAAGGCTCCTCGTGTGTAGGGCCTAAGCAGAAAGATCTGCCGCCACGGTCAGTAAGTCTGAACATCTCGGGTCCGAACTTCTCCCATCTGCCTGAACCCTGATATGCCTCAGCAGGAAGAAGTGCCGGCATGATGAGCTCCTGTGCTCCTGCCTTGTCCATTTCTTCCCTGATGACTGCCTCTACTTTTCTGTAGGTGCGGTAGCCCATCGGCATGAAGGAATAAACGCCGGATGCCATCTTGCGGATAAGGCCCGCTCTGAGCATCAGTCTGTGTGAAGGAATCTCTGCATCTGCAGGAATCTCTCTCTGTGTTGCTAAAAACAGTTCGGAAACTTTCATTATCGTGCTCCCTATAATTATTAATAATATTACGGGTGTAAGTATATACGAGAGGGGTGGTTTTTGCAATTTTCTTATACTGCAAATAATCCGGGCAATAATCCGGGCGGTGCCTGGAAAAACGCCCGGATTTTCAATCAAAAGCGCAAATAAACCGGGCGGAAATCTAGGCGGCGCCAAGATTTTTGCCTGGATTCAACTATATGCTTTTTCGAGAGGGGGCCTCGAAAAAATAAAGCTGCCTCACATAAGAGACAGCTCGAAAAGGCTTATAAATCAAGTATTCCGACGAGGAAAACAACATCCAATATGCCGCAGAGAATAAGGATCAGAGCACATATTATCAGGATCTTCGCACGCTTCTTCTCGACATCGTGCTCTGTTGTTCCGTAGCTAGCTCTCCTGGCCGGTTTGCGGACACGTCCCAACGACATTTGCTCTCACCCCCCTCTATTGTTCTCCCGTGTTGGTGTTTAGATTATAGACGCTCTGAATATGTCTTGCTTTGCAGTGTTGTGACAATCAATTGACAAATTTCAAAAAACGCTTTACTCAAAATCACTTTTGCGGTAAAGGGCAAATAGGCGAATAAGGGAATAAACTTACAAAAATGCCCATTTTTCGCCACGGGATAGCCAACATAATCGTTATGATATAATAATGTTGTAATTATGCCTTCACGTAAAACGGCGTTAAGGCACAGGAATATAGAGGAGAAAGTATCATTGAAGCTGGTTGGAGTAAAGGAATTCTATAATATTACACGTGCTAAGATCATCTCAGCCGTTAACTGCTGCATAGTCATTTCGCTCTGTGCAACGGCTACTTTTGCCGTGGATTCCGCCATTGACCACGCTGAGGTTGCGGCACAGACTGTCGAGACCACCGCTGAAACAACAGAAGTAGTAGTCACAGTCGTTTCATATCCTGAAGGCTACGATCCCAATAACCCGGACCAGTCTGATCCTTCTGACACGACAGAGTCTGCAGCAGCTTCTTCATCCGGATCTTCGGAATCATCCGAGACATCAGCATCCGAAGGCTCTTCCGAGACATCGGCTTCATCATCAGCAAGCGATTCATCGACGGAAGGCACGACGACAACGGCAGCAACCACAACTACCAAGGAAACAACTAAGGAAACCACAAAGGCTACAACGGCTGAGACAACAAAGGAGAAGATCACTGAATCCGAAGTCTACAAGACCGTTTACGCCACAACGACAGTCAATGTCAGAAAAGGTCCCGGCACTGATTACGATAAGGTAAAGCAGGTCTATTCCGGCGACGCTATCGACGTTGTCGCTGAGACTTCCAACGGCTGGTACAAGACAGCTAACAGCAACTATGTAAAGAAGTCCCTTACAACAGGCGAGAAGCCTAAGGCTACAGCAACTCCGAAGCCCAAGCCGAAGGCAACGAATACACCGGTGCCCAAGCAGGCAACGGCAACACCCAAGCCGAAGGCTACAAGCACACCTGCACCTAAGCCCAACGGCGAAGGTGTAAGATGCAAGATCACTTTCTACGGACCTCAGAAAATGAAGGACGGCTCATACAGCAAGAGCACCGCTTCCGGAACGACATGTACCGAAGGCCGCACAGTTGCTGCAGACTGGTCCATCTATCCTAAGGGAACCGTAATCTACATCGAGAATGACCCGTTGGGCGGCGACGGCTATTATACAGTCGAAGATAAGGGCGGCGCTGTTAAGGGCTACATCATAGACATCTACGCTGAAGACGGTGAGACAGGCAACCACTCTACCTGTTACCGTACCGTATACGTCAAGTAAAACAAAAGCTTATCCCAAATACTTTCGTGAGACATGCGGAAAGTATTTGTATTTTTATAGAGGGAACAATTATGAGCAGCAATTCGAAAAGACACAGTTACAAAGACCCTAAGTACAAGAACACGAACCCCGTAAAGATCATTCCGCTGGGCGGCATCGGCGAGATCGGCAAGAACATGACCGCCTTCGAATACAACAATGACATCATCATCGTTGACTGCGGCATGAGCTTCCCTGAAGAAAACATGCCGGGCGTCGACTGCGTAATCCCTGATTTCACATATATAAGGCGCAATCACGAGAAGCTCAGGGGCATCGTCATCACCCACGGCCACGAGGACCACATCGGCGCTCTCCCCTATTTCTTAAGGGAGTTCAAGTGCCCTGTTTTCGGCGGCACGATGGCAATCGAACTCATCAAGTTAAAGCTCCAGGACAAGAACGTTCCTATGGAGGGCCTAAAGCTCTCGACATGCAAGAACGGCGACATCATCAGGTTCGGCAATTCATTCTCGGTTGAATTCATCAGAGTCAACCACTCGATCGCCGACTCTTACGCTCTCTGCATCAACACGCCCGTCGGCAGGATCGTCCACTCCGGCGACTTTAAGATCGACTACACGCCTATCAACGGCAAGACCATTAACCTTCAGCGCCTGGGCGAGCTCGGCAAGGAAGGCGTCCTCATGTTCATGTGTGAATCAACGAATGTCGAGATCGACGGCTTTTCGCCCTCCGAAAAGCATGTCGGCGAAGCATTCTCCTCGCTCTTCCGCAAAGCTGAAGGCCGCATAATCGTTGCCACCTTCTCATCGCACGTTCACCGCATGCAGCAGATCATCACCGCAGCCGAGAAATACGGCCGTCACGTCTGCCTCTCCGGCCGTTCGATGGTCCAGGTCTTCAACATCGCAAACCAGCTGGGCTACATCGACATCAAGCCCGACACGCTGATCGACATCGACTCGATAGACAACTATCCTGACAACAAGATCGTCGTACTGACAACGGGCTCACAGGCCGAACCGATGAGCGCGCTTACACGTATGGCATATTCATCCCACCGTTCCGTCGACATCACAAAGGGCGACACGGTAATCATCTCCGCTGACCCTATCCCGGGCAACGAGAAGCCCATCTACAGAGTCATCAACGAGCTCTACAAAAAGGGCGCGCACGTTATCTACCAGTCACTTGCCGACGTTCACGTATCAGGCCACGCTTACAGGGACGAGCTCATGATGCTCCACACCCTCATTAAGCCTCAGTTCTTCATCCCCGTTCACGGTGAATACCGCATGCTCTGCCTCCACAAGGAGATGGCTGAGAGCCTCGGCATGAAGGAAGAGAACATCTGCATCCTCGAAAACGGCGCGGTATTGGAGCTCACCTCCGAAGAAGCCAAGATCGCAGACCACGTACCCGCAGCACCCGTCCTTATCGACGGCACCGGCACTGTTGACGCTGACGACAGAGTTCTTACTGATCGTATACATTTGAGCGAAGACGGCTGCCTTGCGATCGCCATCACGGTCGATGAAGAGACAGGCGATCTCGCCTGCTCCCCTGCCGTCAACTCCATAGGCTGCTTTGACGACGCTGAGAATTCCGATGTCCTCTATGAACTGATCTCCGACAAGGTCGACGACCTCTTAAAGCAGGCCAGCACCAAGGCCGGCAGCGTCGAAGCGTTCCTTCAAAAGCGCAACTTCAGAGAGCAGATCAAGAACTTCGTCTACTCCAAGTCCGGCCGCCGCCCGATGATAATCTTCAACATCAGCTACGTCGGCGGATACGATGACGACGAGTATTACGGTGATAAGTAATCGTTTTTGTTGATTAATTTATAGACCGACCGACAAAATCTCGAAAAAGTGTTTTTTTGTCGGTCGTTTTTGCATTTTTGTGCTCGAAATGATCCGCCCTACAGACAATTTTTCGTGGTAGTAAGTAAATTGTCTGTAGTTTTTCGCTTTTAGTGCTCAAAACGATCCACTCTACAGACAATTTCGCGGATAATCGTGTTATTTGTCTGTATTTTTTCGTTTATTGGTGCCCGAAAACGCTCTAACTACAGACATTTCTCGTGGAAAATCGTTTAATTGTCTGTAAGCACACCTATTTGGGGAGGCTTAAGCATCAAAACTACAGACAAACCAGAGCATTTTCGCCAATTCTGTCTGTACGCGTTTTTTTCTATAAAAATCAACTATCTGATTACGTCAACAACAGCAAATCTCAGTTTCCGATTACGCCAACAACCGTAAAATCTCAGTTCCGGATTACGTCGACGACATCCTTAACGCGCAGGATCCTGTCGCAGGTCCTGTCGAGCTGCTCTCTGCCCGAGATGTTGATCGTAACGAAGATCCTTGCTTCAGGGCCGTCAACGACGGTATTGAGCTTGACGATGTTGATCTTCTCTTCGTTGATCTTGTCGAGCACGTCGATCAAAAGGCCGTTACGGTCCATTGCGACTACAACGAGCTGGACGTCGTAGCTAGAAAACTTCGCCTTGGAAAGCCATCTTACGGCTACGAGGCGCTGGTACTTCTGCTCGTCCTTATCGGAGTTGCCGCGGTTCTTTATGATGTTAAGAATGTTCTTGCAGTTTACCTTGTGGATGCCGACGCCCTTCTCCTGAGTGACGTAGCCGATGATCTCGTCGCCGAATACAGGATGACAGCATTTCGAAATATGCGTCGCGATCGTATCAAGTCCGTTGACAACAACTGCGTCGTTGCTGTGAGCTCTTCTTGCGGCATCGGTCCTGGCGCTCCTGGAAGGCTTTGCGGAACCTGAAGCAGCAGCCTGGAGGTCGATGCCCGTCTGGTGCGGATCGACGCTCAATGCATTTATCTTTGCGACATCGTAATCGACAACTTGCTTGGAAGTCTCGGGAGCCTTTGTTTTCGAGCTCTTGGAATTACGTGTCTGGTCAGCCTTGCCGAGTTCGATTGGAAGCTCGTTCGGGCTGTAGGCGACGTTGCCGTCAGCGGTTACACGGTAGCCCAGGGCGCGGCGCTCTTCCTCGGAAATGTTGCGGATATAGTCGTCACGCAAACGCGAGAAGACCTTGCTTACGCTGATGGAACCATAGCCTAAAGCGGCAAACATGTCATCAAGATTCTGGAAATTGTTGCGTTTTAAGATGATCTCGATCGACTTGTGCATCAGGAGCTTAGAGGGATCGAAGCCGTTACGCGTGATCTCGTTCGTCAAAAGCTCACGGCCTGTCGTGATGTTGTCGGCACGTGCTTCGCGCTTGAACCAGGAATTGATCTTGGACTTCGCGTTCGCCGTGCGCGCGATCGCAACCCAGTCGCGCGAAGGACCCTTAACGAGCTTTGCGGAAGACTGGATCTCAACGATGTCGCTGTTCTTCAGTTCGTAAGACAGCGGCACGATACGGCCGTTGACCTTGGCGCCGTGCATGTGATTGCCGATGCCCGAATGGATCGCATAAGCGAAGTCGATAGGACAGGACCCCTTAGGGAGCTTGATGACTTCGTGCTTAGGCGTGTAGACGAAGATCTCGTCCGGCGCGATGTTCATCTTGAACGCTTCCATGAACTCGCCCGAGTCGGTAAGTTCGTTCTGTGAATCGATGATCTGGCGCATCTCGTTGATCTTTGTGTCGTATCTGTCAGCCTTGAATTCCTGTGAATTGCCGGCTTCTTTGTAATGCCAGTGTGCAGCGATACCGAACTCAGCGATCTGGTGCATCGCGAATGTTCTTATCTGCACTTCGAAAGGCGTGCCCGTGTGGCTTACGACCGTCGTATGGATCGACTGGTACTTGTTCTCCTTGGGCATCGCGATATAGTCCTTAAAGCGGCCCGGAACGTGCTGGTACATCTCGTGGATGATACCCAGTACCTGATAGCACTCGATGACCTCGTCAACTATGATCCTGCACGCGAAAAGGTCGTAGATCTCATCTATCGTCTTGCCCTTCTCGTGCATCTTCTTGTAGATGCTGTAGAAGTGCTTCGGGCGTCCTTCAATGTCGTAATGAACTATGCCGTTCTCTTCTAGCTTTCCGCGGATCTCGGAGACAACGTCTTCCATAAAGTTCTCTCTCTGGGTGCGGTTTCCGTTAACAAGCTTTACGAGCTCATAGTAATCATCCGGATGGAGGTATCTTAAGCAGAGGTCTTCCAGTTCCCACTTGATCTTATAGATACCGAATCTTCCTGCGAAAGGAACGTAGATATCCAAGGTCTCCTGAGCCTTTTCGATCTGCTTCTCAGGGCTCATGGACTTTAATGTTCTCATGTTGTGAAGACGGTCAGCGAGCTTGATGAAGATGACACGGATGTCGTCGGTAAGCGCGATGAACATTTTTCGAACATTCGATGCCTGAATATCGACCTTGGAATTGTAAATAACATTATCGAGGCTCAGATTGAGCTTCGTAACACCGTCAACGAGGCTGCATACAACGGGTCCGAATTTCTCCGTGACCATGGCATCGTCAACGATCGTATCTTCGATAGTATCGTGAAGGAGCGCTGCTTCGATCGTAGCGGAGTCAACCTTAAGGTCAGCAAGGATCAATGCAACAGCGACAGGGTGCGTAATATAGGGCTCGCCCGTCTTACGCTTCTGGTTGCGGTGCGCCTTGAATGCGAAGATAAACGCCTTCTCCATCTCGGCGTTGTCTTCTTCGATATCCTTCTCATCGAGATTTGCGGCTCTTGCGTACTCGTCGTAGAGCTTCAAGATTTCCTGGAATTTCTCCTCCAGGTCAGAAGGGATCTCGGGCTTAATGCTGTCGTCCTGAAGATAAGCGCGTTCGGCCTCAGCCTGCACTTCCTCTTCCGTTACGGCATTAAATTCTTTGTCATTCTTGCCCTTAGTCACCTTGTATTCTCCTATAAACCTCAGAATCACTGAGTTTTACTTTGTCACCCGTCCTCAGGATGTTGAAGCAGACCCTCATGGGTTTTATCGTCCTAAGCCTTATCAGCCTGCAGTCAGCGAAAACCTCGAGGCACCGCTTAAGCTGGAACGGAGTCACCGATACATCATAATTGTTAGACACCAATCTTGCAAGAAGGTCTAAGTCGACCGTCGACATCGCATTGCCTCCGAAACGCTCGATCGCCTTGTAACAAGCGCCATACTGCTCCGATGTCGGCCGCATCTGTCCCCTGATATCTTCGCCGGGTGCCATTTTCGCGATCTGGTCCATAGCAAGTCCGCTCGTATAAAGCTTCTCCGCGATCTCGGCCTTCTGCCACATGAATCCCGGCGCCTTCTCGGGCCTGATGTCCTCCAAGTGCAGGCTCAGCGAAGTCTCGCCCCTGTAGCAGTATTCGTTAAGCGTATAAGCGATATCGACCTTGTCGCCCGCTCTCAGGATATTGAAATAATCACCCATTCCGAAGCCAACCGCAGAAAGGCTCGTCTTGCCCTGCGCGTCTGTCAGGTCTAGCCTGATGTGAGCGCCCTGGCTCATCTGCGCAATGCCCGAGATAACAAGCCCCTTAGTAACAAACACCGGCTTGGGATTACCAATTCCGAAAGGCCTCAGCTTGCTTACCTCATAGTAAGCATCGAAGTCCAGTCCCTCCGGCGCGATCTCGCACTCGGCATTGATCGCATCCTCATCCGACTCTTCGCCGGACTGGCCCTTCTCTTCAAAGATCTTCGCCGACTCAGTCTCGAGCGCCTCCATGAACGCGCCCATCTCAGTCTTCCTTACGAGAAGTCCGGCCGCCTTCTTATGTCCTCCGAAGTTCACGAGCTTATCAGAGATCCTCTCCAGGCACTCATAAAGATCAAAGTCTCCAAAGGCTCTTCCCGAACCCTTCGCGCATCCGGGCTCAGTCGAATCATCCGTAAACACCAGAGCCGATCTGCCATAGAACTGCGACAGCTTGCCCGCAACGATTCCAAGCACGCCCTGGTGCCAATCCTTACCGTATACAACGATCGGACCGCACGTATTCGTGAGCGACCATCTGTCAGGCCTCGTCGGGCTCTCCAATTGTGCCCTCGCCTCATCAAAGACCTTCGCCTCGATCTCCTTACGCTCATCATTCTGCCTCGTAAGGTCCTGCGCAGCACTCTTTGCCTCAGTCGGGTTGTTCTCGAGGAAGAGCTTCAAGGCATCAGCCGAATCATAAAGCCTGCCCGCCGCATTGATTCGCGGCACGAAATTAAACGAAATAAACGTCTCATCCAAAGTCTTTCCCGGTGCCAGAAGCATCTCGTTCATAACACCGACGCCGACATTTGAAGGATTCTTCATGCTCTTAAAAGCACGCTTGATAATGGTCCTGTTCTCATTCGTAACGGACACCAGGTCAGCGATCGTCGCAAGTCCCGCAAGCTCAACCGCCTGACGCCAGATATTTCCCGTGACCTTGTACTTACCGTCCTTGCCCAATGCCTCAACGAGCTTCAATGCAACGCCCGCGCCGCAAAGATCGA
This sequence comes from Clostridiales bacterium Firm_14, assembly GCA_001604135.1. Classification (GTDB taxonomy): domain Bacteria; phylum Bacillota; class Clostridia; order Saccharofermentanales; family Saccharofermentanaceae; genus Saccharofermentans. The sequence continues at coordinate 53,511 of LVAT01000022.1, forward strand.
TGAACGGATAAGTATTGTCCGGCCTCTTCGCGCAGATAACGCAATCTGCCGGCGGCAGCTCATCCTTAACATTGTGGTGATCCGTAACGATAACCTTGATTCCGCGGTTCTTAAGCTCCTGCACCGTATCAACATTCGTAACGCCGCAGTCAACCGTGATCACGAGATCAGGATTCTTCTCAATGACCTTGTCCATGATCTTCTCGGTAAGTCCGTAACCGTGCTCCGACCTGTGCGGCACGATGTAATACACCTTAACCGAATGGCTCCTGAAATACCTGACAAGTATCGACGTCGCAGTAACGCCGTCACAATCGTAGTCGCCGTAAACCAGTATCTTACCGTGGCGGTCCATCGTCTCATTAATGATGTCGACAGCCTTGCGCATGTCATTATAGAGGAACGGATCATGCCAGATACCGTCATCCTCAGCCAAAAACTGCTCTACGGATTGTCCTTCAGTTATTCCGCGATTCTTAAGCAAAACATTAAGGAGCGTACCGGCATCCCCTACTTTTTGGGACGCCGATAAGCGCCAGTTCTTACCGGTCAACAACATAAAACTATTCTCAACTTTATCTTTATTGACTTTATTATAGCCGAATTGCCGCTCATTTACAAAAACGGCCTTTGTCGGTTTTGAGACTAGTCTCAATCTTCTGCCATTTAGTCTCAATCTGCGCTGAAAGGGTTGATTTGTTGGTAAGGGGGGATAGGATAAGAGGTGTATACGTGGTTAAACATAGACATGACCTACATTTTTCAAAACAACACCTGATTTGTCTGTAAATACGATGCTTTATAAGCCTCTAGCGCCTAGATCAACAGACAAATTCAAAGTATAAACGTCTTTTTGTCTGTATTTTTGACCTGTTACTATCGTTATTTCAAACGATTTACAGACAATTTCAAGGATTTTATGGCTTGTTGTCTGTAAATCGGACACATCGACATCGTTTTTTCGAGAAAAATACAGACAAAAGTCCCCACAAGAGAGAGTTTTGTCTGTTGACCCACAAAGGAGGCTTTTTATGTTTGAATCACTGCCTGGAAAGATTGATTTGGATAACCTGAATAATGCTATGGAAGAACTCATAGCCAAAATCAGCAAGCGTATTGAATCTGCTGCTCCTGGTTCTTTACGTATTAATAGCAAACAAGGTAAATACCAATACTACCACCGCGTTAACCCGAGTGACCCGCAAGGTAAATACCTCACCAAAAAAGACCGCCATCTCGCCGAACAGCTCGCCCAAAAGGACTACGACACCAAGTTGCTCAAGGTGCTTAAGAAGCAGCAGAAAGCAATAGAGAATTTCATTGAAGACTACGATCCGGACGCGGCGGAACAGGTTTACATGATGCTGAACGAGCAGCGAAAAGCGCTGGTCACGCCGGAATTCCAGAGCGATGAGGAATATGTCAAGCAGTGGTTGAGCCAGCCTTACACGAGGCTGGGGTTCAAGAGCACGGATCAGGAGTTTTACACGGCCAACGGCGAGCGCGTGAGGTCGAAATCGGAGATCTTGATCGCCGATGCGCTTTTGAGGAACGAGGTCCCATATCTTTGCGAAGTTCCGGTGTACGAGAACGGCGTGGTGTTTGCGGCGCCGGACTTCAAGTGCCTGAACAAGAGACTTCGAAAAGTCTTTTATTGGGAACATTTGGGGAAGCTCGGCGATGCGGAGTATTCGGACCGCAATGCCAAAAAGCTCGAAAAGTACACGCTCGCAGAAGGTTTTGATGAATCGAGCCTGATACTGACGTTTGAGACGGACAATCACCCGCTGAACACAAAGGTCATAGAGGAAAAGATCCGCCGATACCTGCTCTGACATGCACGGCACAACAAATGCTGTGCACACTGCAACAAAAAGGCCACCCTTGCAGGTGGCCTCGTTTAAGTCTTATTAATGCTTTCTCTTACGAGCTGCTTCAGACTTCTTCTTTCTCTTTACAGAAGGCTTCTCGTAATGTTCTCTCTTACGAACTTCTGCAAGAACGCCTGACTTTGCGCAAGAACGCTTAAATCTGCGAAGTGCACTGTCAAGGGACTCGCCTTCCTTAACTTTAATCTCAGACATCTTTATCCCCCCTCTCTTCGCGTGGATTTCAAACTCGCATATTATATAGGACGACTGCCTATAAGTCAAACACTATGGCTTTGATCCGTATAACTATTATGTTCCGGCCTGTTTTTTCACATAGACAAAATAGGGTTCGGTGTCCAATTCGTTCAGTTTGTAGATCATGTGCCCGTCAAAACGGTGGAGGTCGTAATTCGATTCGAAGCCGTCGATTTCTTCGTGGGCGATCACGACATCCGGGAATTCTTCTGTAAACTTGTCATTGGCAACAGACGAGCTCCAGATATAGTACGGCTTTCCGTAAGGCTCGTTGGAATAGATAGGATCATCGTAGTAGGCCGAGACGGATACTGCATTAAAGCCGACTCTGTTTATGCTTGCGCCGGATTCAACGTAGGGCCTTATGAATTCAGCGATATCCTTTGCAGGAGAATATTGGTTCCGGTAATCATAAAAGATCGAATAGGCTCCGGTTAGGCACTGGATCGCAAGGAGCGCGATGACGATGGTGCTTGCTGCAATGTTCAGGCCTTTCTCGGGCTTGTGCGTTGTCTTTTTCGAGTCGTCATGGAAAATGATCATCAATGAAGCCAGGAGGTCGAAAAGATATGTCATGTGCCATTCGCGCTGGTAGAAAAAGGCCATAAACAGCACGAGCGGCGCGGCTATAACGACAGTCCGGATCAGATCGTGCCTGAAATAGTAAGCCAAAAGGATGAGCATAAATGCAAGGAACAAGTACTGGCCAACCTTGCTTTCCACATTGAACAGCAACGCGGTGGTGGCATTTTTCGCGAAAGAAGACAGAACCAGGCCCGGAACGCAGTCGTCCGGCGGCAAAGAGAGAAAAGCGATGATCAGGATCAATATTCCTGTTGCGAAAAAGGGTATCCTGAATCTCTTATAGAGCGGATCTCTGAACATCGTCTTCAGCATGACTATGAAATCCCACAGCATGAACGAGCACGATATTACCATGCCGTATGAACTGGTGAGAGCTAAGAACAACAACGCCAGATGATATCTGACAGGCTTTTCCAGACGATTCTTGTAGAACAGCACGATCAGCATCATCGCAGGGAAAACAAGCGCATACTGCCTTGCGATCACGGCATTCTGATAGATGACGAAGAACGAGAACGGCAGCATCACTTTTGCCAAGAGCGGCGCGTCGGTTAAGAAAAGCAGGATAACGCCGATCGCCGTTAACACTAGCGGGATAACGAATATGTGATCGTAATCGAGGCCGAAGAGCTGGAACGCCTTGTTTATCAGGTGCCAGGTGGGCAGCGTGCCTTCGTAGCGGACGGCTTTGAAGATGCCTACAAGGTCGTTGTCGCGCGCGATGAGCCAGCTCTGCGCTTCATCTGCCCAAGGCTCATGATGGAGTCCCGCGAAAACAGCGATGCCGAGAAAAGCAGCAAAGACTACGCCGTAGATTATCCATAGTTTATCGGGCCTCAGCTTGTTCATATGCGATTTAAGCGAGAATGACCGCCAGAATGTCTTTTACAAGGAACGCAGCCACAAATCCGATGGAGATTGCTGGAGCGAGTGAGATCTTTCTCTTTTTGGATCTGCAGACTAGCGCGAAAACAATACCCAATACGACCGCAACACCCAGTGCGATGACAGAGCCTTTGAAACCCAGGAAAAGCATGAGGCACATTGCAAGTTTTGTGGGGCCGTAGCTGACTTTGTCCTTCATGATCTTGCCAATGATAGCGGTTGCTACAGCCATGAGAAGACCGCATGCTGCAGATGCGATAACGCCTTCGATCGCAAAGCGCTGCATGTCAGGTCTGAAGCCGACGCTCATGATCCAGACGACGAGGATAGCTGCGAGGAACCCGTCAGGAATGACGCCGGAATCCCAGTCTGCAAGCGAGAGACCGAGGAGCAGCATTTCAAGTGCCAGTGCTGCGATCACTGCAGCGTCGACAACGCCGTGGAGCGCGAGAGTTGCTACGAACAAAACGCCAAGGATTATCTCGAAGATCAGGTCTCTGGGCGGCACCTTGGAACCGCAGTATCTGCACTTGCCCTTGAGAGCGATGTATGAAACTATCGGGAAAAGATCAGCAGTCGATAATTCATGACCGCAGGTGTCACAGTGGCTGTGGCCCAGCATCCAGTCTTCGTGGCGGACGACGCGCCATGCGGTGCAGGTGATGAAGCTCGCGAAAACAGCTCCGAACAAAAAAGCCAAAAAGATCAGGTAATAACCAACAAACGGTATCTGAAATAACGGGTATGAAAAATCCAAGCTCCTTTGCCCTCCTAAGCTGTCCTAATGCCCCAAAGACATATTTTTCTTCATAACTAATGTTTATTTTAAGTATGGGGTAATGAAGTGTCAAATAGTCATTATCTTTTCGCGGGCGGCAGCATCAATAAAGCAAAAAACGGGCTCTGTAACAATGTTACAAAGCCCGTAAACCTTTATTTTATTATGGTCTCAAGATCAGATCGTAAAGACCTCTGCCTTCTTGCCGGTGAGTCTTTCGGTGAGGCTGTCGGGCTGGCCGAAGCCTACATAGAACGTGATACCGCCTTCCGGGCCGACCTTTTCGCCCTTGTCGTTAACGACTTTGAATCTCTCGGCAGGGATTACGATCTCAGCTTCGCCTGAAGCGCCGGCCTCTAATGTGATCCTCTCAAATGCGGCAAGCCTTGTATTAAGGACTTCGTTGGGATCTTGAGCCTTCATGTAGACCTGAATGACTTCAGATGTCTTGATGCCGCCGTTATTCTCAACAGCAACCTTAATAGTGATGCCGCTCATCTTATCACCCGTGTGATCAACTGATGTGATGTCCATCTTTCCGTAAGTAAGGCCGTAGCCGAACGGATAGAGAGGCTCTGTCTCAAGATAGCGGTATGTTCTGCCCTTCATCGAGTAATCCTCGAATTCAGGAAGATCGTTTGTGTCCTTATAGAAAGTAACCGGGAGCTTTCCGGAAGGATTTACCTTGCCGAAGATGATGTCGCCGATCGACTGGCCGCCCCTGGCGCCCGGATACCATGCCTGAATGACAGCTGATGCCTTATCGTTAAGAACGCTCAGATCCATTGCAGAACCGGCCATTACGACTGTAATGAACGGTTTGCCGGATGCGATAACGAGATCGATAAGCTTGCGCTGGGTCTTGGGGAATAAGAGGTCCGGCTTGTCGCCTGACTTATACATGTTGCCCTGGTCGCCTTCTTCGCCTTCGAGATTCTCGTTAAGACCGATGACGAGAACGACGAGATCAGATCTGTTCATTACTGCCTTTGCTTCAGCAAGTCTGTGGTATTCGCGGGACAATACGTCCGGCTTCGGAGTGCTGATGTCGCAGCCTTCGGAGTAGAGGATCCTCACATTGTCTCCTGCGGCGTTCCTGATACCCTCTAAGGCCGTGATGTATTCAGATGATGTTCCGTAGTAGTTACCGATGAGGCAGGCTCTGGAATCAGCGTTAGGGCCGATTACGGAGATGACCTGAGCCTTATTGGCATCGAGAGGAAGAATGCCGTCGTTCTTAAGGAGAACGATGCTCTCGTCAGAAGCGCGCTTTGCGACGTTGAGATTATCCTTAGTCTCAACGTCAAGATAATTGAGACCGTCGAATTCGGTCTCGTCGAACATGCCCAGGATGAATCTTGTGGTAAAGAGCCTTACTGCAGCCTGACGGATTGTCTCCTCAGTGATGAGGCCCTGCTTGTAAGCGCTCATCAGGTGGATATATGTGCAGCCGCAGTTAAGGTCGCACCCCTTGTTAAGTGCGAGCGCGGCGCTCTCTTCATTAGTCTTTGTTACCTTATGATGCTCGTGGAAGTCTCTGATCGCCCAGCAGTCGGAAACGATGTGGCCTTCGAAATTCCACTTGTCGCGGATGACATCCTGCAGATAAGAGTGGCCGCAGCAGGGTTCGCCGTTGGTCCTGTTGTAAGCGCCCATTACGGACTCGACCTTTGCTTCCTTTACGCATGCCTCGAAAGCGGGCATGTATGTCTCATAGAGATCCTTGTCGTTGCATGTGGCGTTGAACTGGTGTCTTACAGCCTCAGGTCCTGAGTGGACTACGAAATGCTTTGCGCATGCGGCTGTCTTCATGTATTCGCCGTCGCCCTGAAGTCCTTCGATGAAAGGGATCGCGAGCCTGGAAATGAGCACCGGATCTTCACCGTATGTCTCCTGTCCCCTGCCCCACCTGGGGTCACGGAAGAGGTTTACGTTAGGCGACCAGAATGTCAATCCCTTATAGATGTCACGGTCGCCGTTGGCCTTGTATTCGTTATATTTTGCACGGCCTTCATTGCCGCAGACCTCACCGACTTCGCCCATGAGTTCGGTATCGAAAGTAGCGCCTAATCCGATCGCCTGGGGGAAGCTCGTTGCCGTTCCGGCTCTTGCGACTCCGTGCAGAGTCTCGTTCCACCAGTTGTACTCAGGGATGCCCAAGCGGTCGATCGCAGGAGAATCATATCTGAGCTGCGAGCAGGCCTCTTCGATGGTCATCTTACTTACTAATTCTTCGGCTCTTTGCTTAGCTTTTTGTCTGTCCATAGCGATATTCTCCCCTGTAAATAATGATGATTAGATTTTACAGTATCCAAATTTGATTATGTATCACATTCTGCTTGATATTTTACAAATTTTGCTATTTTTATGCCCAAACAGGCTTGAAAATGACTAAATCAGTATATAGAATTGTATTATTCACTTTTATGTATGGGGATTAATAATGCAGTTTAACGATAACTCCGTTCCCGGTAAGTATCAGCAGCCTATCGGCAGTTTTGCAGGCAGAATCGTCAGCAATGATGTAGAAGAAGTTGATTTCATTCCGGGATCCAATATGCGCATCTGGTATAACAACCGTTCTGAGGACTACCCTGTCCACAAGCACAGTTGTCTGGAGATCACGATTCCGATCGAGAAATCCTATACCTATATTTTCGATGACAGAACGATAATCCTTAAGGAGAAAGAGATCCTTCTGGTACCGCCGGACATGCTTCACAAGATCGCAGGCACAAGATCAGGCATCAGGTTCATCTATCTGTTCAATATTGATTTTCTGCAAGGCCTCTTCGATTACGAGGAATTCAGAAAGATAATCAAGGAACCCCTTCTCATCACTCCCGAGACACATCCGGAAGTTTACAGTCTCGTTTTCGAGAGATTCATGGAGATCAACGACCTCTACTTCTTCTACTCGACAACGGTTAAGGAGATGGCCATCTTCAGTAAGCTCATGGATGTATTCGGCATGCTCATGAAGAAGGATTATTCAGACAGCCTCGTGGTCGTCCAGAACGATAAACAGCGCGAAGTCTACATCAAGTTCAAGTCACTTGCCGAATGGCTCGCAATGCACAGCTCTGAGAACGTCTCCATGGACGAGGCAGCTACTCACGTCGGTTATTCGAAGTTCCACTTTGCGAGACTCTTCAAGGAGTATACCGGCATGACGTTTAACGACTATCAGACGACATTAAAGCTTAAGGAAGTCGAGAGACAGCTCACCGACACCGATCTCCAGATCAGTGATATTGCGATGTCCTGCGGCTTCAACAACCTGACTTCATTAAGCCGATGCTTCAAGAAGCAATATGGGTGCTCACCCTCACAATTCAGGAACAGGATGAGACGACTGAAGAAGAAGTAAAAGTGCTCCTTCACTTTTATTGGATAAGGGCTGGTACGACTCCTCGTGTACCGGTCCTTATTTTATTGCCGGTCTCTATTTATGCAGCACGCATTCTTTTCGCGGCCTCGAAAAAACAGACATAAAAAAACTGCGTCTTTGGGGAGGCAATGTCCAAAGACGCAGTGTGTTATTTTATTTGTTTAGCCGAGGCTAAAACCTACGTTGAATTGAGAAGCAAGTCTTATGACTTGACACCGCCCAATGCAACACCTTCTACGATGTACTTAGAAAGGAAAGCGTAAACAACGATAAGAGGAAGGACTGTGATAAGGAGTCCTAAGTAGATAGCGCCGTATTCCTTCTTATAAATATCACCGTTGAGCAAGGATACCATGACCGGGAGAGTCTTCTTATTCTTGTCAGTAAGGAGGATCATAGGTGAGAAGAGGTTATTCCAGCTACCTACATAAGCGAAGATTGCCTGTGTAGCAATAGCGGGCTTCATGAGCGGAATAACGATCTGGTTAAAGATTCTGAACTCGCCTGCACCGTCGATTCTTGCGGACTGTACGATCTCCATGGAGAGGGAAGCCTGCAGATACTGACGCATGAAGAATACTACCATAGGAGCAGCGATGGAAGGGAGAATAAGAGCTGAAAGCTTATTAACCAATCCGATCTTGTATGCCATCTGGAAGAAACCGATCATTGTAACTGTACCAGGGATCATCATGACTGCCATGATCATAGCGTTGAAGCCTTCTCTGAGCTTCCACTCATATGCTGTAATAGCATAAGCTGTGAGGCAGGAGAAGTAAACGTTAAGGACCGTACTCAATGTAGCTACGATAAAGGAGTTTCTGAAACCTACGCCAGGGTGGAAAGCGTCCTTACTTGTGATCTGCTTCCAGTTGAATGCGAGGTTCTTCAAAGGTTCCTTTGAATAGAGTGACAATGTGCTCGCCTGAACTTCGTATGTGCTCTTGTAAGAGTTACAGATCAACATAACGAAGGGGAACAGCGTCATGATTGAGAAAAAGATTGAGACGACGTAGATAACTACCTTAAGAGCTGTCTCATTCTTCTTGATAGAATGTAATTTTACTTCATTAGCCATATCTATTCACCTCAAAAACCTTTCTTCGCTGCTCTGAGCTCCTGCTTTCTAAGCTTCTTGAGCCTAGCTTCGTCCTTATCTCTGAGGATATAGAAAACGATAGCAGAAAGAATAACGATAACAAGGAACAAGATGACAGAAGCAGCTGCAGCTCTATTGTAGAGGTAACTACCGTCAAATGCCTGGTTTCTAATGTACATATTTGTTGTAAGAGCCGCGCCGTTAGCTGCCTTAGCGCCAACCAACAACTGCGGAATATCGAACATATTAAGTCCGCCGATGAGTGATGTTACGAGAACGAACAACATGATCTGGCGAATACAAGGAATGGTTACCTTAAAGAATGTCTGAACTCTGTTCGCACCATCGATTTCTGCAGCTTCGAAGATCTCAGGGCTGATACCGATAACACCTGCGATGAGGTTTACCATTGTATGACCATACCACTGGAAGAACTGAACGAAAGCAACGATGAGCTTAATAGGCCATTCATTGATTAAGAAGTTGTAGGGCTGGTTAGCGTTGAAGAGCTGGTTAACAGCACCTACCGGGTAACCGAACAGCTTCTGGAACAAGATAGCCATTGAAGCTGCTGTGATGATGTTAGGCATGTAGAAGAGGATCTTGAATAAGCCTGTTCCCTTAACCTTGGATCTTCTGTCTGTAAACCATGCGGTGAACAGGAGAGCGAATCCGATCTGGGGAATGAAGTTCAGGATCCAGATGATCCATGTATTTTTGAATGCCTTATGGAATGTCTTGGATGTTAATACATCAGTAAAGTTGGTAAAGAGATTCTTACCAACGGAAGGGAGCCAGTGCCACTCTGTGTTGCCTGCACCCTTTAAATCTGTGAATCCGAGCACGAATGTATAGATGACCGGATAAAGCGTAAATATGCAGAAAGTAAGGATAAACGGAATAGAGAAAAAGTATCCGTACTTAGCATAATTGACAAGTCTTTTGTTTCTCATTACAGCCTCCTCTAAGTTTTAAAAAACGGCAGGGTAAATACCTGATCTACCCTGCCGTCACAGCATCTAAAAATTAGATCCTATTAGAAGGAGAGGTTATCCTGAACGTTCGTCTTGAACTGCTCGATAGCGCCATCTCTATCTACGTTGCCTTCTGCATACTGAGAAGCAGCATCTGTGAAGTAACCATTGATGGTTTCATCATACTGTGTCATAGCCTTAGCAGAAGCATACTGGTTACCAGCGATGAATGCAGGGAATACGTTCTGGCCGCCGCAGAAGTCGAGCTTACCGTCGGACTTAGCCATAACTGTAGCAGAAGCTACTGTATCCTTAGCTGTAGCTGTGTTAGGATCGTTGTCCCAGTCTACAGATCCGTTAGCCCAGAGATACTGGAGACCTGTATCAGAAGAGTCAAGAGTGATCCACTCGATGAGCTCTGCAACGCCTTCCTTCTTGCTTGTGTCCTTGTTACCAAGAACCCATGTGCCGCCCCAGAAGAAGCCTACCGGCGGAGCGCAAACTCTCCACTGACCGAATGTGCCTTCACCAGCCTTGTTTCCACCGGAGTTACCGATCATAACGTAGTTGATGAGCCAAGCAGGTCCGAAGAAAGCGAATACCTTCTGAGCGCCTTCGCCCTTCATGTCAGCATACCAAGCCTCAGACCAACCAGCTGCGTCGTTAGACCAACCGTTGTCCTTAAGAGTCTTAGCGATGTCAAGGAACTTCTCTCTCTTAGGGTCGATGTTGAGCTGACCGTTTACGATCCATGCTGTATCAGCAGACTTCTCGCAAGCGTTCCAGATGTCACCAGAACCGGAAACTGCTGCATAGCCCTTTTCCTTGAGCTTAGCTGCTGCTTCGAAGAACTTGTCCCAGTTACCGGAACCAGCGCCTACGATCTTCTCGATCTCAGCGGGATCTTCTGTGCCGAATGCATCCTTAGCAACTTCTGCGTTGTAGATCATAGCGCAGCCTGTAGCCTGATAGCCGAGAGCTACGAGATCGCCACCGCGAGAACCTACTTCGATTGTGTACTTAGCAATGTCAGCTTCCTTGATCTTAGCATCTACATCGATGCCGAGTTCCTTGTAAGTAGCTGCGAACTTAGCCATATCACCCTGTGAATACTTGAGGATGAATGCTGCCTCTGCTGCATACATGTCAGGTGCTGTGTCACCACCAGCTACGAGAGCGTTGTCGAGAGCTGTCTGATAAGCACCACCGTCTGTAGCGATGATTGTACACTCAACAGTATACTTCTCACCGAACTCGGGCTTCTGCTTAACATACTGACCGACCATCTTCGGGATCTCGTCTGTGAAAGACCAAAGATTGATCTTCTCGGAACCTGTTCCGAATGTCATAGTCTGCTTCTCTGTTGCTGTTGTGTCTGAGGGCTCTACACCTGAGTCTGTAGGTACGGGATCTACACCGCTGCCGCCATTAGAAGGTGCTGATGTCTCTCCACCGTTACCATTCTGGCAACCTGTAGCGAGTGCTGCAACCATAGCTAATGAAAGAACACTGGCAATAACCTTTTTCATAAAGTTTCCTCCTTAATGAAATTGTTCGGGGCCTCTTGGCCCTTCTACATTGTAAATATTAGTCAAAAACGGAATATGTTTCTCCACATTTCTTGCTACAATTTGACCACAGTTATACATTTCTTGCTTTTTTTGAGTAAATTGTACAATTTTTGCTTTCAGAGAAGTTAAATTGCATAAAAAGGAGTGTAACGTGTCGCATTTTTGACAAGGCTTGTGGGCCGCTCTTGTGCAAATCGCTCCTTAAGTGCGCAAGTTTCGTGGTTATGTGGTAGTATTTGTATGTTTATTATATAGAGAACAAGGGGAAATTGATATGGCAAATGACAAGAAGGCTCCGGCAACCCGTCCTTCGTTTTTCAATCCTAAAAGTGCAGCTACCAGATTCCTTACAGGATTATGTAATCTGATTATAGTTAATTTATTATTTATTATTACTTGTATTCCAATCTTCACGATCGGTGCTTCACTGACGGCACTCTACAGAATAACGATCGCAATACTCGCAGGCGACAATCCCGCCATTTTCAGGGATTATTTCAAGGCATTCAGGGACAACTTCCTTAAGGCAACGGGCTTAGAGCTTCTCTATGCCGCATTTTCCGCACTCTTCATCGTTGAGATCGTGCTCTGCAACTCCATGCTCCCGCCCGAAACAGCAAGATGGGTACAGTACTTCCCTTACTTCTTCCTCTTCGTGATCCTTGCAAATACGCTTTATTCCTTCCCTCTTCTTGCCTGGTTCGAAGAGTCATTCATCCAGATCCTGAAGAACGCGCTCCTGCTCTCGATATCCAACGTCCCCGTTACCATCATGTATGTTGTTATCACAGCAGGTCTCGTTTATGTTCTCTGGCAGTTCCCTTCCCTGACGTTAAGTCTTCTTATCTTCATGGGAATCTCCATTATCGCCGCTTTCTATTCTATATTCCTTAAGAGGATATTCGAAAAGCTCGGCGCCGACATCTCCTTTGTCGACAAGGAAGGGGACGGCAGACGAGGATAATAATTGGTTTTGTATTTTCCTGATATAGGGCCGTCTTACTCGATGAGACGGCCTTTTTAATGTAGTTATGGGTGTCATGGACAGGAAGCACATGCAAGGAGCGCGGCTTATTTTGCAAGACGCCTGACCGTACGTTTTCCGGGCTCAAAAGAGTACGATTTCACCCTTTGCACATTTTCACCACACGGGCAACATTCAGCGAACCCCGGAACCGGACGCAAAGATAAAAAAACGGCGCCTTCGCAGTGAAGACGCCGTCATTATTTTCGAATACTTCGAAAAAAGACTCAGATCTTAGCCTTGATCTGGTTGTAGATTCCCTCAGCGTCGAGCTGGAATTCCTTCATGAGGGCACCAGCCGGGCCGGACTTGCCGAATCTGTCATAGACGCCGATCTTTGTAACCTTAACAGGATACTCTTCAGCGAGAACGTCGCATACTGCACTGCCCATACCGCCGATGACGGAGTGCTCTTCAACTGTGAAGACTCTGTTTGTCTTCTTAGCGAACTCGAGAACTGTATCCTTGTCGATGGGCTTGATCGTGTGGATGTTTACGACTGCTGCGTTGATGCCGTCAGCTGCGAGCTTCTCAGCTGCGCCGAGGGCCTCAGCTACGCATACGCCGCAAGCGAAGATTACCATGTCTGTGCCGTCCTTGAGAACAACAGCCTTGCCTACTTCGAACTTGTAGTCAGGATTGTCGTTGATTACCGGTACAGCAGCTCTTCCGAATCTCATGTAGAAAGGTCCCTCTGTCTCAGCAGCAGCGAAAACAGCAGCCTTAGCTTCGATGTCGTCGGAAGGAACGATAACTGTCATGCCGGGGATAGTTCTCATAAGAGCGATATCCTCTAAGCACTGGTGGGAAGCACCGTCCTCACCTACCGTGATACCAGCGTGTGTAGCGCCGATCTTAACATTGAGGTGCGGATAACCGATGGAGTTTCTTACCTGCTCGAAGTTTCTGCCTGCTGCAAACATAGCGAAAGATGAAACGAACGGGATCTTGCCGCATGTGGAAAGACCTGCAGCGATGCCTGTCATGTTTGCTTCTGCAATTCCGCAGTCGATATGACGATCCGGGAATGCCTTCTTGAATGTGGAAGTCTTTGTTGCGCCTGCGAGGTCAGCATCGAGAACTACCACGTTGGGGTTCACTTTGCCGAGCTCTGCGAGTGCGTTACCATAACTCTCACGTGTAGCGATTTTTACTATATCTCCCATGATCATACCTCTGCTTCATATTTTGCTAACTGCTCATCAAGCTCTTTCATAGCCTGCTCGTACTCTTCGTCAGAAGGAGCCTTGCCGTGCCAGCCTGCCTGATTCTCCATGTAGGAGACGCCTTTGCCCTTGGTTGTCTTCATGATGATAGCCGTAGGCTTGCCCTTGCATTCCTTAGCCTTTGCGAATGCATCTCTGATCTGGTCGAAATCGTGACCGTCGATGCAGATCGTATTGAAGTTGAATGCTTCGAGCTTCTTGTCAATCGGATAAGGTGAGCAAACGTCATCGATCTTACCGTCGATCTGAAGTCCGTTGTTATCGATAACTACTGTGAGGTTGTCGATACCCTTAGCGCCTGCGAACATGAATGCTTCCCAGATCTGGCCTTCCTGGATCTCACCGTCACCTGTAAGAGCATAAACTCTGTAGGAATCACCATTGAGCTTTGCAGCAAGAGCCATACCGACTGCAGCGGAAACACCCTGACCAAGTGAACCTGTGCTCATGTCTACGCCGGGAGTCTCTGTCATGCAGGGATGTCCCTGGAGGTAAGAACCGAGCTTTCTAAGTGTCTTAAGGTCTTCAACGGGGAAGAATCCTCTGTTTGCGAGTGTGGAATAAAGACCCGGAGCTGTGTGGCCCTTGGAGAGAACGAATCTGTCTCTGTTAGGATCTTTCGGATTCTTAGGATCAATGTTCATTTCTTCAAAATAAAGAAAAGTGAACATATCTGCAGCGGAAAGTGATCCGCCCGGATGGCCGGACTTTGCACTGTGAACTGCTTCAACGATTCCCTTGCGAACCTTTGTCGCTGTGATTTGAAGTTCTTTGTTGTTCATTTTAGGTTTTCCCTTTTCTTAATGATTTATTCTTTAAGCCTGAGACATACGGAAGGGCTTGACCCATAGATCAAGCCCCACCATACATATCCAAACTATATCAGTTGAACGGTGCGTTGAAAGGATTTTCCTTCGGATATCTGTCGCCTGCGGGCTTGTTGTAGCCGATGTCGCAAGGGCAAATGCCAAGATATGTGAAGAGGTTGTAAAGAGCCTTTCCATAGTGACCGAATGCAACAGCGCCGTGGTGAGGGAAGTTCTTCTCGATAAGGAAGTATCTGTAGAATCTGCCCATCTCCTTGATAGCGAAAACGCCGATGCCGCCGAAGGACTTAGTAGCAACAGGGAGAACCTCACCCTCCGCAACATAAGCTCTGATCTGACCGTCAGATGTGGACTGCAGTCTGTAGAATGTGATGTCACCGGGAGCGATGTCGCCCTCGAGTGTACCGTTTGTAACCTCTACAGGGAGAGCACGAGCCATGATCATCTGGTTCTTCATCTCGCAGAAAGCAAGCTTCTTGGAGCATGTGTTACCGCAGTGGAAGCCCATGAATGTATCTGTGAACTTGTAGTCGAACTTGCCCTTGATGGACTCGTCGTACATGTCGTGAGGTACGGAGTTGTTGATGTCGAGGAGAGTAACGATATCTTCGGAGATAACATATCCGAGGTACTCGGAGAGGCAGCCATAGATATCAACTTCGCAGGAAACCGGGATACCCATACCTGTGAGACGGCTGTTTACATAGCAAGGAACGAACTTGAACTGTGTCTGGAATGCAGGCCAGCACTTACCGGCGATAGCAACGAACTTCTTTGAACCCTTGTGAGCCTCAACCCAGTCAAGGAGTGTGAGCTCGTACTGAGCGAGCTTTTCGAGGATCTCAGGCTTCTTGTTGCCTGCGCCGAGCTCTGCTTCCATCTCTGCAACCTTAGCAGGGATTCTCTCGTCGCCTTCATGATTCTTGAAAGCTTCGAAAAGGTCGAGCTCAGAGTTCTCTTCGATCTCAACGCCCATTCTGTACAAAGGCTCGATGGGAGCGTTGCATGCGAAGAAGTTCTGCGGACGAGGTCCGAAAGAAATGATCTTCAAATTCTTCATAGCATAGAGAGCTCTAGCTACAGGGATGAACTCGTTGATCATGTCAGCGCACTCTTCTGCGTTTCCGACAGGATACTCAGGAATGTAAGCGTTTACGCCACGGATCTTGAGGTTGTAGGAAGCATTGAGCATACCGCAGTAAGCGTCGCCTCTTCCGCCAACCAGGTCATTCTGTGATTCTTCTGCTGCTGCGCAGAACATAACGGGGCCGCCCCACTGCTGAGCGAGCATTGTCTCGGAGATCTCAGGTCCGAAGTTGCCGAGGTAAACGCAAAGAGCGTTGCAGCCTGCAGCCTTGATGTCAGCTAATGCCTGCTCCATATGGATCTCGGACTCAACGATGCAGATAGGGCACTCATAGATGTCATCAGCACCATACTTCTCGGTATAAGCCTTAACAAGAGCCTTTCTTCTGTTTACGGAAAGTGATTCTGGGAAGCAGTCACGGGATACTGCTACGATAGCGAGCTTAACGTCGGGTGCGTTAAATAATTTCTTTGACATTTTAGATTTCCTCCATCTGTTTTTTAGTCACGTTGACTTCAATATTAGCACCAATGAGTCCGGGGAAATGACCCTTCTCACCGGGAGCGTCGGGATGAGCGATAAGCCACTTATTCTTTGCTGTAAGGAGCTTATCTTCGTCGCCTGAGTTAGCCAGGCAGTCGATATGATCTTCTTCGAGATCGAAGTTTGTGCCATAAGGAAGGATTACGCCTACCATAAAACCGTCGTTCTCGATGCCGCAGGGTGCATAGTGAAGAGTTGTAGCATAGAGCTCAACTGCTGTGCCCTTGCGGATATGAAATGCTTCGATCTTGGAAGTATCGTAATGGAAATCATCCGTTACATCCTGCTGTGATCCCAAAAGAAGAATGCAGTCTGTTGCAGCTACGTTTACTTCGGAAGATCTGTGATACTCAACAGCATTAAGAAGAGTATTGTGACCTGCACAATAACCTGTCTCGAGCTTGAGTTCGCCGCCGAAAAGTCTGCTTACATCGACCTTTGCGGATGCCTCTTCAAGAGAAGCTACCGTAGGCTCATAAGCTACGCCTTCAGCGGGAAGAGCGATCTTGTTAAGAGCTTCGATAACGGGTCCGAAATCGATGTTCTTAACGATTCTTCCGTACTTTTTGAAATTGGAAGATGTTGCCTCATAAATTACCATAAACCTGCCTCCTTCATTGCGGGATAGATCTTTGAAAATTCCTTATATCTCTCGTCATACTTAGCAACGAGCTCAGGTGTGGGAACAACGGATACGTGCTTGGAAACCGTAGCTGCGCAAGCTTCTTCTACTGAAGCATATTCGCCGCATGCAACTGCTGCGAGGAGCGCGCCGCCCATTGCAGGACCTTCGTCGTTCTCTGTCTGTGTGAGTTCGATACCAAGAACGTTGGATACGATCGTGCACCAGAGCTTGGACTTGGCACCGCCGCCGCAGATCGAAGAGCTCTTGATGTCGAGGCCCATCTTTTTCGCGCACTCGAAAGAATCTCTTAATGCGAACGCAACGCCTTCCATAACTGCAAGTGTCATGTCCTTACGTGTTGTATCCATTGACATGCCTACGAACATAGCGCGGCAGTCAGGGTTGTTGAGAGGTGATCTCTCGCCCATGAGATAAGGAAGGAAGAATACTTTGTTGGTTCCGAGAGCCTCAAGGCCTTCCTGTTCCTTGGAATAATCTGTTGTGCCGATGATCTCTTCCATCCACCACTTGTTGCAGGATGCAGCAGAGAGCATGCAGCCCATGAGATGGAATCCGCCATCTGCGTGATCGAAAGCGTGAAGCGAGTTAGCTTCATCGTTCTTGAATGTGCTCGAAGCGATGAATATCGTTCCGGAAGTACCGAGTGAGATATTGCAACCGCCATTGCCGATGATCCCCATACCTACGGCCGCTGCTGCATTATCACCGGCGCCTGCCGCGATAACGCAATCTTTATTGATTCCGAGCTTTTCTGCAATCTCAGGAAGGATCTTGCCGATTGCCTCATAACTCTCGAACACTTCGGGAAGCCACTCAGCCTTCATGTCCAAGATCTTAAGCATTTCTTCAGACCACTTTCTGTTCTCGCAATCGAAATAGAGCGTGCCTGAAGCGTCAGAAACGTCTGTTGCGAAAACGCCGGAAAGTCTGTAAGCAAGATAGTCCTTAGGGAGCAAGATCTTTGCGATCTTTGCAAAATTCTCGGGTTCATTCTTATGTACCCACATTACCTTAGGAGCCGTAAAGCCTGCGAAAGCAATGTTTCCTGTGTACTTTGAAAGATTAGCCTTGCCGATCTCATTGTTGAGATAGTCTGTCTCCACCTGGGATCTGCCGTCGTTCCAAAGGATCGCAGGTCTGATTACCTGGCCTTCGCTGTCAAGAAGAGTAAGTCCGTGCATCTGGCCGCCGAAGCTGATACCTGCAACTTCATTGCCGTCGATGCCTTCAAGGAGCTTGGACAAGCCCTTGATCGTTCCGTCGAACCAATCTTCGGGATTCTGTTCGGACCAGCCGGTCTGCGGGAAGTTAACGGGATAGCTTTCAGAAACTGTTCTGATGATCTTTCCGCCGCTCTGCATGAGCAGGAGCTTAACTGCCGATGTTCCGAGATCAATACCTATAAAATACATATGAACCTCCCGATTCGCATAATAGTACAAGAAACATACTAAATGATTAAAAGATAAAAGGCATTTACCAAAATGCAAATATTATTCAAAAAAAGTTATGCGTAATCAACAAATTCAACACTTTTTGCGATTGGGGTATTAATCTTATTTTGCTAACTTTTTCGTGTATGTTTTCAGTGTTTATTTGGCTTTTGCGTTTTTCTGTACGCTCGAAAAGCTCGATTTTTACAAAATTTGCTATACAATTCTTGCTCTCAACGATAGCAAGATTTATCTAGTGAAAACTGTGGCAAAATGTGGTTTTTGATGCTTTGGAAATGCACGGCAGCACATGCCGTAAAACGTCGGCGGAATGCACGGCGGCGCCTGAAGTTTTGCCCGAAGTTTGGGGTGAAAACGGTCGAATTCCAGGCGGAATTCCAGGCGGCGCCTGAAGATTTGCCTGAAGTTTGGGGTAAATATGGCCAGATTCCAGGCGGAATTCCAGGCGGCGCCTGAAGTTTTGCCTGGATTTTACCCCGCTATATTTGAGCGGCTAAATGAACGGCTACTGCCGCCCAAATTACCGCCCAAACGGCCCAAAACAGCCAAAAAGCCGGCTAAATGAACGGCTACTGCCACCCAAATTACCGCCCTTTTTCAATATCCAAGCAAAACAACAAAAACGCCAACTATAAAAACGGCCGGACTCAAATCAGAGCCCGGCCGCAATAAACAAATTATAAAATCACTTACTTAATATCAGCGTGATAGTCCTGGAGTGCCTTGACCTCAAATGTGTGCTCCTTGGCAGCCTTGATGCCTTCGGCGCAAGCCTTGGCAGCAGCCATTGTCGTGATGTAAGGAACATGCTGGCGGATGGCGTCCTTACGGATGTAGGAGTCATCGTGTGAGGATGTCTTGCCGGCAGGTGTGTTGATGACGAGATCGATGTCGCGGTTGAGGATCATGTCGCCGATGTTGGGTCTGCCCTCGTAGAGCTTCTTGACCTTCTCGGCCTTGATTCCGGAGCTGCTGATCATGTCATAGGTTCCGCCTGTAGCGTAGATCTTGAAGCCCAGGTCAGAGAACATCTGAGCAACTTCGATGAGGTCTACCTTGTCGAGGTCGGAAACGGACAGGAGAACGCTGCCTGACAGCGGGAGCTCTGTCTTTGTTGCTTCCTGAGCCTTGAAGCTTGCTTCACCGAAGTGTGTTGCGAGGCCGAGAACTTCACCTGTGGATCTCATTTCGGGTCCGAGGATAGGGTCTACTTCCTGGAACATGTTGAACGGGAAGACTGCTTCCTTGACTCCGTAGTGAGGGATGACCTTATCGTGGAGTTCCGGTACGGGTGACGGTCTGCCGGTAAGGCTCGATGTCATGATGTCCGTAGCGATCTTGACCATGTTGGTACCTGTGACCTTGGATACGAGCGGTACGGTTCTGGATGCACGGGGGTTAGCCTCGAGCACGAAAACGACACCGTCTTCGATCGCATACTGCATGTTCATGAGACCGACAACGTGCATCTCGACAGCGATCTTTCTTGTGTATTCCTTGATCGTCTCAACGATCTCGGGTGCGAGGTTCTTTGAAGGCAGGATGCATGCGGAGTCACCGGAGTGGATTCCGGCAAGCTCGATATGCTCCATGACTGCAGGAACGTAGCAGTTTGTGCCGTCAGAGATAGCATCTGCTTCGCACTCTGTTGCGTGGTGCAGGAAACGGTCTATGAGGATCGGTCTGTCAGGTGTAACACCGACAGCCGCATTCATATAGACTCTCATCATCTCGTCGTCGTGAACGACTTCCATTCCTCTTCCGCCGAGAACGTAAGAAGGACGTACCATTACGGGGTAGCCGATCTTGTTTGCGATTGAGATAGCCTCATCAGCGTTTACAGCCATGCCTGCTTCAGGCATCGGGATGCCCAAACGGTTCATCATGGCGCGGAAGTGATCTCTGTCTTCTGCAAGGTCGATAGTCTCAGGTGTTGTACCGAGAATGTTAACGCCGTTAGCCTTCAGTGAAGCTGCGAGGTTCAGAGGTGTCTGGCCGCCGAACTGGGCGATAACGCCGATCGGCTTTTCCTTCTCGTGGATAGCGAGAACGTCTTCAAGTGTGAGAGGCTCGAAATAGAGCTTATCAGATGTATCGTAGTCTGTTGAAACCGTCTCAGGGTTGCAGTTAACGATGATGGATTCGAAGCCGAGCTTCTTCAATGCCAATGCAGCGTGTACGCAGCAGTAGTCGAACTCGATGCCCTGGCCGATTCTGTTAGGGCCGCCGCCAAGGATCATGATCTTCTTGTTGTTGGAAGAAGGTGACTTGTCCTCAGCGAGGTGATATGTGGAATAGTAATAAGCAGCATCCTGTGTTCCGGATACGTGAACGCCTTCCCAGGCTTCCTTGATGCCGTATTCATAACGTGCGCGGCGGATAAGATCTTCAGAGACGCTCAAGAGCTGTGAGAGATACTTATCGGAGAAGCCGTCGAGCTTAGCCTGGCGGAGAACGGGCTCATCAGGGATCCTGCCTGCGCCCTTGAGGAGTGCCTCCTCTTCTTCAACGAGCTCTTTCATCTGCTCGATGAACCAGTGCTTGATCTTTGTAAGCTCATAGAGTTCTTCGACTGTAGCGCCTTTTCGAAGTGCTTCATACATGATGAACTGGCGCTCGGAAGAGGGCTGTGTGAGCTTGAGCATGAGCTCTTCCTTGGAAAGCTTGTTGAAGTCCTTTGCAAAGCCCAGACCGTATCTGTCCTTCTCAAGGGATCTGATAGCCTTCTGGAAAGCTTCCTTATATGTCTTACCGATACTCATGACTTCGCCTACGGCTCTCATCTGTGTGCCAAGCTTGTCCTGAGCTCCGTGGAACTTCTCGAAAGCCCATCTTGCGAACTTGATTACGACATAGTCGCCGTCCGGATAATACTTGTCGAGTGTGCCGTACTTGCCGCAGGGAATCTCATCCAATGTGAGGCCGCAAGCGAGCATAGCGGAAACGAGCGCTATAGGGAAACCTGTAGCCTTGGAAGCGAGAGCTGAAGATCTGGATGTTCTCGGGTTGATCTCGATAACGACGATCCTGCCTGTCTTCGGGTCGTGAGCGAACTGGCAGTTGCAGCCGCCGATAACCTCGATAGCCTTAACGATCCTGTATGAATAATCCTGAAGGATATCCTGAACGTCCTGTGAGATGGTGAGCATCGGTGCAGAGCAGAAAGAGTCGCCTGTGTGAACGCCGATAGGGTCGATGTTCTCGATGAAGCAGACTGTGATGACGTTGTTCTTAGCGTCTCTTACGACTTCGAGTTCGAGCTCTTCCCAGCCGCTGATGGACTCTTCTACGAGTACCTGGTGGATCATGGAAGCTGCAAGGCCTCTCTCGACTACTGTCTTAAGCTCGTCGATGTTGTATACGAGGCCGCCGCCTGCGCCGCCCATTGTGTAAGCAGGTCTGATAACTACAGGGTAGCCGAGATCTTCTGCGATCTTGACTGCTTCTTCAACTGAATAAGCCTCGTGGGATCTGGGCATCTCGATTCCGAGGGATGTCATTGTCTCCTTGAACTCGATTCTGTCCTCGCCTCTCTCGATGGCATCGACCTGTACGCCGATTACCTGAACGCCGTACTTCTCAAGGATTCCGGCCTTAGCGAGCTCGGAGCAGAGGTTGAGGCCTGACTGTCCGCCTAAGTTAGGGAGAAGCGCATCAGGACGCTCTTTAGCGATGATCTGTTCAAGACGCTTTACGTTGAGCGGTTCGATGTAGGTTCTGTCTGCTACATCAGGGTCAGTCATGATGGTCGCAGGATTGGAATTGACCAGAACGATCTCATAACCGAGCTTTCTCAAAGCCTTACAAGCCTGTGTTCCGGAATAGTCGAACTCGCAAGCCTGGCCGATGATGATAGGACCTGAACCGATGATGAGGATCTTGTTGATGTCGTCTCTCTTTGGCATATTCGTACGCCCCCTTAAATATATAGAAAAAATTACTAGTCAGAATTCTAACATAGGTATCCCGACTTTGCACAGTAAAAATTATGGATTAAAATACTTTCATGAAAAATGTAATAAAGTCTGATGTTCATCGCTTTTCGAGCCTCGCGAAAACCTCATTTCCGGGGTATTTTAAGCGTCTAATCCCTACCGCCGCACTATGCTTTACGCTTGCTGCGGGGCTTCTTACAGGCTGTCTCGAGCCCGGGATCCAGCAGACAGTCTACAAAGAGACTTCCGACACTGCGGCATCCGTCTTTTCCGGGAACGATATCGGAGGCACGGAGCTCCCCTTCGGAGTCACCCTCCAGATCGATCCTTCCGTTCTTGTCCCTTGTGAGCTCGAAAGAGTTGTCGACGGTGACACCATCATCGTGCATGACCCAGACAACAACAGGCTGAGAGTGCGTCTTACAGGCATCAACGCTCCGGAATCAGCTCTGGAGGACGAGAGCAAGAATACCGAAGAAGGCAGAGATGCATCGAAGTTCTTAAAAGAACTCCTGGCCGACGTTAAGACCGTCTATCTCGAATATGACGAAGGAAGATATGACCAGTACGAGAGAACCCTCGCTTACGTCTGGATCGACACAGGCAGCACATACATCATGGTCAATGAGGTAATGCTTGCGACAGGTCACGCCAATCCCGTTTACATCAAGCCGAACTTAAGATACGCAGACACTTTCAGACTTTACGAGAACGATTAACATGGGCAAAAAGGTACCGATCGCCGGCACGGATATCACCTCCGAGAAAACGCAGGACCTTAAGGGCATCGCCCTCCTGCTTTTGATGTGGCATCACCTCTTCGGCGTCGAATACCTGGAAGGCTGGTCGGCGATCATTCCCGGCACCGAAGGCGCTTCATACGTCATCGGCGCTTCAGGCAAGATCTGCCTTGCCATGTTCCTGTTCTGTTCCGGATACGGACTTTACAAGTCCTACATAAACAAAGAATCCACCGGCAAGACTTATATCCTCAAAAGGCTCGTCAAGACTCTCATCCCCTACTGGATTGTAATGATCATCGCTATCTGCTATCTGATCTATGCGGGCAAGTTCGAAGCCAAGTATATCTTCGTCAACCTCTTTGCGCTGATCCACTCGAGCGAGATCTTGTATGTGACCTTCTCGTGGTTCATAAAGCTCTATGTTCTTCTGCTCCTGGTCCTGCCCCTCATAAGGCTCATCGAAAGAAAGTGGAAGAAGAACGCCCTGATCGACATGCTGATCTATGTCGTCCTGCCGTTTGCGCTTGCGCTCATCTTCCAAAGATTCCTGCACGAAGAATATTACGAGAGCATTCCGTCATTTCTGGCAAGCACGGTCGTGTTCCTGCTCGCGTGGTTTCCTTTGTTTGCCATCGGTATTCTTTTCGCGAAATACAACACATACAAGAAAGTGCGTGAATTTGCAGACAAGTTCCCTAGCTATCTCGTGATAATCTTAACGCTCCTTATCATCGGAAACATGTTCTACTTAAGGTTCATCGTGAATACGTTCTTCGGCGATTCGATCCTGTATCACTGCTGCATGGCTGACGTGTTCTTCGGACCCGTATTCGTGTGCGCATTCCTGCTCCTGATAGACAACATGAGATACAAGAGCAGATACGTGCTCCCGTTCATCGGGAAGAATTCGGTCTTCTACTGGCTCTTGAGCGGCATGTTCTTCAAGAACACGATCGAATTATCATTCCTGATCACATGGCCTAAGATAACGATCCTGATCTTCATCTGGACGATGGTGCTCCTCACGCCTTTTGTGTTTGCATGTTCGTGGATATCGGGCAAACTCACGAAGCTGATCTTCAAAGGATCCTGAATTACTCGAATCCCTTACGCTTCATGCGCCTGTAGTCTTCGTCATCATCTTCAATGGAACTCTGCGAAGGCCGGGAAAACTGAGGATCGAATTCCGGCTTTGTTTCCGGCTGTGAAGACATAACAGGCGGTGCGGGCGTCTTGCTGACCGGATTTGAAGCAGGAACATCAGATGACTGTTCTGCTTCCCTTTTCCTTGCCTTGGAAATATTAATGATCTGAGTGATAAATATGAAGACCGACATGATTGTCCAGAGCACGCCGAAGGCCATTAAGAAAATGCCTCCTGTTCTGTCAACGTTCGAGAGAAGAGCAGTGCCGCCACCGATCATGCCAAGTCCGGTGACGATAAACGGAATGACAAATACGATACCGATGATCGAAGTCGCCTTTACGACTTTCTGAGATGTCTTATAGCCGGAAGGTGAATATGTCGTGGTATAGAAAACGGCAGATCCTGCAGGGATCTTCTGATCCTGGACCTGTCCCTCAGATCCGTCGAACGGCACCTCCTCGTACTCGATATACTTGTCTTTCCTGTATTGCTTTATGCTGAGGAAAAGGAACAATCCAAGGAATCCTGCCACTAACAGCAGCGGAGCAAGTGACCCCGCCACGCTTAAGACCCGGCTGACAGAACCCGGCTTAAGTTTGCTTTCAGCGTTTTTGTTTGCATATTTGAATGCATTATTGAATGCTTCTCCGGGATTATCGCCGTCCTCGAGTCCGTCCTGGACTATGTCTGCAAACCGCTTGAAAAAAGTCTCCGTGATAATCGGATCCGTATCGTCACCCTGGACCGCTTCCCAACTGTAATCAGGAATATAATCCGGATCTTCGTCGATCAATACACGGTCATTCACAGGAATGCTGTAGACGATCACGAAATGCGCCTCGTCCTTGTAAAAGGCCGTATATTTATGAAATGTATACGCCTCGAGATCTTCGTAGTATTCATTCCAGTCTTCATCATACGTCGTATAAATGACCGTACAGATCCCCGTCAGATCCTGATACTTGTTAAGCGTTCTGACAAGCGAAACATCATCTTCGATCACATCTATGCTGTCATAAACAGTGGGCACATCCATGTACTTTGCCTTAAGTTTATGAGGCACATTCTGAAGAGCCACAATGCCTGTCGCACCAAGAAAGAATGCGGAGAAAACGGATAAAAAGATAATAGAAGACTTTCCTGCCTTCTGAGGCTTAGACGAAGCATAAACATATTCGTCTAACCCGGTGTTCAGATTATGCTTCCGGTATCTTCTTGAACCCGCAAAATAACGTGACGATGTGCGGGGGCCGCTTGAGCCTCCATGCGAACCGCCGTGCGATCCGCCTCCGTGCGAACCGCCGCCTGATGAATGTGGCATATCTATCCCTCCCTTATTCCCTTATTGTTTGGGTACCACTGCATAGAATATCAGATCTTCGCTGCCGTTGTTAATGAGCGAATGGGAATGTCCCTCAGGACAATAATGAACGGTGCCCGGCTTAACAGCTTCTTCCGTGTCATCGTAGAGGACTTTGCCCTCACCTTCCAGGATGAATATCATCTCGCAGTTTCCCTCATGCTTGTGATATCCGATTGATGAACCGGGTTCTAACTTGCCGTGCATCATCTTGTTGATGCCGTCGGTAAAAGTCTTGTTGTAGAAAGTGCCTTCTCCGCCCTTAAAACCCGGGTTGGCTGTCCATTCCATCTGGTTGTAATCAGCTGTCATACTATCCTCCCAAAGCTTGATTTTATTAAGTGTAACATTGTTACACAGGTATTTTTAACACGATTTTTCCCTTATCCGAATGTCTCTAACGCCTCATCGATGTTGATGTCGGAATATTCGACCTCACAAGAGAACTCTCTGGCCACTTCAGCAAGCCCGCACCCCTTTACGACAAGGTCGGCAAGAAGATATGCCGCCTCTGAAGCGAACCTGCCGGCTCCCTTATAACGGTAGAGCAGGTATGCTGCAAAGTTTGCAAATGCCTTCTCATTATCCAGGATTACCTTATCCGCGTCCTGTTCAGCGACAGGCGCATTGATGATCTTCTCAAGAAGCCTGCTCCACTTGGGGTCCATTACTTCCATCTCATGGAAGATCTCCGCGCGCAGCTTTGACCCTGCCCTTCTGCCGCCGCTTATTGCAGAAAATCTTTCAGTGAGAGGTTTGCCGGTATCGAAAACAGCCTTCACGTAATCCGGGAGTTCCATTTTCGAGCCGTCATCAGAAACAAGAGAAAACGGCGCGTCTGCTTCCAGAACCAGGCTGCATGCTTCCTCGCAGACAAGTCCGATGCCTGCCTCGGTATGGTCATCAAATTCGTTATAGAATCTGGGGTGCTCTTTGCAGATGTCACAAAGATAATCCTCGCCGTGCTTAATGATCATCTCGCAGAGATTGTCGTCCCGTAAGAAAGGACATCTTCCGTCTTCAAGGACAAAACATCCGTCAGAGATCTTGCTTGAAACATCGGGATCGCCTTTAAATCTCATAAGAGATCTCTCATCGATTCCGATGACCCAGCCGGCACAGCATGTGTGAAGGCAGTTGCCGGCCTTGCACGTGAAATCTTTGTAATAATTCGGCCAATAAATCGTCACGATAATAACACTCTCTTTTTTTATCAGATACTTATACTTAAATTGTCAGACTAGGAAAACTGTCCGCGCTTATTATACAAAACCAAGCGCGAAATGAGAAAGAAGCACTTAGTCGAAAGGGTGACACAGATGGGCGCCTTCAGGGATAACGAAAAAGACAGGAACAACAACTCAAACGGCCAAAAATCCGATAATACAGGCGGGTTTGTATATCCCGGTGATTCCGGATTCGAGAACACCGGCAGCAGTTCCGGTTCCTCCGACAACTTCGAATACGGCGACGACTCGGTTGCCGGCGAATATGAAGTCAAGGAATCCTCCGTCTTCAAGTACGGCGACGGCTCAGTGCCTGATACCATAGGCGCTTATTACGGAAACGAGACCCGCCAGGACAGATACGCAAAAGACTCATTCAACGAAGGTTACGGCTATGAGACCGTTCCAGAAGTTGATTATTCAGAAGTCGTAAACGAGCAGATCTCAGAAGAATTCGCTTCAGGCGCAGCTCCTTCGGAAGAACCCCATTCCGAACCTCAGAATATTGAATTCACGGGCGCAGCCGGCAACAGCGGAACAGATTCTCAGGAAAACAACTATGCCTACGATCACGAATCGCAGGCAGATGAACTCGATTCGGCAAGAACTTACACCGAACCGCATAAATATGACACTGAAGATGATCCCAACATCTCTTACGGCATGCCGTTCATTGACGAGGACGAAAGAGAAACCATGACTCTCCAGCCAGTCAGCAGATTTAACAGCAGATTAACCGGCACCATTGCCGTAAGCGTCATCGCACTTTTAGGCATTCTCGGTATAGGCATTTTTGCGGTCATCTGTGACCGTCGAAAGACCGATGCCAACATAGTCAATTCCTATGAGGTGCCTACGACCAAGGAAGAAATAACAACCACAACAGTCGAAGAGACGCCTCAGGCAACGGACACACCTACTCCGATCCCTACGGCAACTCCCACACCGGAACCCACGGCGACTCCGGTGCCCACCAATACTCCGACACCTAAACCGCAGACCCAGATCTACTGGCCTGTAGCCAAGAAAGCAACACCCACTCCGGCTCCTACAACTACTCAGGAAAACACCGGTGAAGGCAGCGGCGGTTCAGGAACCGGCGAAGGAACCGGTGAAGGAACAAGCACCGGCACAGGCGAAGGTACGGGTACAGGTGAAGGTACCGGCGAAGGAACCGGTGAAGGAACAAGCACCGGCACAGGCGAAGGTACTGGTACAGGCACCGGTGAAGGAACAGGCGGCGAAGGTGGCGGTGAAAGCTCAGGCGGCAGCGGCAGCGGCTCAGGTTCAGGCGGAAGCAGCAGTGAAGGCGGCGGCTCCAATAATCAGACTCCTGATCCTCAGACTGAATCTAATCCCTGATCCGGGAGTGCTTTTCGCAAACGGCTCAATTTGATTTGCTAAATCCCGCGAGTATAATAACGCTTAGCAGAAAGAGAACGCTTAGCGCCTGTGGCGGGTCCGGCACGGAGCAATAAAGGCTTCGCAGGCAGCCGTTCCGTGTACGATCTTGTACATCCAAGAATTTTCTTGGATTTAATGATTTCTCTTTCTGCTTATATTTTTGCAATTAAAAGGCCCGGATCGCTCCGGGCCTTGTTCATCTTTTCGCTGTGTCAGAAAGATCAGAAGCTCATCAGCCTTCGTGATCGTAAGGATGGATCGTCTCGATCGTGCCGTCTTCAGAGATAGTGAGCTTTGTGAACTTAACGGATCTCTTGTGTGAGCAGCCGCCGGATCTCTTTGCATCGTGATAGAAGAGGTACCACTCGCCGTCGATGTTAACGATGGAGTGATGTGTTGTCCAGCCGATAACAGGCTCCATGATCCTTCCCTTGTATGTGAAGGGGCCCTCAGGTGAAGTACCTTCAGCATAGCAGAGGTAGTGTGTCGTACCTGTGGAGTATGAGAAATAGTACTTGCCGTTGAACTTGTGCATCCACGGATCTTCGAAGTAGCGGCGGTCTTCGTCGCCTGCCTTGATGGGCTCACCGTTCTCGTCGAGGATGGTGATCATCTTGGGAGCAGCCTTATAAGCTGTCATGTCAGGTGTGAACTCAGCGACCAAGGGTCCTAAAGCCTTCTCGTCGCCTTCAGGACGGTGCTCATTGGGATTGAATGAGCCGGACTGCCACATCTCGAGCTGGCCGCCCCAGAGGCCGCCGTTGTAGCACCAGATCTTGCCGTCATCATCTAAGAGGACTGCAGGGTCAATGCTGTAGCTTCCCTGAATGTAATTCTCCTGAGGCTTGAAGGGACCTACAGGTGAATCGGACTCAGCAACGCCGATCCTGAAGATGTCGTCCTTGTCCTTTGCAGGGAAAACAAGATAGTACTTGCCGTTTGTATAGATAGCATCAGGTGCCCAGAGCTGTCTTGATACCCACGGGATATCATCTTCGCTGATAGCTACGCCGTTGTCGACGCAGTCGCTGTCGAGGCTGTCCATAGAAAGGATGTGATAATCCTTCATTACATACTGCTCGCCGTCGTCATCCTCAGGGATGTCCAGATCTTCGTCATGTGAAGGATAGATATAGATCTTACCGTTGAAAACATGTGCGGAAGGATCTGCCGTGTAGATGTTGGTAACAAGGTCTTTACGCTCGTTCTTTTTCATAGGCACCTCTTGTTCACTTATAAAATAGTTCGTATCTTTGATAGTAACATTTAATAAGCGTATTTGTAAAACTTTTATTGCTAAAAGATATACCTATCTTGCTATTTCTTTAGCCGGCCTGTTTTCGCGAATTATACTCTTTAAGCTTGTCAGTATAGACTTTCGAGCGCTTTCTCATGATGAACACATCAATGAGGATACAGGTTATATAGCAAATTAGGACAAATACGCCAAGTATAGTCCACAGGGCTGCCGATCCGCTGCCTGTAAAGATATTCATCCAGTAGAACATCAGGATCTCAACGGGTATGAACAGGACAAAGAATACCGTTAAGTCTAATACGAATCCTCTCTTCCTCATTATTTTCGAGAAGAACGCGAAAACAAAACATGCCGAACCCCATGCACAGAGCGCCAGGAGCTTTAATAGTGAATCACACCTTATTGAATATCCAACGGCTACTCTGAAATCGAACCCCGCGTAGATGATACCAACGAGTGCGCTGCAGAGTACGAGCCATGAATATGAGAATGCCAGGGCATTTCTGAAATAAACAAGCAGTTTCTTTATATCTTCCATTTTTATCCGTCCAATCCGATCAATGCCTTAAGCTGTTTAACATTTCTTCTGGAAATCACCACAACCTCACCGTTTGTGAGCGTCGCAAGGATATTGCGAGTGACTTCGGGCTTGAGCTTTGTGATCTTATTCAGGTTCACGATGACTGATTTGGAACATCTGAAGAAA
This sequence comes from Clostridiales bacterium Firm_14, assembly GCA_001604135.1. Lineage (GTDB taxonomy): Bacteria > Bacillota > Clostridia > Saccharofermentanales > Saccharofermentanaceae > Saccharofermentans. Next base: position 83,506 of record LVAT01000022.1, read on the forward strand.
GTCTTCTCGTCCAAAAGTGATTCAAGTTCATAGAGCTTCTTATCAATCTCATATACATTGTTCGGCGTGTATAGGAAAGTCTTCTTATCAACAGCTTCGATGTAAAGGATCTGCTCTACCGCTATATTATGGGCCTGCCCTCCGGCAGAACCCATAATACGCTCGTCAAATCGTCTGATGTACCGTTCGAGCCTCTCAGTCTCAGCCGTCACTTCACGGCAGTGTATCTCGACTGATGTGCCTGATTCGATGTCTTTGCTGATCGTGACCTGCATTAATGACTCCTATTATTCCCCTATATTTTGAATCATTATAATTCATCCTTTGCTTTCTTTGCACGGTCAAGTTTCCTGCATTCGATCATGAGCAGTATGCACATAACGGTCTGGCAGACGATCATAAAGAGTCCGATATAGATCTCGGGTGCAAAGATCGATATGATCATCGATCCAAGCGTTGTAACGATCGATGTAACAAGATATGTCTTGCTCTCATAAAGCCATGAGAACGGCAGCAGATGTGCTCCGAATACCATCGCGAAAAGCATCAGCATCGCATCCGGCTTCTGCGAGAATGACCACATGACGATAAGCAGATAGAGCATCTGGTTCATCGTGTTGAGCATGCCCAGTTTGTTGAAAGGATTCTGCCTCTTCGCGAAGATCTTTGCTCCTGTGATAAGCGAGAAGATCACTGCGCCCGGCAGCAGGAATGATGTGCAGTAGAACGTGTAAAGGTTCTTAGTCATGATGTCCACGGGAAGCGTCCTTACGATCGTAACCGCTGTCCAGATGACGACCGATGTCAGCATGAAAGGCAGTCCCTTCTTCTGAAGCTTCATTGCCTCTGTCTTAAGCTCTCCGTAATTCGTGCTGAGCGCCTCGCTCTTTGCCTTGATCTTTGTGTTAGTAATGTCTGTCATTTCCTTGTACCTCCTTGGTTTTGAGGTCATTCTATCGGGCAGTTTTGCGCCGCTCAATGGTTTGGAGCGCAAGCGGTACAAGGAGGGGAGTAAGTGGTACAAAGGGTGGTTTTTCGAGCCCGCACAGGCATCAACTGACCGCACAATGCTTACAGATCACGGGCATCATTACTTATAGAACGCTTCGCTTCAAGCGCTGCAATCACTTAAAGAACTCGTCGATCAACCGGTCAATAACTCTATTATCCAACGGCTTATCCGCCGTCTCAAAAGAGAACGTCAGCCTGTCCCCTTGCATGATCCCGGCCTGGTTATACAAATTGACTCTTTCCACCAGGTCATTAACGTATTCCGGATCATCCATCCTCCCGCAATGTTCATGATAGATGAGCTTGTTATCGCTCATTCTCTTTATTGAAAAATCCGGATGGATCACCTGTCCGTCAATCATGATCGGGCACTCATACTTATAAGGCACTCCCCTGAAGAACATCCTGTCGGCGATCATCACCTCCGACTTCGATCTGACGCGCTCACCTTTAATCGTCTTGTACACGGGAGCATCATCCTTGAACGGTTTTCCGACAAATGGTTCCGCCATCCATTCACGAGCATCCTGCTCGTTGCCGAGTATGACAGGTTCAACGCCCATCCTCAGCTCCTCCGGCAGCTTCTCGTACAGTTCTTCCGGCAGATCATCCGGATACAGGCTCAGCATTTTCGAGAGCGCCGCCAACTCGTTTTTAGCGGCTTTTAAAGCTTCTTTTAGATAGCGCTTCTGCAGAAGTTGTTTGATGAGCATGGCATCATCCGAAGAAAGATATTTTTCTTTTGAATTCGTCTTTACGTAATAATAATAGGATTTACCATTCTGATGCTTAATATTTAGTCTTCCTGCCGGTAATAGTTTCAGTTTCTGCTCTACAGACTCTATTGTTTTAGTTATTAAATCATATCGTTCACTTAATACATTTCGAACTGCTTTAGCCATATTAAGCAACCTCCGATTTCATTTTCGAAAATTATAAAATCATGAGCGCTGCATTGATATAGATTTAGAGCAAGTTGAGACTTTTTGGGGGGAATTGAGACTAGTCTCAATTTTCACTATTTCTTCAATTCCGTCGTGAGTTCTGCAGGCGTCTTAAGCTCACCGTTTCCCCTGTCACTATCTCAAAGCACCTATTTTACGCAAAAAAAGATAGAAAATCGCCTGTTTCTATCTTTTTTGCCTATATTTTAGCCCAATGAGATAGCCGCCCCGCTCCAAGTGGTACAATTTACCCACAGAGAATGGAGAACGAGGGTGTTTAATGTCACTGATCGATAAGCTCTTCGAGAAGAGCAGCTGGGAAAGATTCTACGCATACAAGGCGGGGCTTAGATGTTCTAAGCGCTTTAAGAAAGAGCTGCGTGAGTTCATCGACAGCGAAGCGTATATGCAATATGAGCAGCAGATCAGGACACTTACGGATCTTCCAATCCCCGGGAAGTCCGTCATCAGCAAGATGAGTTCGCAGAAGAAGCGCACGGTCTATAAGTACCCTTATAACTTCAACATGATTCTGAAGCTCTTAACTTATCTGACGCTTCGAAAATACGATCACATCTATGCGAACAATCTCTATTCCTTCCGTCCCGGTGTGTGCGCGAAGGATGCGATCATGGCGATCTGCCGTGCCAAAGACATAAGAAGCATGTATTCTTACAAGATCGACGTAAGCGATTATTTCAATTCGATCCCTGTCGGCAGGATCTGCGAAGCGCTGGATAACACGATCACCGATGACGATAAACTTCTCGCCTTAATGAAGGCACTCTTACAGGAAGAGAGAGTCAGATCAGGAGAAGACATCATTACCGAACAAAAGGGCATTATGGCGGGCACGCCGATCGCTTCATTCTATGCAAATCTCTACCTGAAAGAACTTGATGAACACTTCAGGGAACAGGGCGTTTTATATGCGAGATATTCTGATGACATCATTGTTTTCGCACACAGCGAAAATGAATTAACAACATATAAAAATACCATCCTGGAACACCTTAAGAATAAGGGGCTCACGGTCAATCCGGATAAAGAAGTTTTTGCATCACCTGAAGACGGATTCACATTCCTGGGTGTACAGGTAAAGAACGGCGATATCGATATCGCGCCCGCTTCAGTTACAAAGCTCAAACAGAAGATGAGAAGAAAGGCCAGAGCGCTTGACCGCTGGTATCACAGAGAAGGCTTGGACGGCACAAAGGCAGCGGCCGCTTTCATCCGCATCTTTAATCACAAACTTCTTGAAGTAAATGAGGATTCCGACCTCACATGGAGCCTCTGGTTCTTCCCTGTTATCACGACTGCAAGAAGCCTTCACGAGATCGATCTGTATGCTCAGGAATTATTAAGATTCCTTATAAGCGGAAAGCACACAAAAGCGCGCTTCAACGTAAGATACGAAGACTTGAAAGAATTAGGTTACAGAAGTCTAGTAAACGAGTACTACAGCCAATAAAGATCAGAGATATCCGTGGTCAACATGCTTCCATGTGCCATGATCGGTCCTTTCAAGGATCCAATACCAGTTGGTGTATGTGGAGTCACTGTTCAAGGCACTCTCGTCAGATACTTTATGCGTAACAAAACAAGACCTGAAGACAACAGTCTGGGCACCGCGTGCCTCACTCTCAGTATCACAATAATCATCGCCCATATACTGGAGCAGCGTTAATTCACAGCCGTCAAAATCGTTCTCAAAAACCTGCTTGATCACTTCTACAGCAGAATCCAGATCATCATCAGGATAGAATTCTGATTCGTATTTCACGACCTCAACATTATCAACAGCGCCCGGCGGGATCTGACGGTTCCAGGGGACCGCGATAAACAGGACTGCGATGCCTGCCACAATCATGAACAGAGCGATCGAGCCTGCAATTATTCCTATCTTTCTATTCCGCTTCCTGCGGGCCATCTCGCGTGCCATCTGCTCATTAAGTATCGCAAGCTGGGAAGATATCCTCTCGAGCTCTGAGACCTGCTCAGGAGCTTCTGAGGGCTTGCCCAGAAGATCACTTACCGGCACTTCCAGAACATCCGACAGTTTCTCCAGCATGTCGGCATCAGGTACAGAATAGCCTTTTTCCCATTTCGAAACAGTTTGTCTGACAATATTTAATGACTGCGCAAGAGTCTCCTGCGTGTAGCCTTTTTGTTTCCTTAAGTTCTTGATGTTCTCGCTGAGCATTTTCTAAAAAACCTCCATTGCTTATGCCACGGTTATAGCTTTCGAGAATCCAAAACACAAGCAACGCATATTAACATTCAGGACTACTTGATTCTAACACACAAATAATCAGGGGCTGCCCCTCAAAGACAGCCCCTGATACAAACTCAATCTATTCCCTATTACTCGAAGATCATTCAGCTACCAGCATGTTGTATGCTTCGATCTTCTTGATCCTTCTTGTCTGCAGGAGGGCGAGGAAGAAAGATACGACCGCAAGGCCTGCTGCAATTATCACTACTCCCGGAACAGGGATATCGAATCTGCACTTAACGAGTCCGAACATGTGCATGAATGTTGACATGTAAGGGTTTGCCAGATAGTAGGATGCGACTGAGAAAACGATCACAGATGCAATTACCGAAGGCATGAAGCTTAGTGCTGTCTGGAGCATGAGGCTTCCTGATGTGTAGCCTAAAGCCTTTAAGATTCCGTAGTCCTTACGCTTGTGATAAACGAGAGACTTGATGAGAAGGTAAAGGATCAAGGCAATGACCACTACTGATATCGTGCACATAACGATGAGCATCGTTGCTGAGATACTCTTGAATGTAGTCATGCTGCCTTCAAGGATCTGATAGAAATTCATTGTGTTTACGATATGTTCGCCATACTTGTCTTTGCATTCGTCAAGGACCTTATCGGTAGCAGCCTTATTTTCCTGAGAATCGCCGGATTCTTCCTTGAGATCGAACCAGTACCATGCGGGGATGTGATCCATGTTTACAATGTGTTCAGCTGCATCGAAAGTAAAGATCGCTTCGCGGCCGTTGTTGTTCGTTGTCTGAATAAAACCTGTAATCAGGTAATTATACGAATTCTCACCGAACGTAAGCTTGATCTCATCACCGACTTCAAAACCGTATACTTTAGCGAATGCACCGCTTACGGCAACTTCGTTATCGTACTTGGGAAGTCTTCCGGCGTAGCACAGATCCCGGTTGTTCATTTTCGACATGTCATCAACAATATATGTGAAAAGACTTTCCTTTTCCTCATAGTAGAAATTCATGTTGATGATCCTTCTTAAGTTCTTGATATCAGATCTGGATTCAAGATATTCAAGTCCTTCATCAGCAGTCTCATTATCAAACGTAACAACACCGGAGCACATCTCGGTCATGAGGATCTCAAGCTTCGGATGACGGCTGAAGTTCTCATACATAAGAAGCGCGATAACGCATGTGAAGATCATGAATCCGGTTACGATAAATGTGATCACATTCTGCTTCATGTTGCCGAAGAAAGTCTTCATCGCAAGGCCTGTGTTAAGGCTTAAGGAAGTCTTATCGAGAGCCACGTGATTCTTCTTGAAACTGTGCGATTCGATGCCTTCCCTCAAAGCCACGATCGGATGGATCTTCGATACTTTGGACGCACAGGCAGCCGTAACGATAAAGGTAAATACGATAATGAATCCTACCGGGATCACTGTAGCCAGGAGATTAAAAGAGACCTGGTAAGGGAAGCCCATCTGACCGATTACGATGTCAGCGAAAACAGGCATTATCATATATGCTGTTACGATACCAGCGGCGCTTCCCAAAACAGAAAGAATGAAGAACCAGAAAACAAGTGATCCCTTAATGTCTTTTCCTGTATATCCGATAGCCTTAAGGGCGCCCAGAGTCTTCATGTTTTCTTTTATATAGTTGGAGATGCAGTTAGCAAGCATCATTGCGACTGCTGCAACGACCAGAGAAGTGATTACGAGAAAAGATACTGCGAGGATAAGTCCGATGAAAGTTCTTGAACTTACAACCGTTTCGATATCATAACCGGTTGCGATTGCGTTGGGATTGATCTTGAGCAGTGCGTTTCTGTTCCTGATCTTGAATTCACCGTTGCTGACGCCATCCTTCAGATCATATATGATCATGAGGCCTTCAGCAGTCTCGCCGTTTCTTTCCAGGATCTCGTTATAGGTATCGTCATCAACTACGAAGGAGAACAAAGCTGCATTGTTGCATCCGCCGTATGTTAATGCCGTAAAGCCCTTTACCGTGAAGCTGTATTTGACGCCTTCCACTTCGAACTCGAAAGCATCCTTCAGTCTTATTCCGCCGCCGGAATAGAACTGATAAGGAAGATAGATATAATCACCTGTAACAGATGTATCTTCCATGATCACTTCCACCTTGTCCATCTGTCTGTTGAAAGCGCTGCTGTCACAGAGCGCGATGTCGATAGATACATCGCCGGAACCGAACGGAAGCGGGATAGCTCCGAATTGGAGGTTTCTGTATATGTAATAGCTGTCAGTATCATCCTTGATCAGTTCTTCGATTTTCTCGTCAGTGATATCACTTATGCCGTTTCTGACCATGATGTATCCGTCACCGGCATTTAGACGTTCAGCTTCTGTTCTGACTGTCGGAAGCGCATCGAAAAAAATCATCAGTGACACGCCGATCAATAGCGTTGCGATAAACATCAGAAAGAAAAGTCCAACTGACGTACCTCTGTTCTTCCTGAGGTTCGATTTGGTAAGTAATGATGTCTTGTTCATGATTACCACCCCATCGTAGCGAGGAAGTCATTTAACTTCTGATGACGCTCTTTGTCACCTGTCACATACTTGCCGAGGTTGCACTCGCCGGCGATCTCGCCGTCCTTTACATAAAGGATGCGGTTGCCTCTTCTTGCACTAGAGATATCGTGTGTGACCATTACGATCGACTGGCCCTTCTCATTGAACTTAGTGAGTGTATCAAGAACGGCCTTACCCGTCTGTGAATTCAAAGCACCTGTTGGCTCGTCAGCGAAAACAAGCTTCGGATCATTGATCAAGGCTCTTGCGATGCCGACTCTCTGAGCCTCACCGCCTGAGATCTGTGTGGGAAACTTGCCCCAGAGAGTCTCATCGATATTAACTGCCTTAAGAAGTTCACCGGCCTTCTTTGCAAGGACTCTCTTATCCTTATATACGAGAAGTCCTGCTGCCATGATGTTATCTAAAACGCTCATCGAATCTACGAGATATACCTGCTGGAAAACGAATCCGCAGTTAGATCTTCTGAAGATAGCGAGCTCATCCGTATTCATCTTTGTGATCTCAGTACCGTCGAACTTAACAGAACCTAATGTCGGCTTGTCCATACCGGATAATGAATAAAGAAGCGTGGACTTGCCGGCACCTGATGCGCCCATTATGATCGTGAAATCGCCTTCATAGATCTCAAGATCTATATTCTTAAGAACGTGCTGCTGGATGCCGCCGCTCGAAAATGTCTTGCAAAGTTTCTTAGTTTCAATAATGTTTTTCATGTCTTTCGACCTCCTTATAGCACAAAGGATATTCTTTTAATCCTTAAATGCCTTTAAGGAACTCTTAAATAACTCTTAAATCCGGTTCGATCGTGCTAAGAACATCAAGCGGTCCTTATATATACAGATACTTCAAAACCTTTTTCAAGGTTCTTAAGTCCTAACTGGCCGTCCATCTTTTCCATGAAATAATCTGTCAGGAAGAGACCCAGGCCCGCGCCGTCCTTGTCGCTTGCGTTGCTGCCTCTTCTGAACTTCTCTTTGAGCAGAGGGATCTCTTCCTCCTTAACGCCGGGTCCTTCGTCGGAGATCCTTATAACAAGATAATCGCCGGCAATATCAGCAACAACTTTAATAGCGGTATCCGCGTATTTATATGAATTCATAAACACGTTATCGAACACCTGCTGGAGTCTTAATTTATCGATGAATACGTTGCATTCGGGAATACTGAAATCACCCGCACGCTTAAGATAATCAGAGTTTCTGATAAGCCCTGCAATGACGTCAGACGGCTGCGTTCCGGGATTAACTTCGATCTCCGTGATGTCATGAACACTTGATGTGAAGAGGTTATCGACAAGCGATTTGATCTGGTCTGTTTTCGCATTGATAACGCCGAACATTTCCTTCGTGCGTTCTTCTTTTGTAATGGCCATTCCGACTTCGGAAGTTGACTTGATCGATGCCACGGGTGTCTTGATATCGTGCGATAATTTCGCGACCATATCTTTCTTCTCATCGCTCGCTTTTTTCTCTGCGATACGCGCTTTCTTGAGCTCGGAACGCATAAGATCGAAACTCTCGGTAAAGGCTCCGAAAACATGTCCTCTGTCCATTTCAAGCGGTATATCAAGATTGCCTTCGGCAACTCTCGCAGCAAAAGAATTGAGCTTTTTAAACGGCGTGATGACGCTTCTCTTAATGTAGATATACCAGATAACGACTATAGCTGTCTGAAGGATGCCTATGACCGCAAATACAGTCACGATATTGCGCTTCATTTCAGCTAACTGGCTGCCCATGCTGTAGTCGAAAATTATCTTTCCTTTTTGTTCTCCGTCAACTATAAGATCAAGTATAAGTCCGCGTGTTTTAACCGCTTCGTTTATTGATTCAGCAAGTCCGTCTTTTGTCTTATAGATGAGCTTTCCGTCGTTATCTATAACGACATAATCAAGCTGTTTATTGTACTTGGATCCGTCACCGAAATTATCCGTAACAGAATACACGCACTCGTTGACTTTAACAGGATCTGTCTTTATATCTTGGATCTTTGTGAGCATGAAAAAGCACGCCAGAGCTTCGGCGATAAATGTAATGACAAGCATCAGGATGAACAGCGCTTTTTTCATTCTTAGTCCTCAGGCGCTACGAACTTATAGCCTTCTTTCCAGACTGTTACGATATACTTCGGATCCTGGGGATCTTTTTCGATCGCTTCCCTGATCTTCCTTACATGTACGTTTAACGTTCCGTCGGTAGTATACTTATCATTCCACACCTTATCGAATATCTCTGTTTTGGTGACGAGCCTGTTCCTGTTATTGATAAGGTATTCAAGAAGTTTCCATTCGATCGAAGTGATCTTCTTCTCTTCACCGTTAACAAAAACAGTCTTGTTTACAGTGTCAAGTTTTAAGTATCCGTCATCGAAATCAGCCTTCTTTGGCGAGTCATTCTCGGCACCTGCAAAACGCTTCAGAACCACCTTTACCTTTGCGAGCAAAACGCCCAGAGAATAAGGCTTCTCGATATAATCGTCGCCTCCGATATTAAGCGCGATTATCTTGTCGTCATCAGTATTTCTGGCTGATATGAAAAGGATCGGAATGTTAAGCGTCTGACGGATCTTCTTGCAGAGTTCAAATCCGCTGCCGTCAGATAAGTTGATATCAAGAAGAACAAGTGATGTCTCATTCTCACTTAAGAATGTTTCCGCTTCAGCGCTCGAATAAACCGCAGCAGTCTTAACGTCAAACATATTGAAATACTCGGCGGTGTTATTGCAGAGCTCTTTCTCATCATCGATTATCAGACAGTCGTAACGCATCATTTCACCTCTATCAGCCACTTGATTTACATCATAACCACAAACGCCTTCTTGTACTCATCACCAAGATGATAACGCTTTACCTCAGGATTCTGAACAAGCTTCATGTTGAAGCCGTGCATCTCGCAGATCTTAACGGACAAAGGAAGTCCCAATCCCGTTCCGGCGCCTGATGCTCTTGATTCGTCACCTGTTACGAAGGGCTCGAAAATATGGTCTGTAAGTTCTTCAGGGATCTCGTCACCCGTATCTGCTACAAAGACTCTGACGTCTTCGGCGGTCGCGAAATTCTCGCACTTAAGCATTACACCGATCTTAGTACCTGACGGATTGTGACGTATGGCATTTGTAATGAGATTAGTAATCACGCGTGACAGCTGAACACTGTCAGCTGCAATATACAAGGGTTTCTCAGGAATAACGATATCGATCTCATCGCCTGACGATTCCACATCGGTGTAGCAGAATGCACAGCATGAACGGACGAGCTCGCATATATCTATCTTGCTCTTCTTGATCACAAAACCTTCGCTGTCGAGCTTAACGTAATCGAGTAAAAGGGCTACAACCTCATTAGTCCTGTTGGTCTTGGCCATAATGGCTTCCAAGTATTCGGATTTCCTGTCATCCGGTACAATGCCGTCATTTAAGGCCTTTGCGTAGCCGTAGACGGTTGTCATAGGTGTCTTTAGGTCGTGAACGATGTTGGAGATCATAAGGTAACGGCGCTCTTCTTCCTTACGGTGCTCGATCTCACGTTCACGCTCAAGTTTACGTATCTCCTTTGCGACCGAGACAGCAAAAACAATGCCACCGATTATGTAAGGCAAAAGAAGTATTAACGCTACCAGACAAATGGAACCGAGCAACGGCAATAATACAACAGGCCTGTTGCTCAGAGCACGGATCGTCTCGGTAACTTCCTGATCTGTAGCTCCGACAAAGCCCCTGTTCTTCAATAATTGTTCCAGAAATTGATTGACTGCGACAGGCGATGCGTTGAGAGCCGGAAAAATGCGGTTTACGAACCATGTCGCGACCAGAACGAAAGCGATCATGAAGAGGCCTTCGGCACCGTCGACCTGGATTATCTTGTCATAATGGGTAAATCTTACGAGTGCGGGGATCAGATAAGCGTTTGTAAGGCCGACTGCGATAAGCTCGACCACGCTTACAATGGCGAGAACAAAGAAAAACCTGCTGAGCAAAAAGCCCTTGAGCTCTTTTTCGCTGCTTTTCTGCTTTTTCGCCATCAAATACCCCTTTGTAACAATGTTACACTGCCATTTTTTCTATATAATCAGGCCTCAAGCCTGTATCCTAACCCGCGCAGCGTCTTAATGTAACGGGACGGATCCTCATCAAGTTTAGTCCTTAATTTGCTTATCGCAACCATTATATTATTATCGGCAACGAAATAATCCTCACCCCACGCATACTCATAGATCTGCTGCTTGGTGAAGACCTTTCCGGGATGCTTCATGAGAAGCTCCATGATCTTATACTCAACTGATGTAAGTTCCATGCCTTTGCCGGCTTTCAAAAGGAGACACTTCTCGGTATCGAGCTCCAGATCGCCGATCGTAATCTTCTCTGCGTGCTCTTCGCCGCTTCCCAGAGAATAGAATCGTCTGAGGTTGGACTTAACTCTTGCTACTACTTCCAAAGGATTGAACGGCTTGCAGATATAATCGTCAGCACCGACATTAAGTCCCAGGATACGCTCTGCATCAGCTGTTCTTGCTGAGATTATCATTACGGGGATATTGCTTACCTCGCGGATGTCCTTAAGAACATGGATGCCATCCTTGCCGGGCATCATTACATCGAGCAATACGATATCAGGCTTAAAACTGCTAATGGCGCCTGCAACCTCTTCACCTGAAGCAACATCCGCTACGGCAAAACCGTCATTCTCGAGATAAAGTCTTAAGAGGTTTCTGATTTCTTTCTCATCATCTGCTATCAAAACTTTGTAATTCATAATAATCTCCGTTTTCAAAGCCGACCGGAGGAGATCACTCTCCTCCGGCTGACATTATTATATCCTATTCCTAATCCCAATGTTATGCTGCATCGATGCCGTACTTGATTGACTCATAGAGTGCTGCATCTGTGGAAGCCTTGTAAGGTCCTACGAAGAAGATCTCAAGGAAGCCCCATGTGAAGATCGTGAGGATGTCCCAACCTATGAATGAAAGATCGAGTACGAATGACTTCCACTTATTGCCCTTCATAAGTCTGGCGCTCTCTGCCTGTGCATCCCTGAAGTTCATGTTAGGATTCTCGCTCATGATGTAAGGAACCAGTCTGTAAGAATATGCCTTGATGATTCCCGGAACGATGAAGAGCAAGCTCCAGAGCCAGATGAAAAGATCTGTAAGGAATGCTGTCTTTACGATGTTCTTATAGTGAGAATCGAATACATATACGATATTCGAGAGCTTAGCGGGTTCATCAAGATTCTTTCTGAAGAACTTCCTGCATCCGTATTCGAATGGTTTCAGGAGGAAGTACTTGAATGCCATGGCAAATACCATGATGATTGCGTAAATAATGGTTCCTACGATGAATATAGCGATAAACAAATTTACTTCATCCTCATCAATGCTGGCGGGATCTGCTATATCAACGTCGAAAGTAACCTGATGCGATGTCCCGTCTTCATCCGTTACAGTTACGGTTCTGTCACTTGATGAATTGTCGTCGGATGAGTTGTGTATGAGATTTGTCATCGTTGTCGAGAACGAAGATCCGCTGCTGGCTCCCGCGCTTGCCGTGCCTACCGCAATGCTCAAGATGATTGCTACCAGAACGCACTTCCAAAAATTGCCGAAGAATGCTTTCTTTCCCTTCTGCTTAACACTTTTCCTTGTCCACATATTTGCGACCTCACTTCCAATATATTCTATTCCTATTATTCTGTTTCGAGTGAAACCGGCCGGTTCCTATCCCTTACGTTTATCATTCTATATGTCGAACCTTAACCCTAAAAGCGCTGAACCTTAACATAAACTTAACTTAACCGTTTGCTATAATGAAATAGTACTTCCGTGTTTTTATTCTTTCAGGTGAAATGTATGGCTGACAATAATGAGTTTAAAAAGATAACCATCCTTCAGGGAACGGAGCGCAAGTGCCCTAATTGCGGCGGTACTCTCACTTATAATGCAAGAGCCCGGGCTATGTTCTGTTCTCTATGCGGGAAAGCACAAGAGATCGAAGAAAGAACGGATAATAATAAAGTCGAAGGCATAGAATACAACGACCTCTTTAACTCTAACCGTGCAGCGCTTGGAGATAAATGCAAACTTCTTTCATGCTCCAACTGCGGTGCTGAACTTATCTATGATTCCGCACAGGTATCAGGCAACTGTCCGTTCTGCGGTTCCACCAATATTGTTCCTGCTGCCGAATCCGGAAGCATAATGACACCCAACGGCATTATTCCATTTTCATTAGATGAAAATGGTGCCAGAACATGTTTTCGCAATAACATGAAACATAAATTCTTTATTCCGCTCGGCATAAAGAATTGTACCCTTGAAAACCTTTTTCCCGTTTATCTTCCATATCTATATTTCGAATCTGATACTGTATCTGATTATCTGATCGATATCGGTTATCGCGATCAACATGGTAATGTTAATTACAAACCCTGCAAAGGAACCTACAAAAAGCGTTTTGCTGACATACCTGTATTTGCCAGTTCGAAAATACAGAATAATCAGATCGATAAGATCGGCGGATTCAGCCCGTCATACGCACGGCCTTTTAATCCCGAATACATGGCAGGATACTATGCAGAGCGCAATTCAATAACACTTAAGCATGGGTTTGAAGTAGCACAGTATAATATAACCAATGTGCTGAATAAAAATATCCCTAAGGATGCGCTGCGTCAGTTTAAAGGCGACAAATACATGAACCTGAGATATAAGACCAAGTATAATAATACCAAGTTCAAATATATATTGGCTCCGGTATATCTTGCTTCGTTAACTTACAAGGGCAGGAAATGTGATGTGGCGATCAACGACAAAACGGGCAAAGTATCCTGCGATGCGCCGCCTACGCTCAAGTTTTATATAATCCTGCTGATAATAATACTTGCTGTAATTGCAGCGGCCATCTTCATATCTTCTCTGATCAAATGATCACAATTAAAAGCAACATCATACAAGCCTGACTTAAGCGTTTGTTATAATAAGGTTGTTCAGCCGGTCTTTTTTATGTTTACGGGTGTTATGTATGGCAGAAGATAATTATCTTAAAACAACCACCATGCCGGAAACGGACCGCAAATGTCCTAACTGCGGCGGAACCCTTACTTATGATGCAAAAAAGGGAGAAATGTTCTGTTCTCTTTGCGGAAAGCACAAGCGTATAACTGACAGTCCGATTAAGGAAAGAACAGTTGAGAGCATACCCTATGATCCAGATGCCATCCAGCCAAATACAAATTGGGGAGATAAGAGCAAGCTCCTTATATGTGCCAACTGCGGTGCTGAAGTAATCTATGGTTCCACGCAGATCTCTGGCAACTGTCCTTTCTGCGGTTCCACTAATGTTTCTGCCGCAGCAGAGACTGACGGAATCATGGTACCAAATGGAATTCTCCCTTTTGCTATCGATGAGAAAAAAGCCGGACAGAAGTTTGCAAATTATCTGTTTTATAAGAAATATACTCCGCGCGGATTGAAAGACTGCGCTCTTGAGAACATTACGCCTCTTTATCTTCCCTATTGGGTATTCGAAGCAAATACGGTATCTCATTATGCGATCGATATCGGTTTCCGCGATAATGACAACAATCTTTATTACAAGACATGCAAAGGTTACTTCAGAAAACTGATCACTGATGTTCCCGTATGTGCCAGTTCAAAGGTTCACAACAGCCAGTTGGAGAAGATTAAAAAGTTCTCCTTTTATACAGCTGTTCCCTATTCTCCGGAATACCTTGCAGGATACTATGCAGAACGTTATTCAACCACACTAAGCCAGGGGTGGGAATCAGCTCAGAACATAATCGATGAAAGGCTGGACAAAGCTATCAGAGCCGATGAAATGGCATACCAGAAAGGAGCCGAAAGAAGCGGAAGTCTCAATTTCAACACCGAATATACTGATATTAAATACAAATATGTTATAGCTCCCGTTTATCTTGCTTCGTTTACATATAAAGGCAAAAAGTACGATGTCGCAATTAACGGTGAATCAGGTGAAGTTGCCTGCGAGCCGCCTTCAACACGCCGCAGCCGTTACATTCTTTTCGTGGCCTTGTTTGTTACCATCGCAGCGATCATATTCTTGCTTGTATGCAAACTCCTGTTGAAGAATTAATCAAAAAACAAGCCGGGCGCTTTAAGATCCCGGCTTGATGATTTTTTATTTCCTAACTGACTGAACGTTTATATCCTGAGTTATCCGGCGAGCTGCTCTGCTATACGCCTTGTTACATAGGCTCTGGTATTCCACCAGCCATCGTGATTATAGTAGAAACGAAGATAAGGAATGCCCTGCGCTCTGCACTCATTTCTGAGCTTATGGCGCTGCGTTCCTTCATTCATGAGCTCAACAACAAGCTTCTTCTGACCGTCCTGAACAAAATTATATGCAACATCATACCAGCCGGACTTTATCTCCTCGAGCTGGTATGTGGAGAATTCCTCTTTAAAGATCTTCTCGAAATAATCCTTGTAATTGAGGCCGGAATTAAACTGATTCGGCTCTGAAGGCATTACAGGTCCCCAAGAGTCGCCGCATACAGCTTCTTCGGTAAATGTTGCAGCAGCAGAACCGGCATTCATTATCTTCTTCTCATCTTCATCAGCATATTTAACGCCGTCAAGATCACCGGCAAGCTGCTTCATCTTATCAAGAACGCTGTCAGCTTCCTTACCTTTATCACCGAATAAACTCGAAAATAAACCCATATCGTACCTCCTTTGATTACAAAAAATAAACCTACAGTTAAATTCTATTAAAAAGGAATACTTATATCAAGGCAACAAAAAAGCACCAGTCATTTGACTGGTGCTTTGGCTCCCCGAACAGGACTTGAACCTGTGACATTTCGGTTAACAGCCGAACGCTCTACCGACTGAGCTATCGAGGAATTTAATCCGGCAGCAATCTATCTTCCCGGGCCGTTGCCAGCCAAGTATTGTCGACGCCAGTG
>LVAT01000023.1 GCA_001604135.1 Clostridiales bacterium Firm_14
ACCGACGTCAACACCTACATCGACGCCGACACCTACACCGACGTCAACGCCTACACCTACGTCAACGCCGACACCTACGTCAACGCCGACGCCTACGTCAACGCCGACACCTACGTCAACGCCGACACCTACGTCGACACCTACGTCGACACCTACACCGACGTCAACACCTACACCTACATCGACGCCTACGCCGACTCCGACGAGCACGCCAACGTCGACACCGACGAGCACGCCAACGTCGACACCGACAAGTACGCCAACGTCGACTCCGACAAGTACACCTACGTCGACACCGACGAGCACGCCTACACCGGTAGTTACACCTACAAACACACCTACGGCTACGCCGACGCCGGTAGTTACACCGACAAATACGCCGACTGCTACACCGACGCCTACGACTACACCTACAAGTACGCCTACGGCAACACCGACAGGTGGTGTTGGTCCGACTCCTTCCGGATCGGTAACTCCGACCAATACGCCGACATCGACACCGACGAACACACCTACGTCGACGCCTACAAGTACACCTACAAGTACGCCAACGGCAACACCGACAGGTGGTGTTGTAGGTCCGACTCCGTCCGGCTCGGTAACTCCGACCAATACGCCGACATCGACGCCGACGAACACACCTACGTCGACACCTACAAGTACACCTACAAGTACACCTACAAGTACGCCAACGGCAACACCGACAGGTGGCGTTGTGGGACCGACTCCTTCCGGATCGGTAACTCCGACCAATACGCCGACATCGACGCCGACGAACACACCTACGTCTACGCCTACAAGTACTCCGACGAGTACGCCAACGGCTACACCGACAGGTGGTGTTGGTCCGACTCCGTCCGGATCGGTAACTCCGACTAATACGCCGACGTCAACGCCGACCAATACACCTACATCTACACCTACAAGCACTCCAACGAGTACACCGACGGCTACACCTACAACTACCGGTGGAGTAACGCCGTCATCAACTCCTACCAGTACGCCTACGGCAACTCCTACGACTACCGGCGGAGCTACAGAGACGCCTACACCTACGACAACGGGCGGTGTAACACCTACAGAAACACCTTCTGGGACACCTACGCCTACACCTGATGTCGGTCCTACGCTTGAGGTCAAGATCTCTAAGCAGGATGTTGCAGGTAAGGAGCTTGCTAAGGCTGAACTCTCACTTACCAGCCTTGACGGATTCGATATGTCAGGCGTAACCGTAACTCAGGGTACTGACACTATCGCGCCGAGACTTTCTGCTGATAAGAAGACTATTGCTTTCGATACAGTAGATACTTCACCTTCAGTAGTTAAGGGCCTCAGGTCCGGTCAGTATGAGCTTAAGGAAACAGTTACTCCTGAGGCTTACCTCACGGCAGAGGCCATCAGGTTTACACTCAGGTTCGATGGTTCGATCGATTGTTCGGGCCAGATAACTGTAGCTGGATCACCTGTGATCATGGTCGATAAGGCGGATCCTAACTATAAGCAGAACAACAAACCGCCGATTCCTGCAACGGGTGAGACGTTAAGCCTTTCTACGATAATGGGCTTTGCTGTACTCACATTGGCACTTGGTCTCACCGGTTACGGTGTATACCGAATAAAGAAGAAGAAAAACTGATTTAAGTTTTGGAGTTTGACAAAAAACCGCTCTTCGTTATAACGAGGAGCGGTTTTTACATACAAAAATACCGTCACGGTACAAAATATCAAACTTTTTTATTACAATTCGGTGATAATTGAACACTGTAATGTATTTTTGATAGTTATCTTCCTTGATTTGTTAACAAAACGTTCATAAAATGTAGGCTGTTAAAATATTTTAACAATTAGGTGTAGGTGTCGTTATGTTGAATAATCTAAAAAAGGTAACGTCGGCAGTAGTGGCCGGTGCGGTCGTTCTTGGATCGCTGGCGCTATATCCGAATGGGAACAAGGGAACTGTAAGGGCGGATGCGATTAAATTTGACTCTGCCAGTGCTATCAATTACGCAACTATCTTAGGCGGAGCGGTCGACTACGGTGTTGTAGCTGAGAAGATCATTCAGAACAGCCATACCGAGACTACGTTCGCGACTAATTATTTTGTCCGTAATAAATCCAATATCGATGTAGACTATATCGATTCGCCTGCACTTTTCATTATCGGAAGAGAGTTTTCGAGCGAAAATCCGGATGAACAGTATATTTATTTCGGTTATACCAGGGCAAGTGCGATCTTCCTGGAAGCGCCTGAATCCGTCTTCGGCCCGAGTGTTTATAATGTCATGGGCGAGCCGGACGGGAGAGTTCACTATAAGGACTTCAATCCTGAAGTTCATGCAAGTAGTAATCTTAGAAATGGTAACATCTGGTTTACCGGAGATTATACGAATAAGGATTTTATCCAGACTGTAAATCCGAATGCACATACGAATGTAGACCGAATGATCGAACGAATCTGTTCGCCTGTTGCGGTACAGGATGTTGAGAAAGGCTGGTCTTATTTTCTTAACATAAGAGCTAATGACCCTCAATATAAACTTGATAATAAGTATATAGATGTTAAGCCCGGCGATGTGCTTATCGATATCACTGATCCGAAGTTCGACGGCAAGGTTGTATATGTTGATATCACTGAACCGATGCTTCATGTGCTCCAGACTCAGGCCAGCCATTTCAAGGTTAAGAAGAATCCGTCTTCGGTTGTTGTCTTTAACCTTGATGATGAAGTTTATAAGGGAACAGATACATTACAGCTGAGAAAGCCTTATTTCGAGATCGTCGGAGTGGGCGATTTCGATGGTGGTCATACTCAGTGGAACGGAGGCGGTACAGCCGCTGAAAGGGAATACGCTGCATCGCTCCAGACCAATGTAAGCGAAAAGGTCATCTGGAACATCATGGAGTCTGCTCCTGTTAATCTGCAATGTTTTGCAGGTGCTGTTCTTGCACCGAACACAAGTAAGATAACTCTTGCAGATGGTAACTCTACAGGCTGGGTCGTTACAGGCGGCACTTTTGATATGGCTCAGGAGTTCCATTTCCTTTACAACTCATCCAGCCGTGACACCTATGGCCAGATGCATTTCGCGTTTAACAAGGCTTTTACGGAGAAATACGCTCCGCACGGTACAGTCATTCAGGATACTTCCAGAGATGTACCGGCCGATACATTTAATTTCACTATTAAAGAATATGACAGCCTGATCTCTGCAGGAGCGGAAAAAGATGTTGAGACCGTCGGCGGATTTATGAAGGAAGAAAGTGCGCTGACCAACGGAACAGTAACCTTTGACAGCCTGTCTTTCTATTGTGATTCTGATCATTCCACAAACAGATACTATATACCTAAACCTACAGGTGATACCCACAACTTCAACGAGTTCTATTTCAGGGTAACAGAGGATCCTGCTTCCACGGACAGGAGATATTTAAATTCCGATGGTTATATAGATATCATATTAAGGGTTGAAGTAGACAAGGCCGGCAACTTCACATATTTTGTTAAGTATAAGTCTGTTACGGGCGACGATATCGTATTCAGAGATTACGATGCCGACTATATCAAGATGTCCGGTGTGCAGTTTGACCTTGGTGTTTTCTATAATAAAGTAAAGCCTATTACAGTAAATATCAGCAAGCGTGATATCAACAAGGCAGACGGTGATGAGGTTCCCGGTGCCAAGCTTAAGGTTGCTCTTAAAAGACCTAATCCTGAGATCGATCTGAGTAAAGTAACCCTGATCTGTGATGACACGGATGTTACTGACACAGCAAATCTTAAAAAGGACTTTATTGAGTTCGAATCCGGCGAAAAGCCTACATCCATCGAAGGTCTTAAGCCCGGTGATTATACTCTTACTGAGATCCTTGAGCCTGCAGGCTTTAAGCCGCAGACCACGGTCATCGAATTCACTGTTAGTGAAGACGGTAATGTAACGATCACCAATTCCAACATAAATCCTAACTTTGCAAATGAAGTCGGTTTTGTCGAAGACGATGCAAATGACGGCCCTGATACGGTTGTCATCCTCGATGAGATGTACAGGACTGATATTAAGATCAATAAGCAGGATACCAATGGCAAGGCGATTGCCGGCGCCACACTTACGATAACTGCCGCTGATGATACAGTTGACTTCGCAGATCTTGGCGTTACGGCTACTCAGAACGGCGTTGATGCTGAAGAACTCAGTGTCAGCGGCAACGTAATAAGCTTCAAGACTGTGGAAGATTATGAGACTGTCGTGGTCGGTCTTCCTGACGGCGAATATACGATCGAAGAGACAACTGCGCCGTTCGGATATAAGAAGGCCGATCCTCAGACTATCAGGATCGAGAAGGGCGTGGTCGAGAACGGCGATACTTTCACGCTGGTCGACGAAATGTATAAGACAGATATCGAGATCCGTAAAGAAGACGGTGACGGCAAGGAAGTAGCAGGAGCTGTTCTCAAGCTTACCGCATCTGACGATACGGTTGATCTTGAAGCGCTCAATGTTACAGCTACTCAGGGAACCTCAACTGCAAAGAGCCTTACGGTTAAGGACAACTATGTAAGCTTTGAGACTCCGGAACAGGGTACTACCAAGATCGTAGGACTTCCTGACGGCGTTTATACGCTCGAAGAGATATCAACTCCATTCGGTTATGAGACGGCTCCGGCACAGACGATCACTATTTCGGAAGGTGTTGTTACAGGAACACAGCCTAAAGTGATGGTTGATAATATGTATAAGACCAATGTCACCATCAAGAAGGTCGACACGAAGAATAAGGAAGTTGCAGGCGCAGTTCTTACGATCACATCCCAGGACAGCTCTGCTGACTTCAATGAACTTGGCGTTACCGCAACACAGGGTGATCATGCAGCAGAAGGCCTGTCTGTAAGCGGCAATTCGATAAGCTTTACGACTGTAGAAGGTTTTGATACTGTCGTATGCAATCTTCCTGACGGTAAATATACTCTTACTGAGACAACAACACCTTTCGGATATAGGACCGCCGATCCTCAAACGATCGAGATCGAGAAGGGTGTCGTTAAGGATCCTGATGCTCTCGTCATGACCGATGAGAGGTACCAGACGAATGTAACGGTAAGCAAGCGTGATATCGGAGGCAGCGAGATTGCCGGTGCGACACTTACTCTTACTGCAAATGACACAAGTGTTAACCTTACAGATCTTGGCGTAACAGCCAAGCAGGGAACAGCTGCAGCAGACGGACTTTCTGTCACTGCTAATTCAGTCAGCTTCAAGACCAAGGAAGGCATCAGTACGGTTATCGAGGGCCTTCCTGACGGTACATATACTATTGAAGAGACTTCTGCACCTGCCGGTTATAAGACAGCAGCTCCTCAGACAATAACTATCGAGAAGGGCGCAGTAAAAGAATCACAGCCTGTCATCCTGATCGATGAGCTGTACCAAACTGACATTGCTGTCAGCAAGCAGGATACAGCCGGCAATGAGATTGGCGGTGCCGTACTTAAGCTCACAGCTTCTGACAACACATTTGACCTTAGCGAACTCGGCGTTACTGCAACTCAGGGAACAGCCACGGCAAAGAATCTTTCCGTAAGCAGCAACAGTGTTGTTTTCGAGACCATGAAAGACAGCAAGACTGTTATAAGGAACCTCCCTGACGGAACATATACTCTTGAAGAGACTACAGTTCCTTCCGGTTACCAGAAGGCTGATCCTGTTACGATCGTTATCGAAAAGGGCGTTCTTACAAGTCCCGCATCCATCGTCATGGTCGACAAGAATAACCAGACTGACGTAACTATAAGCAAGACCGACGGTGCCGGCAATTCTGTCGCAGGAGCTGTCCTTACATTTACCGATAATGACACATCTGTTGATCTTAAGAAGCTAGGCGTAACTGCAACACAGGGAACTGCAGAAGCCGAGGAGCTTGTTGTCAGCGGCAATTCCGTAAGCTTCAAGACGAAGAAGGACATCGACACAGTCATCAAGGGCCTTCCTGACGGAACATATACTCTTGAAGAGACTTCTGTTCCTGACGGATACGAAAAGGCTGATCCTATAACTGTTACGATCAAGAATGGTGCAGTGGTAGGTTCTTCAACGATTACTATGGTAGATGAGGTCAGTGCAACACCGACACCTACCAACACGCCTACATCGACGCCGACAAACACACCTACATCTACGCCTACAAATACACCTACGTCTACGCCGACGAGTACACCTACGTCGACACCGACAAGTACACCTACGTCGACACCGACAAGCACACCTACGTCGACACCGACAAGCACACCTACGTCGACACCGACAAGCACGCCTACGTCGACACCGACGAGTACACCTACGTCGACTCCGACGAGTACACCTACGTTGACACCGACAAGCACGCCTACGTCGACACCGACGAGCACGCCTACTTCGACGCCGACGAGCACGCCTACTTCGACACCGACAAGTACACCTACGTCGACACCGACAAGTACGCCTACGTCGACACCGACGAGTACACCTACGTCGACCCCGACGAGCACGCCTACGTCGACCCCGACAAGCACACCTACGTCGACACCGACGAGCACGCCTACTTCGACCCCGACGAGTACGCCTACGTCGACACCGACAAGCACACCTACGTCGACACCGACGAGCACGCCTACTTCGACACCGACGAGTACTCCTACGGCAACACCGACTGCGACGCCGGTAATTACACCTACAAATACTCCTACGGCAACGCCGACGCCGGTAGTTACACCGACAAATACGCCGACTGCTACACCGACGCCTACGACTACACCTACAAGTACGCCTACAAGTACTCCTACAGCTACACCGACAGGTGGTATTGTAGGGCCGACTCCGTCCGGCTCGGTAACTCCGACTAGTACGCCGACATCGACGCCGACGAACACACCTACGTCGACGCCTACAAGTACTCCGACGAGTACTCCTACGGCTACACCGACAGGTGGTGTTGGTCCGACGCCTTCCGGATCGGTAACTCCGACCAATACGCCGACATCGACGCCGACGAACACACCTACGTCTACGCCTACAAGTACTCCGACAAGTACTCCTACGTCTACACCGACTGGTGGTGTTGTGGGACCTACTCCGTCCGGCTCGGTAACTCCGACCAATACGCCGACATCAACGCCGACGAACACACCTACATCTACTCCAACGAGTACACCGACGGCTACACCTACAACTACCGGTGGAGTAACGCCGTCATCAACTCCTACCAGTACGCCTACGGCAACTCCTACGACTACCGGTGGAGTAACGCCGTCATCAACTCCTACCAGTACGCCTACGGCAACTCCTACGACTACCGGTGGAGTAACGCCGTCATCAACTCCTACCGGTACGCCTACGGCAACTCCTACGACTACCGGCGGAGCTACAGAGACGCCTACACCTACGACAACGGGCGGTGTAACACCTACAGAAACGCCGACGCCTACGCCTACAGGTGCTGCTCCGGGTCCCGGATTTGACATTAAGCTTTCGAAGCAGGATGTTGCAGGTAAGGAGATCGCTAAGGCTGAGCTTACATTTACGAGCCTTGACGATTACGATCTCTCAGACGTACAGGTAATTCAGGGAGGAACTACGATTACTCCGAGAATGCCTAATGGCAAGACTTCTATCGCGTTCGATACGGTTGAGGGCCAGAGCACGATACTTAAGTTCGTCAAGCCCGGCAGGTATCAGCTGAGAGAGACAGTAACTCCTGAGGCATACCTTACAGCAGATGCCATTACATTCAAGCTCTTGGATAATGGCGATATGGATTTCGGAGGAGTTATTTCCGTTGCGGGATCTCCGATCGTAATGGTAGACAAGGCCGACCCGAATTATAACCAGGGCGGAGGATCACCGATTCCTGCGACCGGTGAGACAACAGGAAAATATACCGTAATCGGTTATGTGCTCCTGTCATTGGCGACAGCTTGCTTGGCAGGTTATGTCGTATACAGGACTAAGAAGAAAAAGACCAGATCTTAGTTCTCGATAACTAAAAGGCAAATGAACCGCTCTTCAGTCTGAGGAGCGGTTTTTCTTTGTGCACTCTGCAAGTTAGTTTGGGCTAACCATAGGGGTATAATGATGATGGAGGTGGTGATATGAATATTCAGGTAATTATTGGAATACTGATCCCGTTTGCAGGAACTTCCTTGGGCGCGGCGATGGTATTTCTTCTTAAGAATGAGATATCTGACAAACTGAAGCGCATCCTGACCGGCTTTGCTGCGGGCGTCATGGTTGCAGCTTCTTTCTGGAGCCTTTTGCAGCCTGCCTTGGAAAGCTCTGAACATATGGGCAGACTTGCCTTTTTGCCGGCAGCCATAGGATTCCTTATTGGTATCGGATTCCTGCTCCTGCTCGATGTCATTACGCCTCACATGCATATGAACAGTGAAGGAGAAGGACCGAGATCGACACTTAAGAGAACTACGAAGCTTATCCTTGCGGTTACGCTCCATAACATCCCGGAGGGCATGGCTGTAGGTGTTGTATATGCAAACCTCGTTGCAGGAAGCAATCTTGTAAGTGCTGCTGGTGCTTTGGCACTGGCAATCGGTATTGCGATCCAGAACTTCCCTGAAGGCGCGATCGTGTCGATGCCTTTAAGAGGCGAAGGAATGTCCAAATCTAAGACATTCTGGTACGGAGTCCTGTCCGGTGCAGTAGAACCTGTTGCTGCAGTAATAACTATATTTGCATTCAGTTTTGTAACGGCAACGCTTCCTTATATGCTTGCATTTGCGGCAGGTGCCATGATGTACGTAGTTGTGGAAGAGCTTATCCCTGAGATGAGTGAGGGCGAGCATTCCAACTGGGGAACGATAGCCTTCAGCCTCGGCTTTGTTGTCATGATGGTGCTGGATGTGGCGTTAGGGTGATAGAAATAATAAAGGTTGCCTCGAATGAGACAACCTTTTTTATTGGTGCGGCCGACGAGACTTGAACTCGTATGGAATTACCCACACGCCCCTCAAACGTGCGCGTCTGCCAGTTCCGCCACGGCCGCATATAACCGCTTGTGAGCAAGCCTTGTAATTATAAGGTTAGATGTATGGAGTGTCAAGAGCCAAAACGCAATTTCAAAAAAGTAATTTTTGACCCTTACATCTGAGGCTTTCTGCGCTCGTAATAGAACATAAACTGCTGCATTATTCCTGCAGTGTCAGGGTAGGGCGTGCAGTCGAAGTGTCCGTTGTAATACCTGTCCTCGATTCTCTGTATCCAGACGTCCACAGGAAAGCGGCCTGTCCTTGCGAACGCGAAAAGCATTACACAATTGGCAACCTTCATTCCGACGCCGTACATGGCCGTCAGAGCCTTATAGAGGGCCTCGTCAGAAAGAGAAGAGAGTGCCTCGGGGTCTAATTTGCCCGAGCAGAATTCTTCAGCAGCACGCGCTATGTAGGGAGCTCTGTAGCCGACGCCCGTGTTTTCGAGTTCCTTGTAGGGAAGATTATGCAATTCTTCCGGTGTGGGGAAGGCGTAATATTCCTTTTCGAGAGGCGTAACGAATGGCTTATCGAGCTTGGGAGCTTTGATCTTCTTTCCGCAGAGCTTCGAAATGCGCTCGACTGACGTCGTTATAGAAGGGATGGAGCGCCTCTGGGAGATTATGTAGCTTATCGTGGTCTCGAAAATATCCTGCTTTAAGATCCTTATGCCTTCGCCGAACTTCGCAGCCGCGATAAGATATTCATCGTTCTTATCGATGGATCTCACGATCTTGCCGTAATCGCGGCCCAAGTCGAGATAAGGCTTCCAGATGTCCTCGAATTCTTTCTCAGAGCACGAGAAAGCGAAAGCATCCTTGCCGGTCTTGGCGATCTGAAGATACCTGCCGTAAGCGACCAGTTCTATATGAGCATCATCGATTACCCTGATCCTGAATGCCTGGCCGGAATCTTGAACCTTCAGAAGGTCCAGAAACGGTATCTTAACGGTTACCATTGTTCTTGTCACCTAACTTATAGTAATTGCTCAATGTGCACACGATAGCGCCGTTATAGAGCTTTACGCGCTTGTCAGCTTTATGTCCGGTCGCTTCCTCGAAAGCGTTCTCGGGCGTTATCACTGAGAGCCTTAAGCCTTTTTTGCAGAAACCGTCTTTGGTGAGGTAATTGCGGTCGATGAGCTTATAGATCTTTGCCGCGTCCTCAGGTGTCATAAGACGTCCGCCGTAGGGAGGATTCGTGATCACGAGCTGCCTCGGAAAGGCAGTGAGCTTTTCGAGGTAATCAGGAAGCATCTTCGAAGCATCGCAGATCCTGAACCTGGTCATGTGGCCTACGCCTGCTGCTTCAGCATTGCGTTTGGCTGATTCTATTGCCTTGGGATCAATATCGGAACCAAAGAAATAGCAGTCGTCCATCGGTTCAGTGTCTTCATTATCAAGGGCTTCCTGCAGAGCTCTCTGATACGGCGCTTTGCCGATGTAGGGGAGATCTTCGTAAGCAAAATGTCTGTCTCTTCCTGGCGCTATTCCGCAAGCTGTCCTTGCTGCTTCAATAACGATAGTGCCGGAACCGCAGAAAGGATCTACGAGCGCCTCATTGCCGAAGGGTCTGTATTTGGCGTATGTGAGCATTCCTGAAGCCAGAGTCTCTCTTATAGGTGCTTCATGCGTCAAAGGCCTGTAGCCGCGTTTATGGAGCCCTGCGCCCGTTGTATCGATCATGAAGCGGCAGACATCGTTAACGATGCCGAACTGGATCTTGACCGTGCCCATCTCTTCGTTCTCGCTGATCACCGTATCAGCCGAAAGGCCTCTTGATACGGCAAGGCTTTCCGCGATAGCCTTCTTCGCAAGCTTCTGAAGGGCAGGGATGCCGTAGAGCTTGGACTTTCTCGAAAAACCGTTAACTACAAATGCCCAGTTTGCAGGGATGAAGTTGATCCACTTTATGGCTCTGCATCCTTCGAAAAAAGCATTGAAGTTAGTATCCGCGTCATCTGAAGCGCCGCAGTTAAACTCGCCGGCCTCGAAAAAGATCCTCTCGGCGTGCTTTACCCACATGTTGGCGCGGGCAACATCATTGAAATCTCCCTCAAGGGTAACAACGCCGTCGCTTACCGAAATGCGTTCTTTGTCGTAGCCCCTGTCGAGGAGGTCGCCTTTGGCGGGCGATTCAAGCCCGAATAATGTAGTAATGATTATTTTCATAAAAGGAATTATAACAAATTGACTATATAATTACTTAACTATATATTACTCAACAGCACCCGCAAAAGGCATTAAGTATGCCCAAAAATAAACATTATTAATATTTAGGAAATATTCTTGACACATCTTGTATCTTTATGTTATCGTAATCGACGTTGGAAAAAATCAAACACACCGAGATGGTTAGGAGAGTTTATTATGACAATGAAAACACCCGAAATGGAAGTAGTTCGCTTCAATGAGAGCGACGTAATCGTAGCAAGTGGTAAGTTGAATACAGCTATTATCGCTGAAGCTGGTGGTACAAAGAAGAATTTGAAAGTTACACTTGCAGCTCCTGGTACAGCTGGCGTTCCTCATTCTTTTGAAGACCTTTTGGCAGATGAGAATACAGCTTATGCAGCAAATCCTATTTTCTTCAATGCAAATAATGAATCTGCTACATTGCACAACTTGATTGATGATGACAATGATGGTGGCGCAGGCAAGTATGGTGCTTGGAACGGCTATTATGAGAGCTCTAATGGTGGCGCAAGCTATCAGTGGATTCGCCAGTAATTCGATTATTAGTTAAGATTAAACGCTGCTTGCAGCTGTGGGTACGGCTCACAGCTGCAAGTTTTTTTAGGGGAGTAGTAATACGTAATGAGATTGGCAGTTGAAATGGCTATTATGAATATGGACGGGGAGATTTCGGCCGTAGCTGTTGGTGAGGACAGTGCAAAGTTCCACGGAATGTTGCGTTTAAACGAAGTGGCAGCTGATATCATCACTATCTTGAATTTGAGTCGCCAGCATAACGGTATTTCTTTCAATAATCTTGTTAAGTCACTTCAGACAAAATATTCAGATTCTACTCCTGAGGAAATTGCAAAGATAACAGAAGAATTTCTTGAAAAGCTTTATCAGGAAGGATTGCTTATAGCGTAATGACAACCTCTTACGGTGAGGAACTCAAAAAGTCCGGTAAGATAATCTTCACGATCAAGGGCGTAAGTATGCGCCCTTTGTTTCGCACTGATGAAGATGCCATCTTTGTCGTTTCTTGCAATCCGGAAAACCTTAATAATCTTGATATAGTACTTTTCTACAGGGTGACTCCCACAAAGGGAGAGCAATATGTTCTTCATAGGATCGTAGGCAGACGCCGGGATGGTAAGTTCATCATAGCAGGAGATAACTGCACAGATTGGGATATCGTTGATCCAAAGGACATCCTTGGCGTAGTTAAGTCGGCTCAGCGTGGCAACAAGCCTATTAAGTTGACCGGTTTCAGATATTCATTGTATAAATATCTTTGGTGTAAGCCTTATAAGTTCAGATCTTTTATGGTTTTTTTGCGCAATAAGATAAGGCGTATCGGCAGCAAGATAAAAAGATTCGGCAAGAAGATAATTCATAAGGGTTAATGTATGGAATTCACAGTTCGTCTGGCAGACAAAAACATAGCGGTAAGCAGCCTGTTTGATGAGGTGTTTGAACTTTGCCGCGGATATATTACGGATGACCCTGCTGACTTTACTGTGAAGGTTACTTCTAACGACATTGATTACGAGAATGCACTTAATATAAAAGAGGCGCAGATCGAGGGTATCCCTGTGGTGGATTATTCCGACTCGTATCTTGAGACACTGGCAGTATACAGGAAGATAGTAACAAAAATGCTGGAGTTCGATACTTTCCTGATGCACGGTGCAGTTGTGGCTGTTGGCGACAAGGCTTGGCTTTTTACTGCGCCTTCAGGAACAGGAAAGACTACACATATCAATCTGTGGCTTAAGAATATCCCCGGAAGCTATGTTGTGAACGGAGATAAGCCTCTCATTCATGTCGGTGATGAATGTACTGTTTATGGTACTCCGTGGGCAGGCAAGGAGGGAATGAACCGCAATATAGGCGTGAAGCTTTGCGGAATCGTTATCCTTAACAGAGGTGCGGAGAATCATATCGAAAAGGTCCCCATGACGCAGATCCTTCCGGTTCTAATTCAGCAGAGTTATCGACCGAAGACGAGGATAGAACTTGAGAAGACGCTTTCGCTTCTTAGCCGTCTTGGACATAAGATCACAATGTATCAATTGTACTGTAATATGAATGACGAAGCGGCTCTCACCTCTTATAATGTTCTCAGTGGTGCAGACAATGAGCGATAATAAAGAAAAGAAGATCAAATATACCGGCATTAACAAACTGTTCCGGAACGATAACGTGCAGATACTGCATGACAGTATGCGTGACGGAACGATAAAGGAATTCATTAATGACTGGAAGTGGATATTCAGCTATTCGAAGAAATACCGCTGGATAGTAGTGTTCTATGCTATTATAGGCATTCTGAATTCCACTATGTCGATCGGTACCGCATATGTAGGACGTGTTCTGATCAATATCATCGTGGAAAAGCAGCAGGAAAAGCTGTGGATTCTCTTTGCTGCTATGGCGGGAATGCTGATCCTGTCTCTTGTACTTACCAGTTTAAACAGTTATATATCTGTGAGAATATCCATATACGTTAATAACGACATGCAGGCGGATATTTTCGAACGGATCATGGACGCCAGATGGAAAGAATTAAGCAACTATCCAAGTGGCGACCTGTTAAATCGTTTCAACGGTGATGTCGGTACGATCGCTTCCAATGCGATAGGCTGGATCCCGAATCTGTTGGTTAATATTTATTCGTTCATAGTAACGCTTATCGTATTGTGGAGAATGGATATCGGCATGGCTCTGATAGCCTTTGTTTCTGCTCCGTTCCTGCTTGGATTAAGCAGATTTATCTTGCGCAGGATGAAGGAATACAGGAAGCGTGTACTTGAGCTCAATTCAAAGATGATGAGCTTTGAGGTTGAGACCTTCTATAATTTCGAGATGATCAAGTCGTTTGGAATATTCGGTTATTATTCCCGAAAACTTAAGAGCTGGCAGCAAAAGTACAAGGAGTTCAATCTCGATTACAACAAATTCCAGATCAAGTCCAATATCCTGCTGACCCTTGTGTCAACGATAGTATCTACAGCATCATTTGCATACTGCTTATACAGATTGTGGACCGGTCAGATCATGTATGGTGATATGACATTCTTCCTTCAGCAGAGATCATCTCTCTCTTCAAAGTTCAACAGTCTGGTTGGAACGATTCCCGGCATGATCAATTCCGCGGTATCCGCACACAGAGTCAGGGAGCTCATGGATATTCCAAGAGAAGAGCATGATCCTGACAGAGCAACATATCTGCAAGAACATACGGGCGAGGGCATCAAGGTACACGTAAACGACGTGACGTTTGGTTATGATGAGCGCGCAAATGTATATGAGCATTCTGATCTTGAAGTAACTTCAGGCGAGATCGTTGCCATCATGGCTGAATCAGGTGGCGGTAAGACTACGCTTATTCGTCTGCTTCTTGGAATGCTTGAACCTGACAGCGGTAAAGTTACTCTGCAGAGCGGATCAGGTGAGGAATTCCCAGTTAATTCAGATCTTCGAAAGTTTTTCGCTTATGTTCCTCAGGGAAATACAATGTTCTCAGGAACGATAGCTGAAAATATGCGTATGGTCAATGAAACTGCGACTGATGAGGAAGTTATCAATGCACTGAAGACTGCATGTGCATGGGATTTTATAGAGCAGCTTCCTGAAGGTATTAACAGCGTGCTCGGCGAACGCGGAAGAGGGTTGTCTGAAGGTCAGGCTCAGAGAGTGTCGATTGCAAGAGCTTTGCTTCGTAATGCGCCTATTCTGCTGCTCGATGAAGCGACTAGTGCACTTGACCGTGAGACCGAAGAACAGGTTCTTAATAATATAATGTCGAGTCACCCTGACAGACTGATAATCCTGTCAACGCACCGTCCTGCTGCACTTAAAATGTGCAACCGGATATACAAGATAAGCGGTGGAAAGATAGCTGAGACCACTTTAGAAGATGCATTGGCGCTGCAGAGCATATTAGCCGAGAAGAAAGCATCTTCAATGCAGGGGGTTCACTATGATAAACTTATGACGCCGATGGGGCCTCAGGATAACGAGCCTTCAGAGGGCAATAATGAAGAAGGATGGTGGAATTCTTAATGAGCGAAAATGTTGAAATGATAGAGTTCAATAGTACGGGATACCTTCGTCTGATTCTCATGTTGTTTGTGTGTTTCTGGGCTTTTGGTTGTCCTGAACCGTCAGGGGTCGTTACGTCTTTAAGCGGATTTGCGATTCCTGCGTTCTTTGTGCTTTCAGGCTATTATGTACTTGATAACAATAGAGAAGTGAGACAGGAGAGACTTCTTCGCAAGATAAAGAGGACCGCGTTGTGTTTCGCTTTTGTTTTCCTTTTCTACGTTGCCATTAACGTGGTTTTAATATTTCTGCATTTTGCGACATTTACGTTTTCAAAGCGTATGCTGTTTGAATTCTTGCTTATGAATGTATGGCCGTTACCTGTTGGAGATAATATCTGGTTCATACAGGCTATGTTATATGCCTATATCATCCTTTTCTTCGCAGATAAGTTAAAACTGCTGAAATACTA
Organism: Clostridiales bacterium Firm_14; assembly: GCA_001604135.1. GTDB lineage: Bacteria > Bacillota > Clostridia > Saccharofermentanales > Saccharofermentanaceae > Saccharofermentans. The sequence continues at coordinate 15,704 of LVAT01000023.1, forward strand.
CAAGATATTTCTCTTTGTTTTGATCGTGATAATGCTCTTTACAGGTGAATTTGCAGGGCTGATCCGCTTCGACAGTATCTTGGGCTATCCTTGCATTCCCGGAAATTGGCTTACCAGGGCACTCCCGTATCTCCTTATCGGCAGGCTGCTGCGTGAGAAGAAGAGATCTCTGGTCAAGGTGAAATTCTGGAAATATCTTATAGCATTTGTAGTTGGCGGAGGCCTTGTACTGCTTGAACTTATGCTTCTTGTTTGGGCAAATTCCCTGGTATATGTGGGACATATGATCGGTTACGGCATTATGGCTGTAGCTGTTTGCGGACTTGCCATATCGATACCTATTGAAAGACCCAACCGTGTAATTCATTTTGACTCTGCTATTTCAGGTTTTATCTATGTGCTGATGAACCCTATTTATAATTTTCTCTATTTATTCCTTATAGTGAATTTCCCCGGTTTCGTGACGACTCTGGGCGGTTTGTCTGCTTTCCTTATCAGTTTCATCCTTGCTCTGATACTGTGCGGAACATTGCCCGGCAGGGTATTCTTTACCAACTGGGACATGAGACTTGCTGACGCTGTGGAAGTGGACGAGCTGGATTGATCAAGGGTATGATATATATCCATTCTGATTAACCTGTAACCATACCCTTTTTGCATCTAAATACTTGTATTTATTGGCCTGCGAGATACTATCCGCAGGCAAAAATCAATATACAAAAATTGCTATTCTGACATCTTTGTCAAAATGCCTTGTCAAGTACCAATTTGCATTTTTGAGTGTTTTTCTGTCGTGGACACATGCAATCGAACAAAGGTTCCGAAAGCTCGCAAACGCCTTAATTAATTGCTTTTCAGCCTTTTGCTAACATTTCGTAATTGTTTTGTCAAGAAACGGTAACAAAATGTCAAATTCAATAGACATAAGGGTTTCAGGTACTTTTGAAATCAAAGTATTTGTTTTTGTAGTTATAAACAAAGTTTTGAACATTATGAACATTTTTGTAGATTTGAAAACCAAGGTTTTTACAATGTAAAAAGCAAAACATGTTTCTATTTTTTGCTATCTTTAGTTATTTCCGGACGGCTCTAATCATATAAGCAACATGAAGTTTTATTTGTTATA
>LVAT01000024.1 GCA_001604135.1 Clostridiales bacterium Firm_14
TTTGCATTCTATTCAATTTTCAAGATCCGTGCATTTCCTTTGATTTTCGGTCGTCTCTGTGACGTGCCTCCGTCAAAGTGCTTGTAAAGGATATACCACGGCGATGAGTATGTCAAGCAGTTTTTTTAAGTTTTGAGAAAATTTTTTAAAAGCCCTCAAAACCTTTATTACACTAAATTAGAAGCACTCCTCTGCTTGTCCGTTTCAATATATGGAAACAGCGGGTGCTGCCCGCTGTTTTTATCACTATTTAATTCTCTCTTTTTCGAGCTTCTTGGCTCTCTTGGCAGCTGCGTTCTTGATCCTGTTGATACGTATCATGAGTACTACATTTAATATCATTATAAGAAGCATGAAGCCGCCTATTACTCCGGATACCGCAGGATTGTTCTTTACGAACAGCTGCAGCGGCGGCAGTGTCTCTTCAGGATCCGGCTGTTCCTGATGTTCCTCCGGATCAGGCGTGGGCACGGGTGTTGCCTCAGGATCTGCATAGTTCTTAAGATCGTCTCCCGGGTTAATGAGAGGGTCGTACTTGGGCTGCTGCGAAGAAGGCGCATTGACCCATCTGTAGTCGCCCGTAGTTCCGTAGACTCTCGTAACGGGATCGGCTTCCCAGCATGCGAGGTTTCCGTACGCCGTAACCGAAGCCAGATACATCGTTGTATAGAAGTAATAGTCCTGCGGGATTCCGCAGATGGATATCATGAGTTCGTGTCCGTTCTCATTTACCGTATAGATCGTAAGACCCTTACCTGCCTGTGAGGTCGTACCCGTCTTGCCTCCGATGACTGCGGAAAGATGTGAATTGGTTCCGTTGGCAGTTTTGGACGCGAGCCAGGGATCATAAAGAAGATAATTAGAATTCTTTACATAGCTCCATGCATCAGCTCTGTGTCTGTTCGTGGCAACAAAGACATGGGAAGGAGCGCTTATGAGAGTCTTGAAGTCTTCGCTCTCGGATGCGGCAGACATGATCAGCGTGAGATCATAAGCTGTCGTGTAGTGGTTATCGTCAGGAAGACCGCATGCATTTACAAAGTGAGTGCCCTTGCATCCGAGCTTGCTCGCGCGGAGGTTCATGAGGACTGCAAAAGCTTCGAGCTTACGCGAAGTAAGGATGTGTTCCTTTGTATCCTTAAGCGTATCAAGGATATACTGCGCGTTAACACCGTCCTTGTTCATGGTGCTTCCGCCAGCAGGATACTTCTGGAAGAAAGCATCAACGCAGCCTTCGCCCAATGCGTTGGCGGCATCGTTACCGGAAGGAAGCATGAGACCATAAAGAAGCTCGCTTACTTTTACCTTCTCACCTTCAAGCACGCCCATTAAGGATGAGTCATTTCCCAAGCCTGCTAGAGCTGACTTGCTTACTTCTACTTTAGATGAAGGATCAAGTATCTCCAGGCTCAGAAGGCATGTCATGATCTTCGTCATTGACGCTGGATAGATCTTCTCATCCGGATTCATGCTCAGAACGATAAAGCCCGTGGTCTTATCGTACACGCAATAGGATGCGCAATGAACATCGCTCAAAGCGGGAACCGGGATCTCGGGCTGTCCCACGTCAGCGGAAACAGCTTTTCCCGGCAAAGCAAATAAGGCTATGGAACAGACAAGGAATACAGCAGCGATAAAAACCGCCGCTGTCTTGATTGCTGATCCTAATGTCTTATTGTTCAACATCAGATATCTTCGTCCTCTTCATTCTTGTCAGAACCTTCTGCATCCTCAGGAGCTGCAATGTCTTCAGCCTCTATCTCTGCAGCAAGCGTGTCTGCAAATTCTTGAACCTTCTCAGCGTTAGGGCTTAAGCCGTCTTCGGTATCTACTGTTACTTCAGCGCCTTCTGCTCCCTCTTCGCCTTCTTCAGGTTCTTCTATTTCTCTGTCTGTAAGAGCGAAGTCTACTACGCGGGCCTTATTGGACTTCATGAGCTTAACGCCCGATGTAGCTCTGGAGAGCGTAGGGATCTCGTTTGCTCTTACTCTGATGATGACACCCTGGCTCGTGATTATGAGGAGGTCATCGTCGTCAGTAACAGAAACTGTACCGCAAAGTCTTCCGGTCTTCTCGGAAACTTTGTAAGTAATGATTCCCTTACCGCCTCTGCTCTGTACGCGGTAATCGTCGATCTTACTGCGCTTACCGTATCCGAGTTCGGAGATAACGAGGATCTCACGGGAAGGATCAACAGGCTCCATGCCTACTACTTCGTCGTCGTCAGCAAGCTTCATGGCACGTACGCCCGTAGCGCCACGGCCCATGTCACGTGCATCGTCTGAATTAAATCTTACTGACTTACCTGCAGCAGATACAACGATGACTTCCTGGCCGGCCTTTGTGAGCTGTACGGCAACAACGCTGTCTCCTTCACGGATCTTTGTAGCGATAAGACCGTTCTTGTTGATGTTTGCATACTTATCGATCGAAGTCTTCTTGATAACACCGTACTTCGTGACCGTTGTGAGGTAGAGGTCAGGTTCTTCGAAGCTGTCGATCGGGATGATGTTCCTGATCGTCTCACCGTCATTGAGGTTCAGGAGGTTAACAAGCGCCGTGCCTCTTGCAGAACGTGATGTTGTCTCAGGGATCTTATAGCCCTTGATCTTAAATACACGGCCTGTATTGGTGAAGCACAAGAGGAACTTGTGTGTTGTAGTCGTGATGATCTTCTCGACATAGTCCTCTTCTCTCGTAGACTGGCCGGAGATTCCTCTGCCGCCCCTGTGCTGAGCCTTGTAGCTGTCAACTCTCTGGCGCTTGATGTAGCCGAAGTGTGTGAGAGTTACAACGATATTCTCTTCAGCGATCAGTGACTCGTCGTCGATGTCCTCGAAAGAACCGTTGATGATCTCTGAAACTCTCGGTGTAGCGTACTTATTCTTGATCTCAGTCATCTCAGTCTTGATGATGTCATCAAGGAGAGTCTTGTCGGAGAGGACTCTGTGGAAGTATTCGATCTCTTCCGTGAGAGCCTTGATCTCTGCTTCGAGCTTTTCTCTCTCAAGACCTGTGAGACGTCCAAGTCTCATGTCAACGATGTGCTGAGCCTGCTTGTCGGAAAGACCGAATCTCTCGCACATGCGGACCTTGGCCTCAGCCTCGGTACGTGATGATCTGATGATAGCGATGATCTCATCGATGTAATCCATGGCGATGAGGAGACCTTCGTCAATGTGCTTCTTGGCCTCATCCTTCTCGAGATCATACTGAGTACGGCGTGTGACAACGTCTTCCTGGTGCTTGATGTAATAGAAGAGAGCTTCCTTAAGGCCTACGAGCTTAGGCTCGAGCTTGCCGTCTGCGTCAGGTACAAGTGCGAGCATGTTAGCGCAGCATGCATCCTGAAGCGAGCAGTTCTTGTAAAGCTGGTTGAGAACTACGTCTGCGTTAGCGTCCTTCTTAAGCTCGATAACGATACGTACCTGCTCGTTACGGTCGGATTCATCTCTTAATCCGGAGATGCCCTCGACCTTCTTCTCCTTAACGAGATCAGCCATGCGCTCGATGAGCCTTGCCTTGTTTACGGCATAAGGAATGTCGTGAACGATAATTCTTGTCTTGCCTGCGTGGTCCTCGATCTCAGCATGGGCACGCACTACGATACGGCCCTTACCTGTGAGGTATGCTTCCCTGATGCCGGATGTGCCGAGGATGGCGCCGCCTGTCGGGAAGTCAGGTCCCTTGACTACTGTCATGAGCTCATCGACAGTAACGTCAGGATTGTTCATCATCATGATGCATCCGTCGATAACCTCGCCGAGGTTATGAGGAGGAATGTTGGTTGCCATACCTACAGCAATACCAACTGCACCGTTTACGAGGAAATTAGGAAAACGCGAAGGGAGCGATACAGGCTCCATCTCGTGTTCATCGAAGTTAGGTCTGAAATCAACAGTGTTCTTGTTGATATCACGCATCATCTCCAATGCGATCCTCTCAAGTCTCGCCTCAGTGTAACGGTATGCTGCCGGCGGGTCTCCGTCCAATGAACCGAAGTTGCCGTGACCGTCTACCAGAGGATGTCTCAGCGAGAAATCCTGGGCAAGTCTTACGAGAGCATCATAAACTGATGCGTCTCCGTGAGGGTGGAAACGTCCCAGAACGTCACCGATCGTAGTTGCGCACTTACGGTAAGGCTTCTCGGGAGTGAAACCCTGTGTAAACATTGAATAAAGGATTCTTCTGTGAACCGGCTTAAGACCGTCTCTGATGTCAGGGAGAGCACGGTCGGAGATAACCGACATTGCGTAGTCGATGAAGGACTTCTTCATCTCTCCGTCTAAGTCAACCGGAACTATTGTTGTTTGTTCTGACTTGAATACCTCGTCCATCTCAGCTTCTTGTTGAAGCCTGGCCTGTTTCTTGTCGTCGCTGTCTGCCATTTGTCGCCTCCGCCCGCTAAAACCTGAGTCTTTGCGGGTAATTTAGAATACTTTAGTTAATAGATATATTTCTACAAACTAAAGTATTATACCATAACTATACGCACACGCGCACGTAATATTATAATATATAGCACAAATGTCCCATTATCAGACTATGGGGGTTTTGGAGGGTGTGCCCGCTTTTCTGGGGAATCTTGCAGGTGTGGGGCGGATCTTGCGGACCACGATTATGGATCTTTCCATGTCAGATCCCGCGAGCTTGAATGAATCAGTTTTCTCGATGGTGCCGCCCAAAAGAGCGATTGCCTTTGTGGCCTCTTTTTCCTCTTCTTCGGAATGTGCCTTCATGGCGAGGAATACGCCTCCGACCTTGACTAACGGCAGGCAGTATTCGGCAAGAACTGAGAGCCTTGCTACGGCTCTTGCGGTAACTATGTCGTACTTCTCCCTGAACTTCTTGTTCCTGCCCGCGTCTTCAGCCCTGGAATGCACCGTAGAGCAGTCCTTAAGGTCTAATGCGGTAATGACCTCATCTAAGAATTTGAGGCGCTTATCAAGCGAATCCATGAGTGTTACGGAAAGCTCCGGACAGGAGATCTTAACGGGAAGTCCAGGGAAACCTGCCCCTGTGCCTACGTCAACGAATGTAAGCTTATCCTTTTTGGACTTGGCCTCTTCCTCTCTTATGTAAGGACAGAGCGTCAGGGAGTCAATGAAATGCTTCATGGCAATTCCCTTATCGTCATCAACGGCGGTAAGGTTCATGACCTTGTTCTTTTCCTTGAGCATCGAAGCGTAGATCTGGAAAGCTCTTATCTCTTCTGCGGACAGCGGAACGCTTATCTCATCCTTGTGAGACTCTAAGATGGGCGCGACATCGGTGACTTCTTCATCATGCTCCGTTATCTTTGTTCCTTCAGAACTGATCTCCACCTTCTTGGGAAGGCTCTCCTTCAGGCGCTTGATATCAGCTTTGGTAAGAAGTTTTCTTTTGGGGAACAAACCGTCAGCCATTATTTAAGTCTCCTTCTCTGTTCGAGATAAACCAGCAGGACTTCACAGTCAGCAGGCGATACGCCCGATATCCTGGATGCTCTGCCGACGTTCTCGGGCTTCATCTTCGTAAGCTTCTGTGTAGCTTCGATCCTAAGGCCCTTTATGAGCGAATAATCGATATCCTCAGGGATCCTGATCTTCTCTAAGTTCTTGAATTTCTCTATCTTCTCTTTCTCTAATGACAGATAGCCTTCGTATTTGATGTTGGTCTCGCATGCGAACTTAATGTTCCTTGCAAGCGGCTTTCTGTCCTTGTCGACCGGTGCCAGCAGATCGTATGTAACGCCCGGACGCTTAATAAGGTCAGCCAGGCTCTCGCCTGATTTGGGCAGGGTCTGGTTGCATGTGTCAAGAAGCTCTCCCAGTTCTTCTGTAGGAGCTACGTATGTCTTCTTAAGTCTTTCGGTTTCTGACTCTATTGCTTTGATCTTCTTTTCGAACTTCTCGAAAACATCATCACTTACAAGTCCTATCTCGTGGCCGATCGGAGTAAGTCTCTCATCGGCATTGTCCTGCCTTAAGAACAGTCTGTATTCGGCACGGGATGTCATCATGCGGTAAGGCTCATTGGTTCCCTTTGTAACGAGATCATCTATGAGAACGCCGATGTAGCCCTGTGATCTGTCGATTATGACCGCTTCCCTGCCAAGGAGCTTCATTGCCGCATTGATGCCTGCAACGATGCCCTGTGCGGCCGCTTCCTCATAGCCTGATGAACCGTTTATCTGTCCTGCGGTAAAAAGACCCGGGACGACCTTCGACTCGAGGCTCGCCTTTATTGACAGCGGATCAACGAGATCGTATTCGATCGCATAAGCTGCCCTCTGGATCTTCGCATCAGAAAGTCCGGGCAGCGACTTTACCATCTTCTCCTGTATCTCTTCCGGAAGGCTCGTGGAGAATCCCTGGAGATACATCTCGTTCGTATGGCGTCCCATGGGCTCGACGAAGATCTGGTGCCTCGTCTTGTCCTTAAACCTCATGAACTTATCTTCTATCGAAGGACAGTATCTGGGGCCTACGCCCTTGATCTCGCCGCTGTAGAGGGGCGATCTGTCCATGTTATCGGAAATTACTTTGCGTGTTTCTTCGGTCGTCCAGATTGACCAGCAGGGGATCTGCTCCTCCACGGGAGCAGGGAGCTTGCCTTCCATCTCATTCCTGTATGAGAACGGCGGGATATCATCTTCCCCGTCCTGTCTTGTCATCTGCGAGAAGTCTATCGAATTGGAATTGACTCTTACCGGTGTTCCGGTCTTGAACCTCAAAAGGGGAACGCCCAGAGAACCGAGCGAAGAAGATAATCCGACAGATCTCGGAAGTCCGTCAGGACCGCTCTCTGTAATAACTTCTCCCCTTATGATCCTGGCTTCCATATATGTGCCGGAGCAAATGACAACGGCACGCGCCCTGTAGACGGCTTTGCCTTCGGTCATGACACCTGCCGCATTACCTTCTTCATCAGTTAAGAGCTCTGTTATGTGAGCCTGCTTTAACGTCAGGCCCGGAAGATTCTCCAAGTAGTAGCGCATTTCCATGGAATACATCTGCCTGTCTTCCTGGGCTCTCGGAGAATATACTGCAGGACCCTTGGATCTGTTGAGCATTCTCATCTGCACTGCGCACTTATCTGCCATTATTCCCATGATGCCGCCCAAGGCATCGATCTCTCTTACCAGCTGGCCCTTTGATGTTCCGCCGATGGATGGATTGCAGGGAAGATTTGCAAGGCTGTCTAATGAGAGCGTAAACAGGATGGTATTAAGGCCTAACTTAGCTGCCGCATGTGCAGCTTCGCAGCCTGCATGACCTGCTCCTACTACGGCAACATCAAATGTCCCCGCTTCAAAGCTTGTATCCAAACCTAAAGCTTCACGGATAGTCATTTATTTACCTATGCAGAATCTGGAGAAGATAGTGTCAGCCAATGTAGCGGATACGGTCTTGCCCGTAACTTCGCCGACCTCGTCGAGGCATGCTCTTAATGCAGATGCGCATACTTCCGTTCCGAGATTATTATCAAGGGCATCCAATGCAAGAGCGAGCTTCTTAGAAGCTTTTAAGAACTTGGTGTAGTGTCTGCTGTTAGTGATAAGAAGACCTTCGGATGCGCCGCCGCCGAGCTCGTTATAGTAGTCGATGATGGCATCTTCCAGCTTATCGATATTCAGGTCTTCTTCTGCGCTTATGGAAATAAAATCGGTAATGCCAAGTTCTGAGAGCTTTGCTTCGATCTCTTCCCTGTCGGGATTGTCGCCGGCATCACTTTTCGAGAACACGCCCGTAACCGATTCACAGTCTTCGGCAATCTCTCTTACACATGTATATGCTTCTTCAACTGTCATGTCAGGCGGGATCATGTAGAAGACCATGTCTGCACCTCTGCCTGCTTCGTAAGCCTTGCCGATACCGATGTTCTCGATGATATCTTCGGTCTCACGGATGCCTGCCGTATCGATCAGGGTAACCGGAATGCCGTTAATGTTGAGCTGGACTTCAATGGTATCTCTCGTGGTTCCTGCAACCTCAGTAACGATCGCTCTGTCAAAACCCGTGAGAGTATTAAGGAGCGTGCTCTTGCCGCTGTTAGGAAGACCTAAGAGCGCCACGCGGAGACGTTCGGACAGGATCCTTCCCTTGCCGTAACCCTTGCATAACGTGGTAAGCCTGTCGTGGCAGTCGCTTAAGTTATCCTTTACTTCCTCGAGCTTGGCATCTTCTTCATCGGGATCTTCAGTATCAAACTCCGTGAAGGTCTCAAGCATCGCAGCCTGATCGTAAAGGTTCTTCTCGATATAATCGATCTCATCTGCGAGTTTGCCGGATAAGAGGCTTCCTGCCGCCTCAAGCTGTCTCTCTGTCTCGGAATTGATTACGTCCATGACAGCTTCAGCGGAAGCGAGGCTCATCTTGCCGTTGATGAATGCCCTTCTCGAAAACTCACCGGGATAAGCCATTCTGATCCCGGACATGCCGAGACACTTTAAGATCTCCTGCTTTACTGCACCTGAACCGTGGGATGATATCTCTACCATCTCTTCACCGGTGTAGGAATGAGGTGCTTCGAAATGCGTGAAGACAACTTCATCCACCCTCGCATCCGTAGAAGGATCCTTAACGTATCCGAATGCGCAGGTATATCCGGGAAGTTCTGATAACTTGGAATAATCACCGCTGGATCTTAAGATGACGGAACATTTATCGGCAAGTTTTCCACAGCCGTTACCCGAAACACGGATAACCGCTATGCCTGAAATTCCGGCCGGCGTTGAGCAGGCGCAGATTGGTTCGTCATCATACGAATACATCGTAAAAAGCCCGCGAATGAATAATTACGAACAAAGTCGCTATTACTTCTTGCCCTCGGGTGTAACAACAACGCATCTGTTGGGCTCAACACCCTCAGAATGTGTGGTCACGCCATTAACGTCCTGGAGGTAAGAATGAACGATCCTTCTCTCAGCAGGGCTCATTGCTTCCATTGTTACCTTGCGGCCGGAGCGTCTTACTCTGGATACTGCCTTGTCAGCGAGGCCCTTGATGACCTGCTCTCTGTGCTTTCTGTATCCGCCTACGTCAAGGTAAACGTGAACTCTCTGCTCGCTGTGCTTGTTAGCGATGAGATTTGTCATGTAAGAAATAGCTTCGAGTGTCTCGCCGTGACGGCCGATGGCCGCACCGCAGTCAGAACCTGTTACAGAGATGAAGATCGTATCGTCTTCTCTGTAAGAATCCATGTTGCCGTGAATGCCGATACCGGAAAGAACTTCTGCAACAAAGTTAGCTGCTGCATCTTCAGCTTCGCTTACTGCGTCGCCTTCAAAGCTCTCGTCGTCACCGTAATATGTGTCTTCAGAAGCTGCGGGAGCAGGTGCTTCTGCTGCCTCTTCTGAATTAAATGTAACCTTAACCTCAGCGTCCTTTCTTCCTAATCCGAGAAAGCCGCCTTCTGTCCCTTCTTCAACAACCTCGATAGTTGCCTGCTCTTTTGTGCAGCCAAGCTCGGAAAGAGCTGCCTCGATTGCTTCATCAACTGTCTTACCTGTTTTGATTACTGTCTTTTCCATATGTTCAAGGCCTCCTTCGAGCCAAATTAATCCTTCTTTTTCTTGCTGTTCTTCTTGGAAGCTCCCTCAGCGATAGCTACTTCGGAATCTGCTGCAGCTGCGAGCTTGTTCTTGCCGGACTTCTTGAAAACAGCGTCCTTCTTTGCTTCGATCTCGGCCTTCTTTACTTCGTAAGGCTTTGTGAACATGTAATAAACGAAGATGTTTGTAACGATGCTCATGAGACCGGAAATGATCCAGTAAAGACCCATTGCAGCAGGCATCGCAAATGTTGTAACGAGCATGAGGATAGGCATCATCCAGTTCATCATCTTCATGGACTGCTGGGCATAATCTTCAGCACCGCCCTTGCTGTCGCCGACCTGGCCTTCCATGGCCTTGTTAAGCTTGGCGCGCTTCTTTGCTTCCTCTTCCTCTTTCCAGCCCGGTTTCATCATCTTGGACATCTGCATGACGATGATGTTCGTAGCAACTACGAGCACCGGAATGATGAGCATCGGAACGTATGTCTTGGGATCGTGAAAGATAGTAGCGGGGTTCCATGCAGGTGTAACCGTGAGATCCATTCCGAGGAAATGAAGGTCAACCATCTGGTCGAGCTTGATGAATCCGTTCTTGATGCACTCGTTTAAGAACTGTGCATTCTCGTTAAGTGCCTTGATAAGGCCGATGTGTATCTCAACGCTTACGCCCTTGCCTAAGATTCCGCCGCCTTCGCCAAATCTGTTACCGAGTTCGATCATTGAAGCGATATTTTCTTTGCTTACCTGTGAGAGGTAGATCAAAGGTCCGCTGACGATACGGTAAATAGGCCAGATGAAGAATAACTGCAGGAAAGGAAGAAGGCAACCGGAAAGACCGCCTGCACCATTCTCCTTCTGCATCTTCATGAATGCTTCCTGATAAGCTTCCTTGTCATCCCCGTACAAACGCTGAAGTTCAGCCTGCTTGCCGCTTAAGGCCTGCATCTTGAGCATGGACTTCTGTGATCTTACGCTTAAAGGAATAAGAGCTCCCCTGATAATTATGGTAAGGAAGATAATTGCCAGACCGTAATTACCGAAGAACTGGAACAAAACCCTGACGAGCCAGCCGAACAATGTGTACAGCGGGTCGAGAATTGATAACTGAACAAAAATGTCTCCCATTATTTGTCTCCGGTTCTAAATGAATAATAAGTAACTATAATCAACTTATCTGACAGGATCGTAACCGCCCTTGGAAAACGGGTTGCATCTCATTATTCGCCATATTCCCATGAGCCCGCCCTTCAAGACACCGTACTTTGTGACCGCATCGATCATATACTGCGAACAAGTCGGTTGATACTTGCAGTGGGGTCCTATTGCAGGAGAAATATATTTCTGATACCAGCGAACTATCCCTATAACGGCTTTCCGGATCATGAGAGACTCCCCTCCAAAAGATCGAGCCTTACAAGACACTTCCCCATATCTGTGCTCAAATCGTGAAAATCGGGAATACCACCCTTGGCTTTTAAAGTAAAAACGTAATCGTATCCTTGCGGAAGTCTGTCTTCCAGCTGTCTGTATGCTTCTCTCATAAGGCGTCTTGCCCTGTTTCTGTCGACAGCACCAAGCTCTTTTTTGTTTGCGCAAAAGCCGGTCCTTCTTACGACCGGATCTACTTTATAGCCGCTTTGTGTGGTTCCCTCTCGTCTTTTAAGCACGTGAACCGACAGGTATCTGCCGGTCGCGAATTTCCCGTACCGGTAAACCCTGTTGAATTCAAAATTGAATCTTAAAGCTACCGATTTCAAAGCGAGATTACGACTTTAGGTCTTGATCAGACTGCAAGTCTCTTTCTGCCCTTAGCTCTTCTTGCTGCAATAACCTTGCGGCCGTTAGCGGTCTCCATTCTTGCTCTGAAACCGTGAACCTTTGCTCTCTGTCTCTTCTTAGGCTGAAAAGTCATCTTTGCCATAATATAAAATCCTCCAGATCATTGTATTCTTTCAGTTGCACACCCGCGTTTCTGGCGGCAGCGCATAGTAAGACATAATATAACCTGATGATTATATTAGGGCAAAGGGTCAATGTCAAGCAGTGAAAGGCTTATATGGCGCGAGTTTTGTGCGCTCAGCACTTGCCGAACAGATACAGTACGTACTGCTGGTATACCTTGTCGGCGGAAGCCTTCGGCACGTTCGCGAAAGCGATGTAATATGTGTACTGGTCATTGAGGCCGAGCTTCTGCACTGCATCATCCGTGAGCTTTAAAGCTACCGGAACGGGTTTATCCTCTTCTTCGCGGCTCTTACCGAGGAGATCATCTATAGAAATGCCCTCATTCCGCTTAGCCTTTTCTTCTTCAGTAGCTACATAATAATAGAAATCATCTTCAGAGAAGTTATCCATGTTAAGAAGATTGCTCATATCCTGGAAATAGTCAGGTGTCGAATAATTCCAGACTGCATCCTCTCTCAGGATAAGGAAGTCATACTGTCCTGTCAGGATCGCTGCCCTGAATGCGACATCTAGATATCTTTCCTCATACTCCAGGTCGCTCTTAAAGTTCAGATCCTCTGAATTAAGAAGCACGGCTGTTCTGGGCTTTTTGTATCCTGCCCATTCGAGGAATCCCGTTGTCGCATATTCACGGCCCTCTTCACTCGGATATCCGTTGATGACGCCGCCACCGATGACGCGCATGTTATCCCTGTAGATATCAAAGCCGTACCAGAATAATCCTCCTGCCACGAGGAGAATAAGAATGAACGGCGGGAAATAGTACTGCATGAAATATACGGCCTTCTGCTTGGCGGTGAGGCCCTTGAGCTTTTCCTTCTCGCTCCTGATATATCTTGTGAGTTTGTTTCCTGATTTGTCTTCTTTTTTGCTCTCGCCTTCAGTCTCCTCGAGTTTCTTTGCTTCCTTCTTGTTGCCAGCGAGGGATACATTTCCAACAGCATCCTTCTCGGGATCGTACTCGACGGATTCCTTCAAAGCCTTAAGCTTGTCTGCCTGTATCTTTTCGAGCTTATCGAACTGCTTGATGAAAACGAGCGAGAGGAAATACGTGATCGTCGTTGACGTAAATGCATATACCAGCGGGAACCACTGCGCATACCAGATGCATGCGATTGCTGAACCGATAATGAGAACTAAGATGAGAATGAGAGGCAGGAACTTGATGAGAACGAAGATCAAGGCAGCCTTGAAAAGTTCCGGCGTCTTCATCTCATATCTTGCGATCGTCGGGAAAAGAGTCATTGTCATGAGCATTACGATAATGCTGAATACGATGACTCCGAACTTATAGATAAAAGGAGTATTAGACCAGCCCGTGTAAATGATGTAGCGCCAGTTAAAGGTGATGAGGAATATGGCAACGAGCATTATAAGCCAAACGATCGTCGACTGCTTGAAGTTGCGCTTGAACGCCTTGAAGAAAGGAATGAATACTCCTGTTCCCTCGCCTCTTATTATCTTCATCGAGACATAGTATTTTGCCGAGAAAGCAGCGCCGAACGTAATGATGGGCAGGCTGCAGATAACAAAGAGAAGATTGACGATCAGTAGGTTCGTGATCGTTCTCAAGAAATCCATTACCGGACTGTCTGGCTTTAAAATATTCATTTAAATATCTACCTGATTCCTTTAATGCTTCTGTGAAGCCTAATTATTCTACAACAATTTGACGTCTAATACATTTGACTTTTAAGAAGAAGGGCTGTCCCCTCAAGAGACAGCCCCATCAACTAACATTTTCTTCTTATCGATTATTCCTTAACGCCGCCGATCGTAAGACCTGTAACGAAGTATCTCTGGAGGAACGGATAGAGAGCGATGATAGGTGCCATCGTGAAGATGGTTGCTGCCGCTCTTACCGTAACCGGAGTGATCGTCGCAGCTGATGATGCGGTTGCGGATGTACCTGCCTGCTGACCGCCTGTTGATGCGGATACAGAGTCAAGCAATTTTCTAAGCTCGTACTGCAATGTCGTGTACTGAGGATCGAATCTGTTGTAGAGCATAGCGTCGAACCATGAGTTCCAGTGACCTACTGCTACGAACAGAGCGATAGTTGCGTAAACCGGCATACAGAGAGGAGTGATGATCTTTACAAAGACCGTCATGTATCCTGCACCTTCGAGCTGTGCTGCTTCTTCCAGTGAATCCGGGATGCCTTGCATGTAAGTTCTCATAACCATTACGTTAAATGCACTTACCAAGCCGGGAACGATGTATACCCAGAAGCTGGATGTGAGGTGGAGGTATCTGTAAAGGATCAAGATCGGGATCATACCGCCGTTAGCGTACATTGTGATAATCCAGAAAAGCGAGAGGCTGGACTTGAACAAGAACTTCTTACGGCTGAGGATGAATGAGAGCAATGCGTTAGCAGCGAGCGATGTGACCGTGCCAAGCAATGTTCTTCCGACAGTTACCCACAAACCCTGCATAATGCTCTTTCTCTCGAAGATGATCTCTTCGTAGTTTCTTGTAGAGAAAGCACGGGGCCAGAGGTGGATACCGCCTCTTACAGCGTCATTACCTTCATTGAATGAGTATGCAAGCGTATTGAGAACCGGATAAAGGGTTACAATCGCAAACAGGACCATTATTATCGTATTGATGATATAGAAGATAAGGTCTTCTGCTGCAATCTTTTTTCTGTGTCTTACTTTTAATTCTACTTCTTCTGCCATGATATCTTCCCCCTTCCTTAGAACAGACGCTCATCGCCCCTCTTCTTGGCGATGTAGTTGGAAACAACAATGAACGTCATTGATACTACGGTCTTGAAAATACCGGCTGCGGTACCGAGTGAGAAGTCCATGATACGGCCTTCGAGTGACCACTTGAGGATGTAGATGTCGATCGTTCTCGCAACGTCCTGAAGAATACCGTTACCGAGCAAGTACTGGATCTCGAATCCGGCGTTAAGAACGTTACCCATGTTCATGAGGAGAAGGATCATTATAGTAGGACGAATTCCAGGGATCGTTACATAACGGATCTTCTGGAAACGGCCTGCACCGTCGATGGCTGCTGACTCATAGAGGCAAGGGTCGATCGAGGTGATAGCTGCAAGATAGATGATCGCATTCCAACCAGTCTCTTTCCAAAGGTGGCTGAACGTTACGATCGGCCAGAACCAGCCTGGCTTCATAAGGAAAGGATATGCCTGCTCAACGATACCGAACTTCAAAAGGAGCTCATTGATGATACCCGTAGAAGTAAGTGCGTCGTGAACGATAGCGGTAACGATGATCCATGAAAGGAAGTGAGGCATGTAAGAGATCGTCTGGATCGTCTTCTTGAACCATTTGGTTCTTACCTCATTCAGAAGGATAGCAAACCCAATTGCAAAAACTGTGCTGAAAACGAGGTTGAGCACACCCATTGCAAATGTGTTTCTTATTACCATGATGAACTGATCATCGCTGAACAAGAACCTAAATTTGTCAAATCCAACCCACTTGGACTTGAAAATACCGTCAGCATATACGAAGTTCTGGAAAGCCATTATCCATCCTACGAGAGGAAGATAATAGAAGATAATACCGTAGATGACATAGACGGCACCGATTACAACAAGTACCCACTGTCTCTTGAATTCCTTGACAGTAAACTTGGGCTTGTTAACATCGATCTCTTTTACTTTTTGCGATGCTGTAGTCGTGTTTTCCATTTCGAGCAACTCCCAAGAAAAATGGTGGCAACCACAGTTTGGTTATTCCATGGTTGCCACCACAATCGTTTAATTAATCATCAACTGATCAATGATTTGATCAAGCCGGTTTCCAGCCGTTGGACTGAGCTGTAGCGAGTCTTGAATCAACTGCTGCCTGTGCTTCCTTGAGGAAGTCATCAGGCTTGCATCCAGCATATGCATCCTGGTAAGCTGCCCAATCAGTTTCGAAGTCCTTAGAAATAACGACTGCAGGGAGCCACTTATGCTTTGTCTCGCCCATCTTCTTCCAAGCAACACCACCAGGTGTGTCTGTGCCGAGACCATTAGACCATGACCAGAGAGGATACCAAGGCAGTGCATCAGCTGCAACAACATACTTGGAACCAACCATGTCTGCATAGTTACCAGCACCGTAAGCCTCGAAGCACTTCTTGAGAGGTTCAGCGAGACCAGCGAGGAACTCAGCAGGCTGCTCATCAGGCATCATGTAGTTCTTGCCGTCCTTGGACATACCTCTCCACTGAGGCATGTAGGAATATTCGCAAGAATGCTTAGCCTTGTAGCTGTCGCTCTTCCAGTTCTCTCTCATTTCTTCTGTTCTGTAATAGCAGCCCTTATCGTCAACCTTGTAGTCAACGTCCTTGATACCCCAGAAACGGAGATCATGGATTTCCTGATCGAGGAGCATGCTCAAGAACTTGAATGCGAGATCAGGATCCTTGCAGGATGTTGTAACTGCGCATCCGGAAGCGTTGTTGAGCTCGTCACCGTAGGAGTGCCACTGCTGATCCATACCAGCTTCGATTGTGAGTCCGAGAGGTACATAGTCGCATCCGAGCTGATCGAGACGGAACTCAGAACCATCGGAAGCCTTCAAAGGTGAAGAGAAGGGTCCCATGATGCTGTAAGCGAAATCCCAGTACTGATCGCAGAGACCAAGAACACGACCTGTAGAAAGCTTAGCAATGTACTCGTCGTATGTCTGAACTGCGAAGTCAGGGTCGATGTTGCCCTTAGCATACTCTTCGTTGAGCTTCTTGAAATACTTCTTAGCTGTGTCTGTTGTGTTGTAGTCAACAACCTTAGGCTTATCAGCACCTTCGTCGATGTTAACGATAACGCAACCATCGTTCGGATAACCATCGAGGAACATAGGAGCGTTCTCAATGCAGTAATACTTCCAGTCTTCACAGAGGCATGTGTAAGGGATTACAGGTGTGCCATCGGGAAGTTCAGGATGCTCTTTTGAATACTTCTCGAGGATCTCGAAGTACTGATCAAGTGTCTCAATCTTAGGATAGCCGTAAGCCTCGAGGACTCTAGCCTGGATCCAGAAAGCCTCACCGTTGTGGCCTGTTGTTGTATCGGTCTTGTAGTGGTTACCGAAAACGTTAGCCCAGTAGATCTTTCCGTCGGACTGTCTGAACTGATCCCATTCTTCCTTGGTGTACATTTCCTTGAGGTTAGGATACTTCTCAAGATAGTCGTCCCAAGCTACGAGCAGGTGGTTCTCGTAAAGTGTGGGGCAGCCGTCGCCGCCATCGATGAAGTCAGGCAACTTACCTGAAGCGATGATGGAGCCGATAGCTTCACCAGCAGTCTGGCCTGTGAGCCAAGATTCCTTAACGCGAACGCCAGTCTTCTCTGCGATGATTTCCTTGATCTCGTTGTTCTCGTCCTTCTCTTTTCCTGCCATAGCTGCGAACATCGTCATGTCAACGATTTTGCTGGACTTATTGCCAGCGCAAGCTGTGAAAGAGGAAACTGCGAGCATAGACGCCAAGACCAATGAAACGATTTTCTTTGTCTTCATTAGTAGACCTCCCGAATTAGATTCTCGCTAATACATTCTGCGAGTATTTAGCAATTCAATTATATGGTTGCCCCATTTTTGCCACAACCCGAGAAACTCTTAACAAACAACTGATAAACTCTACAAAAATGCAATGTTTTCTACATGCCTAAACAAGAATCGGGGAACTTTTTAGTGCATGTTGCACAACAAAAAGCGGTCTGCGTTAGGCAGGCCGCTTAAGTTCAATCGCCTCTGTTGGTCTTTCTATACTTTGACGGGGTGCACCCCATGATCTCGATAAACTTGCGTATGAAATAGTCGCTGTCCCTGTATCCCACGTCTTCCGCGATCCTGTTGATTTTCTTGTCGGTATTGATTATCTGGCGGGCAGCTTCGTTGATCCTGTAATTTGTCAGGTAGTTCTTAAAGGACTCGCCGTATTTCTTCCTGAATACCTGTCCTAAGTACGAACTGTTGATGTGATACTTATCGCCAAGATACTTAAGGCTGATGTCGCCGGCATAGTTTTCCCTTATCTCTGCTTCGATCACAGCAAGGATTCCGTGGGATATGCTCTTTCGAAGTTCGGAAAGATAGGCTGCATATTCCAGAGCGAATGTCTTCAAGTGCTGGTAACTGCCGCGCGCAAAAGCATCACCCGATGCCTGCTCCGAAATATACTGGATGATCTCTTCCTGGTTTACCGTATCATCGAGCTCGCTTGCCAGATGGATCAGCTGGAAGAGCAGATAGTTGATGTTAAGGTCGAATGCAACGTTTGTGCTGTCCTTGCCGTGGAGTTCCTCGTGAAGCTTTTCTATTCCCGACTCTATGGAGGGTGCATCGTTCTTGGCAATGGATCCTATGATCTCGTCTATGGTGTTCTTACAGAGGACTATTCCGCTGTGGTTAGTATCGGTCTCTTCATAGAAATAGAGTTTCTTCGTATTATGGAATCCGGCGATACTCTTAAGACGCTTGCATGATTCGTAAGATTCAGAGAGCGCAGCGATATCCGGGACCATCATTCCGCAATAGACTCTGACGGGCTTAATAAAGAGTACTTCTATCTTCCTTATCATCTGGTTCAGGAACTCTGCCTCCGTCATGTCGCGCATCGCAGCCATGTTCTCACAATAAATGAATCCGACGTCGTAAATATCTTCGTCATAAGGAACTTCGAGAGTGAAGTGGTTCACATATTCCTTCAATGTCTCCCTGCAGGCATTGATAAGCTGCTTCTGGATCGCGCCCATGTCGTAATCATCGGAAACCGCGGTATCGGCATCAGCGTCCTTCTGAACGAAGCCGACATAGATGAATCTCAGTCCGCCGGAGAGCTGGAGATGCTTGTTGGCATATTCTGTTTCCTCGTCTGTGTATTTGCCTCTGATGATGTGTCTTATTACTCTCGAAAGATATGCGTCCTCCATCTTCTCCCTGTCTTTTCTCAAGATGATGGATTCCCTGTTGAGATTAGTAACCTTGCGGAGAACGGAAATGAGTTCTTCTTCCTCGACAGGCTTAAGGATATAGTCGAGGCATCCGTTTCTAATGGCCTTCTGGGTATAAGCGAAATCATCGTATCCGGTAAGGAGCACGAATTCCGCATCGGATATCCTCTCTTTCTTGACGGTCTCTAAAAGCTCCAATCCTGTCATTTCAGGCATGCGGATATCAGAGATGATGAGATCCACATGATTCTCCTTAAGATATTTCAGTGCTTCTTTTCCGTTGGAGCACGTGGCAGCTATCTCAAATCCGCCGCTCTCCCAATCGATCAGGACCTGAAGACCCTGGAGGATATAAGGTTCGTCATCAACAAGCATTACTTTAAGCATCTTCCACCTCTGATTGTGCAGTTGTAATCGTTTCGGAAGGTATCGTAATGATGACACTCATTCCGATGCCCTTTTCACTTTCTATCGCAAACTTAGCCTGATTCTTGAACATCATCTTGATCCTGAGGCACGCATTAAGTATGCCTACGTGCTTTGCCTTCTTGACGGCATCGATGGTAACGTTGTTCATCTTGTTCTTCAGCTGGACGACTTCCTTCTCATCCATTCCGTCTCCGGTATCCTCGACTTCGATGACGAGATCTCCGTCCTCTTTGTAAACTCTTACAAAGATCCATCCCTGTGTAGCTTTGGATTCGATTCCGTGAATGCAGGCATTCTCAACGAAGGTAACCATAGTAAGCTTCGGGATAAGGATGTTCTTACAGTCTTCATCTATGTCGATGTCAAATGAGATCCTGTCACCGAAACGGTAGCTCTGGAGCTGGAGATAGGCTTCGATGAATCCTTCCTCCTCTGCTATCGTAACCGAGTCTTCGTGCCATTCGACATTCTGCCTCTCCATTACGGCAAGTCTCTGGACCATTTCGGCGGTCTCGTTCTCGCCCTTGAGGATACTGTGCATACGGATGCTCTCCAACGCGTTGAAAAGGAAGTGCGGGTTGATCTGGCTCTGAAGTGCCAGGAGCTCCGCGTTCTTACGCGCAAGGTCACTTTCCTGCTCCCTCAGCTTATCCTTATAGATCGTGTTGGTGAGATCGTTGTTGATCTCAACGATCCTGTTGTAGTTATGCATGAGATCGGATATCTCATCCGATCCGTTGATCTCTTTTATCGGCTGGAAGTATTCACTGCCGCCTTCACCGAATGCCTTGCCCAGAATAGAGATTCTGTCGGTGATGGACCTTTCGAGAAGCTTTAAAAGAAGGATGGGCAGGATGAGCGTAAAGAGAATGATGAGAAGGATAATGGGTATGTGTTCCCTGATGACCTTCAGGATCGTAAGATCCTCTGTTACGGCATAGATCGTAAACGTATTGTCGTACATGTGGACATCTTCGACCGTTATATAAGGGGAATATCCGGCCTTCGCAACGACCTGCTGGAACTCTTCATCCGGAACGCCGCTGGGGTAAAGCATGTAGTCTCCGCAGCAAAGATACATCTTGCAGTTTACGGGGATCTCCTTGAGTTCAGAGTAGACTCTCGAGATCTTATGTTCGATGGTGATTATCCTGGTAAGTTTTAACGCTGATTTTGCATTGTCCATCTTACGGACATATATGAAACGGTCCCTGTCAGTCGTAAGCACGACAGGATCCATGTCGTAATAAGCATACGCTGCTTCATTTGCATCAGTCTTTACGAACTGCTCGTACCACTTCTCGCTGTAAGCTTCCTTGATGTTATGGAAATAGTGACCGCTCATCATTGAGTCATTGTCTGTATAGATGACGATCCTGTCCTGCTTGATATCGGATAATGTGGCAAAGAATGAGGTTGAGACCGTGTATACGTAGCTGTTGAAATATCCGTAAGGAATATCGTATTCGGTATCGATAAATGAGTTTAAGTCCTTGTTGAGGTCAATGGCCGTTGCAACGTTGGCATCGTATTCGAGAATGGACTGGATGTGGTTCGAATAAGCGTCGATGGCATTCTTTCTGTAGTTTCTCTGGTTGCCCAGCTCCGCCTCGTATACGGATCTGAACAATACGGCGTCGGTAATGACGAGCGGCAGGATGACACCGAAAACATACATAAGAAGGAACTTCTTATTTAATTTCAGCCGGCTGAAAAAATACCTTGCCTTTACAAATTTCATCATTTAGCCCCCGCACGATGAAAACAGTTTTGCCCTCAACTCATACCCTAATATGTTATATAAAACCCATGGGCTTTGCAAACGAAGTTCCGTTTCCGAAAGAGTTGATTTAGTCAGGTCTTATCTGTAATTTATCCCGTTGATTATTCGAAAACGTTTTCCTAACATAATTGTAAGTAATTTTTATTTGAGGAGTTCCGCATGTTGAAAATCGTAAAGACCGAGAACGGACTCGTAAGAGGTCTTCCCGGAAACAATACCCGTATTACTTCATTCAAAGGAATCCCTTTTGCAGAACCTCCGGTCGGTGAGAACCGCTGGAAAGCACCCCTGCCTTGCAAGGATTGGGAAGGTATTTACGATGCATATAAGTTCGCGCCCATCTCGGTGCAGGACCAGCCCGGTATCGGAACTGACATCTACTGCAGAGAATGGCACGTCGATAAGGATATCGAGATCGATGAGGACTGCCTCTACTTAAACGTATGGACCAACGCAAAGAGCGAAGACGACAAGCTCCCCGTTCTCGTATGGTTCTTCGGCGGCGGATTCCAGTGGGGATATACCGCTGAGATGGAATTCAACGGAGAGAACCTTGCAAAGAAGGGCATCATCGTTGTATCCGTAAACTATAGATTGGGTGCGCTAGGTTTCCTCGCCCACCCTGAGCTCTTCAAAGAATCTCCTGAAGCTCCTGCCAACTTCGGTCTTTTGGACCAGCTTGCAGGCCTTAAGTGGGTAAAGAGGAACATTGCTGCATTCGGCGGTGATCCTGACAACATAACGATCGCGGGACAGTCTGCAGGCGGCGGAAGCGTTTTGAACCACCTGACATCAGGATCCAGCATCGGTCTTTACCAGAAAGCCATAATCCTCTCCGGCATCATCTCGTTCCCTTACATTAAGGATTTCGTAATGACACCCAGAACGATCGATGACGCATGCTCTTACGGAGTTAAGTTTTTCGACAAGCTCGGCGTAAAGACAGTTGAGGAAGCAAGAAAGCTCGACGCATCATATATCCGCGAAGTCTATGCCAAGTTCAGGGAGACTGAATCATTCTTCTTTACTCCCATGATCGATAACGTATTCCAGCACGACGAACCCTTAAAGCTCTTCATGCAGGGTAAGCATGCACACGTTCCGCTCATGTCGGGAAATACCTTCGATGAATTCCCGAGCTTTATCTTAGCGGATTCAAAAGAAGAGTTTGAGACAAAGGCTCAGGAGATATTCGGAGACAAGACTTCCGAATTCCTCTCTTTCCCTGAAGCACAGAAGCACAACGGCAATATGTATGCTCCGGTGCGCGCGATCGAGTGCGGCGTAAAGGCTGTTTTCGAGCACAACGACAAGCCGGGCTACTACTACAGCTTTGAGCCTGACATTCCGGGCGAAGACAATCCCGGCACATTCCACTCGGTAGATCTCTGGTTCTTCTTCGACAACCTCGACAAGTGCTGGAGACCGATGACAGGAAGACATTACGACATCGCAAGGCAGATGAGCCTATACTTTGTAAACTTCATCAAGAACGGCGACCCTAACGGCAATGACGTAGACGGCAGTCCGCTTCCCGTGTGGAAGCCTTATACGGAATCTTCCAAGAACGAGATGCATTTCACACCTGAAGGCGCGAAAGCAAAGGTTCAGGAAGAATCCTCCGAATCAGACTTCATCAACTTCATGAAGAAGCACATTGAGGCTACAGTCGCAGGCATCGCAGGCGGCGAGAAGAAGGACACCGAAGGACCGCGCGTCGACCTTTATGAAGTTCCGAAGAAGCAGGCATTTAATCCTTACCTGCCTAACTGGGAATTCATCCCTGACGGCGAGCCTTATGTATTTAATGACAGAGTCTATATCTACGGCTCGCACGACATATTCAACGGCGATTATTTCTGCCCCGCCGATTATGTAACCTGGTCAGCTCCGGTTAACGATCTCGGCAACTGGCAGTATGAGGGTGTCATCTTCAAGAGATCTGACGATCCTGCCAACGCAGATGACAGAGGATGCCTCTACGCGCCTGACGTAACAGTAGGTCCTGACGGAAGATATTACCTCTACTATGCTTTGGACAACGACTGCGTCATTTCAGTTGCAGTCTCAGATACACCCAACGGCAAGTTCGAATTCTATGGCAACGTTCACCATGAAGACGGCACTCTCCTCGGCAAAAGAGAAGGAGAAGAACAGCAGTTCGATCCTGGTGTTATGACGATCGGTGATACGACATATCTCTACACCGGTTTCTGCGGACAGACGGACAAGTCCCGTCACGGTGCCATGGTAACGGTCCTTGATAAGGATATGCTTACGGTTAAACGCGCTCCTGAATTCATCATCCCTTCCACCCAGTACAGCGAAGGCACGGAATTCGAAGGCCACGCTTTCTTCGAAGCTCCTTCGATCAGGGAAAGGAACGGTATCTTCTACTTTATTTATTCTTCACAGGTCATGCATGAGCTCTGCTATGCAACCTCTGATAATCCTCTGGGACCTTTCAAGTACGGCGGAGTTATCGTCAGCAACTGCGATATCGGCATTGATACCTATAAGCCTTCCGACAAGCCCACAGCCTTTGGCGCAAACAACCACGGCAGCATCGTGGAGATCGGAAGCGACTGGTACATCTTCTATCACAGACAGACCAATAATACCTGGTATTCACGTCAGGGATGCGCTGAGAAGATCCGTTTCGAAGAAGACGGCTCCATTAAGCAGGTTGAGATCACTTCCTGCGGCCTTAACGGCGGACCGCTCTCAGACATTGGTGTTTATCCGGCACATATCGCCTGCAACATCTTTGATTCAAACAACAAGATGTATGTCGGTGAGCCTCATTCTGCTAACGTCACCATGGATATCAGGGATTGCGAGACAGGTCCGTCCCACATCAGGGATATCTACGACACAACGACGATCGGCTTTAAGTATTTCGATCTTAAGGGCGTAAAAGGCTTAAAGATAATTACCAGAGGTTACGGAATGGGTGATTTTGAGATCAGGACATCAATCGAAGGAGATGTTTTGGGCAAGATCAGCGTCGGTTTCTGTACAGCCTGGACAGAGGGCACAGCCGAGTTTACGGTTCCTGACGGAATCTGTCCTCTGTATCTCACTTATAAGGGAGTTGGAAATCCTTCCCTTAGAAGTATCGAATTTTTGCATTAAGCTGGAGTTTTTTGCTTCAGACTTCCCGTAGAGTAGGGCCGAAAAGTTCGCTTTTCGGCCTTACTTATTATTAAAAAGAAGCAAAAAATGATGCCCCTTCGTTAATATAACGATAAAATCCTTAATATTTCTTTCAAATATCATTTA
>LVAT01000025.1 GCA_001604135.1 Clostridiales bacterium Firm_14
TAAAGCGTGTAGCGTCGGCGTTTATGGCTGGCGCGTTTGTGGTAGGTTCATTAACCTTTTGTCCTGATCTTTTTTCAGGCAATCATTCAGTCAAAGCAGCGGAATTATACGACTCATCAAGTTTAGTTAACTATTCAACTATTCTCGGCCGCGCCACTGATTACGGTATCATAGCCAAGAAATTCACTCAGAGCGCTCATATGGAGACTACTCTGGCGACAAGCAGTTATTCACGTACAATTGATACTAATATCGACGTAGACCTTACTACAGCAAAGAATGCATCTTTCATAATCGGAGAGATCACAGGTAACAGACCGCTTAATACTATAAAGTTCGGTTCTGTTCATGGAGGCCAAAACAGTAATTATCCCGTATATGTTGAAAATATAAATATCACTTTTGCTGACGGTATTGATCCTGCCAGAAAAGTAGAGAAGATGAGTGACGTTGCACTGACAACGGATTTCAACTATTCTTTCAGACCCAAGCGTGAAATCGATTCGCATATCGAGAGTATCTTCAGTCATGCGGATGACGAATCCAATAAGATCTCGAGCAGAACACAAAATGCAGATTATAAATATGATACGTCTGCTATCAGAGTTGACAATAATTCCAGAATCGTTAATTTAGATTTAGATAATGATATATATGAGAACCGTGTTGTTTATATAGATCTCAATGATCCCAAGATCAACAATCTGCTTGAATGGTGGCGGTCTGATCCCAACGGCCAGCATTTTAATATCAAAAAGAGATCCAGTACGGTTATCTGCTTTACATATTCGGGTACCGGCAATGTTTATCTCGGTAAGGTTAATGTAGACGCTGTTGATTCTCCGCTCAAAGCAAATGCCGGCTCAGGCATACAGAACGGCAATGATACATTAGCTTCTGTTACTACATGGAGCGGTGATATCTCCGGACATAATAAATATGTTGACGAGGAAATGGCCCAGAAGCTGATCTGGAACATTCCTAATTCAAGGAATATCAGGATTTCGGGCAGCGCAGGTACATTTATCCTCGGCCGTGAGAATGCTAACATTACCATGACCGGCAGCCCTTGTGCAGGCTGGGTCATTTCCAGAGGTAATGTAAGGAATGAATGTGAGTTCCACTACATCTATGGTGTTCCGAGCAATGAGAACATTTCTGAAGGAAACGGTCAGATGCATTTTGTTGCTCATAAGGGCTTCACATCTGAATACAAGTCCAAAGACGAAATAGCACCGTATGTTGATACAACAGTATTCCTTAATGACGGTGATTATGAATTCTACTGGCAGGAATATACTGATGACACATTTACTGAGCCTTACGGCGCAAGGGTAACAAGATCCCTCAGCAGTTTGAGCGTAGTCGAATTCCCTACGGTTACGGTCAGAAATGATGCTTCAGATCCTCACTACAAGCTCGAAAACAACCAGACTAAGTATTACTATTTCCGGATCACTGAGAATCCGGATAAAGGCATTTTCGGATATTCGAATTCTGTCGGATATATTGATATCAGACTCAAGGCTACTTCTGATAACAGAGGCACTGTAACATTCCTTGTTCAGTCCAGGACATACAGCGGTGATTATTCAGATAGTCTTATTAAGTATGCTGATAACGGTGTTTGGAATTCCGACAGGAATCCTGATTGGGTTGACGTAGTCGGCAACAGATTCGATCTCGGTGCTTTCTACAACCGCAAGATCGTTCCCGGCTTTATCAATATCACGAAAACAATTAAGGGCGATGTAACTGAAGAAGATCTCCAGGGACTTACGTTCAGTGTTAAGTCTGATGGAGTTGAGATCGCCAGCTACCTTTTGGGAAGAGATTTCGAGAAGAATCCGTTTACAGGAATCTATGAACTTAAGTATCCTCTCGAAGTGCTTGATTCCGCAAAGAGATATACTGTCGAAGAAACGCTCCACACAGTTGATGGCTTCACTGTATCAACGAGTTACACGATCGACGGCGGCGCATCTTCTGACGGTACCGATGTTTTGCTCAATGGTGTAAGTGAAGATTCTTCCAATCCTACAACAGTAGCTTACGAGAATGACTACCAGAGAATCATCAAGCCGGGTTACATCAACATCACAAAGACGATCAAGGGTGATGTAACCCAGGAAGACCTTGACGGACTTTCATTCACAGTTAAGGATGGAGATACTGTCGTAGGCACATATAAGCTTGGCGTAGATTTCAAGCAGAATGCTGATGGCAAATATGAACTCAAGCAGCCCATCGAAGTAGATGATTCTGCAAAGACATTTACTGTAGAAGAGACGCTTGTTACTAAGGAAGGCTACACGATCTCTACAAGCTATTCCGTAGATGGCGGATCTTCTTCCAATGGTAAGAAAGCTTCTCTCAACGGAGTAAGTGAAGACGCTACAAAGCCTACAACAGTAGCTTACGAGAACGATTATCAGAGAATCATCAAGCCTGGTTACATCAACATCACAAAGACAATTAAGGGTGATGTAACACAGGAAGATCTTGATGGACTCTCATTTACAGTTAAGGATGGCAATACAGTCGTCGGTACATATAGACTTGGTGTTGACTTCGAGCAGAACTCTAACGGAGTCTATGAACTCAAGCAGCCCATCGAAGTAGACGATTCTGCAAAGACATTTACTGTCGAAGAAACACTCAAGACAAAAGAAGGTTACACGATCTCTACAAGCTACACAGTAGATGGCGGATCTTCCAATACAGGAAAGACTGCAAGTCTTGACGGCGTAAGCGAAGATGCTACAAAGCCTACAACAGTAGCTTACGAGAACGACTATCAGAGAATCATTAAGCCTGGTTACATCAACATCACAAAGACAATTAAGGGTGATGTAACAGAAGAAGATCTCCAGGGACTTACATTCTTGGTTAAGGATGGTGATACGGTTGTTGGAAGATATCTCCTTGGCAAAGACTTTACCAAAAATGCAAATGGTGTATATGAACTGAATACTCCTATAGAAGTATCAGATTCAAAGAAGATATACACAGTCGAAGAAACACTTTACACAGTTGAAGGATTCACAGTATCCGTAAGTTACAAGGTGGATGGTGAAGCTAGACCTAATGGTGCTAATGCAAGTCTCAACACAGTAAGTGAGGATTCCACAAAACCTACAACAGTAGATTATGAGAACGACTACACCAAGATCATTAAGCCGGGTTACATCAACATCACAAAGACGATCAAGGGTGATGTAACACAGGAAGATCTTGATGGACTTTCATTCACGGTTAAGGATGGAAGCACTGTAGTCGGTACATATAAGCTTGGGGTTGACTTTAAGCAGAATACTGATGGTTCTTACGAACTTAAGACTCCTATCAAGGTAGATGACTCAACAAAGACATATAAGGTTGAAGAGACGCTCAAGACAAAAGAAGGCTTTGAAATCTCTACCAGCTATTCCGTAGATGGTGGTGCTTCATCAAATGGAACAGCAGCAACACTTGCTGGTGTAAGTGAGAGTTCTTCTAATCCTACTACAGTCGCGTATGAGAATGATTATAAGAACATAGCAACGCCTACACCTACGTCAACGCCGACACCGACGTCAACACCTACACCGACGTCAACGCCGACACCTACGTCGACACCTACACCTACGTCGACGCCGACACCTACGTCGACGCCTACACCTACGTCGACGCCTACACCGACGTCAACACCTACATCAACGCCGACACCTACGTCGACACCGACACCTACGTCGACGCCTACACCGACGTCAACACCTACATCGACGCCGACACCTACGTCGACACCTACACCTACGTCGACGCCTACACCGACGTCAACACCTACACCGACGTCAACGCCGACACCTACGTCGACGCCGACACCGACGTCAACACCTACATCGACGCCGACACCGACACCTACGTCGACACCTACACCTACATCGACGCCTACATCGACGCCTACACCGACGTCAACACCTACATCAACGCCGACACCTACGTCGACACCGACACCTACATCGACACCTACACCTACATCGACGCCGACACCTACGTCGACGCCGACACCTACGTCGACACCTACATCGACGCCTACACCGACACCTACGTCGACGCCTACACCGACACCTACGTCGACGCCTACACCGACGTCAACACCTACATCGACGCCGACGCCTACGTCAACGCCGACACCTACACCGACGTCAACGCCTACACCTACGTCAACGCCGACGCCTACGTCAACGCCGACACCTACGTCGACGCCTACACCGACGTCAACACCTACATCGACGCCGACACCTACACCGACGTCAACGCCTACACCTACGTCAACGCCGACGCCTACGTCAACGCCGACACCTACGTCAACACCTACATCGACGCCGACACCTACACCGACGTCAACGCCTACACCGACGTC
>LVAT01000026.1 GCA_001604135.1 Clostridiales bacterium Firm_14
CAGTTTCTTTATCGCAGCAACGTAAGCATCAGCAACGGCGGGAAAGCGCTTTTTCAGAGCAAAATCCGCCATAGGCTTTAACGACACCGTATCAATGTCATTGTTTACTGTCCATTTATCATTTTTCAAAGTAAGATATCGGGAACCGTAAACGATAACGGGTGTATTACCTATGCGTGATAAGTAGCAGTTTGGCTGAGCGGTAGGAGCCAAGGCTTGATAGCACTTAATGGAGCCTTCGCACTTCACGGCAAAAGCGACCAAGTGGTCCAAGAGCACGGCACCGTTTTTCTTGGGTACGAACCAGTCAAGAAGATGGCCGTGCCAAGCAGATTTTATTGCCTTTACCATCT
Source organism: Clostridiales bacterium Firm_14 (assembly GCA_001604135.1). Classification (GTDB taxonomy): domain Bacteria; phylum Bacillota; class Clostridia; order Saccharofermentanales; family Saccharofermentanaceae; genus Saccharofermentans. Next base: position 354 of record LVAT01000026.1, read on the forward strand.
CAGACACGTCTTTGTATGCAGAACAGGACTTACCTGATGCCGCAAGAAAGCCTGAGACCTTTTCTTCCGTTATTTCATTTATATCTGTCACTATCCAGGGTGACAGCATCTCCTCGGGAGACAATTCCCGCGAAGGTTTATACCAATCGTTAGCGTTCATGTTAAGCGTGCCTCCTGCAAAAGGTTTTATCGGTCTTTCGAAACGAAAGCGTCGACATTTATACAAGCGACGCAGTCATTTAGGGCGTTTTCTACACCTTTCCCGAGGCTCAAGGCATCCTTGTAGCAGTCCCAAGCCGCAACAAGAGCTTCGTCGTTAAAAGCAACATCAGCGCCGTGTGCATAGAGCAGGGCACCCATAATCATCATTTTGGCTTCGTTTTCGCTTAACTGGCGGATATTATTCGTTTGATTCATGAGATTTACCTCCGAGTCTATTCAAAACGCAGAAGGCACACCATATCCAAAAGTATGCCTTAAAAATATTAAAGAGAGGCCCTTCCTGACACGAATAAGCCTCTCTTTTACATATATATATTTTAATTATACGCGAAACGAAAACCTTGACTTTTGCATAATAAAAACCACCTTATTCGGAAAATCAGGCCGAAAACCGGAAAATTCAGGACACGGCCTTATCTTCGAGACTGTTTTTGTATTCACTGATCCACTTCAAAGCCTTGTGATAAGAGACCTTATGACGTATAGCCAGAGAGGTCACGGTCGGGCGGGGCAGGAGAGCCCTGTATTCATATATCAAACGCTCCTTAACACAGTAGATAACAGAATGTTCTTCAAACAGAGAAGCCCTTAACCGTTCCGGCGAGATCTCGTAATAGGCCGCTATCTGCTCTATCGGGAAGCCACCTTGTATCATCTCTTTCAAAAAATCTTTGCCCTTAAAGCCTTTGAGAGCAGCCTTGTCGACCGACACTGCGTGTAAGACTATTGCCTCATAAACATCATCTTCAGTGCAAGAAAAAGCTCGGGCAACGATGTAAACGGGCACACCCTTGTTATAGGCGTTATACATCAAGATGCTTTTCTTCGATGGATAATGTGTCATATATCTCGCCTCCTTGGAAAAAAGCCTGCGAGTGATGAGCACCTGTTGTGGCAACAAGCGATTCCATAAGGCTCATGAGGTCCCTTCTGATAAGCCATGCTTCTTCAGAAGAAAAATCTTCAGAGCCGTGCAAAATCTGTTCCAGCCTTGACAAAGTAAAAGCTGTCAGGTCCTTATACATTGGAAGTGGACACCCGACATTAAACACATAGTTATCAGATACACGTTTCAATTCGCGATGTATATTCTTCATAGCAGTCCTCAATACTCCAGCAGCTTCGGGTTAGAATAAGCAAAAGCACAACCCAAAGACAGATTGATGTCTATTTCCATTTTTCCACGTTTTGACAAGTGACGGACAGCGTTCTTGCCGTTTGTAACAAACCAGTTGATGTTGACCTTGGGCAAGAACAATGAAGTATCTGTGCACCTATTCCATTCCATAAGAGCACTTTCATATTTCCTCAGAGCCTTTTTCGAGAGACGTTCATCAGAAACAAGATAAGGTTTAACGGGCGGCTGCGGATTGGTAATCGTGTAATCCTTAAACGCCGTGCGGTAAAGCGTACAGATATTGACCGGAGCCGCAATGCTCTGATCGAGCAGGACAGCACCGTTAAAAAAACCCTGCTCGTGCAGGGCGTTGTTGGATATTAGAACAACAGACGGAGCCAAAAGCTCTTCAATCATCATGGAAGTTCTCTTTTCCAACTTGCAATAGTTATAGTAAAACTTGGACGATACAGGCGAGAGTATGAGGATACCCGGACAGTTTTTATGCTTACCCAACACAAGGAACGGTCTGTTCAAGGCCGAGTGTTTATGATTGAAAGCATCTGAATATATAAGGTCAAGGTAATCATCATTAACAAACACCAGATCGCCTGGAGCGACAGGTTTGTTAGCCATTGGTTAACCCCTTTAGTGTTATTTCCAAAGAAAAGAAAAGGATAAAGCGTAATAGATCAGAGCCAGAGCCCAAGCAACGGCGCAGAAGATGGCAACACTTCCTTTATGGTCCGTTTCATATAACCCCGGTGTATGTTTAGGCTTATAACGCTTAAATTCATGAGCGGGTTTCCACCCGGGCGGTACTGCGTCTTGTCTGTGCAACAAAGCTGGATCCACGGACTCAAGCCCGGTAGTATATTTTTCGGGCTTTATACCAAACTTCATCTTATAGTTATAGCGAGTCAGCGGATAGAGCCAACATATACCTTCAACAGAAAACGAATCCACGAATATGTGCACGAATATACCGAGAGCAAGTCCCCACAGAGGCTTATACAAAAAGCCGCTTGCCACAAACAAGAGCACAGCCCAAATACTGTGTGTCCATGTCCTGTGTTCGAAGGGAAGGTGGAATATATGCGATATGAACGACTCGTCACTGTCGCAGTCAGGCAAAAGCAAGCCTAAAAAACACAAAGCGTATAGAACAGAGGTATCCACAGCACCCATATATTGTGCCTGAACTCTCGGCTCGGCGATAAAAACCGCAACATCTCTTACCGGCTCATAAGACAGATAAGTCAGATTTTTCGCGGTAATATTTATCACGCCTGCAATAGCGGCTCCGGATACCAGATGTCCTAACGCTTTCAAGTTTTAGTTTCCTCATTTTCGGCGGAAACATCAGACTTCTTTTTTAGATTTCTTCTGTTTCTTGGCCGGCAATTCTTCAGGCATTTCTATGCCATGAAATTTGATGATGGCATCAAGTTCTTTTTTCATATATCCTATCTTGCGGTCGAGTACCGCAATACATATCAGGCAGATATATACTCCGGCAATCAAAGCAAGAACCAAGAGCAGATTCGCCTGCGTTAAACGTACTAAATAGTTTATCACAGTCTCCATATTCCGAGCCTCCTTACTGTATTATCATTTTCCGATGTTGCAAAAACAATGTTTTACGACGCTCCTTTACTGGCAGCATACCGCATTAAGCCTTCGCTCCACAAAAGCTGGTCGGCAAGTTCTTTTATGGTTGCCGGGTTATAGTCATTCTTTCTGTCAAAGACACCTGCAACATTGGGATATGTCGCCTGAAACTCCTTGACCTTGAAAGGATTTTTCAAGACCTGCTCAAATTCCGTGAATTGACCATCTTCAGAAGTGTTGCGCTTATCAAAGACAGCAGCCTCGTGTAGCGCATCCGCGCCTCTCCCGACAGCCTTCGTCTTCCTTTGTGAATCGTCGGCATAGAGATAACACACCGTAAAAGTAATGTCGGGACAATTAGAGAGCAGCTCATACATACCCTTCGGATCGATGATATAGACCTGATTGTCCTTCATCTGCTGCTTAGTCGCAAAATACTCATATCCGTTGATTACGGTTGTCGCTATCTTGTCCTTGTAAGCAGCAGACTCTTCGGGCTTTATAAAGACATGAGTATCCTCGTCCGGAGTTCTCTGAGGTCTTGTGGTATAAGATAAGACCTGCTTTAACCCTGCGTTGGCAAGTTCTCTTGCAAGATAATCCTTGCCTGCGCCTGTACGTCCGATTATTAAGATCATAGTCAGTAACCTCCGATAAACGAGAACGGATCGAAATTTTCCACCAACTTGGTTGCCAGGATAAGCACACCGGCAAGAAATAACGCAATTACAATAACGACAACGCCTGCTACTGCAATATATCTGGCAAATGTCTTTGGCTCGTTACCGCGATGTCCGTTCTTGAAAAAGACAAGGATAGCCACAGTAAAAGCCAGGATCAACGATATACCCGCACAAGCCAAAAATATCTGAACCTGTTGATTATGCAAAAAAGTCTCCCACAAGTCCTGAAAGGACTCGGGGAGATCTGATTGTAAGTTCATATCGGAACCTCGAATGTTATCGGATGATTAGTCCGTAAACATAACTCAGCAGAAATGCCAAGCCGGCATATAGTGCTATGGATGCAAAAAACGACTTAAAAGCACGTTCAACGAAATGATGAGCATTGTGATAATCCTCATCAAAAAATCTGTAAATCGTTGTCACGACTGAGCATAGCCAAATGGCAACAGCAAATATGGCAAGGACCATATATAGCTCATTACCCGTTATCGTATTCCAAAGATTTTCCAGTATTTCCTGCATAGGCTTATTCTACCGCAGCAGTTTCCGCAGATTCAAGAGGTGCCGTTGTCTCAACAGGAACATAGACAGGCGTACCGTCCTGATTGGTCTGAGGCGTGCCGTCCTGATTAGTTGCAACGACAGTTGCCTGCGTCGGAGGCGGAGTAGTCTCAGTTGTGGTTTCTTCGGTAGTGGTTTCCTCAGTAGTGGTCGTAGCAGTAGTATCAAGGATAAAATTTACCGAAATACCGCTGTCAGAGCCTCTTCCCGAACCGCTATTATTCGGCTTGGTAGAGTTTTCATCAAAAACAAGATCGACACCGCGCTTGAAATAGTCATACATGAACTGGGGTGCTTTGCGGTCGAATGTATAGTCGATAACAACGGCACCGTCGGATTCCTTAGTAGCCGTAAAGAGCTCATTCTTGCCGTCAGAGAAAGAAGCAACTCCGTCTTTTCCAATCTCATAAGTACCAGAATAGGATATCTCGCCTTCAGTGGCACGCTCAAAAGAACCCTTGATAAGGGAATCCGCAGTAGCTTGAACCGCCGCCTTCCAATCAGCATAGCCGATAGATACGGCATACGCATTAAGTGAAGCGTCATCTGTTGCCTGGCCTGCGGCAGCAAGCTGGGCTTTGAGGATCTGGTCCGCGTTCTCATATACGAATTCTTCCAAAGACTCGTCAAGAGAGTCTCTGTCCATCTCCAAAGTGAACTCGCCTTCGTCCATCGTAAGGTGGAACACAGCCATGACCTCACCTGAACAACGGAGATTTGAACCTACCGCGTCAGAAAGAGCATCGGACGCCGCATCGGTACAGTCGAGCTCGTAGTATCTGTCATAGTGGATAGGATTGGATTTGCCCTTGCCGAAGATGGCCGGAAGACCTACTTTGGCAAACACTATCGCACCGACAACGATAACACCTGCAACTGCAAGTGTAATGATGGTCTTAGGTGTAGCCCTAAAGTTTCTGAACTTATCTTTAATACTCATTTTGATAACTCCTTTACTTAAATTCCAAGTTTTTCTCTCCGAACAGGGAATCCGCCCGCAGAGTTCCGTCTTCGTAAGAAGCGACAAAGTCAACGTCTCCCGCGAATACGAATTGACCGTCGACATATTCAATAGTTCCTTCGTAGTGATCCGAGCCTGAGACCTTAACCTCTTTAACGATATACTCACCGTTCTTTTCGATAGAGTCAGCTATTCCGTTGAGGTCTTTGTTGAGCTCGCGGAAGCCCAGGTCAATCGAATAAGTGTTATCCTTGCCGACAACCAGATAGACGGGAAGTGCGGCGTCAGTGCCTCTGACACCCAAGTCACGGTTCTCGACAACAACGATTACTTCGCCTTCGTATTTCCCGGCAATGTCGGGTGCTTTCTTACCACAAGAAGTTGCTGTAAGAACCAGCACGGCAGACATTGCAACGCAAAGCGCCTTGTTATTCATGGTCTTGTTCCTTTCTTTATCATTTTTATTCACAAAGCCTCCCTTTAAGAGGCTTTAATGACCTTGAGGAGAGCCGGCAGCAGGTGAGGGGAATAAAACCTGCCACCGGCCGTTAGTGAAAAAACTTTATGACTAAGTCTTCTTATCTGTTCTGACCGAAAAGAAGCATTGCTTCTTCAGTAAGTTTGACACCGGCCGGAATGACTTTGAGCTCGTAGAAGGTTTCTCCTTCCCATAAATAGGAAGAGGATGCGGCAATGGTTATCTCGCCTTTTTTCTCCAACGCCTTAATCATTCTGTACGAAGTGCTTTCTCTGGCATCGAGCGTAAACGGAAGTTTCAACTCCAACAAAAAGTCCCAAACCTCGTGCAAATTCATACGCCTGTCAGTAGAAGCGAGATCTACGATCTCTGCATAACCCTTGTCTCTGTGAGTGGCTGCAATGACATAACCGGTATCAGACAGCAGGATATGCACTTCGGACAAAGGACATTGGCAATAACCGGCAATATCCTGCCATGAAGTACACCACTGCATCTGGCAATATTCGGTACCCGCATAAGCCGTGCGTTCGATACGCTTTATCTTTTCAAGATTTTCCAAAGTATGTTCTGCACGGTTCATAAAAACTCTCCAAATAAAAAAGGCCCCTTAACGGGAACCTTTGCAAGCAATAGATACGGGGAAATAAAAGCTCTTGTCAGAGGAGCAACGCCGGGGATGAAATATGAAGGAATACGGCCAATGAACGATGGAACGGCCGAAATAAAGGCATTGCCCCCCTTTCGAGAGCATAGTTATTAGCGGTCAAAGCGTCCGCTGCATGGGTTAAGTTCCTTTCTCAAGAATGAGCAGAGCAAAGGCCCTCCGTATATAACCCTTGCTCTGCAATCAGCTTAATTTTGTTTTTTCAAAGCTGTTTACTATATTATAAACCTTCCGAAAAAATGCAAAAACTGGTTACAAAAACCACCTTATTTGGAAGATTAAGATTTTTGTGCCTTACGACAAAGTTCAATTACAAGCTCCAAAGACGGTAGAGAGAAGCCCGCATAAGACCGAGCACCCAAAACAGGCCTGATGTAATCCTTACCTGCGATCTTTTCCATATAGAATTCGTCGGCGCTCCAGTTCTTTTCATCGACGGGCGACACGGCATAGAATCGCTCGTATCTGGGCACCACGTCAACAGGTGCTTTAGAAAGCAAGCCCATATACTGAGTGAACCAGGCATTAAACATCTCGCCGCCTAAAGTGCGGGAGACAAATAAAGGTTCTATCTTTCCTCCGACAAGCCCGAGATAAAAAACGCTGCCCTTCGGACATACATATAGGTCGTTACTGGTAAACCCCCGAATCAGGGAATTCTTCCACTCGTTATAAACCATACTCGCTGATTTAGACATTAAATAACCTCCTCATCGTTCTATATTGTATTATGTTTTTCCTGAAAAGGAGAAACAAGGGCAGATGCAACAAAAATACATCAGCCGTAGTCAATAACCTCAGTGCCGACGGGCTTGCAGATTACGATGAACTCCGTGTTATAAGCGTGATAAGCACCTTTATAGTTTGTGCCGTAGCCACAAGTTACGATGGCAAGCATTTCCTCGTCATAGGTCTCTTTATACATCCAAGGCATGACATCGGCATCTTTGCAATACCGTGTCTCGACTATCTCATATTC
>LVAT01000027.1 GCA_001604135.1 Clostridiales bacterium Firm_14
GGTGTAACGGTAGCACGCCTTCCTTCCAAGCAGGCAATGAGGGTTCAATTCCCTTACGGAGCTCCAATATATGCCGTCGTAACCCGTTAAGGAGGCGGAACGGACTGTAAATCCGTTACTTAGTTAGTTCGAGTGGGTTCGATACCCTCAGGCGGCACCAGTATCGTAGCATCTTTCAAAGGTAGGAAACGCGTCTGATAAGCGTGTAATGGTAGTTCGATTCTATCTGCTACGACCAATTTCGGAATATAGCGCAACGGTAGAGCAGGCGGCTTATATCCGTCAGGTTCAAGGTTCAAATCCTTGTGTTCCGACCAACAACGCATCGTTTGTCTCCGGCGAGGCAACCGGTCTGCAAAACCGACAAGATCAGTTCGACTCTGATACGATGCTCCAGATGCTCTCGTAAGCCAATCGGAAGACTACCTCGCTACGAACGAGTCAGTTGCAGGTTCGAGCCCTGTCGGGAGTACCAATATTGCCCTTTGGTGTAACGGTAACACAGTGGTCTTTGACTCCGATGCCGAAAGTTCGACTCTTTCAGGGGCAGCCAACTTTGCCGGATTAGCACAACCGGTCGTGCAACGGTTCCGTAAACCGTGTGATGAGGGTTCGAGCCCCTTGTTCGGCTCCAAATACGCGTCTGTAAGCCTAAGTGGTAAGGCACCGGCTTGGAAAGTCGGAAGTAATCGTTAATAGCGGTGTGCTGGTTCAAGTCCAGCCGGGCGCGCCAATGGCAGACAAACTCAGACGGCTCTGAGCGCAGTTTCGAAAACTGATGGCACGGGAAACCTGTGTGGGGATCGACACCTCTGTTTGTCGCCAAGATGCTTGCATAGTTCAGAAGGCAGAACGTCTGCTCGGTAAGCAGAAGGTGGACGGTTCAATTCCGTCTGTAAGCTCCACATACGCCGTGTGTCCGGGAGGTGAGGAAGGTGCCTTGAAAGCATTTGACCGGAAACGGTTTGCAGGTTCGAATCCTGTGCACGGCGCCACAACATAGAGGTCTGGTGAAACGGCATCCCGTCCGGCTCTGAACCGGAAGTACAAAGTTCGACTCTTTGGATCTCTGCCACGAATGTTGGTCTAAGCCTAATAGGTAAGGCAGCGGTTTGCTAAACCGTAAGTAACCGTAGATATGCGGTGTCTGAGTTCGAGTCTCAGGATCAACGCCAGGACATATGAAAACCCTCCGACTGAGCCAAACTCAGAAAGAGGGTTTTCTTTATGGAGGGAAAGTCTTATGAGGGCTTGTTTAATGCTTGGTCGGGCACAAGCCCTAAAGCACTCTACTCGGTTGTTTCGGTCTGTGCTCTGCGCTTGAGTTTCTTTGCATGGTCTCTTAACGCATCCTTGATTAGACCTAACTTGTTATCGGCTCCGTCGAGCATCTCAATAAGCTCGGCATCGGTATTTCTGTTCAACGACAAATTATAGTGCCAGTATGACTTCTTGTTATGTTTCATGACGGCTCTGACATGAGCCTCTGTTGATTTGTATTCCTTGTTTGCTGCCATAGTATTGTTCTTCCTTGTCTGGTATTTACAAAGCAGGGAAGATGCGTCATTCTAACCTCTCACTTACCTTGTATGACTACATTGTATAATGACATCATCGCGTTGACAATCTTTGCCGTGTCTAAACAGTTCATTCAGGTCTCACGAATATAAGGTGCAAGCTCATAAGCATCTGACTTGGCAACCGCATCGAGCATACCTTGGAAAATTTCCTCGTTTCGCGATCAACCGAAGCTGAACAGACCTCGACAGAGCTTTCTCCGCTTTCAGAAGCAGGATCCTTGATAACTATATTAAACACACTTAGTTCACCTCAACAATCTTCTTCGCTACAATCATCTTCATCAGAACCGGCAACTACAAAAAACAACTTGTCAGTTCTTTCCTGAACAGATACACGGGCGAGTCCGTCTCTGAAACAGATATTGGTAATGTCGTAGTCTTCAAGTTCATCCTGAAGGCACTCGTCGAGGTATCCGTCAAAGACAATCTCTCCCGAAGGAAGTTCTGTTACGACACGCATATCACCGCGAAGAGCAGACACGAAATCATAAACGGAACCAAGAACAGGTCTCTGAGACGCAGACGGCACCTGTACGGGCTCAGCATCCTTAACAACAGGCTGATTGGCTCTGATGCCCGGAACGGCCTTTACAGACTTTTTGAGAAGGCGAGAAAAGGCCTTAGCCGATTTATCTCCGATCTGACTTGCGATAGAGTCTGCAATGTCACACACGAGCTTAGCGTTGATATATTTCTTTTTAAGTCTCATACTATGTCCTCCAAACTATTTAATAATTCTAATGTCATTATACAATGACACAATGACAAAGTCAACATAAAATAGAGTTTATTCTGCGTTGCGGGAATGATGGATTCTTTCAAGCTCTCGATACGCTCCGGGAAAGTCGCCACGGCAAAGCTCAAGGATCTGGTTATAAATAGCATCGTCCGAACTGACAGCAACCGTTACGAGCTTATTTGCAATACTTCTGACGACAGCATTACACTCGTTATCAAAAGAACTGAGCTTAGAGCAGGAAAGGCCATACCTGCATCCGGAATGAACACGAAGACCTGTATTAAGGTTGTGTCTTACACTGTCAGTTCCTTCAAGACCTGAACAGAGCTGTTCCATTTGGCGGAGCTTGGCCAATTTCCATTGATCGCCCTGACTGTGGCAGATAATACAAGGTGAGTTAGGCGGATACATCATACTATGCACCTCTTATCCGGCGTACTCAGCCAAAAAATAGTCCTGAGTCTCGGTAATGCCAAGCTCTTTGGCAAGATTTGTAAGGAACTCGTCTGTCTGTTCACGGTTAAGATTATCGTGTGGAGACCAAGAATAACCCGGTTCAAACCCGATCATGGCCTCTTGGTCGGTATCACCGCAACTGTCAAAGCCGACAAAGGTTTGGAGATTATGTACTTTCCTTATGACCGAAGCAACCATTTCAGCTACGTTCGAATGTCCAAGACACTCAGCAAGGTCTTCAAGTTCGATCTTGGTATCTGCATCGTTTTCCTCGACCAGTTCCTTATACTGGTCGGCAATTTCCGTAGAATGAGCGATACAGTAGTTCTTGACTGTCTCTTCGTTTGTAGAATTAAAAAGCGGATAGCCATAGCCTGCTTCTGTCCACTGATGCCAACTCATGCGCACACCTCCTCAAGATATTCAGTAAAACCCTTTACGATCACAGGATCTACGCCGGCATCATTCAATGTCGGAATCCACTCTTTGCCACGGAGATTACAGATGTCGTGGATAAGCATACGCTTGTCATCACTATTCAAGCCGAGTTTTTCAGCAAGAAAATCAGCCCAGTCATTTTCATCGTGGAGATTGGATGTATCCGTACCATTAAACTTATTAACAAGCCTTTCGGCAATAGTCGTAAAGTTCCAGCCCGTAAGAACAGAGCAGGCAGTGTCAATGCCGTTTCTGACCTCTACGGAACCTTCAACATAAGAAGATGCAAGGCTTTCAAACATCTTGTAAGTAGAATAATCGTAATCCGTCAAAAGCTCAGTCATGTACTCTGCGGAAAGATCGTGGAACTCGTCATAGTGCCTATCGGCGAGTTCCAACGCTTTCGTTACAAACTCAATCTTATTCTCGGAATCAGTAGTCAACAAAGGTTTCCCTCCTTATGTCTTTTCTATAATGTCATTATACAATGACATATATAAAAAGTCAAGGATAACCTTATAAATAAAGGGTTTTAGCGGACATATCTGACACAGTCAGGGTAGGGAAGAGGCTGCAAATACTTAGATCCGTTCACAGAGAAAGAAACAACTGTCCTCGTCATTTGCGCGGAGCTTTTTATCTTGGTACATGGGGCAGGCGTACAGGCCCGGGCACACACACGCCGACAGAACAATACTTAGTCATAATCATTCTTCCTTATAAAAAACATCATATACAATGCCTGAACTTGTAATATCTCTTTCTTCTCTGTCATCTTCCACCAAGATCATCAGGTCTTTTCGGCCTTTATTGCCGTATTCACTGTCGCGCATCTTAATCTGAAAGTTCTTTCCGAACCTTTCGCTAAGACGCGTACCGAGTTTTCCAACCTTATCTGTTTCAGTCCGAGGCACACCTGCCACCAAACAATACCAACGCGGATATTCCATATCTAAGCCGTCTCCTTCATCTGTCTTTTAATGGCAAGTGCCATTGCATCTTCGCCAATATCAGAATTGTCTGACTTAGCCTTTTGGCATTTGGCCACTGCTTTTTCATAGTCATATTCGATCTGTTCTTGGATCTTTGTCGAGATGTCCTTGAACTTCTTTCTATAATAAGCACTCCACTGAATATCATCAGCCTTGATAACATCTAAACCCTTGATATAATCCTCGATCATTGCCACTATGAGCTTCAGGTCTCCGTAGCAAAGTCTGACCTTATAATCGGAGATAGGCCTTGTGTTAAGATTAACGATACCCTCGACAGGGACAACAGTATCCGGCGATTTCGTAAGAAGCAAATCCCACAAAGAAAGCTGGTCATCAATGCTCATTTCTATTTCCTTTCTGACGCAACGGCATACGCAAGTGGTATCACTTCACAGAACGCATTACGGATTCAAGTCCTCTTAACGCCGTTATCGTCTGGTTGATATGAGTAGAGTGAATATCGTCCAAGCGTCCGAGCCTTGCCTTTACTATAACCATTTCATCTTCTGCAAGGTCTTCTGTTACTGACTCAGGCAGGGAAGGTTTCAGATATTCTCTATTTTCTGAATAGATACGCCCGTCATTTTTCTTGGCTTCACAGACTACCGCAAAAGTTTCTTTAACAGTGTCAAGTCCTAAGCACTCTACAAGGTATCTGGCTACCTCGTCAGGCTTTGCTTTGCAGTTATTCGGTTCAGGAACAAGGAAGTTAAATGCTATGACCATCTTCTCCCAGTTATCAGAGATCCTCGTCCAGTCTTCTGATGTAGTTTTCACGCCGTTTTCTCCTCCTCTTGTTCAGTATCTTCACACTTCATATAACAAAGCTCGCAGTTACCGGGACAGAGGACACTGTCACAATAAACGGCAACATTATAGGTATTCGTACTCAAAGTCAGGTCCTCCCGCAATAAAACTCAGCCAGTTTCTCACCAGCCTGATTAACAGCGTCCTGCAAAGCCGGGCCTTCGATTATGTCTGTGCGACCGAGAACATTAAGATCTATCGCCAGAACGGCAAAATGGAAATCACGGAAGCAAACGACGCAGTTCATGTCGTCCGAAACGTCAAAATTGGGGCAAGCGTCATCATCAATATCGTCAAAATGGTATCCCATCTTGAGATTATCCAAAGCGATCTCCTTAGCCTTAGCCGCAATAAAAGCCTTTGCTTCGTCTTTCTTTGCGTCGATAACGCCAAGAACGCTAACACGCTCACACTCTTCGCTATTCACCGACTGTATCAGCCACTTAGTCTTTACTGTATCCGTCATAACCACTCTCCTTAAATAGAATTGCCCGCATTACCCGGCGGGCGACGGGTTAGAGGAGATTTTGCTTAGAGATTTCCGCCGTGGAACTCAACGGGGCACCCGGCCCTCTCGGCAGCTTCAGCTGCTTCTCTCATCATTTCCCAAGCATAGGAATCCATATTGACACCTCCTTGTTATTTACGCGAAGTCTTCGGCAAGCTCGTCGAAGGCATCTTCTTCCAATTCGCCGTTCTTGAGGGCATCAACAAGCAGTTGAGTTACTTCTGTATCAGTGAGCTGAGTAATATCTACCATAGAGACGACCTCCTTCGTCAGGCTACCAGTCTTACGCTTACTTCCACATCTCCGCATTTGGCGATACGCTTGTCATAAGATTTGACCGCATTACCGGGGATAATCCACAGCATATACGCATCGTAGGGAAGCAAAGAAAGGTCTTTTGTAAGGATGTCTTCCGTTACTGCGTGTTCGCAGGCAAGAAGGGACTCTCTGTTAGCCTCGCGGACTTCGTCGGTATCTTTTGAGATATAAGTTTCTGCCACGATACCTGTATCTCGGTTATAGAATCTGAATCTGGCTCTGCAAGCATTTTTTTCTGCCATACGGTCAAACCTCTCTTTCTTAGTCTTATCTTCAATGTCATTATACAATGACACTAAACCTAAGTCAATGCAATTAGTTGCGTTTTGTGAAAGAGTAAGAAGTTTGTAATAAAACAGGCTTAACTTGCCTTGGAAAGGGCCTTATAGCGTGCTCTGACGCTGGCATAGACGGTAAGAGTGTTATGGTCGATGTCGGGAGTCTTGTCACGGTTGGCCATGCAGGCTTCACAGCGTCGGTCTTCGTCGTAGCGGAAGTGCTCACACTTAGCACAAGATCCCTTGGGCTTCATACACTTATAGATACACATACAAAGCACCTCTCTTTCCTTGTCTTATCTTCACTATCATTATACAATGACACACATAATAATTCAATGGAAATACGCAAGAAATTAAGGATTTTGAAAGAAACGCTGTTCGTAAAAGGCAAAGGGTAAAAAGCCTCCAAACAAAACACTGCAAGGTGTTTATGCTGTTGGTGGAAAAAGTGTCGGAAACAAAAAGAGCGGGCAACCCTGAACAGCCCGTCCTTTCTGAATATAACTCTATTGTCGTTGCCGCTCCTAAGCGGTA
>LVAT01000028.1 GCA_001604135.1 Clostridiales bacterium Firm_14
TGTGAGCCTGGGACACCTGTTCACCGGATACACGGGAAGAAGGTCTTTCAAGACCATAACTTCGAACGATTTTTTCCACGTCACGTCCGGTCAAAGACACATTATTCTTTTCGGCAATCTTGCGGACATTGACCGATGCTTCACGGTAAGCACGACTCACTTCGTTAGCCATTGTTTTTCCTCCTTTATAAGATTTGCAAAAAGCAACGGGGACCTTATTTCAGATCCCCGAGCATTTGCATTGATTATTCATTTTCGCCTAAAAGTTCACTTACAGACATCGGCTGGTCTTCTGCGACAGGAACCGCCACCGTCTGTACTGTCTCGGTGGCAACAGGCAAAACCTGCATTGCAACACCTTGTTCATCTACTGGCTCAGATACCGCATCAGGCTCCTGAGCTTCAATGAAATTATAATCCTGCCTGTATTCAGGCCCCGGTGCCGGCTGATATGGTTCTTCACTCTGACCAGCACCCGTCACAACTTCAGGAGCAGGCTCCGAAACAGCCTCTTGCTCCGAAGTATATACAGCGTCAGGAACAGGCATAGCCTCCACAACTTCGGAGACGCTCTCAGGCGCTTCCTCAAACTCGGCAGGAGTGTTTTCCTGTTCAGTTACTTCCAACGCCTCAGAAGACTCATCAGAGGCCTTTTCGACCATAGTCTGTATCTGAGTAAGGTCTTCAGGGTAGAGGTCCGTCATCTTGGATGTCAGGAGCTTGTAGATCTGAGTATCTTGCCTGAACTTGTTCTCAAAAGGAACAATGGCTTTACCGACCTTGAGAAGACCTTCACCATACTGTCCCGTTGAGATGAATGGCATCTGCACAGGAGAGATGTTGAGAAGGGAAGCCAGCTCGGCTCTGTCAGTACCGCTCTGAGACAATATGATAAGAAACTCCGATGTATTTAGCATCTTTCTTGCAGAGTCAGAAATCAAAAGGTCTTCGATATTCTGCGTGATACCGGTCATTCGTGCACCATACTTACGGCAGCGCTTCCACAACGTCTTGAGATATTCTTCGGAGTACGGATCCTGGAAGAGGAGATAGATCTCGTCGATAAAGATTGCAGTCTTGCGTCCGAGATATCTGTTCTTGGCCATACGGTTGAAGATGGAGTCAAGAGTGATGAGCATAGCCAAAGGCTTTAACTGAGTACCGAGGTTCAAGATGTCATAGCAGACCAAAGTAGAGTTGATATTTACATTAGACTGCTGAGCGAAAAGGTTCGCGGAGCCGTTTACGAAATATTCGATGGCAACGGCGAGACGCTGAGACACGGGATCCTTTTGCTGTTCGAGCATATTCTTGAAATCGACAAGCGTAGGAGGTTCGCCTTTGTAACCACCCTTGATATAAGGTCCGTAAACCTTCTTCAGGCAACGGTCTATGATAGATCTCTCTTCAGGCTTTAAGTCACCGCCGTTGATACGCGCGATAAGAGACATAAGAAAGTCTGATTTGACCGCGATAGGGTTGCTTTCTTCCTGCGAATACTCTGCCGTAAGGTCGAGGGCATTGATACGGACATCGCGTGCCGCATCGAGGACGATAAGCTCTCCGCCCATAGCCTTGACCAGTGAACCATACTCGGACTCAGGATCGATGATTAACACATCGGTATCACCGCGAAGCACCAGGGACATAATCTCTGCCTTCGTTATGAAAGACTTACCCGAACCGGGAGCTCCCAAGACGAATGAGTTCTGGTTAATGAGGTTATCTCTGTTAACCGTGAGCAGTTTCTTGGACAAAGGATTTGTGCCATAGTAAACACCATTCTTATGCAGGATGTTCTGAGTCCTGAACGGCATCAGAGTAGCAACGCATATCGTCATGAGAAGTCTGCTCATTAAGTGCTGATTGACTCCGACAGGAATCGCTGTGTTAAGAGCTTCTATCTGATACTGCTTAGGCACCATCAACGTGATGTTGTTCTTCTTGCCGTTAAGGATAACAGCCTCAGTGTCGGCATCAAGTTCCTCCAAGGAGTCAGCCATGAGCATTATGGAAACCCAAGTATAACAAAGGTTCTGGTCATGCTCGACCAAGTCGGCTAACTGCGCTTCAGCTTCATCACGAGGCTGCTTGAGATCATACGGGATCTCCGCAGTGTAGTTCTCGTGCTTGTTCTGGGAACGCTGCCACTTGGTAATGTCACCTGAGACGTTGAATAAATGTTTCTCAAGAAGGTCCTTTGCCTGAGACGGATCCATGACCTTGATATCCATAGAAAGGCACGCGGTCTTAGGCAGATTCAACGTGTTATGAAGCACGTTGTCATTGACCTGAGAAGCATAATCCTTCAAAAAGAGGGTGCGCACAAACTTATCTCCCAGCTTGAGATAGTCAGGGAAGACTTCAATCGTGTCAGGGCAGATATAATCCTTAAAATCGTGCATATAAAAGCCCTTATGCGGATCGAAAGAGAAAAGGTCCTCTTCGCCGTTCCGGTAAATGTTAAACAGGACACGAAAACGCTCGACGGCGGAAAGCTCTATTAAGTCAGAACCTATTTCAGCCAACTTGATGCGCGTGGATTTTTCCATCATCTCGAACTGAGATTTGGCATCTTGGAAATCTCTTGCCTGGACACGAAGCGTCAAAAGGAGCTGAGTGTCAATGTTATTACTTGCAGCGAGCTTTTCACGAAGGTTTTCGTTTAACTCACGTCTGTAAACATCATTCTGGTCTCCTCTCATCTTCAAGAAAGCGGATTCTTCCAAGGTCTGTTCATCGATCCTTCTGTTGTTCAGCGTGATCTTGAATTCTCCGCCGGAAGAAAACGAGTTGATGAGCTGACACCACTTGGCAACGATGTCTTCCTTATCATTCTCGGATATGACTTCGTAGTTCACATCCGTGAACTCGTACTGCTTGGAATATGTATCTTTGCCGTGATAGAAAATCCCGGTATCCAGGTTAACTCTCTCGATGAGGATGGTATCCTGCACTCTTGACGGCACTTTGTAAAGAGATTGCTTCAACTTCATGAAACCCATTATTCTCCCTCCTTTTCAGAAGTTTCGGTTATTTCGACATCGTCCTTTATCTGCTCTGCATATTTCGGAGCAGCGGGAATGATGGCGATTGGCTTGTTAGCACAATTAAGCACTTTTGGCGTCTTGGCATAACGAAGATATATTAAAGAGAACTCTTCTGCGAAAAGTCTGTCCTTCTTAAAAAATCCGAGAAAGGCAAAAAGGGCAGCCCCGCCGAAACCCAAGACATTAAGAAGCGGTCCTTCAAACCATATTGTCATGATGACTCGGAACACGACAACGGACAAAACCGCAAGTCCTCCGAATATAGTCTGACGGAATGTAAGGCCTTTCCAGAAATTGCTCTTATAGTCACTTATGTCTTTGTTAAACTGAGTATGCACGAAACAGCCTCCTTTCTGTTAAGCAACGACTTCGTGAGCAAAACGCTCAGAAATCTCGCTGGCCTTGGATATCAGGTCAAAGTACAGTTGGTATCCGAGAAGTCCTCCACCGGTAATAAGGAACGCCGTGTCACGAGCAAGGCTGGTATAATCCGTGCTCAAATCACCACTGGCAGCAAAAGCATCTTGGATCATACCGGACACTACCGGCATGGTATTCAGAATACTGTACGATGTGCCACCGACAGGGAAGGAGATGCGACATACCAATACGGTAGCCATAGAGATAGCAATTACCTTAAACAGATTGATAAGGACAACACCTCCGAACTGTCTTAAATAAGCATTGGCCTTTTGTTGTGTTTCAGGGGAAGCATACATAGCCAGTCCTATTGGTGCAAAAACAAAAAAGACAACAACTTTGATAAAGGCCGGTACTTGTTCAACTACAAATTTGATGGCCTTTTTACAGAGTTTAACAAGACCAAAGAATAATATCAGGCAGCCTATACCGCCGTTTCGAATAGACATTCCGGCCGCTATATCTAACTCCTCAAAATAAGGTTCTTCGCTCATTTCCGTTGTCATGATAGTCTTAGCATCAATAAGCGATTGAGTGTCTCCATCCAAGGTCGGAGGTTTAATCGCAGCAAGTCCGCTGGAATTGCTATACCAATCCTTAATAGTTTCATAGCTGGAACCCTCTGATAAAGTTCCACCCAAAGAGTAAAAACTTCGGAAAGCCATAAATAGATAAGCAAACAATCTATAACAAATAGTTACCAAGCCCACTGCAATTATCCAACGTAAAACTCGGGAAAGGATAAGCTGCATATTGGTCTTTTCAAGCTGTACGGAACTTTCTGCAAAGCCGTAGAAGAACGCAATCATTGTCAGGGCCAGCCCGGCTTCTATACAAAGAGCCGGAAGGCTCCCCATACCAACCTTGCCAAAAGCAGTTTGTAGTCCTGAAAGAGCAGACATCTTGGACACAGACTCTTGTTCCAGGGAACCACTTCCGCCTAACCACACATCGCTAAACGGGCTAAGTAATAAAAGACTTGTCACCCACGCAACAATAGATACAGTTATGTTATGAGCCGCTGCGCGTATCGAGTCGCAAGACAAGGCGCCCAATCCCATTATGCCTTTAGCTATGGTAAAAAGGAGCTGGAGTATCATCCAGCACACTTTAAGGAATCCCATTACGAAATCCCACATACATTTGCACTCCTTTCTTAAAAGGATTTACCCCGTCTGCAACAAACAGACGGGGCATAAGGTTTTATCCGATATTACCAGCTGAAATCTGCTGTTACTGTCTGACCGGAGATATAAGTAACGAGCTGAGGCAACAGGATCATCAAGATTCCTGAGAAGAAAGTGATGGCACCGGAAATCTTCTGGTTGTTGTCGCGTGCTTCCAAACTCATTGCAAAGTTAAAGCCGCCCCAAAGGCACATAATTATGCCTACTGAAGACAAAACACCTGCTACAACACCCGCAAACTTGTTGGCCATGTCCTGAAAGGTTACGGCAACGATAAAGTGATGCGAGATTGCCAGCAACTTTGTTCCTGCTGCTACCATAGTTAATCCGTTCATAAATTAGACCTCCTTATTTGAGTCTTATTGACTTGTTATTTGCCGTCGCAAAATTAAAGCCCCGCGACGACTCACAGGGCTCATATCTAAAAAGACCTTTACGCTGCCTTTTTACGCTTTTTCTTGCTTGACGAGAAATTCACCAGGTCAAGTTCAGACTGAGAAACATAATAATATGTTGACTCCAGTTTTCCGATCTCGACATCATCTAACAACTGGCACTCGTCCTCATCAAATTCAGTTACGACAGAGCGCCGCTCGTTGACGTATTTCTGACCTTCTTTTTTATCAAACTCCGTATATCTCAACAAAGGCTTCCAACTGCTGTCGGTAAAGATATTGGTCTTTCTGTCATTGATAGGATTTTCGCCTCTGATGCAGATGATGACACGGTCATTCTTAAGACGCAGTATTTCAGACGGATCCAGAAGTTCACGCTTGACAGTCTGGTCAGAAACCGTAGTCGAGCCCTGCCTGCCTTTGCTTTGCGAGCTGTTCCTTGTATCCAAGGTGTAAGAACCCAATAACTTAGAAAGATACTCGGCAGAGTCCATACCGCTGACACCCAAAGACATTATCGTGTCGCAGCCTTCAACGGCGATATTCCATTCTTCCTGCTTATATAAAGATTTAAGCTGGGCCAAGGACTGCACGATGATAGAAGCCGAAACGTTTCTTGAACGCATCGAAGTAAGCACGTGCAGGAAGTTGTCCGGCAACTTGATATTGAAGAACTCGTCCATGAGTATCTCGACGTGGACGGGGAGAGGACCTCGGTATGTCTTATCCGCGACCGTAAACAGCGTATTGAACAGCTGTGAGTAGAAGATGGACACGATAAAGTTCAGCGACGTGTCTGTGTCGGATACAACGAGGAACACGGCTCTCTTTCTATCGCCCAGCGTACCGATATCCATGTCATCGAAACGGGTAAGTCTTATAAGACCGTCGTTGTTAAATGAAGACAACTTGGAATTCAATGTTGAGGCAACGTCCTTCTTAACATTGGAAGAACCGGTTGCATATTCCTTCCAGTACCTTACCGCAATGTGATCCGGATTCTTTTCCTTCAGGGCATCGAATATCGGATCTGCTTCCGTGGGTGCCGACGCCTGCATCGGAGAACCCGTAACTACACAAGCCTTACGCTTAAGCTCCATTACTGCGCCAAAGTTCTGAGATGCCTTGGGATACTCGAAATAGACGTAGTACATAATGGCTAAGAGCACAGCCTTAGCCGAGTTCTCCCAGAACGCATCTTGCTTAGCCTGCGAACCGTTGTCAGTCGCGGAAAAGATAGCATCAACAAGGTTTTCGATGTCTCTCTGATATTCTGCTTCACGGATATACTGGAACGGGTTGTAACCGTCCGACTCTTCAAACGCTGTCAAGTTAAGCACCGTAATGTCATAACCCAGCTGCTTGAGTCTGTTACCGACGGCTGCCAGGTGTTCGCCTTTAGGATCGACGTCGATTATAGTGCATCCGGCATTAAGGAGCTGAGGCCACGCATAACCCGTTGTCTTACCTGTACCGGGGGCACCTAAGACAAGTACGTTGGAATTTCGGTTTATGGCTTTGTTGTCATAAGACAGAGCAAAGTTCTGCGACAATATCTTGTTGTAGTTTGGTCCTTCAATTTTTATCTCCTCACCGTCGCGGTTTGTGGTAACTATGTCTGTTGTATTTCTGTATTGCTTATCCATAGCATATACATCGCCCCAGTCGGAAGTACCCTGCGTTTCGCCCGGTCGGGCATTGGACGCAGTCGTAACGACAAAGAACATGACGATAGCATATAGGAATAAGACTATAAAAGCCCACTTAAAAGACGGCCACAGATCATCGAGATAGACCGTTAGGTTAGGGGAGAAGATGGTTCCGAAAAGACCGTTATATTCCAAATCCTGCCCCAGGGCAAAGCCCAGTCCGAACACGAAAGGTGCACAAAGAAGGGCAAACTTCAGATACATCTTTTTTCTTTTGTTATTCTGCATTTTGACCTCCTCTCAAAACCTCATTACTCCAGAGTCCGGCTAAAGCCAAGGCCTCCCGGCAGGACTCCTGATATCTCACTCTTTCTTCAGGCGGAATAGGCAAAGCCTCAACTTCAAAGTCACTGCCGCCTATGAGCTCAAG
>LVAT01000029.1 GCA_001604135.1 Clostridiales bacterium Firm_14
AAGTAGGACACAATGTAACACGAAAGAGTAACTGTGTCTTGCTTACAGATATAACCAGCATACTGTCAAAAACAGTTTTTCGGGGATGGGAAATGTTTTTGTGAAACAACACGAGGTCAAAACATGAATAAGAATTTAACACACATTAAATATATTTCGTCTGATGACGAAGATGTAAGAGCAGAACTTGTATCACGCAAGGACTTCCCTGCTCAGCTTTTTAAGGGCGTGGCTTGTGATGACTCAAAAAAAGTCAAACTTGCTTTGCTGGACAACCACAACCCTAATGCTGAGGTTGTGAGCAAACTTTGTGCTGACGATGACATTGAAGTACGTGCTAAGGCGTATGACAAGTTGTGTGACGGAGGAAGCTCCTCATGACCAAACCTACGTACAAACAGATCCGTGTCACGGACAACGATGTTGTGCGTATCGAAGGCAGTCCGCCCGTGGCCTATCTGATAAAGATGCCTGAAGGTTCTCCTTACGAAGGATTGAACTTTTGGCATCCGGCACAGTGCACGTTCAAGATAAAACGAGGCGGGTACCGTCTGAGTTTTCGCCCTGATGTATGGCACTTTAAGTTGTACTCGGGAAGCAAGGAAGAAGATGAGCGGTATGAGTGCCGTGCAGAAATAAACGCCGACGAGATGATTTCTTGTTGGACGAACAACGACAAATAATCAGGAAAGGATAATACGATGATTACGAAAAAGATATTAACGACCTTGTTGTGTTCGTTGGTTGTACTTGGCCTTGTGTCCGGTTGTACTGTCAAGCAGCACAAGACCGAGGATCAGTCCACGCCATCCGGGACTGCGACAGAGCGTGACAAAGAAAGAGAGGTCTATGGCACATACGGCATACCTGATACGGCCAGGAACAGTCAGATCGAAATGCAAGTTGACTCGGTCGAGGTTGTTGTGTGGGAACAGGTCGATACGCTCGGCACTGTCAAGAAGAGCCACAACCTCATCAAGGCTCACGTAGTCATTACCAACTTGAGCAATGAAGACATTGAATTAAGGCCCAAGGATGTCCGAGGCTTTATCGACAACGAGGAATTGACCGTCACGACTAATGATGCTGCGTGGGAAGCACTCGGTATAAAAGGCGATGTCATAGAAGACAGGACTGTTCATCCCGGGCGATCCGAGACCGGGTATATCCTCTATGAGTATTATCGTAACTGGGTTGAGTTCGAAGTTCAGTATAAGGATTCTTCTTTGGATTTCGGTATCAAGTTCAGTGAGGACGACGTAATAACTCTTCGTACTACGACGGACACAACGCAAACGGTGCCGAGCGAGACGGACGAAAGCTCCGATCAGTCGGGTGATGTTTCGGAGACAGAGACACAACCTGTTGAGCCAACCTCAGCTTCGGACCTTCCCGGAATAACCATACCTGTACCTGGCGGCGGCTAAGCCTCTGCCCTACCCTTTTATAGCTATATCAGGAGGATAAGACAATGACATACGATTTAACAGGAGAGGTCAGAACGGTTTTTGATGTTCAAGGAAACCCTATTACGCAGAAGGTTTACGATACAGATACACCTGGGGATCTTGCGGTTAACTTCGGTTTTCCGTCACAACATATTCGCTTTAAGCCTAATACACCATACAATATCTTGGTCGATATTGACGGTACGATCAATCCGTTCAGGATGCCAAACGAGGAGTATGTCTTTAATGGAGAAGTAAGACATTTCCACTATGAAGATATATTCGAGGCTGGATACTTTATGACGCTGCCACCGAAGACAAATGTTATCGAAGCTGTCCGCGCTTTGAAATACTCTGGATTAGAAGTCTTCTCTCTTTCTGCCGTTGAACCGAGATCGGTCACGGCTTATGTCGACAAGAACCGTTGGCTTGATTTATACATGCCTGAAGTCGATGACAAGCATCGTATCTTTGTACCATGCGGAACCAAAAAAGTCGATTTTCTCAATTTGGAAAACACAGTTCTCAATTTTATGTTGGATGACTATACAAGGAACCTTCAGGAGTTTACCTCTGTCAGTGATAAGAATGTCGGTATCAAGATCCTCAACGGCATCAATGACACACACAAGAGCTGGCAGGGTTACAGAGTTGACGGTTCACTTAATTCCATAGACTTGTCCAAGAGCATCGTGGATATATTCCTCAAGGAAATGGGACAGCGAGGCTGTCAGCATCTCTGAGTTATTGTCTGTTGTTGTCTGGCTTGTTGTCACAATGGAGGTATCCTTATGAGCAGAGTATTCATTATCGCAGGAACCAGAGGCTTTGCTGATTACAACTTAGTAAAGCAGACTTTGTTTTCTTATCTGAAAGACCACTACATTGACATCAACGATGTCGAGATCGTCACGGGCGATGTTCCCGGAGCTTGTTTTCTCGGTGTCAAGTTTGCCGAAGAGTACAGGCTTGCCCTGTCGAAGTTCTATGCCATGCCGGAAGCATACGGAGAAGCTGCCGACTGGGTAAGGAATGAACAGATGGCAGAATATGCCGAAGACAGACACGGAACCGTGTTCGCGTTCTGGGACGGTAAATC
>LVAT01000030.1 GCA_001604135.1 Clostridiales bacterium Firm_14
TTCATAAAAAGGCACATTGAGATAAGTCTGATAATCAAAACGGTAATGAGAGCAGTCAAGACCTGTTATCTGTTCGACACGGGCACTTAATCCCGGATTAAAACGCCAAGGATAATCAGATCTGATCCTCCACCACTCAAAAGCACCTTTTATCTCATGCCTTGCCATCTCTTTCGTAGTCCCGTTGACTTTGCAATACCAGGCAAGAGCTTCCTTTTGTTTGCCGTCAACATTGGCTTTCCCGAAATGAAGCGTCAAGTGGCAGTTTTCACAGACAGGAAGAATATCTTCCAGATCGACTGTGTGGTTGTCGTCGTTATATTTCCAGACTTCGTGTGCATGGAGTTTATTAGCAGGAGCCTTGGTATCGCAGATAGCACAACACCCGCAAGAACAGACCTTGTCACGAACCTGCCCCCAGTTAGGCAGAAAATGTGCCAAAGACTTATTAAAGAGCGGTTGCGGGACAAGAATAATACGTAGTGGTCGAGACACGGGAACTCACCTCCCTTGAGAAGGGGATGTCATGGCGGCGATCCAGTCCGACAGCAAAGCCTGAAGCTCCTCGTCTGTGCGACCGGCAAAATCTTCCACGACATCGCCGTTTATCAGTAACACTTTCCCGTGATTATCTGCACGGGAGACAAAGTCGGTCTTCTCGCCGACATATCCATCTGCGTTAAATGTCGGATCTGTTATCTCAAACACGAAACACTCGAACCAGTTATTGTTAACCATTTCAAGCTCGCCATTTGCATACATTTCAGGGTGTTTGTCGGGCTCTATCAGGGCTTCCAGAACAGCTTCCGGTATTTCGTCTGCATAACGGTAAACGTCGTCTTTATAATTTATGCGAATATCACCGTTAGTCTGGACCAAGGCAAAAAAATTGTCTCTGACCAGGTATGCGAGGGGAGTACCGCTGTTAACCTCCAACGAGTCACGCATCTTGGAAATTTCAAAATCAGGATTAGTCCAAAATTTATTCATGATAAACCTCCCGTCATATTGTTTAAGTAAGCACGGTTTACATAACCGTCGATAATCTCAAGCCAAAGACGTTCAACACCGAACGGTGCGTCAGCGCCAGCGTTAATTCTGTGACACTCCCGTTTGAACCCGTCTGCCAACGTATTAAGGGCATCATCCGTTAAATCAATGCCAATATTGTGAAAAGCTGAATATGTTCCGAGCTGCACACGGGCACAATTCTTGAAATATTCGTCGAAATACTCGCCAAGAGTCAGGTTCCATCGCTCCATCGTAAAGAGAGGGTTGTCTCCGTATATCTCAAACTCGGTATGTTGTTCATAGCGTCTGATTATGTCCGAAAAATCCACATCTTGCGGAATATGCACTGACGACGGGCCATAGTTGAGACCGCAATGGTCTTTCTCCCAGTTGAGAGCGCAAAGATAAGCACCGACACTAAGATGCAACTCATCGTTTTTTGAGAACTCATCTTGCCAGAACATTGCCCACGAAAGATCACCACCGTCAGCAACATTCTTAAAGAACAAGACCTCTTCGGGTTTGACATCGGCATAGACATCGACAGGATGGAAGAGTCCTGAAGATGTGTCCGGGGATGCTTCTCCGTTTACATAATGTATCGGATAATAAGGTTCACGCTCAACGACATAAGTTGCGACATCACGGCCAAGAAACCGTGACACGGCAGACCTGACCTTGTCTTCATATTCTTTATCAAGTGAGATTACCCAAACTCTTTCCATAGAAATCACCTCATCTGCATTTCGGGAATATTTGGTTCAACAACAGGGTAGAGAGGCGAATCAGATACGCTGAGATAGTCGGCAAAGTAACAGGACTGCTTACCGAACCATTCATCGTGAGTATCCTCGGCATTAAATCCGCCGTTAAAACGGACGCGAAATGTATTTTCGAAGCGGATCCTTTTCTGTCCTCCGACCTCTTCGACTATGCAGGGCACAGAGAACCCGTCCGACTTTTCTGTATAGTCAATCGCGTCATCGAAACGATACCCTATAAGTTTAGCTTCAGGAGAAGTCTGGTTCTGTGCAGCGGGATGTGCTCTGAGTACCCATTCTGAATCGAAATTAACGTAAGCCATAAAAACCTCCTTCTTAGTGTCCGAAACGCTGCTGTTCGATCATGGCATAGATGTCATCGAGATCAGGCTGCTCGACTCCGGGTACATCCTGGTAAGGAATAGGCTGATCGAAACCGTTTAAGAGGTACATACCCTCGTGGAGCTTGAAACGTTTCTCACCGGTCTGAGATACATACTCACTGAACATACCGGTGTTGATCTTCTTAAAGCATTTTTTGTCCATGTCTCTCGTGTCATCGTAATGTATGACATCGTCAGGATGCTCAGCCTTGAATTTGTCGACGAAAGATAATGCTCCGTCGAGATCCTTGAAATAGAGATCCTTGTCCGGATCGACACGGCTTAAATTGTCACCGTCATTAGTAGAAAAAAGTTCGACTTCGTAAGCACGTCTGGTAAATAACGTGATTTCGTTAAGTTTAATAACGTACTGCATAAATAAAACCTCCTTTAAGGTCTGTGATATAAATACATATCAAGCTCATCAGCAAAACCCATAGACTGAGCAATCTCATCCCGGGTAGGCTCAAAACGTTTTTCCTTAATAGCTTCGGAAATATCATTAAAGACATCAGAACAGCCTTGCAGGATACCTCGCTGGTATGCTTCAAGAGACCGTTGTGCTCCGGGCAGTTTGTCTTTATACCAACGGACTTTATCGCTGACAAACTTCTCAAAATCACGTTTGGACTCAGTTTCAAAGGCTTTACCGAGAGCCTCCCATGAACGGATGCGGCCGTCGGTCAAGCCCGCACTATAAGGCGTGTTCAACTCAGTCAGCTGCGGAAGCATAGCCTTATACTTCAAATCTTTAGCTAACGATGTATCAATATATTCTTTGATATTCATAATCAAGCACTCCTATCACGCTCTGCCTAACGACTCTTGTCCTCGACCAAGTTCCTTTGCCGTATCAAGGCCTGCTTTTTCCAGACCACCTGCCAGCTTATATACCTCGGTCCAAGCATCAAAACAACCGACGACAAATCCTTGATTATAGTCATTCTTTTGAGAGGCCGAAGATTGTTCCTTGAAATACTCGACACGGTCCTTGATATACTCCGCAAGTTCGTCTCCCGTCTTGCCAGAATCGTTATTTGCAAGGGAAGCGTAGGTTTCGTAACAACCCTTGGCATAACCGTCCCAGTATGCGTTTTTCTGAGGCTTGTTGGACTCAACATAGAAATATGCTTTTCTTGCCATGACGAACGCTTTCAGATTACCTTCCGCCTGAGCCTTCTTGGCTGCGTCAACACGGCTCATCTGTTCGAGTTGTTCGTCTATGAGCATATCTCTGGCAGGCCCGGATATACGGCCCTGAGATGCCATCTCCCGCGCCTTGTTTATCGCTCCGAAAGACTTGTCGTATTCAGCCTCGGCCTTTGTTATAAGTTCTTTGACATAATCTGCAATGATGCTTTGCCACAGGTCATTTTCTGCTATATTGCAATCTTGTCGGTCAGAAAATTCTGAAACAAGATGGTTATAGTCGATAGGCAAAGTATCAGCGTTATAATGC
The DNA here is from genome assembly GCA_001604135.1 of Clostridiales bacterium Firm_14. Lineage (GTDB taxonomy): Bacteria > Bacillota > Clostridia > Saccharofermentanales > Saccharofermentanaceae > Saccharofermentans. Next base: position 3,615 of record LVAT01000030.1, read on the forward strand.
CTGTTCTGCCTTGAGATGTCGCGCCCGTCAAAATAGTCCTTAACCTGAGAACGTGCGTCCTCAAAAAGATAATCGCGATCCACAGCCTTAAATATCTCATAAGCGGTCTTGACACTAACCGCACCAATCGCCTTGGCGGCAACATCATATTCAGCTTGTGTCATTTCGCCCCTTTCAACCATGCCATTCATTGTCTGAACAAGCTCGTTATATCCAAGGTATTCTTTAGTCTCATTGCCCATGCTAACTCCCCCTTTTATCTGCCTAAGCCACTCTGCTGAACATACTGCATAAACGCATCCGTGAGCGGTATTTCTCTCGTATAGTCTTCACTTAAAGGATTGTCCCAGATAAGAACTCTTACCTGTCCGGAAGCCTTATTCTGTTCAATGCAGACGCGAGGATAAGTCACTGCTGCATCTGTGCTGTCAATCACCTTGGAACAAAACTCAATATCCACACCCAGATAATCTGGATCAGTGGACTGTTCGACCTTAAGATATTCGCCTAAACCGTTATCATTAAGCGGAATTGCTTTGTTCACAGCTTCCATATTGGCTCCGTGAGTATATGCGAGAGCTAAAAGAGGGAACCTGGATTCAAATTCCCTCTTTAACAATTCATTGTTATAAATCCAATCTAAAACACCGGTTAAATCTTGTCTTCCGATAGGTTTCATGCCCATAAATAAGTACCTCCTTTAAGTTCTGCCTAAACTAACTTCGTTACTGATTACGACCTTCATTCAACTCAATGGTTGGAGGTGTAAAAGTCTTTGCTATATGCTCCAAGATATCCACATAACTTAAATACGCATCAAGCTGCATATAACAGCCGTTATCCGAGTGCATATTACCTTTTGTAGGAACACAAAGGCTGCAACTCAGAGCACCGCGTTCTGCATACGCATACGCTTCATCAGGCAGGGCTTTAGGGTAAAGATATCCTTGATATTTCATCTCCTGCGCTATCCTGACAAGTTCATCGCGATATGCCCGGGGCAGGGAGAAGGTGTTCTCGATGGAAAACTGCTTCTTACCAAACCCTATATCTGTTACATCCAATACAAGATAAAAAGGAGACAGTCCGCTTGTCTTCCGCAAAAACTTATCAAGCTCAGCCGCACCTCTCATGCCGGATTCCTCATTACCGGTAAAAGCGACAAGGACATTATCGGGCAAGAGGTCGTTCATCATGAGATATAATACGGCCGCGTTTGTTGCCGAGTTATCAAAAGTGCCGAGCATAAGATTATCTTGCTCTGAAATCTTGACAAACGGATCTCGGATATTCCATACAAAGTCTGCATGAGTCGATATTACAATCACATTATCTTGTTTTAATGTTTCAAGAGAACCTTTGGAATATAGCCTGACAAGATTACCTTGTAATCCTTTATATGTAGTTCCTCGAAGCAGTTCGTGGATTCGTTCGAGCTTGGCAGTCTCGGTAAACTTCTTGCCATTGTCATAACAAGGAAGCTGAACTTCCTGAAGGCAAAACAACTTGTTCTTTGCCGAAACAGTCAAATCTGCAATGTCCATAAAACCTCCGTTATACTATTCGATGAGGATTGTTTACTTCGTCTAAGAGCCTCAGCATTGTTTTGTCCAAGTATTCGCGGCTGGCACACTTTAAGTCTTCGGGAACATCAAAAAAAGCCTCAGCAATACCTCCGGTAATAGAAGCGATCGTATCACTGTCTCCACCCATTGACACAGCCGTTCTAACTGCGTCTTCAAAGCCGGAACTCTCTAAAAAAGATTGCACCGCTACTGGAACAGTACCCATACAGGACACGTCGAAATGGTAAGCTGGTCTAACTTCATCACAAGGCAGCAACTCGTACCCAAAAGATTCAACATATCTTTTTACAGCATCTTTATTTTTTAAGGTCCTTGCCAGAAACACAGCACCGGCCACAGCACGAGCTCCTTTTATTCCTTCGGGATGATTATGCGTAGGGGAAGCAGATAACGCTGCCATCTTTTGAACTTCGTACAAAGTATCGAAAAGCCAACCCACAGCAGAAACACGCATTGCTGAACCATTGCCCCAGCTGTTGTACGCCGGACGGTCAGGATTAACAAGCCAATTAAAGAACCGGTCACCATAACCTCGGCCACCATAATCATGTCCCCACTTACGCATAGATGACGCAAAACAGCTCTCAATCTCAGAAGAGAGAACGAGTTGTTTATGTTTTATGATTTGGCAGGCTTCACAAATGGCAAAGGTCATAACCGAGTCATCAGTAAAATCATCTCCCGGATGAAAAAACTCAAAATCTTTACCTTTATAGTTATTGAATTCATATCTGCTGCCGACAATATCTCCTATAATTGCACCGTACAACATAAAAGCACTACCTGCCACGAACAAAATATTCGATAAAGTTAGAGGACAGCTCTTCATACACGGGAAGCAGGGTTTGTGCCCACTCTTTTTGTTGCTTACCAAGCGAAGTAGTTGTGACGGTGTCAAGAGCTTTATATACGCGTTCGAGATTTGTGATACCGACACCGGCAGCCTTGCGCATATTAGCCAACACATCGAATCTGTCTCTCATGTCGATTGCCACTAAAGAGTTAGGATCGACAAGTTCCTGCCAATCGAATTCACTGGGCAATTTACGGCAAAGAGGCAAAAAACCGTCTATCATATTATCTCCGATATTCCAAACCTGATATTTTGAATCCGGAATCTTATCGACTATGGTAAACCGGTCCACTTTTGATGCCAGCGGACTGTAATTTAAGATTTCCTTCTTTGCAGGACACTGTTCGTCGATGCCATCCATTGCTTCTAAAAACGAATCTGTGTATGCTATCGTCTGAGCAGGGAAGACCGGATCATAAACACGATAGTGTTCGCGTTCTTTGATGTATTCGACCATATAACCTTTATAACCGAGTAAAACTGCATTGTTCATGACCAACCTCCGTAACCTTCTTAATATGACTAACCTTGAAATCATAAGCTCCGATAGTGAAATAACCGGGCTTTCTGTAACCATATAGAGCAGAAAAATCTTTGGTAAAACCAAGTGCGCCTTCAATCTTCTGGCCGTTAACAAACGTAACACAAACACGAGCTCCGACCAGTTTCATTAGTTCTTCTTTTTTCATAGTCATAACGCAAGTTCCTTTATGCTCTGCCCATTGAAGCAGCAGTTAACTCACATAGTTGCTGATATATCCTTCCGGCTGAAAAGAGCAGTTCGTTGTCATCGAACATCTCGGCTTTCTGGTCTGAAAAATAGTCCATTAACGGGCTTATTCCTCCGAGCTCTTGAGGAGCCGTGCCATCAAGGACCTGGCCTATCAAATAACAGACTCTTTCTCTTTCCGATGCAACACGCTCGTAAGTCAGAGTGCCGACCTCCAGAAAGCACTTGTCGTGTTTTAAGACCGGGGCAATCCAGCGAATCTTGTCTGCTTTTTCAAAATCGTATTCGCCACGCAAATACATAAAAGTTTCAATTTCGTTCGCAAGTTGTGCAAAAGGAGAAGAGGTAGCATATTTTCCGTCTAACAGGTCTCTTGCAAAGGCCTTCAAATCATTGGGGTCAACAATCGACGGACGACTAAAATACTTAACCACGTTCTGCTGAATCTCCGATCTATCATCTTCGCTAAGTACATACGGAGTCTTGTTGTGTATTTCATGGTTCTGTTTGCGTATGTCAATTTGCCTTTTGACATATTGTTGAACAGTTTCTTCTCGGTGGGGAGCAATAGAAAAATAACTCAACATAAATCGACGCCTCCTTTACGCTCTGCCTTGGCGGGCTGCGATAAACTCATCGAAGCCCTTCTTTTCCGCTTCTAATTCCTGTTTCACCCAGTCAGGATTACCTTTGTATTTCTCGTCTATCTGGTCATAGAAATCATAGTCACGCTTGTATGCTTCGATCTCTTCGATGGTAAAGAGTTTTTCCAGAACATGAGGGGAGATACGGTAAGCAGGATATGTAACAAAACCGCTTGTTTTCTGACCTTGCGTAGGAAAGGCAATAAGGTTTTCCTGTAAAAACTGCTCAATACTTGATACGTTATTTACGTCAGGGAAGAAAGTGCCGTATGCTCCGACAAACTCGCCGAAACTCGTGGTCAGATCCATATAGGGTTCTCCGTAAGGATCTTCAAGCCACAAGCCTATCAGGCGCTTTTCGGCTCCGAGCCAGTCTTGTACTTCGTAAAAACCGCCCTTGAGATAAAAGTCTTCTTCATTATATCTGACCTGGATAAAACCTTTATTATCGCTCATAAGAAACCTCCCGAAAACAGTCAATAAAAAACGCAGGGAAGAGGAGGGAAGTCCTTTTCTCTGCGAAAATGTTTAGTTTATTTTACCACGCCGCAAACAGTCAAAAGTTTGAAATGAAAAACCACCTTATTCGGAAAATAGGGCCCTTTTTCGGAAAATCAGCCGTATGTGACCTTGTTCCGGTTTTCCTCCTTACGCTTATCAGAGAGGTTGGCATAATGATTTTTCGTGGTGGATACATCGTTATGTCCCAATGTTTCTGCCACAAGGTATATATCGCCTGTCTGTTCATATAACAACGTCGCAAAAGTAGCCCTTAGTTTATGTGGCGTAATACCTTTGCCGGGCAAAGAAGTATCAGCATACTTCTTAACAAGACGTTCGATGCTGCGCACGGAAAGGCGCTTTTTCTGGCTTGATATAAACAAGGCTTTTTCTTTCTCATCAAGACCTTCCAAGTTATTTCGCCAATCAAGATAATCGACCAGGTAAGGGGAGGCCTCGTCCGAAAAATATACGACGGATTCGTTTCCGCCTTTGCGCGTTATATAGATGCAGGAGCGCTCCAGATCAATGTCATCAACATCGAGCTCAGAGCACTCGGACGCACGTATTCCGGACGAAAGAAAAAGATACATTATGGCCAGGTCACGAACAGACTGGATCTCGTAATACTCGCGTTCTTTCTGTGTCATGGCCCTTCGCCCGTGAACAGCTGACAAAAAACTTGCCGTTTCGTCTTTATCCATCTTAATGATGGGCTTTTTGGGACATTTCGGCTGCGGTATCTTTCCGACCTCATAAGTCGAGATCATTTCATTGGTAAACAAATAATTAAAGAAAGATTTAAGCGCAGAGAGTTTTCTTGAAAGCGAACGACGGCTGTTCGTGACATCGCCGTGGGGCGACTCGTAATGCTCCAGATATTCAAGATAATCCTCAAAAGTCTCCTTGGGCAGTTTTTCAAGGTCAGACAAAGAGACCTCGTCAAGAGAATTTCTCTCGGCAATATAATTCAAAAACATTTTTATGTCGAACGCGTATTCAAAATTAGTTCTCGGAGATGTCCTGTTATGGATCGCACGGATATACGACCTGACATAAGACGGCATCGCGTCGAGCAAAGCGTTGCATTTATCCTGGTATCTTATCTGAACTTGTTTATGTCCGCTCATAGCGAAAAATCAGCCCTTCCTGAAGGTGTCCGTAGTATCTTGTCGTTTAACGATGATTAAGCGACAAGATAACCCTTGTTCCCGTCAATAGAAAATGATTCCGACCTGCTGTGCATCGTTTTGGCAAAATAAAAAGCGCCCCGTTTGACAAACAAGGCGTCCAAAATCGGCCAAAACCCTTGATTTAATTGGATTTTCTCTTCCAAAGTCCGAACCAAGTCTTAACATACGAATTCTTCTCAATCAAAAGTTCCTTCTCGAACTGTGCCTTTTCTTTGGCAAGCCGTTCGTTATCAGCTGTCAGCTCAGTCTTATCCCTTTGAAGCTGCTTGCACTCAGTTTCCAATGCGCCGAGCTGTCTTAACTGTTCTTCCTGCTTTGCTTCGAGCCCGGAGGCCTTATCCGCAAGGAGTTTCAGGCCCGCCCTCTCTTCAGCCCATTCTTCTTTTTCTTCCAGCTGGACGTTTAATTTATGTTCAGTCGCAGCCAATGCCTCAGTAAGATTACGGACCTTTTCTTTAAGCGCCTCTATTTCTTCTGTCTGAGTCTTGACTTCACTATGAAGGAAGATCGTAGTGCTGCCCGAAAGCCCCCTATGCTCATCCATGAACGACTCTGCAAAGTCATCAAAGAACCTGGTCTTATTTTTGAGTATTACGTGGCCCTTAAGTTCTTCTTCATACTTGATGACCTGCTTGCGAACCGCCTCGTATGAGATGTTGTGTTTGGTTGCGTAGTCCTTAAACGAAATCATTTATACCTCCTTGTCAACAGCAACGATTACAACTTGCGTTATAACTTGCGTTTAGATTAAATACAACCTTAACACAACATTATCACAAAGACAAAAGCATTGCTATTACAGGGATATTACACTTTTCGCGCAACTTGCACCCAACCAACATTGCATAACCATATTGTGAGTGTAACATTGTTATAATTTCTGCCGTTTTGATACAAGACACAAGAAATATTATTGTGAATATGCAGACAGATTCGCCTATAAGACACAACCAGTTCTTACGCAACTCTTATACAACTTTGCGCAACTTTATTGACCAGGCATTATCCTTCTTTTCCTATGTCCGTCATAGTCACGCTCTACCCATCTGCTCAGAAATGGAGTTCTGGATGGAAGTTACAAGGAACGGTATATATGTATATTTCTTACCGCCGCGAAGTGTATATTCTGCCATCGTAAGATCTTCAGCAAGTCTGTTTAGATCGCCTTTTTGATATTCGACCGAGATACAGTTATACAACGTATAAGAAGGTTGTGTTGTGCTCGGTTTTTCACCCTTGTGGAATATACTGGCATCAATGGAAAAAGCCTTATCTCCTTTGTTTAGCATGAAATGAGCATTGTCGAATGTGCCATACATTTTCTTAGCAAAGGAAATCAGGCGGTCAACATCGGCCGGCATCTGGAATTCGGCGAACATACAGGTAAGTTCGACATATTTTTCTCTTGCCGCTGCAAAAGCAGCGTTCTGCGTCTCAAGGTACTTGGAAGAATTATATGTTGTTCTTCCGGTCTCAGCATCATAAGATTTGACCATATCATACTCGCCCATAATCAGGCCCTCCCTCTGTTGCAGCACTGCTCCCACAATGAATAGAGCTCGCTGTACCGCATATCACGGTTATTCCCGTAGAACGGATTGTTGTAGTCAAAGTCTTCGTATCCTACGGCTTTAAGCTCTTCGATCATCTTCTTAGCGGTCGCATAATGACCGTTGATATCATCTGTCTGGATAAGCTCAGACACTTTCAAACCGAATTTATCAAGATATTCCTGAGTACAAGAACCGTCTTCGACATCGACCGTTACAAGAAACTCGGCAATGTCTACCAACATTGGATCCTCGTAGTCGTTATATTCAGGTGCGGTCAGAAAGTTTTTTATTGCTTCATCGGAATCCAGCCTGGCTATTTTCGTATCAGAGCTGTTAGAACCGCCTATGGGCCAGTAAGAAACCCACGTCTCTTCGCCAAGTTCAATCGGATAATTTCTTCCGGAAAGCTGATTTAAGATCTCTTCACCGGTAAAAAGCCAACGATATTCATGTCCGTAATGAGTTTGCATAACTCCGTATATCATAATCAAGACCTCCCTCCAAACTCGCTACGAAAAATAGCCTCGGTAATGACCGGACTGAATACTTTGAAGTTGCCAAGCCCGGCTTCACCGTCAAAGTATTCATAAGATAGTATTAACCCACCGTATTCAACGGCTTCGCTTTCGGAAATAAAGCTGTTTTCATAAGAAGAATTGACAAGACGAGTTAAGTTATACAACCCGGTACGATGGCCCCACGTATTGCGCTTTTGTTCATCCGTAGCGTTGTTCGAGTCCGAACATTGTTCTTTAGGGTATTTGACATTCAAGGCATCAAGACGTTGTTTCAGAGTATCCCTATTCATACAGACCTCCTGATAAAGATATTGTCTTAACTATACAGTTGCTAAAAAAGGCATTAAAAAAGGCGACTGAAAATCGCCTTATTCGTAGATTTGAGCTGTTTTACAGAAAAATCAGCAGCAACGCCCAACCATTGCCAGATTGGCATAGGCCACCTTTCTGTATCTGGTGATATACTGATTCGCTTCACCTTTGGTTGTTCCAGAAAACTTAGGAAACGCATCAAAGCGATATTCTTCCATAACGCTGATGAAACTTGCCTGCTTGTCAGTCATGGGCTCATTTTTCCAAGCCTTTGCATCGATAATAAGTTCCGACATAAAACCTCCTGAACAATAAGAGGTTTGCACACGGCTTTATTATCTCGAAAATATGTTCTTAATACAACCTTTGTTGTGCTATGTTGTAAGAAAATTTGTTTGTTACAACACAACCGACACAAATAGTTGTGTCAATAAGTTATTTCATCACCCAGAAACGCACCGACACAAGTCAGATCAAACACAGCACGGAAATCAGACAAGACAGTCTCTCTGTGTTGCTCCAGCGTTTCTAACTGCACATTTCTAATCTTGGTTATTCTATCTGCGACCGGCAAAGAACAGGATTCCAAATCAAGCGTGAAGAAATATATGGCAACAGAATTGATTTCGCTGCATATTTCGGCAAAAGGAGTATCTAAGTCGACCTTGCCATTGTCGGTGAGCCAAAGATAAAGAGTTATAATCATTTCCTCGGCCAAATCATGCCAGGGATCTCTGTTGGTAGTATAATCCACAACCCCTTCACAACACCGATACAACTTCGTTGTGAAATCCTTAGCACGCGCCGCCGCAGCCACATATTTATCCATGTCAACATAAACATCTTTAGTTGGCATAAGTTAATCTCCTTTATGCACCGCGCCCGGCACAAACGCTTGGATCAGCACAGCCGGTCAGACAGTTTCTATATAAGAACTCTTTCAACACTTCTATGTTCTTATTATCTTCGTAATAATCCGTCAAAGCATTATAGAACTCAAGTTTTTTATCGACAGGGATAGACAAGATACCGAGACCGTTTTGTATCATGAACAGATTAGCAAATAACGTAGCCGTGCGCTTATTACCGTCGTTAAACAACTGTGACTTACAAACAAAGCAGAATAGCTCCAGAGCTCCGTCAATCGTAACATTACCGGTAATGGTCTTGATATTCATATCCAGCACTTCGTTAGAAGGCGGAAGCGGCGGATAGTAAGACTTGCCATCCTTTAACGGCACACGAATAGGCTCATCATACATATCTCGGATTGTGCCCGCATTGATGACTGTGAACTTGCCAGCAAGCCTATTAAGCTGACGCAGCGTTTCCAGGTCAATGTTTGCATCAACATTAGCAAAGATCCACTGCCAAGCTCTTTTCAAGTCGTTAATGGCATTGATTTCATCAATCGTGTGTCCAGAGACACTCATACCATCGCAAATAACCTGTGTTTCCGGGAACGTAACACCAATTCCCTCGATATTGGCAGAACGATATATGCTCTCAACCATATATTTTTTAGCCAATAATACGACTTGGGATTTGTTCATAGTGATTTAACCTCCGCCTTATCTTCACTTCTATTATATCACGCGGTATTTAAGCCGAAAGCAAAGGATATTGATAAGAAGCGGGGTTTTCGAAGCGGTCACAACCGTATATTAGTCAGACACAACCTGTACTCACAACCCGCCAAAAGACGTTATAGTCTAAAAAC
>LVAT01000031.1 GCA_001604135.1 Clostridiales bacterium Firm_14
CATTGTCTCCGACAGCACCTACGGTGATGACACCGGGGATACCGGCGGGGATATACTTGACTGCATCAGTACCGTTATTGCCTGCGGAAGCTACGACCTTGGCTTTTGTTCCTTTGACAAGAGACTCAAAAGCATCATACTTTCCGGTGTTGCGGATGTTCATTGCCAGGAGGATATAATCCACGTCAAGATCTTCTGCGAGCTGAACTGCCGCATAGACATCGGACATATTACCCTGAGCATTGTCACCCAAAGCCTTTATCGAGATGACATAAGCATTGCTTGTCTCATCAAGGATATAGTTACACATAGCGGTACCATGTCCGTTATGGTCAGCTACATCATCTCCGATAACAGAATATCTCTCATTTGCGAGGTTAGAACCGGTATCAATAACGGCAACTCTGACGGACGCACCGGGGTTAACACTGCCATAATTGATAAAGCCGGAGTAATCACCACACGCTGAAAGAGTACCGTCGATAAGATAATCGTAGCCAGCATCGTAGATAGCCTGAACACCACTGTTGTATGTGTCCTGGCTATCGAACATGAGGATATAAGTGCCGTCATAGTAAACGCCGCTTGCACCGTTCAAATAAGAAAGGTCAGCAGTGGTGTCAACAACTACTCTGTTTCCGTCGGGAAGAGCTGCAACGAGCTTATAATACTCATCGGCACTGCTTGCAAAGACGATATTGTTCTTTGTCTCTTCAACAGGCTCAGAAGTCTCGGTAGGCTCTGTTTCTTCAGGAATGGTTTCATCAGTCTGCGAAGGCTCTGTCTCTGTTACAACAGGCGTAGTTTCGGAAGATGTCTCAGAAGCAGTAGGCTCTGTTGTTTCTTCCGTAGCAGCCGTTGTTTCTTCAGGAGCTTCAGCAGAAGTTTCTTCGGACTCCCCGGCAGGAGGAGCCGTAGTGTCGATAGCATCAGTAGGTTCTGACACTACAATGTCATCGTTATCTGCGGTAACGACCTCGTCAGTCGCATATTCCGAATAGTCGACAGAAGCAGTCTCAGTAGGTATTGTAGCCGCCGGAGCTTCAGTCTCGACCGGTGCAGGCGTTGTCGTTACAGTTTCTTCTACAGCCTCTTCCGGCTGATTATCGTCAGCGGCGACGACCAGGGAAGGGGCGATAGGAGTCATTACAACGGCAAAGGCAAGCACAGCAGACGCAACACGCTTGGCAACAGCACTACGCATAAGTGCATCACCGGCGTGGTTTACCGTAGAAACGATCTTTTCCAAAATCTTTTCCATCTTGATTCCTCCAAGAAAATATTTACCCGAAATGCCAAAGGCACTTTAAGTATCGAAATTAAAAAGCCCTACGAAGACATATCGCAGGGCAATAAAAAAACGCAGGGAAGAGGACTCAAGTCCTGCTCTCTGCGGCAGTTGTTTAGCTTATTATACACACTTCGAAAATTTGCAAATCTGCGTTTGAAAAACCACCTTATTTGGAAAATCAGGCTTGTTTTTCAACAAAACAGATTTAATCTGTCTAAGAATTCAGCGGCAAAGAAAAAGCCCCGAAGTGTTATCTTCGAAGCTCTTTTTAATTGAGATTGTTTGACTTGTATTAGTCGTCGACGAAGCCAACGACGCTTTTACCTGTAATAGAATAACCTGAAACCTCTGCGTTGGGGTACTTCTTATGGAATTCTGCATAAAGGTCTTCCGGATTTACTTTATTATCAGGATTAGCATAATCGCTAACACTCTTAGAATGATAAGCACATCCGGAATTAGGGCTACAAGTAAAAGTTCTCGTAATACCCTTTACCGTTACAAAATCACCACCGTCTTCAGCATCAGGATTGTCATAGCCGCTTACGGTATAAGTTACCTGAATCCTTGCAGCAACGGCAGGCTTAGGAGTAGGAGTAGGCTCGGGAGTCGGAGTCGGCTCGGGAGTAGGCGTAGGTGTCTCAGTAGGAGCTGCCGTTGTCTCGGTAGGCTTAGGATCGGAGCTGCCCGAACCGCTGCCACCCGAAGTGCTTCCACCACCGGAAGAAGATCCGCCACTGTTACCGCTGCCTCCGTTATCAGCAGGCTTAGGTGTTGGTGTGTTCTTAGGAGCAGGCGTGGTGTCGCCAGGCTCAGTATCCTCTGTCTCCGCATTAGAAGACTCGGTAGGTGCTGCCGTTGTCTCGGCAGGCTTGGGCGTAGGTGTAGCAGTAACAGATGTCTCCGTTACCTCTGTCTCTGTGCTCTCTGTTACGACGGTAGACTCAGTAAGCGAAGTCTCCACAATCTCGTACTTAGGCGGATTACAAGCTGAGAGGGCAAGAGCCATCACAACTGCAAAACAACCAACAATACTAATTCTCTTCATTGTCTTGTCCTTCCTTTCTTGTAGATTTTGGACTAAGAAGTTTTCTCTTCTTATTGTATTATCATTTTCTGCACAGGCAAAAACAATAGTAAGAACAAACTTTTTTCAATATGTTGTGGTTTTACTCCTCGGATACCCTATATCTTGTGGCGTCCGAAACTGTCCCAAAACCCAAGAAATAAAAGG
>LVAT01000032.1 GCA_001604135.1 Clostridiales bacterium Firm_14
CGTTGCACAAAGATTTTCGCCAGATATTTCAATCTTCCCGCAACCAAAGATATAACAGACCTTTGCAAGGCTTTGGGAGTTACTGTCCGCGAGAATGATATTCTCAAAGGAAGGCTCCTGACACAACGCTATGGAAGAACCGTGCGGGATGTGCACACCATTCCTGTTGACGAAGACTGGAACACGCTTAAAGCTGACAGCAGACAATGCGTAATAACCGAGCAGGCTGTATGGCAGAATATGTATAACTCTCTCTTAAAAGCGCCTTCGATGTATTACCCCGGATTATTCAAGGAGTATGCTGTATCCGAACGCATAAATGACAGAGGTATTAAACTGGACGTACCGTTCGCCGAGAAGATGGCACAGCTTGCTTCCGACTTCAAGACTCAGCGGACTGTGGAATTAGAACTTCTCTGCGATATGTATGCAGCCAATCATGAAAAGGGCAGGATAACCGATGTAAATTCGCCCGACCAGATCAAAACACTCTTAGACATACCTTCTTTGGAAAGAGACCAGATCAGACGTTTTTTCAAAGACCTACCAAACGATGCAAAGCAGATCTTGGTGATGAGAGAGAGCATCTTACAGTCAGCCAACGCAAAGTATGACAAGATGCTGGCCTGCGTAAGCAAAGACGGAAGGCTGAGAGGAGAATTCAACTTCTACGGCGCGAGTACCGGCAGGTTTTCAGGTAACAACGTCCAGAACCTTCAGAAGAACCACTTTGAGGACATAGAAAAAGCAAGAGCAGATTATATGTCGGAAAAGGCCCCTGTGACCATGCACTATCTTTCGGACATAGGCGGCCTTGTCAGGACAACGCTGGTACCTGAAGAGAACAGCATCTTTTCAGATACGGACTATTCTTCTATCGAAGCGAGAGTCATAGCCTGGATTGCAGGTGAGAAGTGGGTACTTGATGCTTTTAACGAAGGCAGGGACATATACAGCGAGACTGCAAGCAGGATCTATTCTCTGATAAAGAACGAACCTGTCACGGTAGAAAAGGACGGCATAAATGCGGAATTAAGAGATGTCGGCAAAGTCGCCACCTTGTCATGTCAATACGGCGGAGGTCCTGCTGCTTTTGAGAAGATGGGCGGAAACAGATTGGGCCTTACCAAAGACCAGATGAACCGCATTGTTACATCTTGGCGCGAAGCAAACCCGAACATTAAAAACCTTTGGTATGGCATCGACAACGTAGTAAAGAATCTGATAAGGGGCGGCAGGGAAGGCTTCTATGCCCACGAAAGAGAGCCCGCTGTACCTCCTGACATGAAATTTGCTTACAGGAAGAACCCTTTCATGAACGACGGAACTTTCCAGCTGGAGATAACATTGCCTGTCACACACCGCGTTCTGATCTACCCGGACATAAGGCTTGAAACAATAAAAGACAAAGTAACCAATGCCTCAAGGCAAGCGATAACTTATCAGACACCCAAAGGCAGGGTAAGCATCTATGGCGGTAAATTCGCTGAAAATATCGTGCAAGGCGTAGCGCGCGATATCCTTGTAAATGCACTGTCAAAACTTCAAAGAGCCGGATATCCCGTAGTCATGCACATTCATGACGAAGTCCTTGCCGAGTATCCGAAAGACTGCGTAGACGAAATATCCGGGATCCTCGCCTCAGCAGCAGAACCATACACGGGATTACCGTTAAGAGCCGAAGGCTTTACGTGTAACTTCTTTAGAAAAGAATAGACTTATAACGAGTGCTGGCGCCGTAGCAAGAGCTTTACGAAGTCCAAAGCCAAAGACTTGTTGGCCCTTGTGAGTTTTCTGTAAGACTGGATAAAATCATATTCGGCAGGTATCACATCTAACGTGAAGACCTCGACATTGTCTTCCATATTATCCGTATCTCCGGCAAGCCATCTGGCAGAGACGTGCAGGACGCCTGCCAATCTTTCCAGAGCATCGCGTCTCGGTATATATTGCGCTTTTCTGTATCTCGATATCATCGGCTCGGTGATATTGGTCTGCCGTGACAGTTCGGCCGCCGAGATATCCCGCATATCCATCGCCTCGTTGAGCCGCTCGGCGAAAATCTTATAATAGTCCATTCTATTCCTCCGTTCTTGCGCCAAAGTCAACTTCTTATACTTCTTGTGCAAGCATATTTCATCAAATTCATTATAACGAGCATAAAACTATATGAAAATACCTGAAAATAAAGCAAAACTTACGCAAATAGCCTTGCGTTCTGCAAATTTATACTTGCGTTTTGAAAGAAATGGTTGTATAATGACATTGTATCGAGGTGAAGAGCCCTGATACATTGAGATTAGCAAGACTTACGTTTAGCAAGAACTGACGAAAACGAACACCTTCTTAGACAAGACTTGAGTTTAACCAAGCGTTGAGATTAGCGATGAAGACTGAGATTAACACATATAACTCTATTGTCGGAAGGGTTCACGAAACAGTCGTGGCCCCTTCTTCTTTTGTGCAGAGAGAACACGCTTTAGTGTCTCCCTCATCTTTGAAGAGGATCGTTTACTGCACCAAGTCCTTAAAGATAAACGAAGATTACTTGTTAGAACACGGCGAACAGAGCTCTGCCGCTGCAATGGAAGGTACAAAAGCCCATGCGGTAGCGGAGAATCTCGTGAACCTGGCGTTTAACATCCCGCTTCAGGAAGACTCTGTCAAAGAAGCAGCCGATGCAGACTTCACAATGAAGGTTTGCGGACAGGCATACAGAGACTTTGTCGTCAGAGTATTTCAGGGCAACGGATGCACCAAGCTCCATACCGAACTCAAAGTGGACATGAGAGCATATATCGCCGAGTGCTGGGGAACCTGTGACTGCTTTATGGTATCTAAAGACTCGCTTATCGTAGTCGACTACAAATACGGTAAAGCACTCGTAAGAGCACAGAAGAACGCACAGCTCAGAGCATATTCTCTCGGAGCATACCTCTCGCTCCCGGAAGAGGAGAGAAGGTCAATTACCAAGGTCCAGTTCTACATCTTCCAGCCGCGAGCAACAACAGACTATGTCGATGGTTTTCCGAGGAAACTCGACAGAACAGGTTCCATCTCCCACGACGAGATGCAGGTCACAGATCTCATCCGTTGGGCAAGAGCGGTCAACATCAGAGTACAGCAGGCTCTTAAAAATGAAGGCGAATTTACGGCCGGAGAGCATTGTGCGTTCTGTGCAGGTAAAGGGACCTGTCCGGCAACAAGGATAAGAGAGACAGAAGAAATCCCGTTCTCCATATCCGAACTTTTAGGGTAACAACGGTAACCAGACCGTAGGCAATAAAGTTATATAAAAAACAGCCATAAGGAGGAAATAAATATGGCACTCACAATCGCAGAACTCAACGTAAGATTGGCAGACACTTTCAGGTGGGCTTCAGAGCAGCTCTCTGACCAGGCTAAGCAGAACATCGTAAATAAGCTCGCCGAAAGAAAGAATTTCAAGAACATCATGCTTCCGTTCGACAAGATGGCAGGGTTTGACCTCAAGGGTTATGTTTATGACTCCACTATCTCCAACCCTCCCAAGATGATTAACGCCGAAGGCAAGCCGTTCTACCCCTCGGACATCAAGTTTTCAGTATCTCAGGAGAGTTACAAGAACGCTGCGCTTCTCGTATATTCCGCAGTAAAGGCATGGGAGATCAAGAACGGAAAGGTTGCAGATGTTAACAACCTCACAGAGCTCTTTGGCAACAAGCTCCCTGTTCAGGTAAAGCAGAGAGTTGACAAGGACGGAAATCCCGCTGAAGGCGTATGGGTAAATGTGAGCTTCTCCGTAGTAACAAACGCGGTAGGAGACCTCTCTTTCCAGAACCTTAATATCGCGAGCGAAGTTGAAGGTAAGACTATTGACTATCAGACAGCAGACCAGCTTCTCAAGCCCACTGATACGCAGAAGGCTTATGTAAGCATTAAGCCCTCTCTCCATATCACCAACAAGGGCATCGTTGCAACAAGATGCGCTTCATTGACACTTATTCCTGCACCGCAGAGAGAAGAGTCCATGAGCGTCGATGACCTCCTCGGCATGGGCGGCGAACCGACCGTAGCCTCTACGGCTCCGACAGCACCCGCACCGGCCGAAGAACTCCAGTCAGCAGACGAGATCCTTCGTATGATCGAACTCTGATACAAAAAACGGAATAGTATCAATCAGGCAGGCGGGATAACAACCGCCTGCTTTTCTAAAAGGAGATAAGACTATGACGACCATTACCATGACAGACGAACTTAAATCGAGATTGTCCAAAGCGCTTTTTGCGCAGCTCGAATATCAGATAAACGAGTCCTGCGAACCGGCCGAATATTACACAGAAGATACGGCATACCTCGACACTTTGGACCTTTTGGGTTTTGACACGGATAGGCTCAGAAACGACTTCTGGGAACGCGTAACGGGGACAGAAAGGGAAGGCACCAAAGAGTATCTGGAGTGCTTGGAAGATATTCCTGAGTTAGACGGCTTCAGAGCGGAGTTTGCCAAGCGTTGTCTTCTCTGTGACATCAAAACGCAGCTCACCGACTACTTCGATGAAAACGCTGCTGATTATGCTCCGACAGAAGAAGACATTGAGGAACTCGCCAAGCGTGCATCTCAGGCAAAGGAAACCTCGTCTAAGAGTGACAAAGAACTGATAGCGGAAACAATCGAGCAGTTATAACAATGACGACATTCAAAAGATGCTTGAGACTTTGAAGGAACCTGAACATAAAGAAGCCTTCCTGCAAAACCTGACGTGCAGCCCCAGAGACAAGCGTGCGATTCTTGATTGTATTGATGACGGATATTATGAGCGCTTTGACCGATATGATTCCGATGTTTGCGAGACTTTTATTGCTACATACGAAGAATGGATCGGCACGATGCAAGGGAGGGCTTGACCATGAAACCTACTTCATTTCTTCAGAGAATAGCAAAAAGCTACCTGGCTATGCAGATGATCGGCAGAGGAGGCTAGTCACAGTGAAGCTCAGAGATGACATAAGACAGAGAATGGGCAACAAGCTCGTTGACAATGAATACCAGAACATTATGAACGCGGCAACCCTGCTCAGCGTTCCTGTTAACGAGGTTCTTGACTACTCAGAAAGAAACTGGGAAGAAGACAAGTTCCGTTTCAATGATGACGAGGAAGTCTTGGAAGAAGTTTATATCGACTTCCTTCAGAAAGACGGAGAGCAGGCTTTGAAAAACAAGACTGCCATTCTTATACGTTGTAAATTCTCATATCTGGATCTTGCTACGGCAATATCACTTTACCAAGACGGAAACTCGATGGAGGTCCCGGCCCGGGTATGGGACTATGTAATAGACAAATCAGACCTTCCCGAGATGGCTGCCATGGACGAGCCAGAGTTTGCCGAGGCAGAGAAGATCTTTACGGAATTTAAGCCAGACTTCTCAAACCTCGACTCACAAGGCGAAGTCGGTTTTTGCAAAGACAACATAGCAAAGATAACAGAACATCTGACAGAACTCGGTTATTTCCCGGGCAGAAGTGTATAAGGAGATAAGACTATGATGCAGAGAAGGTCCTGATTATGAGTTCTGACTTTGACAAGATCCGCCAAGCTGTCCGAGGCGATGCCATAACAAAACCGGATATAATCATCGTAGAAGCGGAAACAGAGAACTCTATCCTTGTCCACGACTTAGAAGACGGGATATTCGACAAGTATTACCGTATCCACGACACCGAAGTGATAGATAAGGACTGGCTCTTACAACACGTTGTAATCACGCCGTCGCTTGAGAAAGCATCAGAAGATAAACAAGGTATTTGGAACGCGCCTGTGCCTTTCTGGAGCGTTTACGGAGTCATATCCGACTTCGTGCTGAGCTGTATTCCGAAAGAAACATACCGAACACTGAACAGACTGGTCTTGATATACGACGAAGATAAAGACTTTGACTATCTTCAGAGTGTTCCCATTGAAGACTACATAGAAGACTTCGATTATCTTCTCGAAACGCACGAATTCCCGCCTGAACACGGTATAGGAATAACCTGGTCATCTGACTGCGTCACGGTGATTAACGTAAAACATATCCAAGATGCAGCTGAAGAAATGATAGACTCAGGCGAACTGAGCAAAGACGAAAAAGACGAAGACATCATGCGCGGAATCCTGATGACCATTGCTCACGAGTTTAGACATCTTCAGCAAAACAATCCGTACCAAAACGAAAACGCCACATTTCTTCCTGATCCCGAGCAGGATGCAGAGGATTTTGCCATCGCCTGCTACACTAACAGATACTTCTCCAGAGGCGTATAGATACTGCCCTAAACCCTTGAGTTTATTGACTTTGTGTGTTTGTCATTGTATAATGATATTAGAATAAAACACGGAGGAAGTCAGACTTGATCGAGTTGTATCCCGGCAGCAGCGAATACCTTTTTGACGGCTATAACGGTGTCAGCGAAAAAGACTACGAAGAGCAGGCGAGAGCCGGCTTTGGCGAGTTTGGTTATCTTGAGCAGGGATACTATGACTTGGACGATGACATTCCTCCTACATACGATTATGAAGAACAGCTCCTTGAAGACTTTTACGGCGAATATTACACCAACGGTGATTATCTCAAAGAAGGCATTACCAGAGATTCCCTCCTCGAAGATGCCTACGAATATATCGACTATAACAACAGTTTTGGTTATTATGAAGATTATTACGGCTACGGCGGATACTACGGTTACGCCGGCTATGGCAGTTACGGAACTTATTCGGAGGAGCAGGACAGCGTGGGCAAGAAAAAGCCCGAACACTCAATAGAAAACCCTGTCAACATAAAAAAGCAGAGCGGGCCTAAATGTTCTGCTTATGCTTCATCTTGTCTTCTCCGTTATTATGGCAAAGAGACTGAACCCTCTGAACTTTACGACAAGTTCCTTAAACTCCCCGACGGCTCGGCAATTCCTTCGTCCGTAAGCAAAGTCATCGGTGCGAAGCTCCATACTCACGGTAAGATTTCTGACATAGAAAAAAAGATCGATCAGGGCAAACCGGTCTTGGCACTTGTCTATTATGACGAGGAGCCCGGCTGGGACAACCTCCACTATATCCTTGTCACGGGTTACGACGAGGAATATATCTACATAGCCGACTCGCTTCACGCTTCGGGAAAGAGATACTATAACAGAAAGATCAAGAGAAAGACCTTCAACAAGATGTGGAACACATCAAAGAGTATTCTTGTTAAAATGTTTTACGGCAGGAACATTTACTATGAATACGACGGCGATAAAGCTGCTTAAGTATTAAGCAAGGAGAAAAGACCATGAAGAAGATTATGACAGTAATCTTGGCAACGGCAATACTTCTTAGCGTGTGCAGTTGTTGGAGAAAAAAGCCCAAGCCGACCGAAAGTTCTGAAGCCGGCAATACTGAGACAGAAACAACTTTGGAACCGGATACGACTTATTATACAGGCCCGGATTATAATGACCAGACATTTGAAACCGTAGGTCCCAATTATACGGGCACATTTCTGACGGAAGATACCGTGCCTCGCAATCAGGAAAACACGCCGCATAAGTATTACACGGCAGATGAGATCATGAACATCCTGATCGACCTTTCGACCATTAAGACAGGTGATGACGGAAAAGCCTACTGGGATAAAGTCCGCTCTTATCAAAAAGATGCTCCGGAGCAATCTCCGATACTGACAGTAGACATAGCCACTCCCGACGCGTGGCATCCGTTCCCGGGCAAGGAGAATGGCCAATTTACCATCACGACCGGAAGCAGCGCAACGATAAAACTCTTTATCTACGACAAAGACGTAATGGACGAGTTTTATGACAAATACATAGCATATCTGAACACTGTGTGCGGTGGCACCGTTGAAGTGGAACAAGACGGATACACCAGAGATGACAGATATATCAAAGTTACTTCTGCTCCGTCATCAGCCTGGGGCAATCAGTGCTATATCTATGTTCAAAAAGATTATGACGGCAGATGGGACAAGAACGGTTATAACGTCGAGGTATGTATCCCTGTTCCAATGACCTGAAAAGCAAAATTTAATATGTAGATGCACAACAAAACCCGCTTTGGCTCAATGAACCTCAAAGAAAGAGCCTTGGCGGGAATTGTCTGTCAAATACATATATGGGTATCTTCTACCCGGTTTCATTATAACGCAATAAACGCAAAAAATAAGCCCGTACCGTGCCCAAGCAATAAGGAGCGATACGGGTTTATCTCATTGTTCCTGTCGGTGAATACCGTGTTATATTCTCCAACGATTTGATTATACGATGTTGAGAACAACAAGGTCAACGAATTAAAAGTGTTTACTAAAATCGAAGCAGAAGAAGTAGCACAAAAATCTGTGGGATTGTGGTAATGGCCAAAGTGAAAATCTGTCGTGTCAAATACACCAATCGTATATACGATTGTAAAAGGAAATGATAAGATAAACTCAGATGATAAGACCAAGAGAGGTATTCCTATGGCATATAAAGACCGAAAGAGCAGAAAGACTTTTGTTGAAACTTGGACAGGTAGGGGCTATGAGAAAGGCGAGACTCAGCAGTTCTGGCTGTCTCTGCTTACCAATGTTCTCGGGTACGAGCATAATGACACCGTATTGTTTGAGCATCATACAACGACAGGAGGCTTCATAGATGTCTGGATCCGACAATCCGATGTCATGATAGAACAGAAGGGTATCGAGATTGACCTCGACAAAGAGGAGCTCAGACAAGGCACCCTGAAGACACCGTTACAGCAGGTTCAGGACTATGCCGCATCGCTTCCCATAACAGAACAGCCCAAGTATCTCATCACTTGCAACTTCGAGACTTTCAGAGTTTATGATAGGACAAAATACGGTGATGCAGAATTAAAGAACAACGCCTTTGAATTTCAGCTGAAAGACCTCGTAGAACACCCAGAGTATCTGGGCTGCATAGTAGATCCGAACAACTCCCGTCTTAGAAAAGAGAAAGAAGTCTCAGAGCAGGCCGGCTCTCTGGTCGGTGAACTCTACGATATGCTCCTGAAGCAGTATGACGATCCGGAATCAGACGAGGCACAACATTCATTAAATGTGCTTTGTGTCAGACTCGTATTCTGTTTGTTCTGTGAAGACGCCGAGCTTTTCGGCGAGCCTGACGCGTTCTGTAATTACCTTGCTGAAGTAAGACCTGCTGACATCCGCATTAAACTCCAGCACCTCTTCGACAATCTCGACAAGCCAAGAGAGAACAGAGACAAGTATGATACGGACATTAAGATGTTTCCGTATATAAACGGCGGCCTGTTCCGAGAAAAGGTGGAAATACCACCCTTTACTCAGGAAATCAAGGATTTCATCATCGAGGAGATGGCCATTCCGGTCAACTGGGCCAACATTTCGCCTACTATATTTGGTGGTATCTTCGAGTCAACACTGAACCCTGACACAAGACGCAAGGGCGGTATGCACTACACGTCTCCGGAAAACATCCACAAAGTCATCGATCCGTTGTTTTTAGATGACCTCAAAGCCGAGTTTGATGCAATCAGAACAAATGAGGACCTGTCGCTGATTAAGAGGAAGAACCGCTTTAGAAAATTCCACGAAAAGCTCTGCTCACTGGTGTTCTTTGATCCTGCGTGCGGCTCAGGTAACTTCCTTACGGAGACATATATCTGCTTAAGACAACTCGAATATGCAACGCTGAGAGAGTACAAAGACAAGCAGGTCTCAGCCTTTAATAGTGCAATCGAAGGAGAAAGAGAACTGCGCATAAAGCTCGATCAATTTTATGGCATCGAAATAAACGACTTCGCAGTAGCAGTAGCCGAGACGGCGCTGTGGATATCGCGTCTGAAGGCAAACAGAGAATACCTGTTGTTGCTTGACCTGGACGAAAAGGACTTCCCGTTAAGCGACAGGGCTAATGTTATCCGTGAAAATGCTCTGAGATTTGATTGGAACGATCTTGTTGAGCCGTCGAGGGTATCGTATATCATGGGTAATCCGCCGTTTGTGGGGCATCAATGGAGAAGCAAATCACAGGTTGAAGATATGGATATTGCTTTCTATGACTTGAAGAAAAATGGCAAATTGGATTATGTATGTGCCTGGTACAATAAAGCAGCAGATTATATGAGAAACACCAATATTGAAACAGCTTTTGTTTCTACTAATTCGATATCTCAAGGAGAATCTGTTGCTCTTATATGGAAACACCTGCTTGAGACTAAACACTGCGAAATACAATTTGCTTATCCTTCATTTGTCTGGAACAGTGAAGCTCAGCAAAAAGCCCATGTCCACGTCGTTATTGTTGGTTTTACAGCACATCATATTGCGGACAAGAAATTCATTATTTCAGACGAGATCAAAGAGGTCGAACATATCAATGGATATCTAATTGACGCTGTTGACACATATTTATTAAACAGGGGCGGAAACCTGTACGGACTACCTGACATCATCAAAGGAAGTCAGGCAACAGATGGAGGCAATTTAATACTTTCGCAGCAAGAAAGAGATGAATTGATAGAAGCGTTTCCGTCTGCAAAGCCACTAGTCAAGGAGTTTATAGGAGCAGAAGAATTCCTGAATAATACAAAACGATACTGTATATGGTTGAAAAATGTTCCAGCAGACCAGTATGAAAATATTGGCCCAATAACCCGAAGAATAGAGGCGGTTAAGCAAATCAGACTGTCAAGCCCAACCGCTTCTGTTCGCGAGAAAGACTCGAAGACACCTCATCTTTTTACTCAGATTAGACAACCAGATAATGATTATATGGTTATTCCAAGAGTTACCTCTGAAAACAGAGTTTATATTCCCATCGGTTATCTTTCGAAGGAAGTAATTGCCAGCGATCGAATCAGTTTTATTCCTAACGCCAATCATTACTTTTTTGGTGTGCTGAATTCGTTAACACACATGGCATGGATGAGAACTGTTTGTGGACGCTTGGAAATGAGATACAATTATTCTCCGTTTGTCTATAACAATTTTCCTTGGCCAACACCAACAGATGAACAGAAGGCATCCATCGAGCAGACTGCTCAGGGCATCCTTGATGCTCGTGCACTTTACCCAGACAAGAGTCTCGCAGATCTGTATGATCCAGACAAGATGCCTGCGGAACTGAAAACAGCACACGAAGCCAACGACAGAGCAGTCATGGACGCATACGGCTTTGACTATGCCATGACCGAACCTGAGATAGTAGCAGAACTCATGAAGATGTACCAAGAACTTACGGCAGGGGAGAAGAACTAATATGCCCCAGCCAAAGAAAGACGCAGTCAAAGTCTATATGAAGATGAACAGTACCGTTCACGACAAGCTCGGCAGGTATTGTGCAAAGACCGGTTTGACTAAGACGGCTGCGGTCGAGCATATTCTAACAGAGTTCTTTGAAGCAGATGAATACATCAAGGCCCACCCAGAGCATCTTGCCAATAGATAAGCACTGTGGTTTTAAGGACACTTTTTTCTTGCTAAACCACAATATGTGGACAACGTAGTGTTTTGCGCTTTGAATAATCTGTCCTAACCACAATATGCAGAAACAAAAAATTCAGTCATTACAATGAAAAAGTATTATGCGGTAGCAAAAGGGCGAAAAACAGGCATATTTACCACTTGGAACGAGTGCGAAAAACAAGTCAAAGGCTTTCCTGGTGCGATATATAAGAGTTTTTCCGCAGAAGCAGAAGCCAAGCGGTTCTTGTCTGGCAATAAATTCCTGTCTTCAGACAGGACAAGGCTTTGCGTGCTATGTTCAAAGCCCAAAGCAAGCAGAGGCGCCTTGTGTGTGGTCTGCACTCGCAAGAAGCGTGAACTTGAATCGTCCCTCAATCTGAAATACGGACTAAACCAAACTAACCTGATAACCGCCAAAGCCATGTTCAAGTGTGAAGATATATTTGATTATCTGAAAGAGCATCCGCACAAGATCTGGTCGGTAATCTACAAACCAACAAACGAAAAACGGCTTATCAAGTACGATTACAAGCAGAAAATGAAGGAGACCTCAAAATATAGTAAAGCAGATCCCGTTCCTGCCTTCGTAAAAGAGCTTCTCGGAGACACCAAGACAGCTATAAGTGTTACAGGGGACAAGACTAACCCTAACATCATATATTATTGTCATAAGTGCAAGGAAACGTTATACACACGTTACTCTGACTACAAGCTGCATCAAGGACACGATTGCGATGGTATTAAATCATCAGGAGAGATCATCGTCGAGCACTTCCTCGAAAAGAATGGCATAGCCTATAAAACCCAGAGAGATACGTTGAAATGTATCAACCCTGAAACCGGCTTCGTTATGCCTTACGATTTTGAAATAACAGGCAAAAAAATCCTTGTTGAAGTCCAAGGCGAACAGCACCGGAGTTTTATACCGCGTTTTCATGTTACTCCGGAAGCCTTTGAATACCAGGTCAAAAAGGACAAATACAAAAAAGAGTTTGCCGAAAGCAAAGGGTATCGATTAGTCGAAGTGTGGTACGATGACCTGACCGACGAGCATTTGTCAGCTCTGTTCAGACAATGCAGCATAATCTGACCTAACCACAATATACAAAGCAAAATCAAGCCCCGAAAAGATGAACTCAATCCGGGGCAAAGTGTGTGCAAACTTATTCTTTAATTCGTGGCGGAAAACCACTGAGAATATTATAAATAGCAAAACAATAAAAAGCAAACAAATTTTCGTTTTTCTATTGCAATTTGTTGAAATAGGGCGTATAATGACATTGATGAAGGAAGTGCCTGTCCTTTATCTGGTGCAGAAGATAACTGTATTCAGATAGACGGCACTTCTTTTTTTATGACTACAACGAAAGGACAAGGAAACATTCTATGAAGTTTATGTTTACACAACTGAATTGGCAGAGAATAGTCGCTGAGAAGGCGTCATATTCAGTATGTTCCTTGTTCCCGGCACGCT
>LVAT01000033.1 GCA_001604135.1 Clostridiales bacterium Firm_14
TGATTTTGCCAATTATCAGGTCTTTTTAGACGGCAATAAGAGAACCGGATTCGGTGTTTGCGCAGAGTTCCTTTCCCGCAACGGGTTCGAGCTCACATTGACCAAAGAAGAGGGATATATCCTTGTCATGGATATTGCAAACCACAAATACAATGACAGCAGCGAAGTCGTCGGTGTCTTAAAAAGTCATTTTGAATTCTGTGAAAAATCTTCAGACGGAGTTTCAGAGCAGGTGTCCGTGTACGATATGTTCGGACCTATGCGTTAAGGCTTATACAACCTTCGCACAACTTTTGACATAATACGGAAACGCTTTGTTTATATAACTTAGCCGTGATTGTTTAATTCGTTCACACAACCGACTTCGTGTAACCGTGTTGTGTGAGCAACGAAAGGAATTTGATATGAAATATGTAATCAGTAAGAATGACAGGTTTGTTATACAAAGGATAGACCTGCTTTCCTACGATGAGTCTAAATTCTTAGATGAGTCTGACCACGTGATCGGTACCGGATGGTGGCTTGGCGATGCAGCTGACAAAGAACGTGGCTGGGTTTTCTATATTACAAAGGAACGTACTCACGGCTGGGCTACAAGCGAACTGGAAAACGGCGCCAGGCCTGTTCTCCGATTCAATAACGATATCAACGCGCGTCCCGGAGATCTGATCGAGATCAACGATACATTGTGGAAGGTAATGCGTGCCTCGGCTACATCGGAGTGTGCCGCGCTCTGTTGCAGGGTTGTGGGATATACAAGAGCCAATGAACGTTCTGTGCCTTTTGAATTTCAGACATCAGAATTAAAGTCTTGGTTAGATAACTGGGTTTTGGAAAATGGACTAATTACCGAAGAGCTAAAAGTGGGAACACAGAACGGGAGAATGGCGTGACAGAATATAGTTTCAATGTTAAGTGTATCAAGTCATATACGACCGGTGGTACAACTTATTGGGAGCAAGATAAAGGATATAGTTGTAAAACAAAAGACTTTGCCACTTTTCATGTGAGTAAAGATGATGAGCTTGTGAAGTCTCCGTTTGCTTTTTATGAACTTGGTGCCGCGGTATTCCGGGAGTATTTTGCAATAGCGGATACCTTGTCTAAGTTGCCAAGACTTTATGAGTGGATGGACGAGGAATACAAGGCGGAGGTGTCAAATACCAGGTTCTTTGATTTCTTAAAGGAAGATATACACAGAATAGGTGTTGCACAAGGTTGTGACATCTCTGACTTGTGTTGTTGTGAGATTGCATACAACCTATTGAACGACGATGATCCTGAATCCGCCGAATGTCTGTATGAGGTGTATCTGACAGAGAAGATCTCTGCTGAGAATTTAAGACAGTGCGGGTAAGGTTGCGCGAAGTTGTAATGCTACGAGAATGATTCTCGTTATCTGAAGAACAGAGTCTTATAAATTAAGAATTGGCTGCAAAATGATGTACGCACCTTGCAAAATGGTGTACGCATCAACGCAAAGCAGTGTACGCAGCATTGCAAAATGATGTACGCACCAAAGCCCGCAAAGCCTTGAAAACAGGGCGTTTGTGTGTTACAAAAGCATGACACAACCTCTGCAAAATGATGTACGCACCAATGCAAAACAATGTACGCACCTTGCAAAATGGTGTACGCATCAATGCAAAGCAGTGTACGCAGCATTGCAAAATGATGTACGCACCAAAACCCGCAAAGCCTTGAAAACAGGGCGTTTGAGATAGCCGTAAACAAGTTATATAAACAAGTTATATAAACAGGAGGTATAAAGGGACCTGCCCTTGCCGCCTGTTTTTGTTTTTGTGAAAGGAACTTTATGAAACAGACGGATAAGGAATTAGTGCTTTCCGGTAACGAGCTGGTAGTATTAAGAAACGGCTTTGTGGAGATAGACGGTCAGGAGTTATCACTTCTCGGCTGGCATTTTTTCTTTACGTTCATCTCTAAACTGAACACGAGCGAGCCGGTAGAAAGAGCCAGTGGCATAGTGGAGTTCCCGGTCGATGAGTTTAATGCTCTGCTCGGAAATGGCAGACCTAATATCACTTTTCTTAAGGAAGCTGCGACAGGTGTAACCAAGTATGTCAACATCCCGTTGGCCCACGGCGGCTTCAAGAGAGTACCTTTGTTTTCGGAATGTACCGTTTACTTAAATCCCAAGAATGTTTGGACGATCAAAATGGTAGCCGAGAGAACTATGCTTCCGTATTTTTACGGTATCTCGGAAGAGTTTTTTGAATTCCGTCTTCATTATTGTCTTGCTCTTAACTCAATCAACCGTGAGAAGCTCTATATGATTCTAAAGAGATTTCAGGGCTTGGGCTCTTGTGAGATAGACATATCCAGGCTAAGAGTAATTCTCGGAATAAAACCAGATGAATACTCGGGCAAAGACGGTTGGCGTAATTTCAAGGTCCGTGTCCTTGATGCGTGTCAAAAAGCGATGAAAGAAAAAACGGATATCTATTACGAGTACCAGTGCGGAAGAAAAACTCCCCGTGGAGCGTGGCTTTCCGTTATCTTTACCATCAAGGAAAATCGCCAGGTCATCAGAAAGTCCGAGGCCGTTCTGGCCGAAAAATCGGGAATAATGTCTGCGTCTTATTCTGAACAGGTTGCCGGCTTGATTGCTATATGTGAGAAGAATCTGAGCAGAAAGCTGATCGGTGTAGAGAAAGACTGTGTTCAGACGTGGATTGAGCACTTAGGCTATGATGAAGACATAGTAAGAACAGCCTTCAGTGACAATCTGTACCGCGGGGCAAATCTGTCTTTGAAAAATATCAATGACACTCTTATAAGATGGCATGACAGCGGTGTAAAGACTGTTGAAGATGCAAATGCTTTCCGCGATAAAGCATATGCAGCCAATAAGCGGAGAATGGTTAATTCTAAACAGCAGAGCGTGTGGAAGACCGGTGAAGAGGCTGGAATCGGTTGTGTTCCCGATAATATAAAAAATGACACTCCCAAAGTATCCGGTGAGGTGTCAGGAGGCATCCCGGAAGACATCTTGGATATGTTTGGAGATTAAATAATGTTTGATTTCGACGAACTTGCATCTACGGTCCCGTTTTTGCGTTTTCTTGTTATCGTTGTCCTTGCTGCACTGGTAGTAATTACCTTGCGATATATGTGGCAGCGCTATCTCATACGCAACCAGAAGAAACATCAGCGTGATATCTCACAGCGACGGTATATCCGCGCCTCGGATAAAGAGGCAGTATTTGAGCGCGACAACTATACTTGTCAGATCTGCGGCATATCCAGAGATTATTTAGACGACTTGTGCCCGGGCCTTGGTGACTATCTCTTGCTCGAAGCAGACCATATTCGCTCTGTAAAGCGTGGCGGGACCGGTAATGACATAGATAACCTTCAGTGCCTTTGCTGGCGCTGTAACCGCAAGAAAGGCGGTAATAAGACCAATCAGGAGGTCCGGGACGAGATTGACTACGGAATATGGTACCTGGAAGAATAACAAAGAACAAAACATCAGGAGGTTTTTGATGCTGAAAACTAAAGATCGGCGTTTTGTAACCACAAAACAGTTTCTTGCTTCCGTAAGTCCTGTCGGTAAACTAAAGTATCAGCGGGTTCTGACCGAGAATTGTTCTGTTGGTTTTTATGGACTTCCTGATATAGATAAAACTTTCCGCTGTAATAAGAATACTCTGGTGTTTTGTCATAATGGTGTTGAGTCGCAGTTCAGATACGTATTGCCGAATATACTTTTTGGCAATACCTCTTTTGTGGTCGTTGATTCCCAGGGTGAACTTCTTTATGTAACTCGACAATATCTTGAAGATGCGGGATATAGAGTAATAGTTTGTGATTTTATGCTCGAACCTTGTTTGAGACCGAATATCGAGGCTCTGACTGTTGCTTGTGAAGAACTTACAGCTGTTTTCTTTTTGGTTTCAGACTTTGAAGCCACTCCTTATCTTTGTGATGTTTTTTCGTCGCTTTTCAGCGCCTTTTATAAAACTGCGGATGAAAAGTGGAAATCGGAAACTCCGGTTCACGTACATTTTATGCTTGACCAGTTTGCCCGTCCTGATATCAATATGATAAAAGGCCTCGAACAGTATGTGGCATCGGCACCGGCCCGTAATATGTCGGTTTCAATGTGTGTGAATTCCATTTCGAATATTGAAATGCTCGACGCGGGTATGGTTTTGCCTCGTTTGTGCGATATAACGCTGGTTTTGGGTGTCAATGATGACAAAACGGCTCAATTTTTGAAAAGAATGTTTTGTCTTTCCAACCCTACATATAGTTCTAAACCTTTGTTTGAGCCTGAAGAGTTTCTGTATATGAGTGATTCAAGGGCTTTGATTCAAGCACCGGGCTGCCGTCCATGCAAAGACCGAAAGTGGGACTGTAAGGCATTTTTAGATAGTTTTAGAAAAGGAGAGTAATCACTATGGGAAACATTGACTATTCACTTAAGACCAACATCACAGTACAAAAAGAAGGCATCTTTCCGACTTGCCTGGATCACCTGATCTTTCAGACTGCGGACGGCAGTTACCTGGAGGTAGAGTCTCAGGGCCGTGACGAATTTACTCACAACAACGGCGAACTTGTCGGACAGTGGCAGGACCACGTTATGTATAGGCGTCTTGATGCTTGTCTTGATTATATCGGTGACGGAGATTTTTCTGACATCGACCGTGACGACTGCTTTTATGGTCTGATTATGGATCCTGCTACCAAGATGGTCGGATTCAGAGTCGACGAGGAGAGCTTGTCTGAGCACGGATATTCTGATGATTTTGTTCCTGCGTGTCGTGGTGCTAATGTTTGGCTTACATTTATACATGGAGATAGTGTCTATTGTCCTCGTTTTACGGCAGAAGAGCTTTTAACAGATGGTACTCTTGAAGCCTCTATAAAAGATGCTCTTGGAAGAGGGGGCTCCTGATATGGAACATAAACAAATGCCCGAGAAGAAGCCTATTGCGGTTGATGATAAGACCAAATACTGTCCTAAGCATCAGGTTTTAGGAGGGCTGTCTATCTGTACTGAGTTGCAACTTTCGTGCAGGAGAGCTGTCGCAGCCGGAAAGTGCCCGTTGGGCTTTCACAGTAAGGAGTGTTGAATATGACTGCTTTAGAACTTGAAAAGAAATTGTGTTATGAAATTTATCACCCAATCAATAACGAGTGTTATTTTGACAGCGCTTTGGAATACGATGAGCTTTACAGGACCAGCGGAGCTGCTCATTTATTTGGTGTAACCGAAACGTATGCTTCTTGTCTGCGTTATCTTCAGCTTCGTGGAACGGAGGGGCTCCTTGCTCAGATGGAGTTTGAATATCATCAGTGTGAAAACCGATTGAAGCCTTATGACAAGGTTCCGGACACAGAGCTCACTCTTGATTTTGACTATAATCGTTTTTCTGGCGCCAAGACTGCTTATGAAAATTGCTTATCTTGGATTCGTGAAATAGCGCCGTCTCCGCCGTTGGCAGAGTCGCAGCGTCGCATCTTTGAAGAGAGACAAGCCTTTCTTCAAGGCGCAGGTGGCAGAGCTTGAAGACCGGAGGTTTGTTTGTGAAGTCTAAAACTATGA
>LVAT01000034.1 GCA_001604135.1 Clostridiales bacterium Firm_14
TCCTAAGCGGTAGGGCGGGGGTTCGAATCCCCCCACGATCACCAAAGATGCCACATTCCTCGGGGTTTTCCGACTAAGGACTCCTTGACACAGCCTCTTAATACGGTGGTGGAAAGTGGTGGAAGCCGGCGGAGACGCGAACTTCTTGCGTTTCCGTCAGGCCATTTCCAGCTCGTTGAGCTTGTTCCTGACATCTTCGGCTTTTCTCCTGTCGCTGAATGAATAATGCCTCTCGTTAGTTTGCATTGAATGTCCGAGAACGAGGCAACGCTCGTTGCCGTCCGCACCTGCTTCGATGAGCTTGGCATTGTAAGCTACTCTGAAAGCATGATTATGCGAGATCGGGATCCCCAAAGCCTTACATCTGCGTCTTAGGTAATACAGATACGAGTCTTTGAGAACGCATTTTCCGTCCGGGTGATGGAACACATAGTCTGATCTGCCGGGAAGAGCGAAGGCTATCTCTAAAGCCTTTTGGCATCTTACGGTAACAGGCACCAGTCTTCCACCCTTGGGATTAGTCCTCTCGTTCTTGGTATATTCGACATCTGCCCAATGTCTCTTTGTCTTTTCTCCTTCGTCAAACTTTATTACCTGCTGGCGGTGGACATGGATGAAGCCGTCCTCGATATCTTCGTTTCGAAGAGCTGCAAGCTCACCGACACGCATACCGGTCTCCATTGCTACGAGCATCATGGCAGCGTGCGGGTTCTTTTTGTCATTAAGACAATAAGCCCTGAGCTTCTCTATGTCCTCGGAAGAAAAAGATCTCTCCTCATTGGACTTGGTCGACAGATCACAGAACTTAAAATAGTCTTTGGCATGTATCCTTTTGGCGGGATTTGAGAAGCAAAAACCTCTGTCCATACCAAAAGAAAATACCGCCTGAACCTGCTGGAGCATCTTTTTCATTGCTTCCTTTTTAGGGCGTCTTGTAAGGTAGTCCATAAAGAACCACTTTCTTATCTCGTCTTCGGTTATCATTGCAATATCCTTTTTCTTGATATCCCGAGATACAAAGCCGTGATAACGCTGATAATCCTTTATAGTAAGCTCTGACCTGCCGAATTCACGCTTGGACTCGATAAACAGGGCAAAGACATCATCGTATGTCTTATTCTTGTTCTCTTGTCCGTGGTAGAAGTCGAATAAAAAGTCGTATAACTTGTCAATGGTAGCCCGTTCCACTTCCTTTCTCTTACCATTGACATAGATGTGGGTACACCAATAGCCGTTACGAGCCGGATTCTTGGTCTTGAACTGAGACAGTTTTTGTGTATGTCTCTGATCCACATAGTGTTTCTTAACCTCGCTGTTGGTCATAGTAAGTAACCTCTGGGCGAGTTCAGGGTTGCGTAATAATAATACCACCATTTCCTGATCGGATAAGACCGAGTTCTGACGGGACAGGATATCAGGCATCACTGATAACAATTCACTAAGCTCCATATATTTTCCTCACAAATAAAAAAGCCCTGCAAAAGCAGAGCCGGGCACCAAAATATAAAAAGCGCAGGGAAGAGGAGCAAAGTCCTTTCACTGCGCAATTTCTTAAGGATAGTGTACCAAGCAAGCAAAACAGCCGAAAAAGTGCTGTAATAACCACCTTATTCGGAAAATCCGGGCATAAAAAAAGAGCGCCGAGGGATTACCTCGACGCCCTGATAATGTTTCAAAAGTGTCCATCTCGTTCCAAAAGGTGTCCTTGATGTTTGTGAAACAGACACCTTAGAACGATTTATCTGTTAAGCATTTCTTCAAAGTTTATTGCCTTCATCGCTTTGAGAAGTTTAGCCTCTGCCTGTTTTTGGAGCTGCTGAACACGCTGTGGCTTGACTCCCAAGCGTTCAGCAATAACACGCTGCTTTTCTTCGACATTCGTATCCAGATTATATCTGGCCTTGATGACAGCCCTCTCATTCGGAGTAAGGACCGTGTCGATAAGATGGAGCAGCAGTTCCTTTCTGCTCCCAACCTCTGCCAACTCTTCAGGGGAAGGCTCATCTGAAAGCAAAAGATCTTTCGGAGTCTTATCATGACCTTCCTCGAAAAGAGGTTCTTCGAGGGAGACCGTCGCAGGATATAATGTCAGGATCTCGGATGCGAGCTGTAAAGATAGAGCATCGGTTGCAAAGAGCCGGTTATGTTCCTTGACGATCTCCTCAATGGGAGCAGGGCCTTGTAAGCGTTCTGATACGATATCTTCAGCTGTCTTCAGGTGATTAAACCGCGCGGGATACCTCGCAGGTATCTTCACGGCGTATCCTCTGTCGACCAGCGCCCTGTGAACCGAAGACAAAAGCCACCAGTAAGCATAAGAACAGAATTTCGTATCCTTTGTCCCATCATAAGTCTCGGCTGCTTCGACTAAACCCTGATTGCAGGTCTGGATAAGGTCTTCAAAACTGAAAGACGGAGTCACACGGTTTTGAAACCTCTGCGCCATCCAGAAAGCAAAAGGAAGATTTCTTTCGACAAGTGTATTACGCGCTTGTATCTTCGAGAATTTATCCGACTTGGGATTTAGGATGATGCGGGAAAGGTCCCGCTCCTCCTGAGCAGTAAGGGGCGGGTTCTCTTTCAACAGATTTCTCATGTCCCTCAGATAGACCTTGATCGAAGTAAGATCCACCCAGACGGGATCCTCACTCAAGTCGATGCGGAAAGACTTAACCGAGAATTTCTTTTCAAGTTCAACGGCTTCGGAAGGAGTAAGACCTTCTTCAATGTAATATTTGTCAAGCTCGTTCCGGGAAATAACCTTATCCGTATCAGTCAAGTTAGACATATTCATAAACAAGACTCCTTATTCGTATCCTTCATCGTATCCTTCATAGTAAGCGACAGAGTAATAGTTCGGATCAGAAGCAGCTACATAGCGCAGGAACACGTGAGCTGCGGCCATTCGCTGCTTATCCGCGTTGACACCGGACCAATAAGGATTAGAGTCTGAATAATACTCATATCGGTGTATGCTTTCGTTGTCTCTTTTGTGCGCAATAAACGGTTCGAAGCCGAATATACGAGACGTATCTCCGTAACCGGGCCTTACCCAGTCGTCCCAGTATGTTCCGCCTATCTGTTCAACACCACGCTCAACCAGAACACCCCAGTAATAGCAGGACTCGTAAGCACCTGCCAAGTCAGCAGAAGAAAAAGTCGGATTACCACTGGCATTGGTATACGCGGATTCCTTCAGCCAACTTTCTGCACCGAACTCACCGTTATATGTATGCTGAATCATTTGGCAACAGTACACACCCGTAGGATACTCACCCGTGCCGGCGGAATCGCCGTTTATACAGCAGTCTGAAAGGTACTGGAGCTGGGCTCCCGCATTACGCCAATCCATATTATGATCGGCACACCATCTGCAAAGTCTGTTGTCATACAGATTAGTATTATTAGGCGTAGGTTTCAGGCCTTGATTCCACTGCAAAAGACCAAGAGCATAAGCTCCGTTGTTATCTATCGGAGGCACAACGCCGTAGCCGTTAACATCAAATCCCGTTTCATATTGCAAAGCACCGAGGATTCCGCAGGCCGCAGGCGGGCACATACTCTGCTCAGCCATAAAGTAACGGTAAAGCAGATATGTTGTCGAAGTCCAGTTAGCCTGCACAGGGCCCCAAGTAAAATTGAGAACGTCCCAGCAGTCACAATCGGAAATGCTGCCAGAAAGCCGTCCTTGTTCCCATGTGCTCGGAGCATTAAGCGAACCCAAACCGGTACAAGGCCTATAACGGACGCAGAAAGGGAAACAGAGCTGCACGTTGGTAATAGATGTTTCTATCATCTCAACAATATCAGTATATGCTTTGCACTCCGGATCCACGTCATTAACAGCATAAGTATGGATATTGTCGCCGCTCGTATCAAAGGATGCGACCAGGTAATTTTCCGCCGGAAGATTAGAAGGATATCTGGCAGATTGTGAACTCCGGATAAGGTTTAAGGTCTTCTTGATTTTGTCGTAATAATCATGAGAACCGCTGCCATCACCTTCGAGCCCCGTACCGCCTCTGATATACGAAGTGGCACCACTCCACGGATAATAATAAGACCTGTCAAAGAGCTGGTTTACTACGACAAGGAACTTTTCATGACTGCTGTCGCAATCCGTACCCGCCTCGATGACGGTATCGCCTGACACTGTCCTGCTCGCACCCAGGTTAAAAGGTCCATAGTGAGTAGCATAGTAATACCCGTCACAGAACACCTTCTTGTAAACGTCATGAAGAGCATCAAGACCGTCTACCGCAGTAGGATTCGGATAGCTTAGAGAAGCATCTTTGTAAGAAACCTTAACAGGATCCTTATGGTACCAAATGTCTTTATATGTACCCTGTTCAGTTTCGGTGTAATGAGAATGAGGACCATGGCCACACGCCCCGCAGGTTTTGGGTGGAAGGACAACGCTGGTAGCGTTATGGTCACGGATATATTCCCACTCCGAACTGTCTTTGGTTATTGTATGCCAAGCACCGTCATTGCTTAAACATTTGATCTCCGTCAGCTCCCACTCGCCACGAGTGTTTGAACCCCAAAAATTTAACCTGGTATTGCTTGTAGGCGCCGAATAACCCGTCCATTTAATCTTAAGATAAACTGAGGCTTGCGCATCGGGATACTCAAACGTATCCGTTTTGTCCGTAACCGTGACAGTAACTTTCGGCTTGCCCCTGACAAAGAAACCTTCTTCTTCGCCCATGTGATCTGTGGCATAGATAAATTTATATGAATCGTTGACGATAGACCACTTAGCCGTCAGAACATCTTTTTCCAGAACATCGGTAACAACTTCTTTCGTCTTGGTATTCATGAGCGGCCAACCATTAGCCGCACTGAAATAGGAATAGTCATAACCGGTGCCGCCACTCTTTTCAGGATAATATGGAGTGTACCTCGTCCCGGTTCCTTGTTTGACTACGACAGGATTACCTCTGCCGTCAACGGCTCTCAAGTCATAATACATAGAGTAGAAGGCGAGGTAAAAGTCCTGAAGGTAATCGTCGCCCGGACCATAGAACATACTGTTCTTCTTATCGGTCAGATTAAAGACAGGTGAACCCGCTTTGTAACCTGTGGTCTGATTGCCGTATCCGTCATCATACCATACGGACATTCTATCATTGTCTGCACGATATCTTACCATGACGCTCCAGAGCGAATAGACCTCTTTCCAGTTTATCTGCACATCGGCGGGCTTGGGCGTGTCAGCGCCGACCTCGTAAGCCAAGGCCAAACAATCATCATAGTATTTCTTTTGAAGATCTTGAGTGACCTCGACAAAATTCTTGGTCTTATAGGCATTGCTGTCATACCAGTCGCCGATAAGGTTATAACGCTGAGCCATTGCCACACCCATCACGAGAGTCAACACAGCTGCAACAACAGCTACTATTGCAGCAACTATGGCCATACCGCCAAATGCGATTAAAAAGAGGTGAATACCACTTTCAGTGGAGGCTCCCTCGGCCCATTTTTGCATAATGCTTTTGGCACTCTCTTTGGCTGTTTGTTTTGCCGCGTCTTTTGCTCGTTTTTTGGCGATGAGTCTTTCTACCGCATTACCGCGTCTGAGCTTTTCCGTGCGACTTGC
>LVAT01000035.1 GCA_001604135.1 Clostridiales bacterium Firm_14
TATGTTACCAGACGCTTCTCGTAGAGTTCCTGGAGCTTGTTAAGAGACTCCTGGGCAGATAACCCGAAGAGTTTGTTGCAGTCCTTCTGGAAATCGCCGAGATTATATAACGCGTCAGGTTTGACCGTCTTCTTCTCGACCTTGAGGGAACTACACTTAGCGTCCTTAAATACACAGTCTCTAATACACTGTTCGGCTGCTTCGAATGTCTCCTCGCGGTGTGTCGCTGTAAATCCGCCTAAATCAGCCGTGATGATGTAATAAGGCTTAGGCACGAAATTCTCTATTTCGACACAGCGCAGCACAATCGCATGATTCACTACCGTCTGAACTCGGCCAGCTGTATAGAAAACACCTTTAGTGCCATACTTGACTGTGTAAAATACCGAAAAGTTAATACCTACGTCCCAGTCCGCGTGCTGACGTGCAAGAGCTGCATAGTAAATATTGTCATAAAAGGAGAGGGGACGCCTCTGCTTCAGGCCGTCCCGGATAACAGACTGCTCCATCGACGATACCCATAGACGGGAAGCAGGCTTCTTGCAATCTGCAAGGTTATAGATCAGCCTGAAGATAAGCTCGCCTTCACGCCCGGCATCGGTTGCACAGATTACTTCCTCAGTACCCTTCTCATTGATGAGCTTCTTGACTATGTTATATTGATGTCTGACAGCCTTTTTATAGTCATCATCGCCTTTGACATCGGCCACACGGTACCTGAACGGGTTCGGCAGGAACGGATAGTTGTCGAGATTCCAGAGCCCGGAAAACTTCTCATCATAATCTTTTGCATCCCACGGTTCTACCAAGTGCCCCAAAGCCCAGGTCACGCTGTAACCGTTACCTTCGATGCACCCGTCCTTGCGCTCTCTTGCTCCGACAACTTCGGCGATATTTCTTGCTACTGACGGCTTTTCTGCGACTATCACTATCATTATCAAATATCCTTTCTATATCTTGTGTGAAGCTACATGAATATTGTTTTGCTTCACAA
This sequence comes from Clostridiales bacterium Firm_14, assembly GCA_001604135.1. Lineage (GTDB taxonomy): Bacteria > Bacillota > Clostridia > Saccharofermentanales > Saccharofermentanaceae > Saccharofermentans. The sequence goes on from LVAT01000035.1 coordinate 995, forward strand.
GATGTGCTACATTATTTCTAACAAGGTATCGGTCAATGCCTTGTCTTATCTTCAACTCCTCGGCTCAGCGGTTCACACAGAGCGGGGAGTTTTTTTATTGCCTTTAAGCACACAACGCGAGAAATCTGTCTGCAAGGTTATTCTGGGCTTCGATACGTGCAAACGAGCGGACATTTCTGGCCACCACGTCTCCGCTAACGCTGAACATGATCGTCCATCCGCCGGTCTTATTGTCCATGATGCGGCATTTAGTCAATACAGGGAAAGAGACGATCTCTGCGTCGTATCCTTTCTCAACGATAAATGCCACCTGCTGTTTGCAGAGCTTGTCTGTAAGAGCACGGACCTGTTCCTTAGTCTGCTTGGGCTTAAATCCGAGTTTGGTCATTTCTTTCCACTCAAGGATGGTGCCGCGTTTGTCACGCTTATCTTCCGTGCGTGAAAGGATCACGGTAAGCAAAGCCTTTTCTTTCTTGGTCAGTTTGGCATCGAATTTAGTCATAAATAAATCACCTCTTTATCCTGCAATGAGCTGCATAACAAACCCGGACATTATTGCCAGGAAAACAAACACCACCCTGAGCAATATTCCGGGACAACTGAACGCAAATTGCCAGATCTTCTGAAACAATTCCATCGTAAGAGACCTCCTTTACGCATACCCTTCCGTCGTACCGGTCTGTTCCCAGAAATCACCATGATTACCGTAACTGTATATCTCTCCGTGAAGCCCGCTTTCCGAGATGACTTTCCGCACCGTCGGATATTCTTTGCGGATACTGTCCAGAGTGATAGGTTCATCGTAGTCGCCGTGGTGATAAACGACCTTGACAAAATGTTCTTTGACAAGACCGAAATTGTCCTTTTCACCTTCCCAGATTATCGTAACGATGGAATCGCACAGCGTTAACGGATTGTCAGTTACTTCAACTCTCATGGCTATTCTCTCCGTCGGCAAACTCAAACACGGGGTGACCATCAACGTGAACCGTGCAGATGTCAAAAAGACCATACGCTGCCCAGTCGCAGCCTTTGGTCTTGTCATAACGACCTATGCACTCGCAATACATAGCATTGGGTTCTGCACCTGCGTCTTTGAACTCTCTGCCGGTGTTTATTCTCTTGCATCTGGGGCAGACGAATTTATAATCCTCGAAGTTCTTTCCGAACAGTCTTTCGCCCTCCGAAAGCCATTCTGCCTTTGTATATTCTTTGTTCTTTAATTCACTCATTCTTCGTCCTCCGTATAGTCTTTGCAGATCGGATAAAAACCCGACGCGGTACATTCCTGCGAGATATTCAGACACTTCACGACGTCGCCTTCCGGGTGACACTCACCGTCAAAGTTGTTCTTGCAGTCAGTTGCGTCGCATTTAATGATAATCATTGTCATAAACCTCTTGCCGTCATATCGTCTATATCTTTCTGATATCCGTTATAGTGCCTCATCGCTTTCTCGGCGGTCCTGAACCCGTATCCGTTAGCATCGTCCAACACTTTACCCGTGTCCTTATCAATAACAATGTAACGTGTCTCCGTTATGGAAAACGCTGAGCATACGATCGGAATAGGTGTCATACCTGCTTACTCTCCTCTCGGTTTGGATCCGGCTGCTCAACAGCTGCTCTCAATGAGTCCGTATATCCCGGCGGAGCAAGGGACTTCTGAGCGGTTGCTCTGTCATAGACCTCTTTCAGAGGCATAGAAGCCGGAGCTGTAACTATCACTTTTTTCTCACTCATTTTTATTCTCCTTATTTTCGATAAACATTAACTCAAGTGACAGAGCCTTGCAGAAACATTCCTCCGAACAGAAGATGTTACAGCTGTCGTCGTCGAAATATTTCACCTGAAGGAAATTATCCAGGCAGGTATAGTATTC
>LVAT01000036.1 GCA_001604135.1 Clostridiales bacterium Firm_14
AGCGCCCGTTGGCAACATTAAACTTGATTGAATCAAACGCACTCAACTCTCTTTTCAAAGAGACGAAGTCACGAGTAAATTCAGTCATAGCATCACTTTTAAGGTGAACACTGATACCATTTCTCAAGCCGTCAAAACGGGATACCGCTTCGGTACGCATTATGTCAGCACTGCCGTGATTAAACGAAGCGTCGCCCAAGAAACTGCGTAGACTGTCAGCGTCACCGATTAAGGTCAGGCCTCCGTCGGAATTCGATTGGACGGAAACACCGTGTTTCTGGAGCAGTTCTTTAACACTTTCGATTTCTTCGGCAGATAATGCTGACAAAGACTCCTTGGAAACCTCAAGTTTAGGCATAGAGAACCCGAATAAAGTATCTTTAGTCAATTCTGCTTCAAGTCGTTTCCTTAACGGATTAAGGACCTCTGCTTCTTTATAAGGACGCGAGTTCAATATCTTTTGAGCAGCCTGAAGACCGGAAAAAGAACCTGTAAGGTTAAACTCACCACTCTGTCTCAAACTGGAACCCGACGCGGTTAGATAAGCACCTTTAGATTCCAGCTTATCGGAAAGTTTTCTGAAATCTTCCTGACTAAGTCCGTTTTTCTCCGAGAACATATCCAGGTTAAATTCATCAAACGAAAGCTCGATCCTCGGCGGGTAATTGCCTCTGATACCGAAAGCAACGCGGTTCTTAACGAGCTGCTTTGAAAAAAGGAAAACATTCCAAATGGAAGTGCCATCCTCAAAAGCTCTTTGTATAGCCTTATCCTGGTTATGAGCAACGTGCTTTGCAATTACATCGGCAGAAGGGATCGTCAAACCTTTTTCTGTTAACAGATCCGCTTTCTTCCATTTACCAAAACCCACATTGGTAAGAACACGGCACTCATCGTCCATGGGCACTCCCAAGCCGCCGTACACATCGAGTTTCTTATAAAACTCCTTGCTCTTTTTATCGGCTTTGGCGGCAGCCAAACCGAACCCTCCGGCTACCAGACCTAAACTGAGAACCGCAGCAGTGCCCGCTACGTTTAACGCAGCACCGGTCTCTTCACCGCCGATGGCATTACCGACCGATCTGGCTTCCTGACCAAGATGGTTGACTGTATGGGAAGCCTCTCTTGCAACCTTGGCTATGGATTCCTGAATAGCTTTCTTTTCCATAAAGAAACCTCCTAACTTCTTCCGATAACCCTTTCGACGTTTCTTCCTTTAGATGATTCGGCAACGCCGGAAAACGATGCGGTATCGACAGCATCCGAAACACCCTGCTTGGAATAATCGAACAGGTCAGTAAGTTCTATGTCGATTTTGGACAACTTTACAAACCTGCCGTCTTTAACTCTTATATAGTTCTTGCCACAATACTTGATGCCTTCCGCCTCAAGGTTCGTGCGTAAGGAAGACAGGTCCGGACTTTTCATTCTGATCTCGACCAGCTTTGCACCGAGTGACTCATAATCCAAAGCTGCTCTCGAATTGGGAATAGGAACCGTTAGATCATATTTTTTACAGATGTTATCGACGATGCCCTTAAACCTGTAATAATTCTTCTCATTGTGTATTGCCTTGTGACCGTCAACAAATGAAACGGAATTAACAAGGAAATGACAATGCAAAGTCTCCGTGTTGGTATGAACGGCCAAGAGGACCTGAAACTTATCGCCCCACATCTCAGAAGCCATCTCCTTTGCGAGCGACAAGACATCGACGGGATCCAAACCATCTACATTCGGGAACGAGACATATCCGTGATAAGCAAGGACGCCGCTCGGCTTATCAAATTTTCTTTTTACCTCCATGAACTCGTCTATGGCAGTCTTCGGTTCACAGTTGATACCGCTTATGAGAAGCCCCTTATCGGGCTCTACCGTCACGTCGGCAACAGGAACGCCCCTGGGCAATATCTCTTCGTCATAAGTAGTCTTCAGCGGATTTATGTCATAGTTGGCCACATCACCGACATCACTATGCACACTCCAAAGTTTTGTAACTGCCATATCGTTCCTTTCACCCCAAAGTCCGTTCTGCTCTGACAAACTGACGCAGGATCAGTTCGGATGTAATATCTTTTTCTTGGCCCTTTGGCACTTCTAAAGCAGCTCCCGGACACGAAACTCCGACAGCAACTACTTTGACACCGCAAGCAGCCAGTTTTTCACACAATTCGCTGTTATCAGAGATAAATAGCGAGCGCGTTTTTCCTATACAGACAGGTATCAGAGAAGGCTCCTCGCAGACATATATCTCTCTGTACTGACTTATCTCATCAACCTTCTGCCTTTGTGCCGCCGTATGATTACCGGCAGAGATCAGGACAGGCCTCAGATATGCAGAGTCAAGTCTGTCGACAATACCCATATCTTTGTCATAAAAATCCTTGTCTATTGCGACGACGACACGCAGGTCCGACAGTTTCTTTATCGCAGCAACGTAAGCATCAGCAACGGCGGGAAAGCGCTTTTTCAG
>LVAT01000037.1 GCA_001604135.1 Clostridiales bacterium Firm_14
ACGAAAAGGCCGTCACGATTGATACCGTAACGTCTTAAGAGTTCCTGGTAATATCCGGCACCGAAACACAAAAAAGCGTGATTCGGATTAAGCAGGATAGACTGTATCTTGGGAACAGCCGATGTAAAATCCGGCCTGCCTTTGACCATCTCATCAGTGATCTGGTTATAAGGAGAATTGACCGAAAGCCCATCCGAACGAGAAAAGACACCGTCGCAGATTACCAGGTTGTCGGGACAAGTCACTATCCTGAACGCTGTTATCTCAGTATCACGGTTATCTCTCCCGGGCGCGGGAAAAGGTCCGCTGGACTCAGCGGATATTGCAAAGATCTGCATAATTCAAACCTCCTTGAAAATATAAGTTGTAAATGAAAGTGATAAGAATATTTCTTGCACAATTAAGTAAGTCTATAATATCACGTTTTCGATTTGTCAAGTTTTCAGAAGAAAAACCACCTTATTTGGAAAATTCGGCTGTGAAATGTCTTGCGTTTGACACAAAACTGGCATAAAATAGCACTTGAAGGAATACAGTATATACCATGAACAAATGTTCTTGTTTTGACCGAGGTGAGAACGGATGGAATTTAAGCCCCACGATTATCAGAAGGCTGCTATTGAATTTATGAAGAAGAACCAATCCTCGGCTCTTCTTTTGGACTGCGGTCTGGGCAAGACCATCATAGTTCTGACGGACATCGTAGATGAGAAAAAGCGTCTTGTGCTTGTTGTTGCACCAAAGCTCGTAGTAGGCTCGTGGATGAGAGAAGTTGCCAAGTGGGATCATCTCAAAGGACTGTCTATCGTAGCGATTGAGGGCGACGAAAAGCAGAGGATGCAGGCTATAAAGACACCTGCGACAATCCACGTCATTTCAAGAGACAACATTGCATGGTTCGCTTCGTTTTGCAACCTGAATCAATTCGACATGATCGTCATGGACGAGTCATCTTCGTTCAAAGACGAAGATTCGGCAAGAACTAAAGCGCTGTTGAACCTTCCCAGTCCTAAAAAAGTAATACTTACAGGCACACCGATGCCGAAGAACATCGAAGACCTGTATTCCCAGTATAAGATCTTGGACGGCGGACAAAGACTTGGAAAAAACCGCTCCGACTTCAGAAGAATGTATATGGTCCAGGATTCCAAAAACAGACACAACTGGAAACCTCTCCCGGGCGCTGCCCAGACCGTATTCAGACGTGTCAAAGACATTACCATCTCAATGAAATCCGACGAGCTCTTAAACCTTCCTCCTGTAACAACAGTCAGGAACGAAGTGGAAATGAACGCAGAAGAGCAGGCTGTATTTAATCAGCTGGCCAACACTCTCTGTCTTGAATATAAAGGCGTAACAATCGACGTCGACAACGCAGGTGTCTTGGCAAACAAACTTGCGCAGCTCTCAAACGGATTTTTCTATGACGAGAACAAGATCGCACACACGGTTCACCAGCATAAGACCGAAGAACTGGAAGCGCTGCTTGAGGCATCTGCCTGCAACGGAGAAGATGTCGTAGTCGCTTATAACTTTGCAGAAGACAGACGAAACATAATGGAAACGTGTTCCAGACTGGGTATCCCGGCGCTGGACATGAAAGAGAATAAAAATGTCGAAGCATTTCTTGCGCCAGGCAACTCAAGAGTAGCAATGGTCCACCCGAAGAGTGCAGGCATGGGCTTAAATCTTCAGGAAAACTGC
>LVAT01000038.1 GCA_001604135.1 Clostridiales bacterium Firm_14
AGCTTGAAGCTGCGGTAAATTCCCAGAATCCCGGAGCTATCGACCTTTGCCGAAATGTAGGTATTGCACTCTCAAACAGAAACGCCGCCTGCAAGGCAAATAAAAGATAACAAAAAGCCCTCTCCTTTGGAGAGGGCTTAGTTTGTCAAAGAAGTTAAACTTTAATAATGCAACAAAGCGGGCGGCGAAACGCCGCCCATACAATTTTGTGATATTAAGCGATTTTATGTAGGGGTGTCGTGCCGACGCTCGCAGTTTGTTACCTTAATTTAAGGTTTATTAACAGTCTAAAGCCATTGCTTTTGAGCAGGCTTTTTTCATTCAGTTATTTTTTTGCAAAACTCCGCTATCTCATCTGCTCTTGCCGCAACGGCCTCCTTATACTCCACAGAGCACAGTCCGAGGCTGCCGCAGCACTCTATTTCAAGGTGTCCGTAGAAATGCTCGATACTGCTGATTATACGCTCACACTCTTTCATAGAGGAACCAGTTCTGAGTGCAATGACATAGCCCTTTTTTCCGGGACTCAATGATGCATGGGGCTCGTGAGTATTACACCAGGGAGTACACCTGTCAATGAAAGCTTTGAACTGCCCCGGTATGTCTGCCCAATATGAAGGTGATACAGTAACTATGATATCTGCTCTCTCAAACTCATCCATGATGATATCGATATCGTCCGACTGAACACAAACCGCTGTATCATGACAGCTACGGCACCCCTTACAGAAGCTGAAGCTGTAGTCGTCGATACATATGCTCTTTGCCGTAAATCTGCCTGACAGTTCATTCTCCACGATACGGACTATCTCCGCAGTAGCCCCGTCCCTTACCGGGCTGCAATTAATAACGAGTGCTTTCATGCTACGTACCTCCCTGAAAAAAATTAATATAAACCGTATTATATCACTTTTCAAGAGAGATGTCAACACCTACAGCCACTGTATGAACGCTGTTTTATCCGAGGAATTATAGCCTGCTTTCCTGTAAAAATCAAGAGTGCTCTCACTCTTTGAGCCGGTCAGCAGCATCATCTTGTAGCAATTTTCCTTAATAGCTATCTCCTTCGCATATCCAAGGCAAGCTGAAGCGTGCCCTTTTTTCCGGTATCCTGAATGAGTAACTACATTCTCTATAAATGCGTAAGGCCGGACATTCCTCGTAAGATTAGGTATTATGACGCATACGCATGAAGAAACGATCCTGCCATCCTCTTCTGACACGATTATATGGTGATTCTTGTCTCTGCAAATCGTCTGCCATACCTCTTTCAGATGTTCATTTTCCTCAGGTATACCAGATTCATGCAGATGAGTGTACAGTTCCAGCAGCTGCATGAGCTCGTCCTCTCTTATCTCACGTACCATAAAGCGCCTCCATTCATATTATTATGAACATTATATCATCTGTGCTATACTATGTCAATGAAAACGGGCGGTCTTAAGACCGTCCGTTATTTACTCTATCTTCTTGGCGAGAAATTGTGCTGCTGCATTTATAAGGCTCTTTTGGAGGTCAGTGACCTCAGTGTATTTTTCCGTACTCAGGAAGGCTACTGCGCCGGAGATATCTCCTGCATTTATTATCGGAACAGCTGCGATAGCTGTCCGGTCAGTTCCCTCCGCCGGAAAGAAACTGTTTGTTTTTCCCTCCGGACAGTAATACTGTCCCCTGCTCTCCATAAGCTCTTCAAGCTGACCTGTTACACGCCTTTCAGCAAACTCCTTCTTCGGAACTCCTGCTGATGCAACAACATGATCCTTGTCAAATACCAGCACCGGACAGCCTGCTATCTTATACATAACTTCTGCCACATATCCGGCATTTTCGCTCATTTCGCTTATAGCTGAATATTTCTTGAATATTACCTCGCCCTCGCTGTTTGTGTATATCTCTAAAGGGTCGCCCTCACGTATACGCATGGTTCTGCGTATCTCCTTGGGGATCACAACTCTTCCA
>LVAT01000039.1 GCA_001604135.1 Clostridiales bacterium Firm_14
AAGCATAAAAATAGATAACAGATGATATGATTGCAAAAAAACGGGAACAGCTATACAAGTTGTCCCGTTTAGTAATATCCACTCACAACAGGTTTCGATGTCCGGCATTTGTAGTCATGCACCTAATCGTCAGGATATAGCTCCTTAATGGTTGGATTGCGTAAAATCTTCAGTAAATTATAAGTCTGTGCAGGAAATCTGTAAAGCAATATGAGTAATCCCCGAGCTAAGGCTCGGGGATCTATCAATTATGTGGGGATGCTTTTAGGCGGTACGGTACAGGAATAACGCATAACACAGAAAGCCCCCGGTCATTCAACAGATGATGTTACTGCTTTTCAAGAAGCATTTCCCTCATAAGGCAAAGATCAAATCCGTCCAGCTTGTTATCCGGACAGAGATCGCCTGCTTTCCAATCTGCGAGGATGGTATCAGGTCTTGCGAGGAGCCAGTTCTGTACCAGCACAACATCGGCGATGTTTAATCTGCCGTCAGCATTTACATCGCCCCTGACAGATGAGATATCCTCGCTTTTGGTGTAGTAGTACTCAGGATCAGCTGAATCCTTGTTATACACACGGAAATAGTCCATAGATCCGTTCATTCCGTCACCGATAAGGTAAACTGCATCACTTCCCATAAAGTCAACAGGTTCAGCTGCGAACGCACCTTCTGACGAACTGAGTTTTTTTCCATTGCTGACCTTTAGCAGTGCCTTACCTTCAGAGATAAGAACACTTACTGTTATCCATTCTCCGGGAACATAGGCATCGTCCACAGAAACACTCTGATCTGCGCCGGTCAGTGTAACGGAACCGTTTTCCGCCGTCAGGGAGATGTATTTGTCAGAACCGAATCTGAAGATCTCATTCCTGCTATTGTCACGGAGGAGAACTGCTGTCTGATATTCAGCGTTGTGGAGGGCGGCATATGAACTGTCTGCAATTATGTACTGATCTGCTGAGCCGTCAAACGTCAGTACACCGTTACCGGAGGCCTTTTTTTCACTCCAGGTCGGAGATCCCATTGTTATACCGAATGTGGAGGTATAAATGTCTCCAGCCATATAGGAACTGTCTGCTGAAAACTCCAGAGCAGCCATTTGTCCGTCTGTATACGGCCTGTTCAGAGCATATTCATCATAGCTTGTCCAGCCGTATATAGAGCCCTTCTGTACAGTTCTGCCGGAATCGTCATAATAATCGCCGTCCGGCATTGCCTGACCGGTTGCTGAGCCATTGCTAAGACAATAAGCCACACCCTTTATAGTTGCATCACCGTTTACCTTATATGTATTGAATACCAGTCCGCTTTCGATCACTCTTGCATTATCCGAAACTACAGCCTGTCCCATAACACCGGCATAATCTGCGATAATTGCGCTGTCCTTTACAACTGCACTCTCAGCCACAACTGCGTGTCCTGTGATGACTGCATTGCCGGAGACTTTTGCATTACCTGTCACTACTGCGTGATCATCCACAACAGCATTGCCGCTGACTGTCGCATATCCAAGCACCTTTGCATCAGGTCCCACATAGACTGATGCGTCCACCTTTGCAGTAGAGGCAACAAATCCACCTCCGTTAGGATGCTTTGCGCCTCTTGTAGTGCTGGGAGCGTCCTGCTCCTGCTTTATTTTAGCACCGGTGATAGTTGCTGCCCAGGGATAGCGTGTCTTGCCGAGGAATGGGCAGTGGCTCTCATCAAACTCACCTTTCCCGTAAGCCCACGGAACTCCCACCTGCTGCCATGCTGATTTGTCGGGAGTTGCAGTGACTGTAAGATATGCTTCGGCATCACTGTCGCCGAAATCCATGGTCATGGTCTCGCCAGCTTTGAAAAGATCGGAATAACGTGTAGTGCCGTCCTTCTGCTCAACAGCTATGCAGGCTCTCCAGTCAGCGCCGTTTACATTTGTCAGTCCCTCAAGAGTCACTGATATCCTGCCACCCTCAGCTTCCAGCGGAACGATGTTTACTCCGAACTGCTGCGGAGCTCTTTCGGTAGGAACGGTATAATAATTCTCCCTGCCTGAGGTGTTTTCAAGGATGGTGAATATCTCACCCCAGTTCCATGCTCCTCTTGCAAGTAACTCCTGCTGACGAGCCTGGTATTCTTTTTTGTGTGCCAGGTCAAGTGTGGCAAGGCGCTTTGCGTAATTGCCAAGAGTCTCCTTCATATCAGCCCCGGAGAGTCGCTCTATCTCAGCATAGGGGTACTCGTCACGCTGTCCCTTCTGCATAAGCTCCTTTACGAAGCTGCTGCCATATCCTGGAAGGCCGTCCGGGTTTTCGGTAATGTACTGAAGAAATGCCCACGAAGCATAGTTGTCACGGCCAAGGATAGGCGTGAAGCAGAGATTCTTCATATATGTCTCGAAATAATCCGTGATACCGTTCACATTTTTCCACTGGCTGTAGTAATCTGAATACAGAAACTGCTCCCTGTACCAGTTGGCAATGGCTTCCCACCAGGACTGAACGTATTTGTTCTCGTTCCAGCCCAGCTGATGAGCGGTAACAACGTGGCCGAATTCATGCGGCAGAACCCAGGATGGATTTGGAGAATTCTGCATTGCGCCTACACAGCAGAACATGAAAGCATAGCCCTGGCTGTCATATCCCATATACGCCCAATCGTCAGCAAAGGGCGACAGTCCTGTGCCGGATATGTAAAAATTGACTTTGTACTTGTTTCCGTCACGCAGCTGCATATTGACTGACTGTGTGGGCGGCTCCATTGACAGGTCGTTCATGTACACATCCCAGCAGGCCTCCAGGTTCTTAGCATTCTCCTCAAGGAAGCTCTGAGTGATCTTTGCAGAATCCGCTCCGTGCTTTCCCCAAATGAACTGGAAATGCTCGGACTCCCAGCGATTTACATCCTCATTCGCACACCATACATCACGAGTCATCAGTGTTTCTGCTGCCACGGCTGTGTCACAATATTCGATATACGGAACAGCTGATACCGACAGTGCTGCCGCCAACACAGACGCTGTCATTCTTTTTGTTGATCTGAACATTTTAATATCCCTCCATAAGCAACTGCTTATTCTGATATGCCTTTATATTCTATATTATAAACGATAGATCAGAAGATTTAAATGATATTTCACACAATTTATCTGACATTTCAGGCATTTTTCTTAAGCAGAAGAATATCATCCATATATCAGTTTGCTTTTCAGTATATGATTATGCCGGAGGGAATGACAAAAACTATCAGTGATCTTGGGGCAAAATGTAAGTTTTATTGCACAAAATGTAGTTTTCAATTTCTGCCAAATGATGTATACTTAAAATAAAGAATTCTATCGGAGGTAGAAATATGAAAAAACTAATCTCAACAGCTGCTGCGGCAGTTATAGCACTCAGCAATGCAGCTGTCTTCTTGAACGCAGATGACCGTTCGTCAAACATCTCAGTACCTCTTGCATATGCTGCTGAGGATAGTGTGAACCAGATCATTAGCCGTGGAGTCCCTGCATATTCCGGCAAGTCAAACAGCGCTTCCGCAGGAAATGATGATAAATATTACACTTTCTGGAGTGCATCTGCCGACGATTATCTCGCCTATGACTTGTCTGGCGTTCCACAGTCCAAGCGCAAAAAAGTTCTTGCCGTCTGGTATAACCTTAGCAGCTATGACAACATAGGCTTATATGTCAGCAGGTCTGCTGAGCCTATCGATTATACAATAGAGGTGAACAAGGCACCGGGCGGAAGCTATCCCTCCTCTGGTTGGGAGGTCGCAGAGATCGTTACAGACAACGGTTACAGTTCCCGCCAGCATATTGTGGATATGGAGGGCTATAATTGGATCCGTATGAACGTTTCAAAGGCACTTGGCGACAATATAACGCTGAATCTTGATATCCACGATGTTTCAGACGGAGTTTTCGACAGCTGGATATTCTTCGGCGATTCAATTACCGCCGGTGGTATGGTCAACGCTTACGGCACCAGCTATGCTGCCTACGTAAATCAGATCGACAGCCGCTTCTTCCCGGCACAGGAAAACGGTGGTATCGGAGGAATTACCAGCCGTGACGGTAAGGAGCATATCGACCAGTGGCTCAGCGTCTGCAATGCCCACTTCGTAAGCATCGCCTACGGCACTAATGACTGCTGGGGAAATCCCAACAACGTGCAGAATTATTACTACAACACAAAATATATGATTGATGCCATTCTCACGGCCGGCAAGGTGCCTGTACTGCCTAAGATTCCCTCTTCAACAAATCCCGATGTCGGCAGCAATACCGACTATTACAATGCCATGGTGGACAAGCTTTACAGCGAATACGGAGACAAGCTCGTTCACGGTCCGGACTTTGACAAGTTCTTCAAGGAAAACACCTGGGCGCTTAGCGCAGACGGTGTTCACCCAAGTTCAGAAGGCTACGAGGAAATGAAGAAGCTCTGGGCAGAGACGATGTATGAAAACGTGTACAAGAAGATGGACGTTCTGTCTCCGGCAGCTGATATTATAAAGGGCGATGTGAACGCTGACGGGGAGTTCAATCTTGCTGATGTAGTCACCTTACAGAAATGGCTTCTGGACAGCAAAACGACTGAATTGAAACAGTGGCAGGCCGGTGACCTCTGTGAGGATAGAAAGATCGATACCTTCGACCTGACTATGATGAGGATGCTCCTTGTTCCCGGTGAGGAATATTAATACTTGGTGTGACTTGTGGTATGACTGACGTAAGCGCCAACCAATCCCAGCCCTTCCGCTAAATTGAAAAAGATGCTAAAATATAATCACAGTAAAAATATCCGAAGGGAGCTGCGATTATGTTGGCTGCAAAAGAAGAAAAGCGGGAGCTGCTGCATAGACAATGGGAGGAACAGATCGCAGAATGTGAAAGCAGCAATATGCCGGTCAAGGAATGGTGTGCTGTAAATGGCGTGAATCTGAACACATTCTACGGTAGAATTTCGGCGTTAAAGAGAGAACGTTTAAAACAAAGTGGACAACAAACTCAGGAAATTGTACCGCTCAGCGTAATCCAAGAGAGCGGTACAACCAATTCTGAAACTGTTGTTCCGAAAGTCCGCCCAAAGGAAAACATCGTTATTCGTAAAAACGGAATAGAGATCATACTTCCGCCTGATGTTTCAGAGAATATGATATATTCGCTGCTCAGAGGACTGAAACAATGCTGAAGAACCTGAAAGCCGATAATATCTACATTGTCTGCGGACATACGGATATGCGGAAGTCAATTGACGGACTTGCAGGAATAGTGCAGCAGAAGTATAACCTTGATCTGTTCGATAGTAGTGCATTTCTGTTCTGCGGAAGACGCAGAGACAGACTGAAAATATTGTTGTGGGAAGATGATGGATTTCTCTTGTTGTATAAAAGGCTTGAGGA
>LVAT01000040.1 GCA_001604135.1 Clostridiales bacterium Firm_14
GATCGTATTTGCCATAATTATATTATTTTTGACATCAATACTACGCACTCAACGTGCCGCGACTTACTCGATTTGATGTTTTCCTGCAAAATACTGTGCTTTCGAGTAGCGGGGGATATGTTCAATGCTCTTATCACTACGGGGAAACATAGCTGAAATAGTGCCAAGGTCGGCGTTCATACGCCCAGATGCTTCTCGAACACTGCCATGATTTCCTCGACGCGCTTGTCGCCGATGCCTTTGATCTGCCGGAGGTCTTTTTCAACCTCCCGCAGATCAATAGACTTGCCGTCTTTCTCCAGCAGTCCGTCAGCATATCGCATCAGGAAGGCTTGTAGTTCTTCACGGCTCATTTTCTTTATCGCACGGTAGGTGTCACGGTCGATTATCTTCTGTTCTTTCATCATTTTCAAAACGCTTCCGGACAAATATTTTCAAGCACTCTTTTCATATACTGAGCCGAGTCATTAAATCCGTATTCGTTAAGGAAGTAAACACAGTTTCCGTCTCCATGTCTAAGAAGGTAATCGGAAGTAAGGAACTTTGCGATTAAATCCAACGCTTCTCTATCAGCTAAAGAGATTACCCTATCAATATAAAGCTGATTCGTGGCGTAGACATCATCCCAACGGTGGTCGTTAATGATAAATTTAGCTTTTCCCCCATGCTCTCTGAGCTTATGGAAACTAACTATGACAAGCTGGTCACCATATTCCATATAGCTGAGAGCAACATTCATCTTAAAAATTGAGAGGTCGTCAGTTTTCCCATCAACCTCAACAACTTCGCCTACGTGAGCATAGTACGGATAACCTACGCCCTTAGCTGATGTGTTATCCGGTTGTTTGTATTCTTTGCTTTTTCCAAACTTAGCAAAGATGACACCCTCATCTTCCATTGCACAAAGCTCGTCGATTGAGTAATCAGTTTCAAACATTAATGACATTTTCAATTCTCCTTCTATAATTTTACTTTAATACACTTTCAAGCGGCATCCAGTTGTCACCGATCATTTCCTCTGTATACTCAGTGTTACAGATGTAGAGTTCTTCGTCAATGTCACGCACAAAGCCCCACAGCACACCATAACGCCGTGCATAGTCCTTGAACGCCTTAAACTTGTTCTCTACCTGCATATCAATGTTCTTGGTGAAGCCGCCCTGCATACCACCTTTGGTCTCGATGATCCAAACATCACCATTGGTCAGCTTTACAATGTAATCGGGATAGAACAGCCACTGCTTACCGGAGAAGCCGTCCTGATAAACGATCGAGAAATACTGCTGACCAGCATCACCGTTCTTGTACACCCACTCAACCGCATCGCAGCGTTCACAGAACTGTTCAAACAAACGCTCTGGTGTACTCTTGCGGGTTTCAGAGGTCACAAATTCATTCGTGTACCCAGCATAGGCGTTCTTGGTCATAGGCTTAATCTTCTTGACCATGCTGAATTTATACAGCTCCGACTCCGGAATGGTGAAGGTTGCGGTCTTTGCCTGCCCTGCAAATGAGAGCTGCTTTCCGCTTTCCTGCGCCATGATTTCACGGAAGTCCTGCTTGAGGAGCTTGATGTTATTGATGACGAAAGCGTAGAAATCACTGGTATCCAGTGAAACGAACTTGAATTTCGTTTTCTTCCCCTTACGGAACAGACGCTGGAGGATATTTTTTACCTTCTGTGCCGGAATGGATGTGATTGTCTTGATCTCATCAACGGAGTGCATCAGATAGATACCGTGAGAGTGTGTATTGATCTTTGTCTTGATCTCTACCTTCTTGGACGCAGACGCATTTGACAAGTCTTCTGTCGTGCGGAACTCGCCACGCAGAACACGGCTGTCGATCTCGTGAGAGAAGCTGTAGCCTGCGGATTCGAGGGCAAGGCGGTTGTCTGCCATCTTAGAACCGAGATGGTACTTATCCTTGAAATGCTCATACACCTTGTGGAGCATCTCACGCTCACCGATACCGCTGTCGATATCGAGGTTACGCATCTCTTTGGTAAGAGAGAAGTCACGAACTTCTGGTTTTGCAAAGAGCTTTCTAACCTGATATGCCTTGTCCAATGCGGTCAAGAGGTCATTCTTGTATTCGGTGTCAAGTGTATAGATGAAGCAGAAGTCCAGCACACCGGGGAAAAGATAATGCTTGCGTTCCGGCATACGGCGAATTCTGCCGATGGTTTGAATCTGGAAACGCTCACTGCCGCCTTCACGCAGCTTGACGAGAATCTTGGCACGGGGGCAGTCCCAGCCAGTTGCTACCGCCTGCTTCATGAGCAGGAACGCCGGTGAGCCATTCGGTGCGGTGAGATCATCACTGATAACCTTCTGGTCGCTCATCCAGATGTTGACCATACCGTTATCGTATGTGTAGCCCATTGATGCCAACTTATCCTCAACGGCTTTGATGGTTTCCGGCTGCCCAACCGGGAACTGAATCAACACCAGCGGACGGATGTCAACCTTGATCTGCTCATAGGCAGCAAGTATCTCCTGACGTTTGAGGTCAGCCAGTTTGATGAGAATGTCGTAATCGTCCTCAATACGCTCCGAATCCTCCACACCTTCATTTACATAGATGGCGCGGGTAATGAGACCGGCATCAATGACCTCTTCCTCTGGAATCTCGTAGAATTCCTGATGCGGAACCTTGATCGGCGTAGCGGACACACGGATGATATGTACGGGCTTGAATGCCTCGATGATGTCGTTCGCCTTTGACGTGTTGTTCTCATGCTCCTCATCAATGATGACGATAAACTTGATACCGTCCTGATGTGCCTCTTCGATTTTCTCGAAGAGGTTTTTTCTTTCGCCGTCCTTGAGGGCGTTGTTTTTCTTGCGGGTTACCAGCTCCCAGTTGATGAAGGTGACGCTTCTGCCCTCAAAGCCGCACAGCATGGAATACGGCAGAGAACGAGTGTCAATATGCGGTGCAAGTGCATCCATACGATCTTTGCTCTGCTCCTCCAGATTGCCCTTGCCGGGACAGAGCCATACGAACGCTGTTTTGCCGTCGGTATTTTTCAGATAGGTGTCTACATATTTGACCAGAATAACGGTTTTGCCTGCTCCGGTCGGAGCTTTTACCGTGACAATCTGCTTGGTGCCGGAGGCGGTTGTTTTATCGTAGAGGAAATCGACGCAGTTTTCCTGAAATTCGTAGTTTTCGATACCGTTTACCATATCTCGCCAGCCTCCCTCAGTTCAAAGTCAAAGTAGTAATCCGGGATAATGTAGGTGTCAATGTTTTCAAGCAGGGCTTCCTGTGAAGAAGAAAGGAATACTTCCTGATTGATGAACACTGCCTTGAGCTGCGTGTAGTTGCTGATGTTCTGCTCAAAGGTATCCATATCCTCATCGTCCATGATGATAACATACTTCTGGTCGTCGATTTTGACGCCATGCTCAAGCTGTATCATTTCACAGATGTGTTCGAGCAAGTTCTCGGAAAGGTCTTCTGATTCTTTTCCTACGAACCCAGTACGGAAGAACATGAGGTTTGCAGGAATACCCTCAGAATATTCGCTGCCGTCTTGTCTTATACCTGTAATAACTGTTTTTATACGAGGATAGGTTATAGTTTCACAGATAGAATTCTGATTGTTGGTACACAGAATAAATCTACGGTTTCCGCCATCTTCTGCATTGAGTTCAAGTATTGCTTGCGCAGTAGTACCTGATCCAGCAAAGAAATCAAGGATAAGGCTATCCTTTTTATCACAGGATATTCTGATAATGTCTTTTATTAGCTGAGTAGGCTTAGGGTGTGTGAACACCTTTGCCTGATTGAAGATGTCTTTCAATTCCTTAGTTGCATCAGCGTTCATGCCAGTTTTATCCCACCATGATTCAGCCTTCCTCTTAGAAATAACTCTATCTTTTGCAAAAACTCTTTGAACAGGTCTGGCATCCCCGCTTTTGCCGAAAATGATTCGACCATCTGCAATGCGCTTCAAAACTTCCTGCTCGTTAAACACCCAATATCGTCCCTCTGGTGGATTGAACACCTGACCAGTCTTTGGATTGGTAATTGGGAAAGAAGGTCCGACATGGTTTGCAGAAAGATCACTCGTTGTCCACGGTCCTCTCGGATCGTTATCCGGATTGGAGTAACGCTGTGCTATTTCTTCTTCTGTTACTTCATAGCCCATATCAAAAATAGAAGCTATATCTTTTGCATAACATAGAACATAATCATGTACAGGAGGAAGCCATCCCATGTTATTACCGTTAGTCTTCTTTTTCCAAAGTATCATACCGACAAAGTTCATTGCGCCAAAAACATCATCGCATAGTAGTTTAAGTTGTGCCATTTCATTGTCATCAATCGAAATAAAGATTACACCAGACTGTTTTAAGAGCTTTTGGGCAATAACAAGTCTTGCATGAATGAAAGAGAGCCACTTGCTATGTCTAAAGCCATCAGTTTCATCTACAAATGCATCATCGTAAATAAAGTCTTTTCCACCAGTGTTATACGGTGGATCGATATAAATAACATCGACATCCCCGCGCACTGTTTTTTCTAATAGCTGTAAAGAAAGCAGGTTATCGCCCTCCAGCAGGAAGTTGAATCTGTCGGTGCTTGGATCACCGTTGATCTCCATATCGGCAGCTTCCGTGAACACCGGGATATGCGTCTGCATCATCACATCGACAGCTTCTTCATGCTCTTCCCAGACCAGACCGTATTTTTTTGCCTTCAGTTCCTTTTCAATCTCGCCCAGCGCAATCAGGGAATCGTCATCCGTGTGCTGCGCTTTCAGCGTTTCGAGAAAGGCAAGCATCCTCTCTCTCTTCTGTTGTGACAGGTTTGCCATGTTTATCCTCCATTAAGTGTATTGTCTCTGTTCTGCTCTGCTCAGGCACAAGTGTCCAAGATGACACTTTGAGCAGTTCTCTTTGCTGCAGCGCTTCGGCAGATCGTTTCGCCGGATGCTGTCAGCCGCCTGTTTGATTTCGGTTTCCACGCCCTCAAGGGTGGCTGCTGTGACAGGTTCTCTGGCGGTGTTTTCAGAATCGAGATGATAAATCTCCATAAAGTCCGCCATGCCACCTGTCAGGCGCTGGTAGCCGAGCGCATATATCTTGAGCTGTTGGCTGTTGATTGCCTCCAGCACTTTTTTGTTTGCGGTTTTGAAGTCAACAATGACAGTCTTTTTCTTACCGTCAATCATGACTTCCTTAACCATATCTATACGACCATTCACGGTAACGCCGTCGCCGAGATCAATTTCGATCTGTGACTCAGCTAACCGAATATCGCCAAATGTACCTGCGTTGCGCTCCATATACTTCTTGATGCTGCGCTTCGCACTCTCCAGCATTCGCTGACGCTGAATCGCATTCGCATACGGCAGGTAGAACACTTGATTGAAGGTCTGCTGGATGAAGTCGTCGGTAATAGGAACGCCATTGATTGCTGCAAGGTTGATGTCCCTCACAATTTCATGCAACGTATTACCGTAGCCCATTCGCTCTGAAAACGGCTCTATAAAGCCGTAGAACATGGACAGCTTGAAACGGTATGGGCATACAAAGTAGTCCTCCAGCAAGGAAAAGTTCAGCGTAAGCGGCATACTGCTCTTTCGTAAATCCGGCAGATGACTGACATCATGAACCACACGGTCACTGTAAGGCAGCATACACGGCGAATCCTTCGCTTCAACAAAGAAGGTCGATACAGTCTTGTCACGGGTTTCCTTCGCTCTTGAAATATACAGATACTTCTTTGCTCTGGTGACCGCAACATAGAACAGCTTTCGCTCGTCCTCCAAATCGCCGTCAAAGCGGCTTGATCCGGTGATCCAGTTGCGCTGAATAACGTGCCAGATGCCCTTGCCACCGACCTTCTGTGCCGGGAAGAAGTTTTTATTGAGTCCCGGAATGAAGATGGCAGCATACTCCAAACCTTTCGACTGGTGAACTGTCATTATAGAAACCGCATCCGGTTTTGTGTAGGTATTGGTGAGATAGCCCTCCGGATAATAACCGCCTGCGGTATATTTCAGGAAAGCGCAGAATCCGTACAGTTTTGATTTAGGCTTCAGTGTGAAGTTGATGACCTCATAGTCACCAATAACCTGACTGAACTTTCCGAGATTATACAGAATGATCTCCGTTTCCGGTCTGCCGTCCTCTACCAGTGCAGCGCCCTTGAGAAAATCGTGGTAAATCTGCTGAAGATTCAGGTCGGCATAGTATTTCATCTTGGAGACGTCCATTGTCATGAGCATCTGGAGGACATCTGCTAACTCCTTCTTGTTAAACGGATAGTCGATCGCAAGCCAGCGCTTGAACAGCTCGGTCGAATCAATGTCACCGTTCAGGTACTCGAAGATGCCTCGTGCAGCTTTACATTCCGTCGTGTACATCAGCTCATTCATTCCCTCTATGATAAACGGAATGCTGTGCTGCTCCAATACTTCTGCAATATCCGGTCCGATTTTTCGCTTTCGCAGTAGAATGGCTATTTCAGAATACGGAATCCCGATGCCATGTAGCTTTTCTATGTTCTGGGCTATGAATTCATACTCATCTTCCGGTAGCGTTGTTTCCTTGAAGACGATGTCACCTTCGTCATATACAGTCTTGCAACCAGACTGCATCTTTTTCGGAAGGCGGCGAGAGTTATTTACAATCACCTTACTTGCCACATTGACGATGCCTTCTGTGCTGCGGTAGTCAGTATCCAGCAAAATGTATTTCTGGATATTGTAGCGCTGCATGAAGGTCAGGATGTTATTCGAGTCACTGCCACGAAACTGGTAAATGGTCTGGTCATCGTCTCCGACGACGCAGAGGTTTGCACCCAGCTCCTTCAACAGCCGCACAAGTCGCTCCTGTACCGGGTTCGTATCCTGATACTCATCGACGGTCAAGTATTTCACCTTTTCGGCAATGATCCCCTGAAATACAAGGTTGCTCTCAAGCTGCTCCACCATTTCCCGGAGAATCAGCGAATAATCGAAAAAATGCTCGGCATAGAGCTTATCCTTATATTTCTTGAACGCCGTCTGAACTTCGACACTCCATTTATCTGAGTCGTACCAATTCTCATTCAGCAGGCTCATTACACGAACGAAAAGGTCTGTTTCAATGTATTTCTGTAATCCAAGATCGGTCATGCCGATCTCCTCATAGTAACGTTCTACAAAGAGTTTTGTATGTATTTCATCTAACACCGAGAACGACTGGTACTCCGGCAGGAATTCCTGCAACATCTGGAGACAGAAGCCGTGTATCGTCCCGATGTACATATTGGCGAAACCTTGCGTATTGCCGAGAACTGTCTGCCCCATCGAGTAGATACGGCTCTTTAGTTCTTCGGCAGCTTTCTTAGTAAATGTAAAAGCCACGATGTTTTCAGGTGCAACATCAGGCTTGTTTTTTAAGATATTAACGATTCTGCGGGTAACGACACCCGTCTTTCCAGCACCAGCACACGCTATGATCTCGACGTCTTCATCGATAGCGTTTACTGCATGAATTTGTTGTGGAGAGAGATTTTGAGTAAGCATAGCGTCCTCCTTTGCTGCAACATATTATACAGATACTATTATACCACAAAACGCCGAAATTTTCAAGGGGGTGTGGATACTTTTTTGGAAGAAAAAAACAAGCGCACAGGGCGTCCTGTGCGCTTGTTGAATTAGAAATCATCGTCGTCCATATCTTCAGTGTGTGAATACTTAATTCTAAACTTCTCATATAGTTTCTTCATTTCATAGAACTCTGCTTTAGCAGGGCTTCTCTCATCTTCCCAAATTGATATTATTTTTGAATACTTTTCCGGGTTGTTAATCACTTCGTTAAAAGAAATACAACAAATATAGCCAAAGACAACAGGTTCATTGTTCTCAGTAATAATTTTTGACAAGCTGGTCAATTGACGAAGAGTTTTCATTTCATTTTCATCTGATGGAACAGGAAATAAACGAATGCCTATTTCTCCGGCATTTCTCTCAGTAAAATCTCGACCGATTAAAAGCATGGACTCAGGTTTATTAATATCTTCTATTGTTAGAGAAGAGAGATCACGAGGAGAATCATAGTCTCTTGAGAGCATTTTTGTGAGTTTAATCTGAATGACAGATTTCGCTGATAACCCCCCTGACCTTTCTAAAAACAAGATGTGGTCGTTATCAATTCCATACTTTTTCATACGATCGGAATATAATAATGGGAATTGCCACTCGCTATATCCCTTAGAAATATAACTCCAGAACTGTTCACGTTCGCCCTTTGAATTCGAATTAAATATCTTGTCAAGGTAAGGGTAAAGCACGAATTTTTCAACATTTTCTGGATCAAGATCGTACATCATCATAAATGCGCCTTCATCCTCACGCGGATCATACTCCGCTTCAAGAAGGCTACGGCTTAATTTTTGCAAAGTAGTCCCATCTTTATGGGAGTAATACTTTGCGAACAGGTATTCCTGAAAAGACCGGTGAAGGAAATGGTAAGTCTGACCCTCTTCATACATCAAACAGGCACTATGGCATGCGTCATATATA
This sequence comes from Clostridiales bacterium Firm_14, assembly GCA_001604135.1. Lineage (GTDB taxonomy): Bacteria > Bacillota > Clostridia > Saccharofermentanales > Saccharofermentanaceae > Saccharofermentans. The sequence continues at coordinate 8,528 of LVAT01000040.1, forward strand.
AAATTCTCAAGTGTCATTTTTTTGCAATCAAGCCACTCAGTACTCTTAAGTTTATCAAAATAAGTTGCGATTTTTGCACGATCAAATTCATAATCGTGCCTTCTGTATGACTTTGCGCAGAACTCTTGAAATACTTTTGAGAAATCGGAAGGATCGTTAACGCTGTGAAATACACGGTTATATAGTTTTCCTGAATCGTGACGCATGAGTAATGTATCATAAGCTTGTTCATAAAACAAATGACGTTTTTCAGGGATTCCTGCAAACCGATGATAACTCATCAACATAAGCGTGAGAAGAAGAGGATTATTTACAAATTCAGCATGAGTTTTAAAGTACTCGCTTTTCAGCTTTTCAATAAATTGTTGCTTTAATTTTGGCTCTTCTGGGCAGTATTCCAGATTACCAATCAGCTCTAAAGACTGCTTCCGTGTGAAAGGCATCATTTCCATGATTCTAAAACGTGATAATTCTACAAAAGAAGAATAGCGTCGAGTTGACATAACGATTTGATTGTCCGGATATTGATCGATTAATGCATCAAGTTGCTTGAGAAAACTATTTGTATCTGATGACTTGATTTCATCCAACCCGTCCAATAGTAGGCGACATTTTCCATTGGCAAGAAGTATCTTTAGTTGTTGAATAGAGAATGTCGAGTCAAACCTACTCACAGAATCTGTTATCATACGAATTAAATTGGTAGATTCTGGATTGAACTCTCTTAAAATGACAAGTATCGGCAGGAGACCACTTTTTTTGTATTCTTTATTTGACAAAAGAAACAAATGCCGCATCATCATTGATTTTCCAATACCGCCCATACCAACAAGTAACGTGTACTGAGACAGCTTTTTTAGCTTTTCCATTGTCACAGATTTTATCGTTCCACCATTTATACCACTTAGCAAGAGTGTCTTTTCCCAGTCAATACGGCTTCCAGCTAATTCGCCACTTTCTATAGCTTTAATTAAGGCGCTATCATGAACATTACGAAAATCGATTGCCCGGATATCATTACACACAAAGAACTCATAAAAGTCATGCTCACTGGATGTGTACAGTAAGGTTTTCATTTTAGAATACTTATCTAAGGACTTTTGAATATAGTTCGAGTAATCGTTGTAGCTGAATGCACTATGATAAAGCTCATTCATTACATTATATGCTTCTCCGTCTCCACGAGCAATTTCAAGGAATTGCTGCGCAATAACTGAAGACAAAGCATCTTTTTCAGGAACCTCACCTTTTTCAAACGAAATCTCAAAGTCAGTTGCGACTTTCATAAGAAATTTCTCATTCAAAACAGCAGAAATCTCTTCAGCAAAGCTGGTGGTGCTAAGAGTCTTAGCGATTTCTGCCCAGATCTCTGCTGGAACTTTTCGCTCACCAGTAAACCACTTGCGAAATGAATCATCACCGTATGAAAGAGCTGGAGCGGTTGATTGGAGTAGGGCTTTTGTTAAGAAGAATTCCGCAATCTTCGCTTGACCATCGATACCTCTTAGGATAAATGCCCTTTTTCCCCCATATTTATAAAAAGGCTTACAAAAACCGCTAAAATCCATTATATTACCCCCTTTGTCTATGTTTGTCCGTTTTGTCCGAAACTTGTCCGTTCTTGTCACAAAGCTGTCCTCAAGCCAGTCAACGACAAAAGACATAATTTGCTGTATACTGGAAATAGAGGGACAGGCAAGACCGTTCGACACGGTTCGACACTTATACCTTTATTATACACCCAATGCGGAGAAAAAGCAAGGTGCTTTCACCATTATTTTCCTCCGTAGTGGTGCAATCAAATATTTACAGCCGGAGCGAAGTACAAGCTCAGGGTGTGAGGATATTCTTACAGGGCGTCAGCGATTGCTGATGTACCGGTATCGGATACCCTTTCCCTTCTTGTACCCTTTTTCCGGTGCTATGGGAGTCGGTATCTCTACCGGCTCCCATTTTTGTTGTCCTCCACCCACACATTTTTCCGGCGGAGAGGACAAGCATATGACAAATTTACCGTTCGAGAGAAAAAGCAAAGTCAACACAAGCAGCGACAACTATCTGGATGCCAACGGCAACTATGTGTACACACGCATGGTGCGACAGCCTAATGGGAAGTGGGAGCGTGAGGTTATTGACGTTGTTCCGCTTACCGCCGAGAACATGGAGTGTCTTATCGTTTTGGAGGAGAACGACCACGATGTCGATCTGGCAGAACGCTATGATGCCGAGAATGCCGACTACGGTTTCCTTGCTCAGAAGGAAGCAGACGAGGGTGATCCGTTCGACCGCATTGCAGTTCAGATGTTTGATGATGATGCTCCGGAGCATCCGGATATGGAAAAGGTTCTCGCATTCATCGAAACGCTCACACCTGCTCAGCAGGATTTGCTGTATGCCCACCTCGGCGAGAGAAAGTTCCTCGAAGATATCCGCCGGGAGGAAGAGGCTGCGACCGGAAAGAAAATCACCAAGCAGGCAATGCACAACCGCTGGAACAAGATCATCGCAAAAGCGTGTAAATACTTCGGTATTGAGAAGCCGAAGCAGGTGCACAAGCAAGGGGGTTGACTTTTTCGGCTTATGGTGAAAGGCAGGTGAGATACATGAAACACAAGGTCAAAATCGCCGTCTCCAATGGCGGCAAGAAAACACAAGTGTTGACCAGCGGCAGCATCAGACTCCCGATGAGGCTTCTCCGCTGGCTGCTCGGCGACTTCTGCGAGATCCTCGTCCTGACACCCGGCAAGACGGTTCAGGGCGTGGAGATACAGGAGGTCACCGAGGGGGTTGACTTTTCCGGCTAACTATGAAAGGTGGTGAACACAAATGAAGATTCAGAAACGACAGGAGTACCTTCCAGAGGAAGTTGCGGTTGCGATGACGGTAGTGGTGGAGAAAAGAACACTCATCGTTGAACGCAGTAAGAACCCCAACGCATCAACAGGCACTCCGATATCCGACCTGAACGGTATTGCGAAGTCTCTGGCGATGATTTCAAATCTCGGCGGTGGCTCCAAAGCTGTCGGCGGCGAAGGTGTCGAAGGGGGCATCAGGAACATTACCGACCTTACTGGCGCAGAGGCATATATCAAAGGGTATTATGACGGAAGGAGAGGCAAATAATGGACAAAATGTTTGAGTTAATCAATTCTCTGAACGCACTGACGAAAGCCGTCGGTGCGTTGACAGAGAAGGTCACAAGCGAGTATCTCAACACATTCGAGACCATCTACGATCCTGCGGAGGACGAGCCGCAGGCAGCGGAAGCACCGAAGGAACAGCCTGCACCTGAACAGAAAACTGAGACTGTAACCTTCGTGCAGCTTCGCAGCCGCCTGTCGGAAATCTCCCGTGCGGGACACACGCAGGAGGTCAAGGAGTTGATCGCCAAGTACAATGCAGAGAAGCTCTCGGACATTGCCGAGGCGGACTACGCTGCGGTGCTGGCAGAAGCGGAGGGATTGGTATGAGCGGTCATGCACTTCTCTCTCCGTCCAGCAGTAATCGTTGGATAGCTTGTCCTCCTTCTGCAAAGGAGAATGCGGTCAGCGACACTGGCAGCACCTACGCCCAGCAAGGCACAGATGCACACGCCCTCTGCGAGTACAAGGTCAAGAAGGCTCTCGGTCACAAGGTGCGTGATCCTACTTCGGATCTGGAATTCTACGATGAGGAAATGGCAGAATGCACTGACGCTTACTGCGAATTCGTCATGGAGCAGGTGCAGGAAGCTAAGCAGTCCTGTCCCGATCCGCAGGTATTGGTCGAGCAGCGCCTCGACTTCACGCGCTGGGTTGCTGAGAGCTTCGGCACCGCAGACTGTATCATTGTCGCCGATGGCACGATGAC
>LVAT01000041.1 GCA_001604135.1 Clostridiales bacterium Firm_14
TTTCATATAATAACAAAAGCAGGCACAAAGCACCTGCATATAATCCCTATTCCGGCTTAAGAATAGAACTTACCCGTATAAGCGCAGTTACCCCTATATCCAAAGCCTTTTACTATATTTTCAGATAAAGTCATTCTATACTGTCCTGCTCCTGAAATAAGCATAGTACTCATATAAACACCCCTAAAAAAACATTGACCGAACCTGTTTATGCGTGTGAGATACCGATTTTCTCCCGTTGGTAACCCCATACCTACGGATCGGAAATCCATAAATAAGTTCGATTTTAGCTGATTGTTTTATTGTCTCCAGATTAACCACAGCAACCGCTTCCACATTTTTCTATACACAGAAGACAAGGTGTTTTTTGCACATTGTTCTCTGATTGAAAGTCAACTGAGTGGAACAAACAGAGTATGTTTTTTAATATGTAAAATTATATCATATTTTTATTATTTATGTCAATATATGGAAATCAATATTGTTTGCTATTGACAAATGAAAGCTTATTTTTCTTCCCGTTTTATATATTATTATTTGTGTAATTATCTGTTTTGTATTACAGAGTTTAATTATTACAATAAGTAAATCATAAATTCTTTTTAGCAATTAATTTTTAGACAAGATTTATATAATCATATATTATTCCTATTGCAAAACTGGATTTGTTGTTAAAATTGCCAAACCAATTATATTTAGCTAACTATAGCCGATAATTCATAGTAAAATCAATTTTTATCATGTGGCTGTGCAGTCCCTAATTATAGACACTCACCAATTATTGCGCATAAGATCATAAATCTGAAATAACAATATGATAACCTTTTTATGTTGCAGCTTCCGAGAGCAATACAAACAGTTAGCGATTTATCAGAATTTGTTTGAGGCATTTATTATTTCTACTAAAAGAACAAATTTTCGATTTTATATTGACAATCGAACGAATGTGTGCTAAAATAGCATTAACCAAACAAGAACGTTCATTCTATACATACGTAGTAAGCCTTCCGCCAGAAAGGAAAACGCATGAAGAGAGTGAATGGACATCATAGGCAAAACGATACGAGCGTTCTTGAGTTGGATACGCCGATACAGAACTATAAGGAGGCATATGGTCAGGAAGCATACGAACAGGCGACATCGTTTTATGAGTCTGAGGAATGGAAGAAGGTCGAGCGAGACCAACTGAATTCTGACAGGCGATATTATGAGAACAGAAAGGCTTGCAGTCTTGAAGAATACAACGAGTGGGAAAGTGCGGAAGCGAGAAAGCAACGCTTTCAGGACACACCTTCTGTTGTGCTCAGCGCTGAAAAGAAAGTCACAAACGGATTTGATGATCTATTTGACGATCCGGTTCTCAGGGAAGCGATGGAAGTTCTAACAGAGAAGCAGTACAGCGCTCTCTACTGCTCCTTCAAAAGTAGACTTGATACATATGAGATCGCAGAAAGAATGGGTACAACTGTGAGAGCAGTGCAGGATCTTCGCCGACGAGCATTGGACAAGCTTCGTGATGAATATATCTCGCTCTATGAAGAAGCTAAAGCCTTCGGTTATCCGGGATTAGTCAGCTACAACTATAAACGGATATTGGCATTGTTTGAACAGTGTAAGATCATCTTTATGCAAAAAGAATCGCCTGAGACCGCTATCCCCAATGGTTCTTCCAATAAAGATCCGGCGGCGTAAACATCCCCCCACAGTGTTGCTGTGGGGATTTTTCTTTACTGGTAAAAATTACTAATCGAATATATGCTTTGTCTTTTGCTACTTGTGCATCTATACAAAGATTTACTTCCCGATCGTTACAATCTTCGTTTTTTTCGTTTCTCATCGGTATATATATGGAGGCACTTTTCATCAACGCTCTGCTGAGACATTCGGCAGGGCGTTTTTTTAGTGCAAATATGTATGCTGCTATTAGGCAGGCAGCCAACAATAGGAGGTGGTAAAAATGTCTGACATAGTCGGCGCAAAATGTTTATACGGGTAATTAAATTAAAAGGAGATGACGCTTATAGGCAACGAATTAACGATCTACAACAGCGAGTACATAATGACAACTCCGCTGGAAAAACAGGAGTACATCATCTACAAAATGATGTATCCCGGACTGTATATCCTTGCAGGCGCACCGAAGATAGGCAAGTCATGGTTAGCACTGGACTTGTGTTTGTCTGTCGCTAACGGTGAACAGTTCCTCAAGCACTATACAAATACAGGTCAGGTATTGTATCTCAGTCTTGAGGACAATCTTCTGCGCTTGCAGAACAGGATATATGAACTCACAAATGAACCTTGTGAGAATCTCAACTTCGCAATAGAAGCACAATCAATAGGCAACGGTCTTGAAGAAGAACTTGAAAAAAGTAAACAGGAACTTCCGCATTTAAAAATTATTGTCATCGATACGTTGCAGAAGGTCAGATGCAACACCGATGTCAACTATGGTTCTGACTACAAAGAACTATCTGTGCTGAAAGCACTTGCGGACAAGCTGAAAGTTGCAATACTTGTTGTACATCATACGCGCAAGTGCTACGACAGTGATCCGTTCAATATGGTATCAGGTTCAACTGGTATCATCGGAAGCGTTGACGGTATCATGGTGATGATAGAAGAACGGCGCGGCAGCGGTAAAGCTAAACTGCATTGCGCAGGTCGTGACATCGAACACCTTGAATTGAATTTGGAGTTCAATAATCACAGGTGGAATGTAGCTGATGTTGTACCTGAGCACAAGCCGGACCTTTTCTCTTTCGCAATACATGATCTCATGGTCGATGAAAAGCGCTTCACAGGTTCTGCTACTGAACTCTGCAAACTGATGTACAAACGTTTTGGTCGTGAGTACGCTCCAAACTGGATGACGAGAAATCTTGTTCAGCACACCGAAGAACTTAAAGTGTACGGTGTGCAATTCAGTATGCGTCGAAGTCACGGCTCCCGAATACTTGAACTTGTTTATGACCAGTCGGGTGACAGTAAAAACGGAAGCCTGCTGTGGGTAGAAATTGCTGACCATACCGACACCCGAAGTTCAGAAAATGTCTATTTACCTTTGTTTGAGTCGGGTGACGGTAAAAATACGGGTGACGGCATTTGTGATTCAGGGTGACGGTATAGTGTTCTCGGGTGACAGAAAAATCACGCACAAAACGCGCCGTTTTTGCCGCCGATACAGAAATCGGGTAGTTATCCCACCTGCGGCGGTGAAAGCGATTGTGGCGCAACGTGGAGCGAGTGTGGCGATACCGCACAGATACTATCGGCAGAGGGAAAATTTGTGGTGATATCATCACAGTGAAAGGAGTGGTCGGAGTGGAAAAATATCTGAAAATCGTGCAGTGACTGTCTGTTGCAGGATAAAGTTTCGGGGTCGCAGCCCCGAAACGGTCACAGCGGAACGGCAAAGCCGACCGCAAAATAGCAGAAAAAGAGGGTTCCGCTAAAAGGAGTCGTAACTTCGCTGTGTGTTACGATATAGGAGCCGAAAACAGAGGTAATACCAAAACATAGGCGAAAACAAGGTGTCGGAGAGTAATAATGGAGGGTTTTATGGAGAAAAAGGAAAAACAGGCGGTGTGGCTCTACCCCAGGACAAAAGAGCTGATGGTTGATCATTTGAAGGCGGCAAATGCTACATCTCAGAGTGACTTCATTGAGAAAGCGATAAGGTTTTATTCAGGCTACCTCGACTGCAATTCGGGTATCGCAACGGAATATCTCGCGCACGTTCTGACTTCAATTATCGACGGAATAGTCAAAGGCTCGGAGTACAGGATCAACCGCGGGCTCTTCAAGCTGGCGGTGGAGTCGGCAATGCAGTCTCACTTCCTCGCGGCGGTCAACGATATAGACGATGAAGTCATGGAAGACCTCAGGGGAATGTGTGTCGATGAAGTCGCTCACATCAACGGCGTGATAAACTTCGAGCGAGCCTACGATTATCAGAAACGAGATGATGACGATGAGTGAAAAAGTAAGAACTGGCATTTATATTTCCGAGGACTTACTCCGCGAGTGCGACGAATATCTATCAAAGAATGGCGGCAGCCGCTCGGAGCTTATCGAGTCTGCACTGAGATTATATCTCGCAACGAGGAAGATAAAAGACAAGTCGGAAGTGCTCGTTCCCGAGCTTGCGGAGTGCATTTCCGCGGCAAGTGACGAGGGGATAACCAAAATCTCAAAGGGACTTTTCCGTTACGCAGTTGAGGTGGAAATGCTCATTGCACTGTTGGCGGAGACCTTCGAAGTAAGCAAAAATCACCTCAAGGACGTCCGCCGTGAGGCTGTCAACAACGTCCGTAGAACGAGAGGAAAGATCAACCTTGATGACCTTATCATGCGAAATGAGCACGAGGGGATAGTCGATAATGATGACTCCCCGATACAGGGACTCGACTACCGTGACGGTACTTGAAGTCTCGAAACAGGACTGCACTCAGTCCTACCTCAGGACCGAGTTCCCGAAATGGGAAGTCGGTATGGTGGGATGAAATGTCCAGTCATGACGATGGGGTGGTGAATCGCCGCCTCACCACCTGAGTCGGCAAATCGCAGACTCAGCAAAGGGGTGTCCAAAACGGACTGAGCTGATGTATGAAAACACGACGGTAGCTCACGCTGAACGAAACGTTCAGTACCGACAGGCGTTGCCAAAACGGCAGCACCTTCAAATCATCCATATCGGAAGGTATGAGCTGAAAGAACGATTTGTTCAGTCAGGGGGGCTGAAGTAACGAAACGTTACGGCGTCTCTGTCAACAAGGGGTATCATCAAACGTGACAGCCTTTGTAATAAGGGTATCGTGAAAACCGATACCCTTATAGTGGTTGTGCTCAGTATCAACAGCCAACATTCGTCCAGTCTGATGAATGGATTTCTACAGCGAGCTGTGGTATGATTGTTGGTCAGGAGGTGACCGAGGCGATGAAGTTGCAGGATCTGTATTACGGAAACGCCATACCATGTCAGCACGATGTCAGGAAGGGCTCCGACTATGCAAAGCGAAGTCTGGAGCTGCTTGAAATGTGCGACACACTGGAGAAAAGGCTGTCGGCTGACGATAGAAAGCTGCTGAACGATATAACGGATAAGCAGGGAATGCTGTCCGAGACAATGGTAGCGGAGAGCTACATACAGGGGTTCCGTGACTGTGCCGAGCTTATCATAGATGTGATGTTCGGCAGCAGCGAGAATCTAAAATAACAACATAACAATTATACGGAAAGGGTACGGACAGAGCCGTACCCTTTAATTCTAAGTAAAGGAATGATAAAAGTGAACAATTCAAATCACATAGGAAACGAGATAAAGACAATTAGAAGGAGTATGATCGAATGGCTGAAAACAAAACAGAGACTAAAATCGTAATGCTTACCATAAAGCAGGCGGCAGCTCTTGTGGAAGGGCTGACCGAGTACCGTGTGCGCCAGATGTGCCTGAGCGGTCAGGTGCCGCACATCATGGCAGGCAACAAATATCTTATCAACAAGGAATTATTTCTGAAATATCTGCGCGGGGAGACCGCGTAAAAAAATAGTGGAAATGGCACGTTTTTTCTGGACTTCCGCACCGAGTTGTGGTATGATGTCGTTGGCAAAAACGCGCCATATTAATGAAGGAGGGAAAATATATGGCGACTATAAGAAAAAGACCGAATGGTTCATTCGAGATAAAAGTATCATGCGGCTACGATATTTACGGAAGGCAGCATAATCAGTACAAGAGCTACTATCCTGAACCCGGCATGACACCTCGTCAGATCGATAAAGAGGTCAACAAACAGGCGGTGCTGTTCGAGGAGGAGTGCAAGAAAGGTCAGATAACATCGGCGGTCAAGTTCGAGACATTCGCCGAGCAGTGGTTTGATGAGTACGCAAAGGTCAACCTGAGACCGACCACGTTCTCCAAAATGCGCCAAGTCACCAAGCGTATCTACGCTGCAATCGGACACAAGCGTATGGACAAGATAACGTCCCGAGACATACAAATGTTCATCACCGATCTTATCGTAAACGGCAGGCACATGGTTACAGGTAAGCCGCTGTCACGAAAAACGGCTATACATCACCTGAGCTTCATCAGCGACATATTCAGCTACGCTATCCGTATGGGAATGCTGACAGACAATCCGTGCAGCAGAGTTGTGATACCCAAGCTGGAGCAGAAGGAAAAGGAGATATACACCCTTGACGAAGTGAAGAAGCTGTTTGAAGACCTGTGCTATGAGCCAATGTGGTTTCAGGTCTACATAACGCTGGCGATATACAGCGGCTTCCGACGAAGCGAAATGCTGGGACTGGAGTGGAAGGACATCGACTTTGACTACAACACCATAAGAGTCCGCAGAACTTCCCATTACACACCTGCGAAGGGTATCTACACGGATACTACGAAAACGAAGAAGTCTCAGCGAGTGGCAAAGTTCCCCGAGGACGTTATGGATATGCTGAAGAAATACCGCAAGGAGCAGAGAAAGGAAGCTCGTCGGCTGGGAACGAAGTGGGAGGATAACGACAGACTGTTCACCAAGTGGAACGGTTCGCCGATGTATCCCGAAATGCCGTACAAGTATCTGAAAAGCTACTGCGAGAAGATTGACATACCCTTCCGTGGCATACACTCTCTGCGACATCTCCACGCTTCGCTTCTCATCTACGAGGGGATAGATGTTGTAGC
>LVAT01000042.1 GCA_001604135.1 Clostridiales bacterium Firm_14
CACATTCACATCGGCGCAGCGGGACACACACCGCAGAGCCTGCGAAACCTCGCAAACCTGATGGCAAGCCACGAAACGCTGATCGCCGAAGCAATCAAGGTTGACAGCAGCCGCATGAACCGCTACTGCAGAACGGTAAACCCGAATTTCCTGCAGCAGCTCAACAAGAAGAAGCCCACCACGATGGCACAGCTTGCGGACATCTGGTACGGCGCACAGGGATGCGACTACGGCAGAACCCACCACTACAACGACAGCCGCTACCATATGCTGAACCTCCACGCCACCTTCACAAAAGGCACGATTGAATTCCGCCTTTTCCAGTTCGACAAGCCCGCAGGCGGCAAGCAGAACGGGCTTCACGCAGGCAAGCTCAAGAGCTACATTCAGCTTTGCCTCGCGATGAGCCAGATGGCAAAAGACCTGCGCAGCGCAAGCCCGAAGGAACAGCAGAAGGAAAACAAAAAGTTCGCGATGCGGACTTGGCTGATGAGAATGGGCTTCATTGGCGACGAGTTCGCCACCGCAAGAGAAACCCTGACGCAGAACCTTACCGGCGACAACGCCTTCCGATTCGGCAGACCTTAACCGGTCTGCCGCCACGGGCAAGGGCGGCGAAACAGCCGCCCACAGCGCCCCGTGTGGGGCGGTACGGGTATCCTCCGAGTAACTGCCCCTTTCGGTAAAAAGCCCTGTACGGGGCGCACACGGTGCAAACAGCGGCAAGGCATATACTACACAAAGAACGGCACATTTTCCCCCGCGATGTTTTGTACATTTAGCGGCTTGCTATTCTTCCCGAAAAGAGTTAATATGTGACTACCGGAACGGAAAACGACCGGAAAACAAACACGGAGGAACGAGCAATGAGCAACATCGAATGGGGAACGGAAACCGACAAGAAGCTGGAGCAGATCGCAATGAAAGCGGACTACGCACTGGAGCAGCGCGGCGGGCTGGACACCCGCTGGAACGACACCGAGGACTTCCCGGAGGTGAGCGTCTGGGGCATCCGCGAGATGCTGCGCAAGGCATACGAACTGGGCAAGGCGGAAAAGTAACCGCCGCCTTTCCCACCTGCCGCCTACGGGCGGCTTAGGGTGGTAGAAGGAGACTTCCTTCGGAAAGGACGATTGACATGGAAAAGAAGTACTACCTTGCCTACGGCTCGAACCTGAACATCCGCCAGATGCGGTACCGCTGCCCGACCGCAAAGCCCATCGGCATCACAGCGATCCCCGACTACGAGTTGCTTTACAAGGGCAGCAAGACCGGCGCGTACCTGACCATCGAACCGAAGAAGAACGGCATCGTTCCGATTGCGGTATGGGAGGTCACCGCAGCCGACGAGAAGCGGTTGGACGCCTACGAGGGCTGCCCGACCTTCTACTACAAGAAGGAAGTCCGCCTGCCGGTGAAGCTGGCAAGCGGCAAGACCAAGAAGCTGACCGCCTTCGTATACATCATGCATGAGGAGCGCAGCCTCGGAATTCCGTCGCTTGCCTACATCCGCACCTGTGAGGAAGGCTACCGGAACTTCGGCTTCGATACCAAGTTTCTCGATGCCGCCTACGAAATCAGCGCAAAGGAGGTACAGCGATGAAAGACCGCAACAACGAGCCGCACATTTGCCCGAAATGCGGGCAGGCGTACACCGCCCGACCAGCACTTTCCCGAGTGGATAACAGCCCGATCTGCCCCGACTGCGGAACGCGTGAGGCGCTTAAAAGCATCGGCGTAGGACGCGAGGAACAGGACAAGATTCTCGGCATCATCCACGAGAAGTACGAAGGCGAAGAATAAGGCACACAGAGCCGCCACGTTGCAACGTGTGGCGCGGGATGGGTATCCTTGAAACGGTATCCCTTTCGGTAACCCGCCCCACACAGGGCGCGTGTGCGGCTTTTGTGCGATGTACAATTCAGCGGCATTTCCGCCGCGATGTTTGTCACATTTATTTTGCCGATAATGCTTGATATATCCTCGGTTCAGAGTTAATATGTCACTACCGCAAGAGAAGCGGAATAAACACAAAGGAGCATTCACATGAACATTTTAGTTGTTGAACCGGGCAAGCGCCCCTACGCAAAGGAGATCAGCGGAGAGCTTGAAAGCCTGCAACAGACGGTCGGCGGGTACATTCAGGCGATTTACCCCTTCGATGATCCGGTTGCACTGGTGTGCGAGGAGGAAGCCCTCTACCACCCGGAGCAGAAGTGGAACCGCCCGATCAAGGGTTACGGCGTCATCAAGGGCACATTTTTCCTTTGCGGCTTGGGCGAGGATGACTTCACCGACCTACCGCAGGAGCTGACCGAAAAGTACACGGAGTTCTTCCGGCAGGCATACGATTTCGTACTGGTCGGCAACATCCTGATGCCGATTCCCCTCGGCGAATAACAGAAAAGCGGCGGGTGTAATATACACAACACCCGCCGCACATTTTCCCCGTATCTTCTGTAGTTTTAGCGGCTTGCTATTATGTGCTTTTAGAGTTAATATGGGTACAACGGAAGGGCGGAAAGCCCACCGGAATAAAAACACGGAGGACATAAACATGACCAAGAAGCAGAGAATCGAGGAGAAGATCAAGATGCTGGAGAACGGTATCTCCGCCACCGAGCAGATGACCGAGGAGGACTGCGCAGAGATCTACGGCATCCCGAAGGAGACCTGCCTGACCAACCTCCAGACAGCCCTTGGCAAGGCAAAGGCGGAGCTGCGAATGGCGCACCTCGACAGCCTGACCGGGGTGGACAAGGTCATCACCGGCATCGCCTTCTCCCACATCATCAGCGTGGAACAGCGGGGCGACCTCGAAACCCGCATGATGGACGACGATGACTTCTTCGAGGTCGCCGTCTGGGAGATCAAGGCAGCGCTCACGGCGGCTTACGAGGCGGGGCGCAAGAGCAAGTAAATCAACGGGCAGCCCTTCTGCGGAGGGGCTGCCGCACCTCATACAGGCGGCATATAATACACAACACCTGCCGAACATTTTCCCCGTATCTTCTGTACATTTAGCGGCTTGCTATTATTCGCATTCAGAGTTAATATGTACACAACGGAAGGGCAAAGCCCACCGAAACAACGAAAAGCGGAGGAAAAAACAATGATCAGCTACGGATTGGCAAAGGCAAGAGCAATGGCAGGCAGAGACGACTGGAACGCACGCGAGGCGATCAGAAGCGCCACGATCCTTTGGTACGACACCGAGGAGGAAGGCTACGAACTGGAGGTCGAGAACGAGGACGACCTCAACGCAGAGGACTTCAAGGCTTGGGTTGAGGAGAACGCCGACAGCCTTGCGCAGGAGGACGCCGCCGCAAACGGCACGACCTTTGAGGGCATTGAGGACATCGACTACGAAACCGAATGGATCGACGACGATGCCCTTTTCGAGGCAGAGTACGCAGACGCCTGCGAAAGCGAATGGGAATGGATGACCGGCAGATGAGCCGGTCGCCCCACCGGGGCGGCACAGCGCCGCCCTGAGCGCGGGCAGCAGGTTCCGCGCAAACTGATGCCATGCCAGAACAAGCCCAACACAACGCGTTATTGCGGCTCCTGTGGGCGGGCGTAAAGTACACAAACAAGCGGAAAATACCGCAGCGATCATTGTTATTACTCACACTTGATATATCCGCCGCTTAGAGTTAATATGTGTACAACGGAACGGGAAACCGAGCCGAAAACTACGAAAAACGGAGGAAACACTATGTGGCATGAAGGTACGATTGGAGTTCCGAAGGGCAACGGAAAGTACACGGTGGTTCACTACTGGGTGAAAGCCTACGATGAGGGCAGCCAGTACGGAATCGAGGGCGGCAGGATCAGCAAGGCAACGCTGAAGGTCGAAGGCAAGGTCATTTACAACTACGACCGGGGGCTGGATGTTCCGCCGCAGAACGAGGCAGCGGAAATGGCGCTGGCGATCCTGATGCATGAGTACAACTAAAAGCAGCAAACATACATAGAAAGGGCTTGCAAATGCAGGCTCTTTTCTTTATGCACATTTTTACAGGAAGGAGTGATGCGGATGGCTCAGAGAGGCAGAAAACCAAAGCCTACAGCAATTAAGGAACTGGAAGGAAATCCCGGCAAGCGACCGCTGAACGCAGATGAACCGAAGCCGGAACGCAAAGCGCCGCCCTGTCCGAAGTGGCTGGAGCCCGAAGCGAAAAAGGAATGGCGTAGGCTGTCGAAACAACTTGAAGCGATCGGTGTGCTGACCGAGGTCGATCAGGCGGCATTCGCATCCTATTGTCAGGCATACGCCCGCTGGAAGGAAGCCGAGGAATTCATGACGCAGCACGGCACGATCGTAAAAACAAAATCCGGCTACTGGCAGCAGGTCCCGCAGGTCAGCATTGCGCAGACCTATCTGAAGATCATGAACAAGATCGCAGAACAGTTCGGACTGACTCCGGCAGCAAGAAGCCGTATCACTGCCGGTGCAGATATGAAGGACGCCGCCGTTGACGATATGGATGCACTTCTGGGAGGCGGCTGATGGCAAGAACAGCAAAAGCAAGAGAAAGACCTGCGAATTATCCGAAACTCACCGATTATCAGCCCACCCGCTTCATGCTGCCGGATTCCCATTACGATGCGGCAAAAGCGGACAGGGCTGTTCGCTTTATAGAAAACCTCTGTCACACCAAAGGCCGTTGGGCGGGAAAACCGTTCTGGCTGTTGCCGTGGCAGGAGCAGATCATCCGGGATATTTTCGGTGTGGTCAAGGAAGATGACACCCGGCAGTTCCGCACGGCATATGTTGAGATCCCGAAGAAAAATGGAAAGTCTGAGCTTGCGGCGGCAATTGCGCTGTATCTGCTTTACGCCGATAACGAACCGTCCGCCGAAGTCTACGGCGCAGCGGCTGACCGACAGCAGGCTTCTATCGTTTTTGACGTTGCAAAGCGTATGGTGGAAATGACACCGGCGCTCCTGAAACGCTCCAAGATCATGGCGGCGACAAAGCGGTTGGTGAACTACAGCAATGTGGGATTCTATCAGGTGCTTTCGGCGGAAGTCGGAACAAAGCACGGTCTGAATGTATCCGGTCTGGTGCTTGACGAGCTGCATGCGCAGCCGAACCGAAGTCTTGTGGATGTTCTCACAAAGGGCTCCGGTGATGCGAGAACGCAGCCGCTGTACTTCCTTATTACCACCGCCGGAACCGACCGAAACAGCATCTGCTACGAATACCACACCAAAGCAAAAGATATTCTGGACGGCAGACGCATCGACCCTTCCTTCTATCCCGTGATCTACGGACTGAATGATGACGATGACTGGAACGACGAGGAATCATGGTACAAGGCTAATCCGTCTCTCGGGCATACGATCACCATTGACCGTGTCCGTGATGCGCACCGTGAGGCGCTGACAAATCCTGCGGAAGAAAATGTATTCCGTCAGCTGAGACTCGACCAGTGGGTCGGCAGTGCGGTCGCATGGATCCCGGAGCATATCTACGACAGAGGAAATCTGCCGATTGACCTTGAAAAGCTACGAGGCAGAGAGTGCTATGCGGGACTGGACCTTTCCAGCACATCGGATATCACGGCATTTGTTCTGGTGTTCCCGCCGTTGACAGAGGGCGATAAATACATCGTTGTCCCCCACTTCTGGCTTCCGAGAGAAACGCTCGATCTCCGTGTGCGGCGAGACCATGTTCCCTACGATGTCTGGGAGCGCATGGGGCTGTTTCATGTGACAGAGGGCAATGTGGTCGATTATAACTTTGTGCGGAAAACAATCAATGAGCTGCACACGATATATAACATTAAGGAGATCGCAGCCGACCGATGGAACGCTACACAGCTGATCACCGACCTTGAGGGCGACGGATTTACCGTTGTTCCGATGGGCATGGGCTTCAAGGATATGTCACCGCCGATGAAGGAGCTGTACAAGCTCATACTCGAAGGTATGTTCGTTCACGGCGGCAATCCCGTTCTCAGATGGATGGCAGGAAATGTGGTCGCTGAAATTGATGCGGCGGAGAATATCAAACCGAGCAAAAAGAAAAGTACTGATAAAATTGACGGCATTGTCGCATGGATCATGGCACTCGACAGAGTGATCCGCCATGAAATGCAGGGCAGTGTCTATGACGAACCCGATCATGACCTGATCGTTTTGTAGGAGGGATGCAGATGGGCTTACTCAACTGGCTCGGCTTCAATAAGCCGAGAGACGCACCGTCACTGCCGGATATCCGGGACAATGTCCGTGATTCCGGTAATCTGTTTGTATTCGGCATGACGCACAGCGGAGAGCGTGTTGACGAACGAACCGCGATGCAGATCGTTACCGTATACGCCTGCGTGAGACTGCTGTCAAATACCATTGCAGGGCTTCCGCTGCATCTGTACAGATATACAGGTGCCGGCGAGGATAAGGAACGCGCTACCGATCATCCGCTGTATAAGATACTCTACCGGCAACCGAATCCCGAAATGAGTTCATTTTCATTCTGGGAGGCGCTGATGTGTCATTTGCTGCTCTGGGGCAACGCATACGCACAGATCGTCCGTGACGGCAAGAACGGCATAGTCGGTCTGTATCCCCTTCTCCCCGAGAATGTGGAGATTGACCGCGACCCGAAAAGCGGCGACCTGATCTACACCTACCACGCATACACCGATGAAAAGCCCGGTGAGCATGACAAGGATATCATCTTTCAGCGAGACGAGATTCTGCACATCCCCGGTCTGGGTTTCAACGGACTGGTGGGTTTTTCCCCCATTGCCATGATGAAAAATGCGCTGGGCGCAGCAATGGCGGTGGAGCGTTACGGCAGTGCCTTCTTCAAAAACGGAGCGCAGCCTGCCGGTGTTCTCGAACATCCGGGCGTGCTGAAAAATCCGGAAAAGATCCGTGAAAACTGGACGAGAGTGTACGGCGGTTCCCGCAATGCACACCGCATCGCAGTCCTCGAGGAAGGAATGCAGTATAAGCCGATCTCGCTGCCGCCGGAGGATTCACAGTTCCTATCCACCCGTGAATTCGATGTAGAGGAAATATGCCGAATGTTTCAGGTTCCGCCCCATCTAGTGCAAGATCTAAAACGCAGCACCTTCAACAACATCGAGCATCAGGGCATTGCGTTCGTTCAGTATTCCCTCATGCCGTGGATCATCCGCATTGAAAAAGGCATCATCAAAGACCTTCTGCTGGAAGAGGAACAAGATGTATATTTCCCGAAATTCAATGTGGACGGTCTGATGCGCGGAGATTATCAGAGCAGAATGAACGCCTATGCGATCGGTGTCGGCAACGGCTTTATGAGCCCGAATGATGTGCGCAGGCTTGAAAACATGGACCTCATTCCGCACGATCTCGGCGGTGATGATTATTACCTCAACGGCAGCTACAATAAGCTGCAGGATGCAGGTGCAGCCTACGACCTGGACGAGCCGGAGCAGACAGATACAGAGGAACAGGAAGAACCGGATGAAGAATCGACCGATGACAGATTCCTGCGAAAAAGGCGCAGGAAGAAAGCACGAAACGGAGGGATGTAAATGCCGAAATTCTGGGACTATATTCACGATGACAGCGGCGGAAGAGTGCTCCGCCTTGAGGGACCGATCGACTCGGATTCCTTCTGGGGTGACGAGATCACGCCGCAGGATTTCAGAGATGAGCTCTATGCCGAGGACGGCGACCTCACACTCTGGATCAATTCGCCGGGCGGCAATGTCTTCGCCGCTGCGGAGATCTACACGATGATTCGTGACTATCCGCACAATGTCACTGTCAGAATCGCAAGCATCGCGGCATCAGCTGCGAGTGTGATCGCAATGGCGGGCAATACCGTGCAGATGTCTCCCACCGCACTCCTCATGATCCATGACCCGTCCACTATTGCTTTCGGCAATGCAAAGGATATGGAAAAAGCCATTGCAACGCTGAATGAGGTCAAGGAGAGCATCATCAACGCATATGCCGCAAAGACAGGTCTTTCCCGAAACCGCATCAGCAAGCTCATGTCCGATGAGACATGGATCAATGCGAAAAAGGCAGTTGAGCTGGGCTTTGCAGATGAGATCCTCTTTGACGAAAAGCCCGAACCGGACAAGAAGGAGGAGCCTGACGATCCGGACGAGCCTGAGAAGCCCGATCAGGAAGGCGGTGACGATGAGGGCGATGAAAAGAAAGAGACCGAAAAGAAGCCGTTCAAGCTGGACACCGGCGATGCCCTTTGGGAGTACAGTACCCGTGTCATGGGGCAGACCATTCTGGGAAAGATCACCGCTTCCGCAGCACCCGAAGGCACAGAGCCGCCCGATGACGGCAAGGCAGATGATGCACAGAAACCTTCCGAGGAAGGGCTGACCGCACCGACAGTTACAGTGCCGGATATGCCTGTGATTGGTATGGACGGTAAAACCGCAGACGGCTCTATGCCGTATGAAATTCTGAAACAGCAGCTTGCTTTTCTGAGATAAGCAGGCTGTATTTTTATGCTACACCGGATTTTATCCGGAGAAATGGAGAAAAGATATGAGCAAGATCATGGAACTTCGCAGTAAGCGTAATACCCTGTGGGAGCAGACAAAGAACTTCCTCGAAAAGCACCGTGGTGAGAACGGTCTCGTGGAGGCTTCCGCAGTGGAGCAGTACAACAAAATGGCCGGTGAGGTGCAGGCTCTCGGCGCAGAGATCGAGCGTCTCGAGCAGCAGGCAGCCCTCGATGCGGCGCTTTCCGCGCCGACCAGCAAGCCCGTCACCAATGCTCCCGGCACAAAGAATACACCGCCCACCAACCCGACCGCAACCGACGAGTACAAGTCCGCCTTCTGGGATATGATCCGCAACAAGGGCGATCAGCTTGCAGTCCGCAACGCGCTCTCTGTCGGTGAGGACACCGAGGGCGGCTACACTGTGCCTGACGAATTCGAGCGCAGACTGATTCAGGCACTTGAGGAGAACAACATCTTCCGCCAGATGGCAACGGTCATCAAGACCAATTCCGGCACCCGCAAGATCCCTATTGCGAACGATACAATGGAGGCGCAGTGGATCGATGAGGGTGAGGAGATCCCGGAGACCGATACCCGTTTCGGTCAGACGACCCTCTCCGCATACAAGCTCGGCACGATGATCAAGATCAGCAACGAGCTTCTGCACGATTCCGCTTTTGACCTCGCATCGTATATCGCTGCTCGTTTTGGTGTTGCAATGGGCAATGCCGAGGAGCGTGCCTTCTTCACCGGTGACGGCGACAAAAAGCCTCTCGGTATTCTCGATGAGACCGGCGGTGCAGAGCTTGGTGTTACTGCGGCATCCCAGACTGCGATCACCTTCGATGAGATCTTTGATCTCTACTACAGCCTGAAGTCTCCCTACCGCAGAAACGCACAGTTCGTCTGCAACGAGACTATCCTCCTTCAGCTCATGAAGCTCAAGGACAAGAACGACAACTACCTCTGGAAGCCGTCACTCGACATCGCAAAGCCGGATACACTGCTCGGCAGACCGATCCGCACCTCTTCCTTCATGCCGGGTATCGCAAAGGGCGAGCGTGTTCTCCTCTTTGGTGATATGAAGAACTACTGGGTGGCTGACCGTCAGAACCGCACCTTCCGCCGTCTGAACGAGCTGTATGCCCGCACCGATCAGGTCGGCTTCCTTACCACACAGCGTGTGGACGGTCGTCTCATCCTTCCTGAGTCCGTTAAGGTTCTCAAGATGGCAGGTACCAAGGCAGCGACCGGCGGCACTACTGGCGGTAATACCGGCGGCAACGGCTGATAAGAACGGAGGGCAGATAAGTGAATCTGATCTCACTGCCTGAAACAAAAAACTACCTCCGTGTTGACCACTGTGAGGATGACAAGCTCATCCTCACTCTGATCGATACGGCGCAGCGGCTCGTGATGGATGTTGGCAGAATGAATGAAAAGCAACTCGCGGAAAATGAGGAAACCTCCCGGCAGGCTATGCTGTATACTGTTTCTTACCTCTATGAAAACCGCAATACTGCTGATTATCATGCGCTGACGCTGACACTCAGGGCACTGTTGTTTGCACAGAGGGAGGGCATCGTCTGATGGAAATCGGGAAACTGAATCAGCGGATTGCCGTTCTCGAAAATCATGTCAAAAAAGATGCGATCGGAAATCACAAAGCCCGGTGGGAGGAGGTGTTCTCCCTCTGGGCTTCTGTGACTGTATCAAATACTGTCGGCGGTGCAGCTGAGGAAACAAATACCGGAGTGACCAGAGAGATACAAAAGCTGGAGGTCATTATCCGTCAGACTCCGCAGACAAAAAAGATGACTTCTACCGTATACCGCATCCGCTTTGAAGATATTGACTATGACATCAAGGGCATTGTGCCGAATTATCAGACGCAGGACTATATGAAGCTGATCTGCGAATCACGAAGGGCGGGGTCAAAGGATGACATCTATTGACGATATGGCTGCGGAGATCATGGAGGGACTGGAGGAATATGCTGATCTTGCAGATGCCGCTATGAAAAAAGCTGTAAGAAAGACAGCGATCGCCGTCAAAAATGAGATCTCTGCAAACGCTCCTGTGAAGTCAGGCCGCTACAAGCGAAGCTGGACAGCTAAGAAAACCAAGGAAAACAGCCACACACTGGAAATGACCGTCCACAGCAAAGACCGCTATCAGATCGCGCATCTGCTCGAACACGGTCATGCGAAACGAGGCGGCGGTCGTGTGGCAGATATCCCGCATATTGCGCCTGCTGAGGCAAACGGCGCAGATATGCTCGAAACGCTCATCAAAAAGGAGTTATCGTGACCTACGAGGAAATTTCCGAGATGATGCAGGAGATCGGGCTGCCCTTTGCGTATCATCATTTCGCAGAGGGTGAAAGCCCGGATCCTCCGTTCACACTGTTTCTGTCTCCCGGTGAAAATACATTCGGTGCGGATAACCTGATGTATGTCAGCTTCAAGCGGCTGCACATCGAGCTTTATACCGATGAAAAATCTCCGGATACGGAGGAGCGTGTGGAGGAAGTGCTGCATCAGCACAACATTTATTATACAAAATCCGAAACATGGATCGAGAGCGAACGGCTCTATGAGGTCCTGTACACATTGGAGGTATGAATATGGCTCTGAAGAAAAACAAGGTCAAGTTCGGTCTGAACAAGGTTCACTGGGCAAAGATCACAGCATGGAGTGATGACGGTGTGCCGACATTTGCAACGCCTGTGCGCCTGCCCGGTGCAGTTTCCCTGAGCATTGACGCCAACGGCGAGAACGACAATTTCTACGCCGACAACACCGTTTACTACGTTATCAACAACAACGCAGGCTATGAGGGTGACCTCGAAATTGCGCTCATCACCACCGATTTCGCAACCGATATTCTCGGCGAACAGCTTGACAGCAAGGGCGTTCTGGTGGAGCGCAACGATGCGGAGACATCGCAGTTCGCACTGCTCTTTGAGTTTGACGGAGACAAAAATCACATCCGTCATGTGCTGTACTGCTGCTCTGCATCCCGTCCCGCGACAGAGGGTCAGACCACTGAGGAAAGCAAAGAGGTCAAGACAGAGACGCTGTCGCTAAAGGCAACGGCGCTCCCGTCCGGTCTGGTGAAGTCCAAGACCTGTGAAAGCACAGATGAGACCACCTATAACAACTGGTACAGCGCCGTCTATATCCCGACTGCAGCAACCACCAACAACAGCACCGGTACACGTTCCACAAGTACCACAAAGGGCGGCAGCACAGCCGCAGCAACTACAACTGACTAATAACGGAGGAGAAAGCAATGGCTATCAAGAAAATCATTACTGTTGACGGTATCGAGGTTCCTTTCAAGGCGAGCGCAACACTGCCTCGCCTTTACCGTGCAAAGTTCCGCAAGGACATCTTCAAGGATTTCTCTGCGCTGAAGGATTCTGTTGACGAGAGCGATGAGGAGAATTCCGGTCTCGGCATCGAGAGCCTTGAGGTTTTTGAGAACATCGCCTGGACGATGGCAAAGCACGCCGATCCGGAGGGTGTTCCGGACAGCCCTGACGAGTGGCTGGAGCAGTTCAACACCTTCTCCATCTACGAAGTGCTGCCGCAGCTTTTTGAACTCTGGGGCGTGAATCTTGAGACGCAGGCGGAGTCAAAAAAAAATCTCGCCCAGTTGACCGCGAGATGACAACGCCGTTGTTCCTTCTCCGATGTGTGCAGATCGGGCTGAGTTTATCTGACCTTGATCTGCTCACCATCGGAATGGTCAACGAAATGTTCATTGAAAAGGATAATGATGATATTTCATATGAATACAAGGCAACGCAGGATGACTTCGACTCCTTCTGATACCCGTATCCGTGTATTGCGGAGCATATTACAGACTCTTTGTGGACTGCTTATATACTCTTTCGGCGTGTATCTGACCATTGCAGCGAATATAGGGCTGGCACCGTGGGACTGCCTCGGCATGGGTATTGCAAAGCACACTCCGCTGAATTACGGCAGTTCTATGGTGCTGATCTCTGTGACTGCTGTTCTGATACAGCTTGTTCTCAGAGAAAACATCGGATTTGCGACATTACTGGATGCTGTTATAACCGGAAACCTGACACAACTATTGAACGATTATTCCCCATATCCTGAGAATCACAGCATTGGGCTCGGTATCGCGCTGATGCTGCTCGGATTTCTGTTTATCTCAATCGGAATGTATCTGTATATGTCCGCAGAACAAGGCTGCGGTCCGAAGGACGGACTGCTGATTGCTATCGGGAAACGAATGCCGAAGATACCGATCGGGGTAGTTGAGATACTGCTGTGGGCAGTTATTACATTTGCTGGGTGGTTACTCGGCGGCTCAGTTGGTATTGGTACACTCATTTCTGTATTTTTCGGCGGTGCTGTGATGCACCTGTTCTTCGATGTGATCGGATTTGAGCCGCGAAAAATGAAGCATAAATGCCTGACAGAATCGCTGGCGCAGCTATTCAAAAAGGTCTGATACCTTTACTTTTTCAGTTTGATGTGCTATAATATTCATGTAATATTGAAAGAAGGCGCATCTATTGAAACAAGTGATCAAAAACTACGCATTGTTCCTCATTGGGCTTTTCATTGCATCAATGGGCGTAGCTCTATCGGCAAAAGCCGGTCTGGGAACATCCCCGGTTGCATCTGTTCCGTATTCAGTTTCCCTTGTCAATCACACATTGACATTCGGATGGTGGCTGAATATGTGGAGTGTGCTGCAGATCGCTGTGCAGATTGCACTGCTGCGTAAGAAATGCAAGCCGGTAGAGATCATCATTCAAACGGTACTCGCATTTGTGTACGGCTATCTGACAGACTTCTCCTGTAAGCTCATCAGCGGACTGCAAGCAAATACCTACATCATGCAGTTCGCACTAATGATCCTGAGCTGTTTTGTTCTGGGATTCGGCATCTGGATACAGTTCAAAGGCGGTGTTGCAATGCTGCCCGGTGAAGCAATGAACCGTGCGATCAGTGAAGTAACAGGCAAGAAATATGAGAACATCAAGATATTTTTTGATGTTCTGTATATCATCGTTGCCGCTGCCATCTGCTTCATCTTCATTGGAAAACTGGAAGGCGTGCGGGAAGGCAGTATCATTGCGGCGGTATTGATCGGCAATATCATAAAGCTGTATAATTCCTTGTACAAGTAAGACCACACACAAAAAGCTTCAAACAGCTTGATAACTGTATTGATCGGAGAAGATATGAATCGCTTCATTATACTGACGTTCTTATTTGCAGTCGGAGGTACAGTAGGCTGGGGAATCGAAGTAATATATCGGCGCTTTGTTTCACAGAAACATTGGGTTAACCCCGGATTTCTTACAGGTCCGTGCCTGCCGCTGTATGGATTCAGCCTATGCATTTTGTACTCAATGGCTCGTCTGGAGTCATATTTATCTGCAAATGGGGTCTGGAAACAAAAACTGCTTCTGTTTATACTAATGGCTATTGCCATCACTGTACTTGAATATGTTGTTGGTCGAGTCATGATCTCTGTTGAACACATCAGACTATGGGACTATACGAAATGCTGGGGAAACATTCAGGGTATTATTTGCCCGCAGTATTCATTTTACTGGATGATACTCAGTGCATTATACTATTTCCTTGTGCATCCGCATATATTAGATGCTTTGGAATGGCTCTCACAAAATCTTGCGTTTTCATTTGGCATCGGCTTTTATTACGGCATACTTGTACTGGATCTCGTAAATTCAGCTCAGATGATAAACAGAATACGAAAGTTTGCTGCGGATAATCAGATCACCATTCGTCTTGAACATCTGCGTGAGGAGATCAACTACAACCTGCAGCAAAGAAAGCCTCGATTTTTGTTTTCCATGAGAACAGAAATGCCTTTCACAGAAGCATTAAAGAAATACGGAGAATCAATCCGAGAGAAGCTTCACCGAGAATGATATAGATTTTTGAGTTGAGCACTTGCTGAAAAGCAGGTGCTTTTTTATACCCTGACGAGGAGGTGAACCGCATGGCAAACAGAATCAAGGGTATTACCGTTGAGATCGGCGGAGATACGACCAAGCTGGTCGTAGGTCGCTGGACAGGCAGACTTTGATGCGTTCTGATTGACTTTTTCTCCCTGCTGTGCTATAATTCAGTTGTGGATGAAGTTCAGGGGGGGTAAAAATGAGCTTTGATTTTGATATCAGTATACGCATCAAGGACAAGCGAACCGGTGATATCATCTCCGGATCGAAAGTGATTCCTGCGCCTGCAAGTGATTATGACGGCTATGAAGAAATCTGCTGGTGGAACAGCAGTATGTTCCTTGATATTCCGGTAGCTCTTTTCAAAATATGCAGTAAGTATACCGGAAAGGAATATCCGATTACAGAGGGTGCAGAAGGAAATGCTATTGTCTTTGCGCCCAAAGCTGCTCTGCGTGAAATATGTTCTTATATATTTAGCAGATGCTGTGTGTTGGAATCAGAACTCACTAAGGAAAGAGACTGGTCGTGGTGGGAAGGCTACGAGGAGACAAACCGAGCCAAAGCAAAAGAACTGAAAGATTTCTTGTGGTCTCTTGAAAA
The DNA here is from genome assembly GCA_001604135.1 of Clostridiales bacterium Firm_14. Lineage (GTDB taxonomy): Bacteria > Bacillota > Clostridia > Saccharofermentanales > Saccharofermentanaceae > Saccharofermentans. The sequence continues at coordinate 15,058 of LVAT01000042.1, forward strand.
GATCGAAAATGAAAATCTCGATACGGGGATTGCAGAGAAGTTTATCACTGATCTTCAGAAAAGAGAAGAATTCAAAAGCAATCCGCAGGGATATGAATTTGAGTTTATGCTCGATTATCATTACTGCCGTCCAAGGTAATATTAGGATTGCATAAATTATGAATATACACTAAGCACTTGCTGAAAAGCAGGTGCTTTTTTTATACCCATGCGAAAGGCAGGTGATCCGCATGGCAAACAGAATCAAGGGTATTACCGTTGAGATCGGCGGCGATACCACGAAACTCAGCAAAGCCCTTGAAGGTGTCAATAAAAACATCAAAAACACGCAGACACAGCTCAAGGATGTGGAAAAGCTACTGAAGCTCGACCCGACCAATACGGAACTGCTGTCGCAGAAACAGCGATTGCTTGCCGATGCCGTATCATCGACCAGTGATAAGCTCGAAACGCTGAAGAAAGCCAGCAAACAGGCCGCCAAAACCAAAGACAATTACGACGCGTGGAAGGCAAAATACGATCCGATCAAGCAGAAGATCGGAGAGACTGAAACAAAACTCCGGGAACTGAAGGAGCAGAGCCGCATCGCCGATGAACAGCTCTCCCGCGGTGAAATTTCGCAGGAGAAATATGATGCCCTGCAAAGTGAGATCAAGCAGACCACCGATGAGCTGAACGGCTTGAAACAGCAGGCAAAGGATGTCTCTGATGAATTCGGTCATCCGATACCTCCGGAGCAGTACGACGCACTTCAGCGTGAAATTGTTGATACGGAACAGGAACTGCGTAACCTGCAGCAGGAAGCCGCAAATTCTCAGACGGCACTTGTAAAGATTGGTGAAGCGGGAGCATCTATCGAAAAGGTCGGCGACAAAATCGCAACCGTCGGTACGAATCTGACAAAATATGTCACTGTGCCGCTTCTCGGACTCGGTACTGCTGCGGTCAAAACCACAGCAGACTTCGATGCATCCATGAGCAAGGTCTCCGCTGTATCCGGTGCGACCGGTGAGGATTTAGAGGCGCTGCGTGCAAAAGCCCGTGAGATGGGCAGCCAGACAAAATTCTCCGCATCGGAAGCTGCTGACGCCATGAACTATATGGCTATGGCAGGCTGGAAAACCGAGGATATGCTGAACGGTGTCGAGGGTATTATGAACCTCGCTGCAGCTTCCGGTGAAGACCTTGCAACGACATCGGATATTGTCACGGACGCTCTGACGGCACTTGGTATGAGTGCGGATGATTCAGCACACTTTGCAGATATCCTCGCGGCGGCATCCTCAAATGCCAATACCAATGTTTCTCTCATGGGCGAATCTTTCAAGTATGTTGCGCCGATTGCAGGCTCTATGGGTGCGAGTGCGGAAGACCTGTCTATCGCACTCGGCCTGATGGCAAACAGCGGTATCAAGGGTTCGCAGGCTGGTAACAGTCTGAAAAACGCTCTTGTAAACCTCACAAAGCCTACTAAACAGCAGGCTGCCGCAATGCAGCAGCTCGGTTTTATCAGCACTGAAACCATTCAGAAAATCGACTTTGAGAAGGTCGAGAAGGCAGAGCACGCTGTTGAGGATGCGACGATCTCTCTGGATAATGCACAAATCAAGCTAAACGATGCGATCAGCAAGTACGGCGAGGGCAGCACTCAGGCACAGCTTGCAAGCAATAACTACGAAAAAGCACAACTGAAACTTGCCCGTGCACAAGAGGAGCTTGCCAAAGAGCAGGAAGGTGTCTCAAAGGAGATCGCCGGGGCAAATACACTCATGACCGATGCAGACGGCAATATGCGGTCGCTCGGGGATATCATGGGTATGCTCCGTGAGAAAATGGGCAAGGTCAATGTGGAACTGACAGACGCAGAGGGCAATGCCCGTGATTTCGATGATATCGTTGCGGAACTGTCAACAACAACAGAGGGTCTTGCTCAGGCAGAGCAGATGCAGGCGGCTGCCGCTATCTTCGGTAAGCAGAATATGGCGGGTATGCTTGCAATTATCAATGCCAGCGAGGAGGACTACAACAAACTCTCTACTGCCATTTACGGCTGTGAAGGATCTGCAAAAGGCATGGCAGACACCATGCAGGACAACCTTGCCGGACAGATGACCATCCTGAAATCTCAGTTGCAGGAGCTTGCAATCAGCTTCGGTGAGATTCTGATGCCTGCGATCAGGTCTATTGTCAGCAAGATTCAGGCTCTAATTGATAAATTCAATGCAATGTCTCCGGCAACGAAGGAGACTATCGTGAAAATTGCACTTGTGGCGGCGGCACTGGGACCGCTGCTTCTTGTTATCGGCAAAACAATGGTCGGTATCGGCAAGCTGATGCAGCTTGTAGCGAACCTGCCTTCTATGATCGCAGGAGCGAAAGCAGCATTTTCATCCTTCGGCGCAGCTATCGGCGGTATCTCCGCGCCCGTGGTCGCTGTCATTGCAGTTGTCGCTGCACTGGTGGCGGCTTTTGTGCATTTATGGCGTACCAACGAGGACTTCCGCAATAAGATCACGGCGATCTGGAATCAGATCAAGAGCATTTTCGATAACTTCTGTCAGGGCATCGTTGACCGTGTCAATGCCCTCGGCTTTGATTTCAAAAATATCACCGAGGTCATCAAAGCTGTATGGGACGGACTCTGCAAGTTCCTGAAGCCGATCTTTGAGGGACAGTTCCAGCAGATCGCTAATATCTTCAAAGCCGTGACAGACATTATCCTGAGTATTCTGGATATTTTCGTCGGCATCTTTACCGGCGACTGGAGCAGAGTGTGGGACGGTATCAAGGGTATATTTTCTGCGGTATGGAATTTCATCAAGGATACGCTGAAAAATGCGCTGAATATGATCTGCGGTATTTTCGGCACCGATCTTGGTGAAGTAAAGGACTTCTGGGTAGGCGTCTGGACGAGCATCAAGAACTTTTTTGTAAACATCTGGAATGGTATAAAGAACTTCGTAAGCACCGTCCTCAACGCGATCAAGAACTTTTTCACAACCATCTGGACGGGTATCAAGAACTTTTTTGTCGGTATCTGGACGGCAATCTATAACAGCGTATCTGAGAAAATCAACCTCATCAAAACTGTTATCACGGTCGTATGGAACGCCATTCATACAGCGATCAGCACGGTGCTGAATGCGATCTGGTCTGTTATCACAACTGTATGGCAGACAATTTACGACTTCATTTCGCCGCTGCTGGAGGCATTCAGGTATCTGTTTGAGACGTTTTTTGAAGCGATCCATGTAATTATCAGCCGCGTGATGGACTGGATACACGAAAAGATCACTACAACATGGGAAAACGTTAAGGCGGTCGTAACTATCGTTCTAGAGGGCATCAAGACATTTTTTGAAACGATCTGGAATGCGATCTCTACCACTGTCAGCACGGTAATGGATACCATTTCCAATGTGATCTCTACCGTATGGAATGCAATCTCCGGCTTCATCTCGGGTATTCTGAACGCCATCTGGTCGGTGATCTCCTCTATCTGGGAGAGCATCAAAAATCATATTACCAACACGCTGAATGCGATCCATGCGGTCGTATCTGCGGTGTGGAACGCAATCAGCGGATTTGTCAGCAGCGTCCTGAACGCTATTTCCTCTACGGTATCCAACATCTGGAACGGCATCAAAAATACAGTCAGCACTGTCATGAACGCAATAAAAAACACTGTCTCCAATATCTGGGACAGTGTAAAATCTGCGGTCACAGAAAAGATCACTGCGATCAAGGACACTATCGTCAACGGCTTCAACGCTGCGGTGAATTTTATCAAAAACCTCGGCTCTCAGGCATTTCAGTGGGGCGCGGATATCATCAACAACATTGTCAGCGGTATCAAAAACTGTATCGGCAAGGTTGCAGACGCTGTAAAGGGCGTGGCAGATAAGATCAAGTCTTTCCTGCACTTCTCGGTACCGGATGAAGGACCTCTGGCTGATTTTGAGAGCTGGATGCCTGACTTCATGCAGGGACTTGCGGACGGTATCAGTGAGAACGCAGGTGTTGTCGGAGATGCAGTCAATGGATTTGCAGGAAATCTTGCAGAAACGATCAGCACTGTTATCAGGAACGCTCTGTCCAATGTTGTCACAGCGGTACAGGGCTTCATGGAACAGGTCTTTGATACTGTAAAAATCGTCTGGGCAAATGCAAATACTGCAATTGATGCGACCATGTCACAGATCAAAAACGGTATCACAGGCGGATGGAAGGCAATTGTTTCCGTGGTTGAAAATGCGCTTGACAACATCAAAAATGTCATCGCAACGACATGGAAAGCGGCTGCGTCTGTTATTGATGCTGCATTGAACGGTATCAAAAAGATCGTAACTGCGGTATGGACAGCGATGAAAACGCTCATCAATACCGGACAGCTTGACATCAAAAATGTGATCTCAACAACATGGAATGCTGCGAAGGATGTAGTGAATACTGCGCTGAATGCGATCAGAACCGTGGTGCAGTCTGTATGGAATGCGATGCCGGATATCGTGAGAAATCCGATGAATCAGGTGAAGGACGCTGTGCTGTCTATCTGGGATAATATCCGAAACGGTATCGGCGACAGGCTCGGCGGCGTTCGTGATGCGGTCACAAATGCAATGAGGGCTGTCTATGATGCTGTCATGGACAAAGTCAACAGCTCGTGGTTGTGGGGACGAGACCTCATGCAGAACCTGATCAACGGTCTGAACTATATGCTCGGCAATCTCATCAATACAGTTGCGGATGTAGCGCGAGCAATCAGCGATTATCTGCATTTCTCCGTTCCTGATAAGGGACCTCTGACAGAATTTGAATCCTGGATGCCGGACTTCATGAAGGGACTGGCTGACGGTATCAACAAGAGCAAGAAGTATGTTGAGAAGGCAATTTCAGGCGTAGCGGATGCCATGACCATTGCGATGAATTCCGATTTCAATGTGGATATGTCCGGTGTGACCGGCGCAATGGTAGGCGCAGGTGGCACGACTGTTGTAAACAACTACAATAATGACAACAGCCGTACAGTGAATCAGACCAATAATAGTCCGAAGTCGCTGTCACGGCTGGAGATCTATCGTCAGACGCGGAATGCGCTGAATGTGTGACGGGGTGGGCTTTTGCCTGCCCCTCGTACTTACTATGATTATTTTGCTTCTTTTCTTTTCAGAATGAAAATGCACATAATCAAAAAACCAATTCCGTATCCCAGCGGTGCAATATACCAAAGAGAATTGGAGAAGAAACTTCCGATAAATCCACACAAGCATAGGATACCACAAGTGACGGAGAAGATTCTTATTGCTTTGTCTTTAATTCCAAGAAATAGTGTGATGAAAGCTGCCCCCATAAAAAAGCCCCATGCAACATAATCTATCGTCATTTCTATACTCGGAAAAGCTCCTATTTTGAAATAATCAGGGACAGTAGTTCCTTGTGATTCAAGTTTTCTGATAACACCAATGCTTGTAAAATGCGCAACAGATGTAAGAAATACTGTTCCTGACAAAGAAATAGTCATTAATCTGCGGAGAAGCGGTTTGATTTTGAATTCTTCAGCAATCACCAAGAAAGCAATCAACATAACGATAGCACCAATCACTGTCATGAATTCCCATAGTGTCAATGCAAAATTGGTGTGCGTGATCAGAAACAACATCATTGATATGAAATATGCAATTTCTCCAATAATACCGGAAATTGCTGCTCTTTTGAAATTTACTTTCATATTTAACCACCATCTCTATTGTAATTGTTACATATTCCTATTATACATCAATTACAAAGAAAAGTAAAGGCGGTGATATAATGTTTTTCAGCCTTCTCTTAGAAAATACAGCCGGAGATCAGCTCGACATGACAACGACCGCAAACCAGTATATGACCTCAAAGATCGAGGGGCTTTCTCCTCCGCCCGGCACGATCAGCACCTCCTCCTACGCAGGCATGGACGGCAGCTACTTGAACAATGCCTTCATCGAAAAGCGGAATGTGGTAATTCACTTTGAGATGCGTGGTGTAGGTGTAGAAGCCCGCCGCCGTTGTAAACAACTACAATAACGACAACAGCCGCACAGTGAATCAGACCAATAATAGTCCGAAATCGCTGTCGCGGCTGGAAATTTATCGTATGACGCGCAATGCGCTGAATGTGTGATTCAGTTATTTATTTTTTCTTATTATTGTGACGATTATGGTTTTGAAATTTATTATGCTGGTTAATGCTGTTCTTTGAACCTATTATAACGAAAATAATAGCGATAATAACAGCTATGATAATCAAAAATCCAAAAACCATTATTCTTTTTCCTCCTCTGCTGAAGATTTTGAGTTTTTATTCTTTGCTGCGCGTTGATTATTCTCTCTAACAAGTGCATCCATTCCTTTTTTTCTGGAAGGCGCATCTTCAATTTTGAGAAAAGCATAAGCACTTACTGCTAGTGCTGCTATAACAGCTGCAAAGCCCTTCCCAGTTATTTTATTTGCCATTATTTTTCACCTCCGGATAGTGGTTATCATATGTCAAATTTATGTGTTTTCTTGCTTTGTAGATTGTTTTTATTTCCTGTAATGTTAGTTTAACAAACGCTACTGATAACATAGGATTTATTTTTCCACCCGGTATGATTTTTTTATGTCCACGTTTTCCTTGCTGTAAGCCTTGTCCAAATGCAATTGCTGCCATTTGCATTGATATACAGGTTCCAATTGAAAGTAATTTAAAGTCTTGTTTTTTATAATTGTCCGTGTTATTGCATTTAAAGTAAACTAAGAAAAATGATTCTATTAGAAATAAAGCAGCAAAATCACTTGCTTTGAGCTTTATTCCCCAATTGTCAAGCTTTTGCATTAGTGAATTCTTGTACATGATTCCGTGAGCATTAAGATTTTCGTAATACTCATATTTTTCAAACAGCGATGAAAACGGTAAAGGAAGTCCAGCAGGAGTAAGGAGGTCTTTAGAAAAATGAACAATAGTATGCTTTAAGCAATTTACTACGCCTAATAGTTTATTGCTATTATTACCATAGAATTTCCATATCAGATCCCACATAGAAACGTTTCCTTTTGTTCCAACACCTATGAATTCTCCTATTTTTACAAGTTGTCGTTCTCCAGTTTCAATATTTTTTACTTTTATTAATGTATCAGCGGGAATATTTTTCAATCCAAATACAGCTGGATCGTGCCCAAAAATACGATGCCCCAACCCTTCCTTAACATCAAATGGATTGTTGGTGTCATAACACTTTGGAAGTACTTTATCAATTGCTTTTTCTAATGAGGTTCCGTGTAAATCAACTTCACGAGAAACGGCAAAAGCAAGGATTCCTAACATAATAGCTATTGTTGATTCATCTTTACTTAACATGGAAAAATAAGTGGGGTCATCTTTGGTATTCTTTTTGAAATCTTGCTTGCCAACGACTTTTAACGCTTCTTCATATAGTTCTTCATAAGATAAGTCAGTCTTAAGCTCTGAATCAGGGGTAATAGCAAGGTATTCTTGGATTGTTGATTGTTTATCAAAATATGTTTTGTTTGGAGCGATATAATTCCAACACTTTTGGACAAACTTCAATTTCATTACTAAAACCTCCTAATACTTTTTATATTATTATAACATAGTAAATTTGAACAAATCAAGAGGTGAAACCATGTTTTTTAAACTAATCCTCGAAAATGCCAACGGTGATCGTATTGACATGACCGCCACGGCAAATCAGTATATGACATCGCGGGTGGAAGGACTAAATCCTCCCACCGGAACGATCAGCACCTCCTCCTACGCAGGTATGGACGGCAGCTACCTCAACAACGCCTTTATCGAAAAGCGAAATGTCGTCATTACCTTTGAGATGCGCGGCGTGGGGGTGGAAGCCCGCCGACACCAGCTCTACAAGGTGGTAAAACCGTCCCGGTATATCAAGATCTACTATGCGACCGCTGGCATTGACGTGTTTGCGGAGGGCTATGTGGAGACTTGCGAGGTCAGCAACTTTGAGCAGCTTGTCACCGGGCAAATCTCTATTCTCTGCCCGGATATCTACTGGTACTCTACGGAATCCGTCATGGCATATTACAGCCAGATCACCGGAGCGTTCACGTTTCCATTCCCAACTGAGAGCAATCCTGAGCCATTTGTACTGGGCAAATACAATACGCAGAACATCATGGAAATTATAAATGACGGTGACGAGATCGGTTTTACCTTGCAGATAGAAGCCCTTGAGGACGCCAGATCACCCACGCTGTACAATGCTGATACCGATGAATATTTGCAGATCACGGGTGATATTCTCGCAGGTGATATCATTACAGTTACCACAAAGACAGGTCATAAGACGGTATCACTCGACCGAGGCGGCGTGAAAACCAATATCATCAATCGCCTTGTTTCCGGCTCAACCTGGCTGACGCTGCGTGAAGGAAAAAACCGCTTCTATCTCCGCGGCACAGGGCTGCAAAATCTGAGAGTGACCATCGTCCACACAAATGCTTATCTAGGGGTGTGATATATGCAGATTGAAGTTTACAGAATGGACGCTGAAGCGGACAGCCTGACGATCACCCTCGAAGCGGTATGTGACAGCTTTTCATCGCTCTTGTGGGATATCGAATACTACCAGTGCGGCAGCTTCGAGGTGTATATCGCCGCCAATCCGGAGAATCTTTCGATTTTTCAGACCGGGCGCATCGTGGGCAGAGATGATGACAGTCAGCATTTCGGCATTATTGAGTCGGTGCAGATAGACACTGATGCCGAAAACGGCGACTATCTGACCATAAAAGGCAGATTCCTCATGTGCCTGCTGGAGCGCCGCATCATTCACCCGACATATAATGTCACGGCGCAGAAGGCATACAGCGAAATTGTGCAAGATATTGTCAGGCAGAATACGCTCCTCAATGATAATCGTCGCATTCCCGGCTTATCACTCGGCTCAGTATCGGGTGCTTGCTGGGAACAAACCGCAACGCTGCAGGTATCCTATGAAAACCTGATGGAATGGGCATACACCATCTGTGAAAAGATCGGCGGAACGGCGAATATCCGGCTTGTGAAGGATACTGGTGAGACCTACAAAATGGTGCTTGATCTCTCAGAGGGGATTGATCGCAGCCTGACGCAGGATACAGAGCCGCATATCATCTTTTCCGATGCCTACAGCAATCTGTTGTCATTCTCATATGCTTCAGATTCTGCTGTTACTCGCAACTTCGCCTATATCTATGGTCACGGCGAGGGCTCGGAGCGAAAACATACCACATATTGTGTGGATAATGAGCCGACCTATCTCGAACGCTACGAACTATATGTGGATGCGAAGGATATCTCAGAGGAGGAACAGGTCGAGGGCGAGACTGTGCCGATTCCGGAGGAGCAGTATATCGCACTGCTGAAAACCCGCGGCTCGGAAAAGCTGGTCGATCCGAAAACCGCCTCGGAATCGGAGATTGCAGCGGATAGCACGCAGTATGTCTACAACCGTGACTATTTCGTCGGTGATTATGTGACCGTAGAGCATAAGCGTTTCGGCATGATTCAGCCGAAAGTGCAGCTCATCGGTATGATCGAGGCTTTCGATCAGAACGGCAGAAGCCTGACACCGACATTCAGAAAGGAATGATATTATGGCATTTTCATGCGGCTTTTTCAATTCAAAAGGTCTTGACAGAACCTATACTGCTGAGAGCTTCACAGAGTATCTCAGTAGCATCATCTGCAACGGTATTCTCGACACCTACGGTCAGATGTTCAGGCTGACAGCGGCAAGCAGTGGTCTGAAAGTAATTCTCGGTACTGGTAAGGCGTGGATCGATGGGCATTATTTCGTTAACGACTCCCGCTACACCATTGACCTGACAGAGTATCAGGATGAATCCCTACCCAGATATGTGGCGATCGCAATTCTGCTTGATGTCGGAGAATCAGTACGAAATGTCTCTCTTGAGATAACGCCCGGTACGCCTGCGGAGAATCCGAGCCTGCCGTCACTGCCGACAGATGAATATAAAACAAGACTGCTCATGTATGCGGTTCGTCTGAATCCGGGTGCTACCGACCTTACAGAGCGTGACTGGTACGATTATCGAGAGGACAAGAATGTCTGCGGCTACTGCAAATGCATCCTCGGTAAATGCAAAGTAACGGATATGCAGTCTCAGCTTGCACAGCTTATCGCAGAGGTGCAGGAGAACAATCAGACCATTGCAGAACTCAGTCATCAGGTGGAGACACTTCAGACCGAAGTCGATGATATCATCGGCGGTATCGTTGAGATCGGTACCTGCGGCGAGCATATCCACTATGTACTGTACGAGAACGGAAAACTGCTTCTTCATGGTACCGGTGTGACCTATGATTATGAACTTGGTGATTCACCGTTCTGGGAGAATGAAAATATCCGTTCACTTGTTATTTCCGAGGGCATAACCGCTATCGGTAAGAGTAACTTTGAACGATGTAAAAATATGGAGTCTGTCAGCTTTCCGACAACTCTTACCGAGATCGGAGAGCGTGCATTCTTTATGTACGAACATGGAGGACTTACCGAGCTTATTATTCCGGCGAATATAACCGCAATCGGAGAGAAAGCATTTGTGGACCAGCATATTACGAATGTGACACTTCCAGAAACACTTACTACACTCGGCACATATATCTTCATGGGCTGCCCTTATCTTTCAAGAGCAAGAGTAGAATGTGCTACAGTTCCGGGTTTTTGTTTTGTTAGCACACCGCTTCAGAGCCTTACTCTGAGCCATAATGTAACAAAGGTCTGCGCTCATATGATTAATTACACTCCAATTCAGGAGATCACCTATGAGGGCACTCTTGCAGAATGGGCGGCTGTGACAAAGGAATCTAACTGGGACGGCAATAGCAGTACTGCGCCTGGTAATATGCACAAGGTTATCTGTCTTGACGGATATATGCAGTATGATACTGAAACAGGAGAATGGACGGAGGTGCGAGAATAATGTGGAAATTCCTTGTAAAGAACCAGAGAATTGAAATTGTGGAGCGTGAGATCCTCGCTGACCACCAGATCCAGTATGTGCAGTTCAAATTCACATTTGACGGCGACTGGAAGCGTTTTCACAAGGTCGTGCAGTTCTCACAGTGTGATGAGGTGTATTCCGTTGTGCTTGGCACAGAGGGAACATCATTGTATCTGCCTGCGGAGCTTCACGCGGGTGCGGTGAAAATGGCAGTGTTCGGCTATGATACGGAATCAGATATGACTGTAAGAGCGACAACTGTTCCGGTAACGCTGAATATCCGAGAATCCGGATTTGAAGGCGATGAACCGCCTATCCCGCCGACACCTGATCTGTATACGCAGCTTCTGAAGCGGATTGAAAATGCGGAACACGGTCTTGACGGCAAATCTGCCTATGAGATCGCCGTTGAACACGGCTATGTCGGTACTGAGGAGGAGTGGCTGGAAAGTCTGAAGGGCAAGGATGGCATCACGCCGGATATGTCGGAGTACCCGAAAACATCTGAGGTCACGACCATTATAGAGCGTGAGATCGCACCTGTTGCAGAGGAGGCACACAGTCACGATAATAAGGAGACGCTCGATGCGATCACACCTGAACTCCTGCAGGAACTTGACGACCTGCAGCAGTTTGAGGACAGAACACAGTATGAAATTCAGACACTGAATGAAGCTGTGGAGAACCTCAGACCGAGTACGCACAGCCATGCGAATCTCGATGTGCTGAATGCACTGACGGCGGCGCTCCTTGCTGACCTGCAGGGCTTGCAGCAGTTTGAAGATGCAACAAACTATGATATCCATGATATCCGGGAGGCTCTTCTTCCAATCAGCACTGCCGCCCACACACATAACAACAAAGATGTCCTGGATACCATTACGGAACAGTATATGCGTGATCAGGCTACTTTTCAGGCATCAACCGCAAGCGCTCTGCACGGACTCTCAACCGGACTCAGCGAGGTATCTGCGCAGGCACATTCGCATACCAACAAGGCTGTGCTGGACGGCATCACACAGGAAATGCTTGATGATATCGCATCCATCGCAACAGTTGTCGGACAGGCCCACTGGCATCACAACCTTACGACGCTGAACAGTATCACGGAATCCCACGTCACTCGCTGGAACGATGCATATACTACAGCCATGAATCTGACTGAGCGTGTGGGTGTCAATGAGGGAGTATTCGAGCGCTTCAAGACTGAGATTCTCTATGATATGCAGGGGTGCAGGACGAGTATCTCGGATATTCTCTCAAGGCTTTCTGCTGTTGAGGAAGCCCTCTCCGGAGTTGAGACAGCACTGGCGGATATTGTGGAGGTGACGACATGAGTATCGGAAACTATCTGACCGCCCTCGATGAGCAGAGGGATGCTTTAGCCCGAAATCTTGTGACAATGGGCGTACAGGCTTCGGAATCTGAAAAGCTGAACTCACTCGTGCCGAAGGTGCTGCAGATTCCGCAGACAAAGCCGGATGTCACGCTGTTCAGGGCTTCCATTGACGCGCTCCACGACTATGGCGAAAAGGTCTACACCTTCTATAACGACGGCTATCGCTCCCTTGCAGGCTTCACAGAATCCTATCCGCATTTCTGCTGCGAAGAGAACGGCTATGCGATCTACTACAATCAGCCTGACTTCAACTGGGGACAGACCATTTACACGCTGTGCGTTGAACCTGTTCACATCAGCAGCAACAGAAAGATCATGCTGAGCTATAAGTCGGGCGCTACGGATATCGGTGAGATGTGGCTCGTTCCTAAAAACAATCAGCAGCTTTCTTCAGCAGAAACGGCAAGGTATATCTATGAGGCTATCCGGAATCACAGTGCTATTTCTGTTCCGTTCGGCTGGCTCGGCACTGTGGGCAACTATGTCAATGTACTGCATGAGTGCAGTAACATTCCTTCGGGAGAGTATTACCTTGCATGGAAAGCGATCACCGACAATACCAGTCCGATGATCCGTGCAGTGAAAGTAGTCGATGTGACAATTTGAAAGGATGATACAATGAAAGAAAATATCTGTACAGCCGCCGGGGTCATCGGCGGCTTTTTTGCGGCGCTGCTCGGAGGGTGGGATTCAGCATTGGCAACACTCCTCATTTTCATGGCAATCGACTTCACAACCGGACTGATTACCGCATCTATGGGCAGAAGCAAGCACAGCAAGACCGGCAGACTGAGTTCCAAAGCAGGCTGGGTCGGGCTTGCGAAGAAGTTCTGCATTCTGCTCATGGTGGTTGTGGCTGTCCGTATGGATATCATGATCGGTACCACATATATCCGAGATGCGACCTGCATCGGCTTCTGTGTCAATGAGCTGCTTTCCATTATCGAGAACACTTCGCTCATGGGAATCCCGTATCCGCCTGCAATCAAAAAGGCTATCGAGGTGCTTCAGAAGCGAGCATCACATATTGATGACGAGATTCAGGAAATGATCGATGATATGGAGGACGGAAAAAAGTAATGCAGCCGATCACTCGACTGCATTACAAAGGAGATGGTGTATTATAGATTGATCTTGAAATCAGGCGAACCTTCACCGTTGACAGTGAAGTATGCCACTCCCTCTTCCGGCTTGACATAAACACGGAATTCTGTTACAGCCTTGCGCTTATGTGCGGACTTGTATGCCTTATATGCCTTAGCTGCGATATCGCTGATGTCAAACTCCGCATCCCCAAGCTGAAGCGTGGTGATAAGAACGGGCTCCGACTTTTTGTCAGCCTTCTTCGCTCTGGGCTTGCGTGTTTTCTTTTCAGGTGTTTCAGCGACAGGGGCTTCAGTGACAGTCTCAGCAATCGGCTCTGCGATGACCGGAGCAGTATCAGCGACAGCTTCGGCTTTCTTTGCCGCTGGCTTTCGGCCGCGCTTTTTGGCAGGGGCTTTGACAGCAGGTGCATCAACGGCTGCTGTTTCTGCAACAGATTCTACAACTTCGGCTGCTGTAATCGGAGTGGTCTCAGCGACTGCTTCGACAGTGGCTTTTTTCTTGCGTGTTGTTTTCTTTGCAGTTTCGGTTTTTGGGCTTGCAGGTTTTCTTGGCATTGTTCATGCACCTCCGTGTTTTTTCTAATTATAGCATTAGTATACCGTTTTTGTCAAGCCGTAATCAGCGATTTTACGCAGAAAGGAAAAGAAAATGAACAAGAAATATGAGTATTCGGATACCACACAGCTTTCCCCGCATTTTAATGCAAAAGAGTTCCGCTGCAAGTGCGGTAAGGAACATGAATTTATGATCTCCAATGAGCTGATTGAGAAGCTCGAAAAGCTGTATGCCGCCCTCAACTGTTCCAAAATCATTGTGACCTCTGGTTTCAGATGCACAGCACACGATAAGACTGTGGGCGGTTCCGGCACAGGTCAGCACACGCTTGGCAATGCAGCCGACATCTGCTGCTACGGGCAGGACGGACAGCCGATTTCCTCCAAGGTGGTCTGCTGTAAGGCGCAGGATATCGGATTCAGAGGTATTGCCAATATCACAGCAGCCTATCAGTACACACATGTTGATGTGCGTCCGAACGGTAAGTGGTACGGCGATGAAGTCCACGGAAACAACACCGTGACTGATGATTTTTACAAGTATTTCGGGGGTGAGGATATGAAGGGCATTGATGTGAGCGTTCACAACGGAAATATCGACTGGGGTAAGGTCAAGGCAGACGGCATTGATTTTGCGATCCTGCGTGCGGGCTACGGCAGACTGGCATCGCAGAAGGACGAGAAGTTTGAGCAGAATTATGCCGGTGCAAAGGCTGTCGGTCTTCCTATCGGTGCGTACTGGTACTCCTATGCCATGACACCGGAGGAAGCGGAACTGGAAGCGGATGTGTTCCTGTCTGTTATCAAGGGAAAGCAGTTCGAGATGCCTGTCTATTTCGACCTTGAGGAAAAGAAGCAGTTCGACCTCGGCAAGGAACAGGTCTCGGCTATCATGCGTGCGTTCCTCAAAAAGGTTGAGAACGCCGGCTATTTTGTCGGTCTGTACGGCTCTGCTTCGTCTCTGACCACACATACCGCCGACGATATCAAGTCGAGGTACACGATCTGGCTGGCGCATTGGGTCGATCAGACCAATTACAGCGGCGCATACGGCATCTGGCAGCATTCCGAGAATGGCAAGGTCGCAGGTATCAACGGCAATGTGGATCTTGATATCTGCTATAAGGATTTCCCGACTGTCATCAAGGGCAAGGGGCTGAACGGCTGGGGGAAAACTCCCACTCCTGTTCCCAATGTGCCGGATACCGGTGTTACGGTGACTGTGCAGATCGGCAAGGACAGCTATAAGGGAACGTTGAAAAAGGTGTGATTCGTTAAAACAGAGGGAACGCCCCCTCTGTTTACATAAGAAATACCGTAGAATAATTCCGTCTGTGGTCTTAAAATAATTGCTGAAATGACTTGCTATGTATGCTGTTTTATGCCAATATATGATGACCGCAGAAGACGTGGTCAGATAGGAGGTATTTATGGAAAACAAGAAAATACGAGCGTGTGCATACTGCCGTGTCAGCACTGCAAGTGATACTCAGGACGGCTCTTTTGAGGTCCAGTGCGAGTATTACGAAAGACTGATAAGCTCCGATCCTGAAATGGAGTTTGTCGGAGTATACGGCGATCACGGAAAAAGCGGCAGAAAGATGTACAACCGTGAAGAACTGAATCGTATGATAAAGGATTGCGAGGATGGCAAGATTGATCTTATCCTGACGAAAAGCATATCACGATTTGCAAGAAACATGGCAGACTGTGTTGAAACGGTCAGACATCTCAAGGAACTTGGGGTGCGTGTATTATTTGAGAAAGAAAATCTTGATACTGATACCATGACAGGAGAATTGATACTCGGTATACTTGCAACGATCGCACAGGAAGAGAGCATTTCTTTGTCACAGAATCAGGCATGGAGCAGAATGAAACATCTTGAACGAGGAGAAACGTGGTCGCCGCCAAGATACGGATACACATCTGACGGAAAGAATCATGGCTGGGTGATCGTTCCGAATCAGGCAGAAGTTGTCAGAATGGCCTTCTATATGGCGGCTATGTGCCACACCTATGCTGAGATCAGAGATGAAATGAATCGTATGGAAAGAGAAGAAGGAAGCGAAAAAGTATGGACAAATCCTACTGTGGCATTGCTTCTGCGCAGTGAGAACTATGTGGGAGATTTCCTTTCCAATAAAGAATGTACGATCGTTGACAGTAACGGAAAGGAAAAGAGAGTCAAGAATAAAGGCTTTGTAGATCAGATCCTTATTGAAGGGCATCATCCCGCCATCGTAAGCCACGAGTTATTTGATATTGTCCAGGAATTGATAAAACACGGGACAATCGGAGGTGGAAGATCAGTATTCTCTGCTGAAGAAAAATATCTGATGGAAAAGGGTCAAAAGATCGCTGAAAAGGAGGTAAAATTGTGGGAAGCACAAAGATAAAGCGAATACTCAATCAGGATATATCCGAAACCACAAAGCCGAAGCTGCGTGTATGTGCTTATTGTCGTGTTTCCTCAAAGTCTGAAGAGCAGCTTACCAGCTACGAAACACAGGTTGCGGTATACACAGAAAAGATTTCTTCAGAGCCCGGCTGGGAGTTTGTAGGGATCTACGCCGACAGAGGAACCTCTGCGACAATGATGGCGAGACGTAAGGAGTTCCTCAGAATGCTTGAAGACTGTGAAAAAGGCCTTATAGATTGCGTGATCTGTAAATCACTGTCCCGATTTGCGCGTAATACGCTTGATGCACTGAATTGTATCAAAAAGCTCAGAGATCTTGGAGTACGATTAATACTTGAAAAAGAAGGAATCGATACAGATATGATCTCTTCCGAAATACTGCTTTCTGTATTTGCAGCGTTCGCCCAGGAAGAAAGCCATTCACATTCGGAGAATGTAAGATGGGGAAAACGGAAACGGCTTCAGAACGGTGAACCGCTTTTGATAAGGTGCTACGGTTACCGAAAGAATGAAGCAAACGATAATATAGAAATCGTTCCAAGAGAGGCAGAGGCCGTCAGACTGATTTTTGATTTATACGAACACGGGACATCTGTACCCGAAATAACCAGGATTCTTTTTGAGAAAGGATATACGAGACCGGACGGAAAAGATAAGGTTTGGGACCATTCAAGGATCCACTACATGATAGCCAATGAGAAATATGCCGGTGATATCATAGCTCAGAAATACTATGTAAAGGATTATATCACCCATCGTTCACGCCGAAATAACGGAGCACTGCCAAGTGTATATATAAAAAATCACCATGAGCCCATTATATCAAGGAAACAGTTTGAACGGTGCAATGTGATCCTTGAACTGAAGAAATCAACAACGCCGCTGCAGTATCCATATGCAGAGTTTATCCGCTGCCCTTATTGTGGACATGTTCTCCGCCACAGAAAACTGTTGATCCAGAACTGTTATACTCATTTCTGCTGTGAGGGCGAAGGAGCATGCAGAGAATTCGTAATACAGTTTCAGGAAGTAGAAAAAGCAATTCTTAAAGCCTATGAAACGCTTGATTTAGAAGAAGTGAAGCGTATCGTAAATAGCAAAAATGCTGATAGAGCAGAAAATGCAGAACTGCTCCTGCAGGTAAAAGAAAAACATCCATCATTCAGTAAAATTGATTACTGGTGGCTGGATGATCTGATTGAAAGGATCGATTTTGGCTTGCACAGCCACACGGCTTCTGAACTGAAAAAAGGCGGTATTGATGACAGAACGATTAGCATTCACTGGAAATGCGGCAGTGTGACAACATTATCTTCCGGTGTGCTGCGGGACTCACAGGATCCAAGACACAAGGCTGAATTATGGGATGCCTATCTTCTGAGGTACCCTTCACAGTTTCCGAAGCTTGTTGAAGAAGTGCGGAATAATAAATAATACTATGCGGCTTTCTGATTACAGGAGGCCGCTTTTTTCTGTATATTGACCAGTTATCCTGCTGAAACATCGGGATTATTCTCCGATTTATGATTGCGAAATGACTTGATATATCGGCTGTTTTACGCAATAATAGGATAACGCTGAGGGATAATACTCAGTTGATCCCATTCAGAAAGGGGCAAATTATGAATATTGAGAAGATCATTCTTGAGCCGCAGAATCCTGAAGAACCGGATACTGCGAAAGAGCTGAGAGTTGCAGCGTACTGCCGTGTGTCTACTGACAATGATGAGCAGAGAACCAGCTTCGAGAATCAGGTCAGATCCTATACTGATATGATAGAAAGCAGACCGGGCTGGAAGCTGGCAGGAATCTATGCAGATGAAGGCATGACAGGTACCAGTGTTTCAAAGCGAAAACAATTCCGGAAAATGATCAGGGATTGTGAAGCAGGAAAAATCGATCTGATCGTAACTAAAAGTATTTCCCGCTTTGCCAGAAATACCCTTGAATGCCTGACGTTTGTCAGACACCTCAATGAGATCGGAGTACATCTTATCTTTGAAAGCAATCATATCGATACCAGAACTGCATTCTCAGAAATGCTTCTGACCGTCCTTGCAGCATTTGCACAGGAGGAAAGTCGCTCTATTTCGCTGAATACGACATGGAGTATCAGAAAACGCTATGAGGAAGGAAGATCCCGTTGGAGCAAACTTTACGGATACGAGAAGAATGAAAACGGAGAATACCAGATCGTGCCGGAACAGGCCATGGTTGTGAAGGAAATATTCACGCTGTACGAGCACGGTGAGTCCATCGACAAGATCATGAAGCATTTACAGAGCAATCATGTTCCAACACCGGAAAACTGCGAAACGTGGTCCATGTGTACAGTGCGGTTAATGCTTCAGAATGAAAGATACTGTGGAGATATTCTCCTGCAAAAGACCATCTGCGAAAGCCATATTACACATAAGCAAATAAAGAATGATACCACTGAGGTGCCCAGTTACTATATTGAAAATCATCATCAAGCCATAATCAGCAGGAAGCAATTCAATCGGTGTAAGCAGATCTTTGCATTAAGAAGAACACCTCATCCGGATATGCCCGGTAAGTATAACAATCAGTACCCGCTCGGCGACAAACTCGTGTGTCCGATCTGCGGTTCCAGACTGTTTAAGAGGAGTATCAAGATACAAAGACCCGGAAGCGGATGGAGCTGCGAGATCGGTGAGCATGCCTGTCGGCAGTTTATTATCCGTGCAAGCTTTGTGGATCAAGCGCTGCTCAATGCTTATCACACATTGGACGCCGGCATTGTAGAGAAGAAACTTGACAGCCCAAAATTCGGCTCTGAGGCAGAAATTATGCTGAGATACAAAAGAGAATATCCCAGAATGAAAAAGGTCGATTATTGGTGGGTGGATGATCTTGTTGATCATATTGAGTTCGGAAAACACATCAGGACCACAAAGGAACTGATTGCTTTGGAAGTAAAAGGAACACCTGATCCGGATGACAGATCCATGAAAGTCTTCTGGAAATGTGGTCTTGTGACAACGGTTCCTTCAGACGTATTTTATGATTCGGATCTTCCGGGCAGAATTGCAAAGCGCTATTATAATCAGCAGCAGAGGAAAGCTGAAAAGAAAAAGACAAGTAAAGGGAAAGGCAGGGATAAGAAATGAAGATTACAAGAATCCCCAGAATCAGAGATCAGCATAAGAAGCGTGTAGCGGCCTACTGCCGTGTGTCTACAACTCTGGACGAGCAGGAAGAAAGCTACGAGGCGCAGCTTTCCTATTACACAAGGCTCATACAGGCGCATGATGACTGGGACTTTGCCGGAGTATACAGCGACGAGAAAAGCGGTGTCAAGGCCTCGAACCGCCCGGGATTTCAGAGACTAATCAAGGATGCGCTGAATGGCAAAGTGGACTATATCCTTGTAAAGAGCATATCCAGATTCTCACGAAATATCGTGGATTGCCAGAAATACGCCAATCTTCTGCACGGTAACGGCGTTGATATTCATTTTGATAAGGAGAATCTGGATACCGCTGAGCCTTCCTGTTCCATGATGTTTTCATTTCTCTCTGCAATCGCGCAGGACGAGAGCCGCTCTATTTCGGAAAACGTCAGGTGGGGATATCGGGAACGCTTCAAGCGCGGAGAGTATAACCTTGGGAATAACCGTATTCTTGGGTATGACTGTGTTGACGGCAAACTTGTACCGAATCAGGATGCGGATGCGGTCCGCATGATCTTTCAGATGTATATTGAAGGCAAGAGCATTGAGGAGATCCGGCGCTTGCTGACAGATTACGGGATCCGAACGAAAAAAGGTCAGCCGCTGGCACATAATAATATCATGTATATCCTTCAGAATGAGACATATATGGGAGATAAGCTGCTGCAGAAGCAGCCTCCAAAGAATTTCCTGACGAAGAAGCCGGATGAAAGAGCGCCGTATGAGAGCAATTATCTTGAAAATGATCATGCGGCCATTGTGGACAGGAACACATGGGATGCCGTACAGGAGATCATACGACAAAAGAAAGCGGTGACGGCAGCAGTCGGAAGAATTGGCGGCAGACCGCACTTCCTGTACGGAAAGCTATTTTGCGGCGAGTGCGGTGAACCGATGACAAGACGTACACTGAACGGCCCGAAAGGTATCAAGCATAAGGTATGGACTTGCAGAGGACGCCATGAGGGACGGAAAGGAAATGGCTGCAAGCTGAGGACGATCAAGGAGGATCTGCTGCTTCAGACTATAGAAGAGAGCATCGGGTGTGAGGTAAATGCCGAAAACGCTGCGCAGATCCAGCGTGTGGTGATCACCGAGGACGATATTGCGGTCGAAACATCATAAATCAAGCGAAAAACAGCTTTTGCCCCTTGTAAATGAGAGACGTTTGTGGTATAATACTTTTAATGCCAGTTTGCTCTGTGTGGAGCCGAATATTGAGGAGTTCTTCGGCAATACTGAAACAAATGAGCCTGATAAGACAATTATCATTTTACCTTTAGTGGATAAAGGCACAGTTTCGCCCGTTTTGCAAAAAGGTTCGAAAGCTGAAGAAATACAAAAAAGAGTTGCTTTAGTTTATCAAGCAATATGTGCTAATCCTAAAGTGAAGAATACAGAACTTGAATCAATTGTCGGTGCATCGAAAAGACAGATTGAAAATGCAATAAAAATCCTTAAGCAAGAAGGGAAAATTCATAGAGATAAAGAAAACCGTAAAGGTAAATGGATCATAACTGAATAACCACCTCCGCCCACTGAGCAACTACTGAATGAATCTGGTAGCCGCTTAGTGGGCTCTTTTATTTGTGTTACCACTAGCAACACGGGCGTCACAATATATAAACTGAATTGTTTTTATGAGTTCATATTTGGCAACGTATACATTGACTTTTTACATAACATCTGCTATAATAATATCATCATATTAGAAATCACAAGTGTTGCTAGCGGTAACACTTTGCATAGGAGGTACTTATGAAGCACTTATCTTCGAAGCTGCTTGCTGAGACTGTTGTAACCAGAAGAAAGGCAATCAAGATGTCGCAGCTTGCCCTGTCAAAAAAGACAGGCATCAACCGTTCGATCATCTCCAGACTGGAAAGTGAAGACTATACACCGTCTGTGGATCAGCTCCTTGCACTCAGCACAGTCCTTGGTTTTGACAATGCTGATGTTCTGGAAGATGACGCAGTAGAGGCAGCGCCGATTGAACGCAAGAAGATCGCTGTAGCAGGTACCGGTTATGTCGGACTGTCCCTCGCGGTTCTGCTTTCACAGCACAACGATGTTACCGCTGTGGATATCGTACCGGAAAAGGTGGAGAAGCTGAATAACTGGCAGTCTCCGATTCAGGATGACTTCATTGAGCAGTATCTTGCTGAGCATGAAGAGCGTCAGCTTTCCCTCAAGGCTACAACAGACGGCGAATCTGCATACAAGGACGCAGATTTCATTATCGTGGCTGCACCTACAAACTATGATCCGAAGACAAACTTCTTCGATTGCTCCGCTGTAGAAGCAGTTCTTTCCCTCATAAAGGATGTAACGGGAAAAAAGAAGAAAAAGCCTACTATCGTTATCAAGTCGACGATTCCTGTTGGCTATACCGCGCAGGTGCGTGAGAAAATGGGCATGGATAATATCATATTCAGCCCTGAGTTCCTCAGAGAATCCAAGGCACTCTACGATAACCTTTACCCCTCTCGTATCATTGTTGGCTCTGATGACGCTAACATGAAGGCTGCCGAGGAATTTGCCACACTTTTACAGCAGGGCGCTATTAAGCCAAGCATTGATATTCTCTTTATGGCTACAACTGAGGCAGAGGCTGTTAAGCTGTTTGCTAATACATATCTTGCATTGCGTGTTTCCTATTTCAATGAACTGGATACATACGCAGAGGTCAAGGGACTGAAAACTGCAAATATCATTCGTGGAATCTGTCTTGATCCCCGTGTTGGCGACTACTACAACAACCCGTCCTTCGGTTACGGCGGCTACTGCCTGCCAAAGGATACCAAGCAGCTTCTTGCAAACTATCAGAATGTTCCTCAGAACATGATGTCGGCTATTGTTGAGTCCAACAGAACCAGAAAGGACTTCATTGCTGACCGAATCATGGAGATTGCCGGCACTTACGGCAACAGTGCTGACTACTCCGCGGAGCAGGAAAGCAAGCAGAAGGAAGTCGTTGTGGGCGTGTACAGACTTACAATGAAATCGAACTCAGACAACTTCCGTCAGAGCTCCATTCAGGGTGTCATGAAGCGAATCAAGGCAAAGGGCGCTACGGTTATTATCTATGAGCCGACACTTGAAAACGGCAGCACATTCTTTGGTTCTCTCGTTGTGAATGATCTGAAGAAGTTCAAGAAGAAGTGCGGCTGCATCGTTGCTAACCGCTACGATTCTGTTCTCGATGATGTTGAAGAAAAGGTATATACAAGAGATCTGTTCAGAAGGGATTAAGATATGAGCAAAGAAAGAATTGACTTGAACGGCAAGACCATACTTGTGACCGGTTCTCCCGGATTTATCGGTGCAAATCTTGTGTTGAGACTGCTAAAAGAAATGTCCTCCGGTACAGTTGTGAGCCTTGACAATATGAACGACTACTATGATCCTGCGCTGAAAGAATATCGTCTGTCTCTTATCAAAGAAGCTGCGATCACTTCGCCAGTCAGACACATATTTGTGAAAGGTTCAATTGGCGATAAGGCACTGATTGACAAGCTGTTTGCTGAGTATCACTTTGATGTAGTGGTCAACTTAGCAGCACAAGCAGGTGTTCGCTATTCCATCGACCACCCGGATGTATATATTGAGTCAAACATCATTGGCTTCTATAACATTCTTGAAGCCTGCCGTCATAATCCTGTAGAGCATCTTGTGTATGCGTCAAGCTCTTCTGTCTATGGCGGAAACAAGAAGGTTCCGTTCAGTACTGAGGACAAGGTGGATAATCCGGTAAGTCTTTACGCTGCAACTAAGAAGAGCAACGAGCTTCTTGCTCACAGCTATTCCAAACTCTACAACATTCCTTCAACCGGCTTACGTTTCTTTACAGTTTATGGTCCTGCAGGCAGACCGGATATGTTCTACTTCAGTGCAACAAACACATTAGCCAAAGACGGAACGATTAAGATCTTCAACTACGGCAACTGCAAGCGTGATTTCACCTATGTCGATGATATCGTCGAGGGCGTATACAGAGTCATGCAGGGAGCGCCGGAGAAGCAGAACGGCGATGACGGACTGCCGCTTCCGCCTTATGCAGTGTATAACATCGGCGGCGGAACTCCTGAAAATTTGCTTGACTATATCAGCACATTACAGGAAGAGCTTGTGAACGCAGGTGTTCTTCCGGCTGATTATGACTTTGAGGGACACAGAGAACTCGTCGGAATGCAGCCCGGTGACGTGCCTGTGACCTATGCGGACAGCAAGGCTCTGGAGGATGACTACGGTTTCAGACCAACGATCAGCATCCGTGAAGGACTTCGAAAATTCGCTCAGTGGTACGCTGAATATTATAAATAAACATAATGCCCACTTACTACGGCTTCAAATGGCATAGATAATTTGCCGGTTGAACGCATAGTTTGTGGGCATCGTTTTTGTAATGCTATTACAAACTTTTCTGTTACCTCTTGCAATGTAAATTTTTTTGTAGTAAGCTGATAAGCAAAAGAAACCCACGTAGGAGGTACATAAAATGAAACATCCATTTTACTCTGTGAGCATTGATGACATTCCTTTCGGAGATCGTATTATCGCAATTCTGCTCCGCACATATCTTGTTAGATGTAAGGATGCCGAGCAAAAACTGGCTGCTGTGCTCAGCGAAGGTATTGTGCTGAAGCTTCCAGATCCTGCCCAAGATCAGGATGCGATTCCGCTGAAGACAGTGCTTGAAGGTGAACACCTTGCAAAACTGATCGATGAAGCGGTTGCGTTTGTGAAAGCAGATCAAACCGATCATTCAGATTCCGATATGGGCGATATCTTTTCATCTGCCAAGGAAATGCTGGATAATATCTCCGGCAAATCGGTTGTGATGAATATGAGCGTTGAACTGGCTGAATACATCACCAAACTGTACTATGCGCTGAAAGCCGGCGAATAAAGAATATATGAGAAATACTGCCCGTGTAGAGAGCAGAAGCACCCAAGACTTGATCCGGATGCTCTGCTGCCTATGCGGGCAGTATTTTTGTTTTAGATTCCGTGCTCCTGAAGGAGCTGTTTCATGTGCCTGAGCATATCCATGAGGATAGCTTTTTCCGCAGGAGTGCAGTCTGTCAAGAGGTCGAGTGCCTCTGCCTTGGATGTCTTTGTCAAGCCGGTCAGGTAATCCGCTAAAAGATCATCGGGTGTCACTTCAAGGGCGTTGGCGATCGAGATCAGCAAAATGACACTAGTACCTTTTATCCCTGATTCAATGTTACGAATGTGCCTCTCAGTTGCGTTGATTCTATCCGCCAGTTCTTCCTGTGTAATCCCCATGAGCTCTCTGTGGTGCTTGATTCTTGCACCGATTTTGAAATAGTCAATGTTCATGTATAATCAGCCTTCCTATGTGGCCCGCATTGGCAGTAATCATATTACCATCAATTCGGATACATAGCAAGCTGATTTTCAATTTTTAAGATGGTGGTCGTTTCTCTCCCAGCTATAGCACCATCTTAAGCAAAAATAGGAACCGTGGGTTCCGGTAAATACAAATTATAGGAACCGCTGGTTCCTTGTAAGATATCCCTACATAAAGTATAATAGAAGATGAAATAGTGATGCCGGAAGGAAGTGTGAGAAACCGTGGAATCAAAGCTCTTAACGCTCTACAGCGATGTGACTGCTATGCCGGTCAACTGGCTGTGGCAGCCATATATTGCAATCGGGAAGATCACACTTCTACAAGGTGACCCCGGCTGCGGAAAGTCAAGCATGATGATGAATCTGATCGCCGAACTGTCTAAAGGCGGATCAGCGCCTGATGGCAGAGCTTTCGGTATTCCACAGAGAATCATCTATCAGTGTTCGGAGGATGGAGCGAAGGATACGATCAAGCCAAGGTTGCTGGCCGCAGGGGCTGATTGCAGTAACATCGCTTTTATCGATGAAGAGGTCTACAGCGGTCTGACTCTGGATGACGAGCGTATCAGAGAGGCTATTACGGAATGGAGACCGCGGCTTCTGGTCATTGACCCCATACAGTCATACATCGGAAATGATTCTGACCTTCAGATAGCGGGTAAAGCAAGAAAACTGATGCGCCGCATCGGTATGTGGGCATCTACATATAACTGCGCCGTGGTTCTGATCGGACACTTCAGCAAAAAGGAAGGCGCAAAAGACCTGTATCGAGGACTTGGCAGCATTGATGTTGTCGCCGCCGCCCGTAGCGTGATTCAGGTTGAGAAAAGCCCCGAGGACGAAGATGTCCGTATCGTAAAGCAAGTCAAGAACAGCCTTGATTCCAAAGGCGCCGATCTCTCATTTGAGATTCGCCCTTCCACCGGATTCCGTTGGCTCGGAGTAGCTTCTGAGCGGTCAAGTGCAAGCAGCATATGCGTAGAGCCTGTGTATGAGGCGTTTCCGAAGAACAAGCACGAGCTTGCAGCAATTCTCATCAAGAAAGCGTTGGAGAAGGGTGCCGTAGAATCTATGGAGATCAGGCGCATCATGGCAGAACATCGTATAGGCGATAAAACAATGAACGAGGTCAAAACAGAGCTTGGCATCAAGCCGTATAAGAAAATGCGGACATGGTACTGGGTTCTTCCGGGAGCAGAAAGGTAAAGGGTAAAACGGTGAAGGCGTCAAAGCGCAGAATCAGGAATTCTGAACATAAAGGCGAGATCAGGGAAAAATACAAGGGAATCGATCCTTCAGAGATTGAAGTCATCCCTGCAAATGAAGATAGTGACCTTGATATTGAAAACAGAAAGATGAAGGTCGCTGCCTATGTCCGTGTCTCTACACAGAATGACGAGCAGACCTCCTCGTTTGAATTACAGGTCAATGATTTCACCAAGCGTATCAATGAGAATCCGAACTGGGAGTTTGCCGGCATCTACAGTGATGAAGGTATTTCCGGAACCGAATTGTCTCACCGTGCAGGTATGCTGTCTCTGATCGAAGATGCAAAAGCAGGAAAAGTCCAGCTTATCCTTGTGAAATCCATCGCTCGTTTCGCCAGAAATGTTGTTGACTGCCTCTCTATCGTTCAGGAGTTGAAAAACTACGGTGTTGGCGTGCGCTTTGATGAAAACAATCTCTGCACACTGGGCGCAGAAGGCACTATGCTTCTGACTATCCTCGCTACTGTTGCCGAGGAGGAGTCACGCTCCAAGTCCTTCATCATGAACTGGTCTGTCCAGCGCCGTTTCCAGAACGGAATCTTCCTGACTCCGGAGCTTCTGGGCTATGACAACGACGAGGACGGCGGACTGGTAATAAACGAGTCCGAGGCGGAGACAGTCAAGGTCATCTACTATCTGTATGTGAACGGATGGTCAAGTAAGGAAATTGCGGATTTGCTGACAGATTATCAGCGTGAGACCAAGCTTGGCAATACCGAGTGGAAATCTTCATGGATAACCCAAATTATAGACAATGAGCGTCATTGCGGCGATGTCCTTGCTCATAAGACTTACACGCCTGATTTCAAAACGCATAAGGCAGTAAAGAATGACGGCAAGCTCCCGAAATATAGAAAGCGTGATCATCACGATGCTATCATCAGCCGGGATGTCTTTAACGCTGCCCAGCTTATCCGTTCATCTGCATTTTACAAAAGAAAAAAGCACGCATTGCCTGTGCTGAGTGTTGTGGAGGACGGTGCGCTCAAAGGATATGTTCCGATCGACCGGAACTGGGAGGGCTTTTCTTCCGAGGACTATCAGAAGGCATGTGAAAGTGTTCAGACCGCTATTGAAAAGGAAGAATATGTCCAGTCAGGTCTTAAGCTGAATCTGAACGGATATCAGCGTGTCAGTTCACATTTCTTTCCATCTTCTGAAGACCTGTCTCTGACGATTTCAGGCGGAAAGATGCGCTTTAGTACTGCGTGCTTAAAGAAATTTGAGGATGTGGAGTACGTTGAACTGCTTATCAACACTGTGAATAACTGCATCGCGATCCGCCCTTGTGAGAGCGATAATCCGAATGCGATCCACTGGGGAAGGTTGAAAGAAGATAAGTGGATCGTGAACAGCATGAGCTGCCGTGGGCTGGCAAAGGTCATATTCAGCCTGATGTCGTGGGAGGATGACGGCAAGTACAGATTTAAGGGAGAATTCCGCAGCAACGGCTCTGATAAACTCCTTTTATTTGAGCTGGACGAACCTGTAGTGTCGAAAACTGTAGAGAAGGTCATCGTCCCGGAAAAAGATGATGAGAAGCAGATCGTGGTTCAGGAAACAGTGAGAGTCTATCCGCCGTCATGGGGTGAAGGTTTCGGAACTCCGATCGTATCGCTTGCACGAGGACATCTGCTGTCACAGCAGCACTACAGTGGTGACTGGGATGTTCTCAGACCGGCAAAGGTTATAGAAGAAATGAATGCACTATCTTCAGAAACTCTTGCAGAGCTGATGAAAGAAGCCGAAACAATTATGGAAGGATGGGACTTAGGATATGACCGAGCAGATGATGCCGATGAGTGAAGAAATGGCGCTCGAAGAACTGACTACCGAAAAGGAACTCAGAAGAAGAGAGCTGGAACAGGCTTTCGGAAGCTATAACTTTGTGGTTGTCCGCAAGGAACTGTTTGCACACCTGCGTGATCCGGCTGTTACGATCAGAAAAGGCAGTATCACGTTCAATACCGCCTGCATCAACGGTCTGGAAGATGTGGTCTTTGTACAATTGCTACTTTGCGAGGACGAAAAGAAGTTTGCAGTTAAGGGCTGTCAGGAGAACGACAAGGATGCTCTGCGCTGGTGTATAGCCAAGCCGGATAAGCGTAAGAGCCGTAAGATGACCTGCCCCGATTTTACGGATAAGCTGTATGAACTCATGCATTGGGATTCTAAGTGCCGCTACAAGATACTTGGCTATAAGATCGAGTTTGAGGGCGAGACCTATTATGTTTTCGACCTGATCGTGAAGGAGACATTCCGTGAAAAGCCCAAGAAGGGCGAAGTGATCGACGAGACCGTGGACTACAAGAAGGGATACTACTCCGAGGATATTGCCGGAACATTCGGAGTCCCTGTGGAAGAGCATAAAAAGCAGACACAGGTCACAGTCGAGAACGGGTATATCAACGTAGCTATGCTCACAGGCGACAAGAAACCTGTGGAGATCGAGCAGGCCGGGCAGCAGCTGACTCTTGATGATAATTCTGGCTCTGCGAATTCTACGGGCGAAGTATACCCTGACGTAGAAGAGGAGGTGTCAGATGGAGAACCTATCATGGGAGAATGATGATCTTGGAATCAGCTTCTCGGTTGCATATGGACGGATCACTGTATTCAAGACAACTCTGAAAGCTATTGGCTTACCGCAGTATTTCAGATTTCTGTTAGATCCGGAGAATGGAAAGCTGGCTGTTGAGAAGTGCAGCTATAAGTCAAGCGGAGCTCATCAGCTGCCAGAGGATACTTCACACGATGGTTATGAGCTCAAAAGCATGGATATGGTACGTTTTATATATCAGACCTGCGGCTGGGATATAAAGTCCACATACCGTATTCGCGGCATAGCTGTGCCTGACCGAGATATGGTCGTATTCGACCTTACAACGGCGTATCGTGTGCAGGAAGGACATCTGGTAGGCTGAACTGTAGATATCAGCTGTATTATACCAGATATTGCGGTTTATTGCAATAAGTGCCGAATGATGCTTCCATCGCATCCAGATGCGGAAGATCCGTGAGGCCGATACATAAAAGTAAATAATGAAGCAGCCCACTGGGTATGTTTCCAAATTACGATACATTTCGTAAGACGGAGACATACCTGGTGGGCTGATTTTCATTTATCCCTCTGATAAGGGGATATTCTGCCAGAATGAACATTTCAAAAATAGAACTTTATCCCTCGCTCGGAACTATCCAAAAATACCGGATTTTAAGAAAATGGCGTAAAATCGGGATTTTCATTCTCCGCCGATTGAGCAATCCCTACTGACAAACTTGGAAAATAATCACTGGCTCTTCTGGAGGTATGCTGCTCTGTTCTGATAAAGCTGATGCGGATAAAATACGCAAATGGTCAACACAAAGCCGTGAAGCTGCTCCATGGTATCAGCATGAAGAGCTCGGCTACAATTATAGAATGTCCAACATAATCGCAGGCGTTGTTCGTGGACAGATCCCATACCTAGATGAACACATCGCTCAAAAGAAAGCAATTTATGAAAGATACAGAGATGGCTTAAAAGACTTGCCGGTTAAAATGAATCCATTTGATAATGATGTATCTGTTCCAAACTACTGGCTGAGCTGTATGATTATAGATGAAAATGCTATGGCTCCAAAAGCAGGGAGTGCTACGTACACTTGTAACCGCGATGTATAAAGTCAGCTTAAAAAAAGCAAACGTCGTCTTCTTTGAAAACTGTGAAAATCAACAGTTGTTTATAGATGAGAAAATCATACCTGAGAAGAAAACTTGTCTATTGAATGGAGCAGGAGTTAATCTTGAGCATTATACTTATCAAGATTATCCTATGGATACCGATGAAGTAAGATTCCTGTTTGTTGGCAGAGTTATGAAAGAAAAAGGCATCAATGAACTTTTCAAAGCTATGCGAATGCTTCGAAAAACAGGTTTGAACTGTACTCTTGATGTGCTTGGCGGTTATGAAGAAAGCTACGAAGATATTATCAATAGATTCGAAAATGAAGGCTGGCTACATTACCATGGTTATCAGGAGGATGTTCGCCCTTTCATCAGGAATTGCCATTGTTTTGTTCTGCCGTCATGGCATGAGGGAATGGCGAACACCAACTTGGAGTGTGCTTCTTCCGGAAGACCTGTAATCACCACTAATATTCATGGTTGCCTTGAGGCAGTCATTGACGGTGAAAGCGGATTCCTTTGCGAAAAGCAAAATGTTAAGAGCCTGTATAATGCTATGAAACATTTAGCAAATCTTTCGCCGGTAAAAAGAAGAGACATGGGTATTGCAGGAAGGAAACATATGGAATATGTGTTTGATAAGAAGAAAGTTGTGGAAACTACAATTTTATCACTAGCTGATGATAAATCAAAGCATCGTTGATTAAATGTATACTGAAGGAATGTTACACCAACAATATGTGATAAAGAATAAAAGAATACCATGAAAAAATGTATCCCAAACACGGAATAATGATTATTTAATGTTATGAAGGTGATAAAAATGGATAGAATGAAATTGAAATACATAGTTAAATACGCCAAACCTTTATATAGAGTATACAATCTGCTTGGAAATGCTTGTATATTCATATTGAAATTTTTTGTGAAAACAGATGAAAGACTAATTCTATTTATCAGCTTTGGAGGAAAGAAATATGATGATAGACGGATAATACGAGTTAAAGGCCAAAAGAGCAAGGATATTAGCACTATGATACTCATTGAGGCATTACAAGATAGACTTGCTAATAGTAAACAAGAGATTATCGAAGACAATGGTTATACTGTGATTGTTGATAAAACAGATGGAATTAACATGATTCCAGAGTATAGGTTTTTATTAGCAATAATTGAACATATGGATTTATCAGGATTAGATACAAGAGATGATAATTTATCGTATGTCTCTACTAAAAAAGAGTTTAGCTATCCTACATTAGAATACATTAGAATCGCTATGTCGATATTAGTTCAGAATGGCTTAGATATTGTTGTATATAAAGGAAATAAAGGATATAGATTTTGCGACTACCAACGTTCTTTTTGGAATAAACGAATTTCAGAATCATCTATTTCCGAGTAATCCAACAAGAAAACGATAGCTTTTACCCCAACAAAAAATGCACCCCCTGTTCAATCAGAGGGTGCATTGTATCAAAATTGGAATCTTTAGCCATAACGCCCCAATAAAATGGGCCTTGGCATTGACACCGACAAGATGGATATTACTTTATTTGAAAAGGTGGAATAATAATTGCTGAATGAACACGAAAGATAATCATTTCTTTATGTGTGGAATAATAAGATTTACAAGCACCAAACAAGCAGTCTCTGTTCTCCTATTGTATTGAGTTCGCTTTTAATACAAAATTAACAAATGAAGCTCCGTCGGGATCTGACCACTTATTTTGAGCAGCCATATTCTGCTTTCAACGTAGAATAGCGCTCTTCCAACCACTTGTTTACCACTTATTTGTACCAAAAGCTGCCAAAAATCACTTGAAGCTGCTAAAAGCGAAATCGTAAAATACCGCAAAATACAGCCATTTTCGCAACTTAGCAAAAATCA
>LVAT01000043.1 GCA_001604135.1 Clostridiales bacterium Firm_14
CACGCCGAAGATACACAAAAAGATATAATCCCCTCTGATATGTGTCAGAGGGGAGTCTTTTCACTGCTCTTCCAGCAGCCCGGTATAAGTGTGATCGTCGATGGTGAGAGTCACAGCTTTTTTCTTTTTTTCGGGAGGCTTAACCTGTGGGACCGGCTCCGGCTTGCTGAATCCGTTGAGCCCGGCAGCCTTGATAATAGTCGGATAGTCCTCGTATGCCTCGTTCAGATCCACGTTACCGGAGATACCCGGTATCGTGCCGGTGCTGGATTTCTGCCAGATGCCGTATGCTCCCGAATAGCACGGCTTTGTTACACCATAGTGTGCTACCCATACAGCATACCTGCTCCGCACTTCCTCACTCACGAAATTGCCCAGAGGATAAGCCGACATATAGAGGCCTACAAAGTACCCTGCCTTTTCAAGCACGTCACAGAAAGCTTTTATGATAGCGCTCACTTTTTCTTTTCCGAGAGCGAGTGTGCGCTGCTCCTCGACATCGTAGTAGATCGGGTACTCGAACTGATTGTATTTGAGTATATCGAGACAAGTCGCCGCCTCCTGCCGTGCTTCATCCTCTGACGTTGCATAGCTGTACCAGTAAGCACCGCAGGGAACCTTTGCAGCTTTACAGCCGAAATAGTTTGCATCAAAGGTCTTGTCCTTCTGAGATGCAAGTCTGCCGTAGCCTGCACGGAGTATAGCAAAGTCTACCCCGGAAGCCCTGACAACTTCCCAGTCAATCGTGCCCTGCCAGCGTGATACGTCAATTCCGTTTTTCATTGTCGTTTCCCTCCAATTTCTTTAATTGACTTCCAAAATAAAAGATAAGTATCGATGTGTATGCTGTTGCAAAGTAATCTGGTATATCTTTGCCTGTTATCACCATATAAGCAAAAACATAGGTAAATGTTAAGGTGATAATTGATTTCACATCAATCAGTTTCGCTATACGTTCCTTGATCTTCATGGTATCAACCTCCGAAGAAACGTTTTATCCTTTTGACGATGCCCGGCTTTTCCTGCTCCGGCATGGTCTTACTCGCAGACTTCTTCCGCCAGAACTTCCTGATCTTCACAATTACCTTCTGTCCCATCAATTTTCACCTCGTTTTCATTTCCGATTACAGCAGTATTAATGCCCTCATTCTGTTCGATTTCGATTTCTGTTTCTTCAACATATTCAAATGTCGATATAAAATTCTGTGTCCTTACGCCGTAAAAAATAGTGATGATAATGCAGATAAGCGCTATTATTGCTGAGATAAGAGAAACAAAGATCGCCTTATTCATAGCAGCATCAAATCTCTTAGCAGCGAGTATATAGCGCTTCTGCCATTCTGCGTTGCATTTGTTGCATTCGGGCATTTGAAGCACCTCACTTGAATATTACTGTGCCGATTTGCGAAGCAAGTATTCCGATTGCGGTTGTGAGTATTGCAAGCCCTATCTTAATGATAAGACTGAGCTGCGTTGTATTCTTTGCCTGGTTGATTGCCATTTCATTTATTTTTTCATTGGTCTGTTCGTGCCTCTCAGAGCAGTCCTTCTGCCGGACGTAACGTTCATCGAAGTAGTCGGAAAGCTCTTTTACTAATTCCTTATCCATTATATCGCCTCCTCACTCGTTGTAAACTCACCTGTACCGGCGTTTATCAAGAATGATCCGCCTACAATATCATACATACCTGGTTTACCGTCCGACTTACGAACACACGGAATCAGTTCCATTACCAGTTCTCCACCTTTGTAGAACTTGAATGAGTATATTTTTCCTTTTCCATATCCGCTGAGTGTATCGCTCCAGCTCGTCCAGTATGCAAACAGAATAACCGGATAAACTGAGCTGCCTGGGAAGAAGTCACCCGTGAAGGTGTGTGAAAAGACTGTACTGCCTGATACTGCCGTAATATTTTTTGAAGGTCTGTCTATTGTGAAAACACATCTTTCTCCGGCATTGATAGTTGTTTCAACAATACTGCTTGAAGAATCGCACAGATCATACTTACCGCCCCACACAGTCACAGCGTGATCATAGTTATACTTCATACCGAACATCTGATTGTTGTTTTCATTGTCCAACACACAATCAACTTCATAGCTGTAATCTGAGACATCAAATCTCAGTCCTGTGTTGATGTACTGAGTGCCGGTGCTCTGAAGATAGTCAACTGCTCTGTAGTCAGAAGGCAACGGGCTTTCAACGATCTTATCTATATAGATCTTGCCGACATTAAGATGCTCGTCAGGTATCGTGAATTTTAGATTCATGATACGCCTCCCTGTGCAGTCGTATGCACATACAGTGTCCCGAATAGCTTCCTGTAGCTGTTACCATCGGAAGCCGTAAAACAGAAATGCATATCGTATGTTCCCTCCATAAGACCTGATGTATCCTGACTTACAAGCTGGACGGAGAAACCGTCTTCAGTTGCCTCGCAAGCCTTACAGATCAGCGGTATATGAGGGCTATCTGACTTAGCAACAAAAATGAACATCGTACCGCCCTCAATGCTGCCTTCACCGACCTCGACTTCAATATCGAATACCGGCAGAGTATCTCCTGACAGACATTCCATATCCTGCATTTGTCCGTAAAATTTCATTACATTCCACCTCCGAATACTTCATTCCATAGTGTGCTTATGAGCGTGCCTACATTGTAGGTGTTGCCGTTCCAATTGTAGCGCAGTTCATCCGCTGTAATCACGCCGGTTGTCGCTATATCTCCGTCAGCCTCAATCACACACGCTGCCTGTTGAGCGTTGATGCTATCGTACATATAGATTGCTCCGGCTTGGATCAGTATTTTCTTGTCTATTGACGAGTTGCTGAGAATGACTTGTAGCGGTTCAAGCTTCAGTGTCCATTCGTTGCAGCTCAGTGTAATAGCATCATACGTTTCAGTCGATGTACTCATGTTAATACTGCCTCCGGTCATCTGTAGAGCGGATGCCTGCACTGTGCCATTAGGCAGCACACGGAATATACCATTGCCATTGTTGATATCGACACTGGATGCTGTGACATTTCCATTCGTATCAACGTGGAAAGTTCCGTTTCCGTTGATTATCTCAAGTCCTCTCAGCACTCCGGCAGTGATGAAGTCTGCAACGAATCCACCGTTTAGGGTTGCTGCCATTGTATACGGTCCAGCATAGCCGTTATGACTGACACCCCAGCCGCCTAAGTTATAGCGCCATACATGAGTGGCTGTTGTCTTATCATCAGTGTCCATAATAAGGATCTCATTGCCGTTGACTACGACATGGCCATTGATACCGGCATTGATAAGCTCTGTGGCTGTTGCTTTCGCCGAAGCAAGGATGTCAAGCTTCTGCTTTGGCAGCTCATATTCTATGAGTTTAGCCGTCCTCGTAGCGATATCGGTGATACGCTCCGCACGGTCTCCTATCTCGATAGTTGGAGCGTATGGCTTGTATATGTCGACTGAGCGGCGCATTACCCTCAGTTCCTCGTTGATGTCCATATACTCATTGAGGAAAGGGTATGTCCAGCCACATTTCACGGCTGTATACGTATTATTGATTGTACTAAGATCAAGTACTTGCGCCTGATATGCCTTGCGGATACGGTTGTTATTTGTGAGATAGTCCTGTCCGGCAGCTTTAAGATTTGCCGGAACTGTTATATCGTCAAATATCACCGTCCCCTCGATCACACCGAACTGATCTATAGCATTGGTATCATCGAGATAGATACAATCGCTGTTGACTGTTGCTATTGTTAGGCGTTCTGCTGTCTCCTCCGGATGCAGCTGATAACCAAGAGGGATAAGCCGTGTTATGATGTTCGTGCTGTCAGTATCTACACTGAGAGCGACTATATTATCAGCAAGCTGTATCTTCGTACTGCTTCTGCTGCCGATCTGTGTCATAAAGTCAAGGACAAGGCTGCCATTGACCTTCCTGATACGTATTTCTCCACCGATACGCTCTATGAGATTTACACGTATTTCTTCGAGGGTATTCCTGTAAGCAGTCGTCTTACTGTTGGTGTTATCACCTGATATGTCGCATGAGCCAAGAGATATCTGCTTATCCTGAGAGACGTTAGCATTATGGACAGCGAGCAGAGCCGTCAGGAACTCCGTGACTGTGCTATTCTCATAGTGATGATAAGGCTGTATACTGTCGCACAGATATCCAAGATAGCCCTCACAGGTGCCACCTTTGGTCAGCTTTCCTGCATTTGACATACTATCAGTGTGCGTCAGCAGTGTCCCCTCAAACTCTACCTCATTTGTCAGTGTATTCGTGACTTCGATGATGTCCTTCCTGTCGT
Organism: Clostridiales bacterium Firm_14; assembly: GCA_001604135.1. Lineage (GTDB taxonomy): Bacteria > Bacillota > Clostridia > Saccharofermentanales > Saccharofermentanaceae > Saccharofermentans. The sequence continues at coordinate 4,306 of LVAT01000043.1, forward strand.
TCAGCTCATCCTCATATCTGGGGTTAGATACAGGGATACGGAAAGTGAACTTCGGTATCTGATTAACTTCATCGTCGATACGTCCAGAAGAAAGCCTGTAACGGCTGAGCGTATCCGGCTCATGGAGGAGCTGTCCATTGATAGTTATCCGGTACATTTATACGATCCCCCTTCCCATATCCTTCCAGTCATTCATGAACTCTGCGAATCCAGCAGGAGAATTATCATAGTCACCCTCAAGAGCTGCCGCATAGAATCGCTGAGCAAGTGAAGCATCAGCGGCGGTTATCATGCCGTCCATATCTGCATCTGCCGCCCTTTCCTGCTCCGGCGTAAGTCCGGAAGGCCTTCCGGCGGATATCTCTCCGACTGCCGCAAGAATAAGCGTTACATCTGAACCATCAACAATACCGTCATCGTTGATATCAGGAAAATGAACTGTATCTGCCGTGTACATCTTATTACTGTTAGGATACATATAAGGCTCTGCCCGGAATGTGACAGTAAACGTGTATATTCCGTGCTTTTCCTCAAATGATACCGCCGGTTCTGAGACCATGAAATAATAGTCCGGCAGCAAGCTGTCCTCAAGCTTTTTTCTGCCTGTCCAGTGCAGTGCTTCTATTATCCTCACGATTTTATCCTGAGCTCGTCTGCCGTGGAAGCAGAGCAGTTCAAACTTATAGGACAGCGGTCTTTCACCGTAGCTCTGTCTACCGCACACACTGCCGAAGTCGAAAGTCACGCTTGAATATGGAACACGCTCACGGTAATCATCCTTTGGCGCAGAACCTATATTGCGCTTAAGCATTTTCAGCCCAAGTGTATAAAACGTGTTAGTCGATCCATCTATTGTTATAGCTGCTTTCATGCAAGTCCTCTCTTTCTGAGCACAACTTTTTCGCCCTGAGCTTTGTCCATCTTATCACTTGCTATATCAACTACGCCCTCAGCAATTACCTCATCGCCAACAATAAGCTGTATATTCACAGGCTGACTATCCGGATGTTCTGTATTGTTGTTGACAGTGCTATAGCTGTAGTTGTTGACTATGTCAGTCGTAGGACTTGAAGTATATCCGCTGTCGATATAAGCAGACTGCCTTCTAAGAGCATCTACGGCTTCAGGAGCAACTTTCAGTGCGAATCTGTCAGCCACCTTGTCGATCCACTCGGTATTATTTTCAAGAGGAATAACGGCCTCAGCGCCGTCCTCACCAATCCATGACAACTCAGGACGTGTGACTATTCCGCCTCTTGCGTGCCCTGTTAGAGACTTAAATGCACTTACAGCGCTTCCTACCGGATTGACAACGGTTTTTAAACCGTTCCATGCTCCTTTAGCACCGGAGGCCAGTGCTCCGCCGAAACCGCCGCTTTCGATTGCATCATTCATTCCTGACTTGAAGTCCTCGATAAACTCTTTACCTTTGCGGTATGCATCACCGAATCCGATAGCATCGAAGAACGCTTCTATAAGATCATTCGCTGCACTTCTCATCTTGTCCTGTAGTGAAACTATGCCCTCTGCAAGCTTGATCACTATTTTGAACGCTGCAACGGTAAGCTTGATTATATTTTCCGGATTGAGAAGATACTCTGCAAGCTTGGCTATGATCTCAATAGCTGCATCAAGGAGCTTTGGGGCAGCTACAATGAGTGCATCCACAATATTGTCTACTATCTTCGGGAGATCCTCTGCCATTACATCAAGACTGTTCAGGAGACCGTCTACAAGCCCTAAGAGTATTGCTATAGCTGCATCCACAAGACGCAGGATATTCTCCGGCTCTGTAAGTGTCTCAATGATCTGTAGAATCATGTCGATAGCCGCAGGAATGAGCTCCGGAAGGTTCTCGCCCAGATACTCTGCAAGGCTCTCAATAAGCGTTAAGGCAGCATCTACAAGCAGTGGCAAGTTGTCCTTAAGTCCCTTGCCGATTGTGCTTATGATCTTAATAGCTGTATCGAGGATAAGCGGCAGATTGTCTGAGAGTGATTTTGAGAAGGAGTTTATCATCTCCGCTCCACGCTTCATCAGATCTGGCAGCCGCTCGATTATGCCTTTTGAAACTGTATCCAGCAGATCTCTGCCGACAGAAAGTAATGCAGGCAGATTATCTATTATAGCATGACCTAACCCCTGCACCAGTTCCCAGCCTGCCGAAACAAGTGACGGTAATACGTCGCTGATAAGATCCGGGAGCGCATCTGCTATTATAGGTGCGATCTCCTTGATAAGCTCTCCTATACCTGCAAGGGCTTGCTTCGCAGCCGGAAGAAGATTTCCGAAAGCTGACGAGGCTGTTTTTACAAAGTCGCTGATTAACTTTCCTAAATCAGCCTTTGGGTCAGCAATACCGGTCACAAGATTCTTCCAGGCAGACTTCATTGCTCCGATCGAACCGGATATCGTATGTTCCGCTTCCTTTGCTGTGGTGCCGGTTATATCCATGCTGACCTGTATTTCGTGTATAGCATTTACAACATCAGCATAGCTCGATATATCATAGTGGATACCGCTTATCTTTTCGGCATCAGCAAGCAGACGTTCCATTTCGGACTTTGTGCCGCCATACCCCAGCTTAAGATTATCAAGCATGGTATAGTTCTGCTTTGCAAATCCCTGATAAGCGTTCTGGATGCTCTCCATTGTAGAGCCCATTTTATTAGCGTTATCCGCCATGTCTGTGATAGCCATGTCAGCTATCTTCGATGCTTTAAGAGTGTCACCGCCAAGCGACGATATAAGAGCCGCCGAGAAGCCTGTAACAGTCTCCATGTACTCATTGGAGCTGAGACCGGCAGTCTTAAACGCATTCTCAGCATACCCCATAACAATGCTTGCTGATTCCTTGAATAGCGTCTCCACGCCACCAGTCAACTGCTCGTAGTCTGCGTAGGCTGATATCGCCTGCTTACCAAGCACTGCTACAGCTCCGGAAGCGGCGGCTGTTGCTCCGGCTATTACCTCCATTCCCTTTTTTGCAAGGGAACCAAGCTGTGCTATACCGTTTTTAAATCCGGTCTGATCTATCGCTGTATCAAATTTTAATGTACCGTCAAAAGCCACACTGATCCCTCCTTATGGATCGTGCGGCTCATAGGCTCATTGCACTTGTTTTCCGTTTTCGATTTTTACTTCAAATATCGATTTACAGACCCGTGTACATTTGACATATACACCGGAGCACACTGCGATATTGCTGTATAATATAGTTTTAGCTCCGCAGTGGGGACAGCGGAGCCATTTTCTTTCCGTTTCCGGAATAGGTATTTTATTCATTTTACACCTCAAACACAGCACTTATCTCATCATCGGTCATTTCATACGGAATAGCGATACGGCGCTGTATTTCCATGATGCGATGCCTTTCTGCATCGTCTTTTATCTTGCTTATATCAGCAGATCGATATGCTATCCTTTTCTGACAAACCGAATCATCTGGAAGTGCTGCCATAAGGCAGCGGAATTGCCACCAGTGCATCTCAGCTGTAAGCAGATCTATACCATAGTATCTTAGGAAATCTCCTATGATATACTTAGCATCGTACTTATAGCTGAACACCGGAGGTCTGCGAGGTTCTTCAGCCCCGTCAGCCTGTTCGCCTTCTGGCATTTCAGGATCCAGGGCATCAGCTCTGTAAAAGGATATGAGTGCCATGATGATTCCCTCTGAGATATATTCAGGAGGATCATTCAGCCATTGAGCAGCAGCAAGTACCTTTTCTTCCGCAGTCAGTTCTTCATCTGCCAGCATATCTGCAAAGCGGATCCATTCCCGGAAATCAGTTATGATACTGTACTCTTTATCATTTACTCTGATTTTCTCTGGGAATGATTCATACAGTGGATTTATCACTTCTTAGCTCGCCGCTGCTGCCGGTTTACTGGCTTATATTTTGCGTACCGTTCATTACGTTTCTGCTCGATACCAACTCTCTGTGCCGCTATAAAATCAAGGAACTTAAAATATACTCCTTCATACGCATCAACATTTATCGGCTGATTCTCAAACAGTTTATCACCTGTTCCGCTGCCGAAAATATCGTCAAATAAATCCTTGAAAAGCTTACAATAGCTTCTGATGCGTTCGGAATTTTTTCCGTCTTTAGGAAGTTCTCTTTCATGCTTTTCCATTGCCTCAAAAGCCTGCTCGCAGCGCTCATTAACATCAGCATCCTGCAAATCAAGCTCAAGGCTTAGTCCGTTGATTTCCCATATCTTATGGCTCATATGCTCATCTCCTTATATTTTACTGAGTTTCCTCTTCGGTTGTTTGTTCTTCGGAGTTGCCGCCGGAGTTCTCCTCCGACGCTTCTCCGGCTACCTAACTGGCTGCTGAAAATGTACAGGTCTGCCAGTCGTCTGAGCTTGTGGCTGTGCCAATAACCTGCTCCCCTCTGCACTTGAATGTGCCGGAGTATGTCAGGATATTGATATTATCGCCCTCAGTCGAGGGAATAACTGCATATGAGCGTTTCACAGCATCTCCTGTATCAGTATCCACGACGATGATATTTCTTACCGCATCGTCGCCGATAAGCTCCTCGTCATGTATCTTAACAATGTCATCCTGCACATCGCTGCTGCGATTCCTGTCGAACGCATAAGATATAGACGGCGAATAGCCTACTACATCAGTCTCCTGGAACGGCTCATCAACATACTGACGGCTATATTCCATAGGATTCTTGTTTGTCGTAAGCTGGGTAAACTTCGGCATCCTTTTAAACGTCTCTGTGGTTGTGCCGTTGTTTGTGGTCACAACTCCGTAAAACGCAACCTTCTTATGTCTGGCTACTATTCCGGACATTTCTCATTCCTCCTCATAAATTAATCTTAATTGTATCTGATATCTTGCTGTTTCTCCATCCGCCGAGAAAGCGTATCCTCTTGTGGTGACCTCGATACTGACAGCTGAGCGCCCTTCGCCGAGATCAGGAAGTGTGCCTTCATAGTTATTGTCTGTTATCCAGTCCTCGAACTCTTCATAAAAACCGAGATTAGCAATATTCTGAGCCACGTCATCACTGAAATACTCTCGGGATGCAAATATAAACTGAAACTGTTTCTGACAGTCGCCGTCTACATAACGCTTATATATCGGATCACAGGGAACCGATTCAATGACATACTCTATAGGCTTGTCCCCAAGGATATCAACAAGCAGACAACCGTCTTTAAGCCCTGAGAAGCCTGCGATATAGCTGCGGACACTTTCAATTATAGGTACTCTGCTCATTTCTCTTTGATTCCTTTCAGTATATCCTCCTTGTGGTCAGCTTTCATTCTTTCAAGCCAGAATTTACCACGATTTTTTCCGGAAAAGCCCTTATTCGTATAGTATTCTTTTCGAGCTGTAGGCTCTGTGTTGATAACTACGCCCGGCTTTTCTATCTTGTGAGCTTTGCTCATTTTTCCACGATTCTTAAACCGCTTCATGGCTATAGGCGTATAATCTTCAAGCAGTCTGACTACTTCAGTATCTACGTGCTTCTGAGCCTGAGAAAAGTTCTTTTCTGATTTTACAGTAAAATCCGGGGACATATCAAGCCCTTTGAAGTCAAGCATGGGATCACCTTGCTTTCAATTCGATGTGCCGTACCCGGCTTGAACCATATCTGCGGTCACTGGCGGAATATATCGTCAGAGCTCCTGACGGCGGAGTAAGATCCGGAATGTTTCCCGGACATATCCTGTCGTCAGTCTTCGGCATATAGTTGGAGGATGCTTCCGGAATGTTGATAAGAACATCATTACGAGGAGAGCGGTCTTTGCCGTCCCCCTCTATCAGTGTCTCCTCCCAGTAAACAGCTCCAACCTCATGCCGTATGTATGTAGGTGCTCTGTTCTGCACTGTCTTTTCATAGATAGTGCAGCCCGGTCTATTAGTAAACATCGTATCACTCTCCTGAATTGTATAGATCAAGTGCTCCGTATGTCTGCCTCATTATGCCAAGATCTTTAAGTTCATTACGCAGGAAGTACAATGACTGTCCTGCGTTAAGATACGTCATTTGTATGCTGTATGAACCGTTTGTCTCCGATCCAGAAGAAAGGGCAGGAGTATCATCTGAAACGGTATTAAGCGCTCTGACCGTTGCATTTATAACAACGTTTTTGACAGCAAGCTGAAAATCCTCACCAGATACTGTATCAGCGATCATGGCATCGATATCTTTGCCGTATTTTCTTGCTTGCAGTCGCAGCTTTGCAGAAGCCATATTAATTATGGAACTTGCTGATTGCTGCTGCTGAGCTGTCAGCTGATATCCGAGCGCAAGAATATCAGCGACAGTACAGTATGCAGTGCCAGCCATAGATTACGCCTTGATATCGTCAGCTGTGAGAGTTACATAGCCGACTGCTACAGCCTTGCTGTTAGAATCAAATTCAACAACCTCTATGATGTCACCAACAACACAGCCGGAAATAACCTTTGCTGTTCCGCTTGTCATGGATGTTCCGCTATAGGCTGTAGAAGTCACACCATAAGCGCAAGTTGTTGCCGGATTCTTCTTATAAGCGAGAGTGTCGTTCTCTGTAAGCACTGTAGCAGTTACCTTAGTGTCTCCTGCTGTACTTGTGCCTACAGTTGTTGAAAGTGTAAGCACTGAAGGAACAAACACTGAACGAATAGCAAGACTGCGAAGAACCTTATGATCGTATACGTCACGTCCCTGAACTGCAACAGCGCCAATGTACTTACCTGAACCATTGAGATCCTGAATATGTACCGGTACTGAGAACTCTTCAGCTCTTGTTGCGAATTTCGGATGACCAGCGATCATTGCAAGGTTAGCAGTTGTATCGTTCCACTCAATTACGAGGAATCCGGCGATCTTACCAACTGCACCGGACTGCTTGACTTCATCACCGAGGCTTGAAGCTGAGATAAACTCAGGAGACTTAAGTATAAGCGCCATTGTATCGGGTGTTACAAGCAGATACCTGTTATCTCCGGGAACATTCGCCTTGTTCATTGCTGTTCTGATATCTACGATTGTATCATAGATGTTGGTATTAGTAAGAGATGCTACACCGGTGATTGTTGAGCCTGCAATAAGCACTGTTCCGCCGTCTGTATCCATCTGCTTGGCTAAGCTGTATGCTGCGCTGTCGAGACGATCAGCAACAAGATTATCCGGTACTGCTTCGGCATCGTATCCGTCAATAATCTCATTGACTGCCTTATCCTTTGTGATAAGCATTGGTGCATATGCAGTAGATCCTGTGCTTGCACTGATACCGTTAGCCTTATCGTAGTCAGACACCTGTACCTCCGTATCACGTACAGGGATCTTGACAGAACCAGCTGCCGGAGAACCTTCATAGTCGTTGTTAAAAACAACTCCGTTCTTAAGGACGAGGACCTTTCTAAGTTTTGCTAAAACGAGATCAGAATATCTCTCCTGAAGTTCATGTGCCATAGTTTACCTCCTTATGGTCTTAAATCTGGGTTTCTTTTATAAAATTCTTCTTCAACACCTGTCAGGCCGGCTCTGCTTTCAGTTGACTTTGGTCTGGGCTGATGACCTGGCTTTGCAGCAAACTGTGCAAGGGTTTCAGCGTCCTTTTTCAGTTCCTCCTCATTAGAGCCGTTGAGTCTGTCAGCAAGTTCGATTGGCAAACCGACTTCCCTTGCTACTTTCAGTTTTACCGAGCTGATCTCGTATGCAGCATTCTTAGCAGTAAGATCTGCAATTGTAGCCTTTTTTGCTTCGATTTCTTTGCTGAGAGCGTCGATCTGGTCGGTGGACTTCTTCAATTCTTCCGGAGAAATCCAGCCTTCATATTTCTTTGTGACTTCTTCAGTCACGCTTCTTGTGTTGCGTTCAAGACGTGCTTTTATTGCAGCGTCGAACGCTTCCTGTGTTTCAATTACCTTGAATTCTTCTGACATAACAAATTCCTACTTTCCCCCGTAGTCGGGTTAATATGTGATTATTTGCTTTTTCCGTTCCTTGACGTTGGCACAAAGCCAAACAGCAAGAGAAACAGATTCAAGCAGTGATACATCTGCACCTTCCAATATCGATGAATAGCCATATCCACCGCCTGCCCCGATAGCACGATGTTCAGAGTTGGATGCCGCTTGTAGCAGCGCAGGCTGTGCCTTATGACATAGCTGCCCTTCAAATAGCTTCTGCTCAAAGAGTGCATTCGCTGCTACTACCTCTGCTACCTTCGGAAGTATGGGCTTGCATTTGACTTCTGCGTTTTTCATATCATCCGCAAGAATAGTCTGATTACCTGCTCCGTCTATAGCCACAGTGTCGGCGCTTGTGCCTCTGAGATATGCTATTATCCAATCGTTGCCTTCTCTTATCGAGCGACAATCAATAGATTCCATGAAAATCTTCCCGTCTGCTGTCTTAACCGCAACAGAAAGAGAGACATTTCCGCTCTTCGCATACTTGACACCGTAAAAAAGCCTTGTTTTTTCCGGGAGCTCAGGAACTACATCAAGTGCATACTGCATCCATTCTTCCTTCGTGATAGCTGATTTCTGATTATATCGCAGCCATAAGCCAAGACGCTGTATATTATCATCTACCTGGTCATCACCAAGCTCTGAACGAATAGTTCGCTCTGACAGTATATACCCCAGTGAGGGATTTGTCTCATACCAGAGATCAGGATCATGGGCATCAGTGAGTGAAGGAACACTCCATTCAGCCCAGCCGCAGTCTTCTGTACAGCCGTTAAGACATTCCTTACGATATGTAAGAAAGACCGTACCGGAGGATACTGCTGTCGGTGGAGTTCCGCACATAAGCGTCTGTGGATTCTTGCTATCTGTTACGACATATTTCAGAGCACTTTCCTGATCGGATGTGTACTCCTGAGCTTCATCGATAACGAGCAGATCATAACCTTCACCAAGTCCGCCTTTGCTTGATCTTGTACGGAAATTTATAATACCTTCGCCTTCTTTGAGCCATTCGATAGTCTCAAGACCGTATTTCTTGGTAGTCTTGAAGTCTTCGCCCTCAATATAGCCTGCCTTTGCAAGACGTTCTATGACTTTTTCCCATGCATTATGGGACGTAGTCGTTCTATGTGCCGTATACAGTGTTCTTTCGCCATGAGTTACAGCATACATGGCTCTCATGATGAGTATTTCGGATTTACCGTTTCGGCGTGGAATAGACCAGCCGAATTTCATGTGAACCCATAAGCCCTCATCATTTACTGCCATGATGTCTTCAAGCATGAGCTCCTGCCATGGCTGTGCTGATCGTCCTGACCTGTTGTATATAGCTACTGCCTCTGTACCGTATGAAATGGTATACGGAAGCACGACAGATGTTGTAGGAGTTTGCCTGCCTAAGCGTTTATCTCCGCTCATTCAGACTACTCCTTTCATATATTTTTCCAGTCAAAGGTCTGAGGCAGCAGCCGGTTCGATACAAGCTCCGTACCTGTTGAAACGTTCTGTTTTTCAACAAGCTTATCGGATTTCTGCCGGTTGCAGCACATATGTGCAAGCTGCAAGTTGTTTATATCTGATGGATGTCCGCCTCTTGCAACTGGAATGATATGATCTATACACGGAGACAGTGGATGTGGAAACTTGAAGCCGAAGTCAACCGGCTTTCCACAGATGCCGCAGATCTCCTGCGTTGCGTATATTTTCTTTTTGTTCGATTCAAACTGTGCCCTTTGAGTACCGTTATGGTCTGGGCGCAGGTTAGGTCTTGCTCTGGGCTGCGGCATAGGCTACTCCTTTCTGTGGGTATAAAAATAGCACTTGCCGCCGACATTCGTGTCGGTCGCAAATGCTTTCAAGCGGTATTAAAGTTCGATGTGAGCCAGCTCTGCACGGAGTTCAAGAACTTTGAGATAATCTGCCATGATTTCCTGCTGTCTCGCTAACAGACGATTGCTGTAATAATCTTCCTGTTTCATAATGCGGTCACCAATAAGATTGGCTTCCACTTCCTTCTTGTTGTTATAGGCTTTCAGCTTCTCATAACGTTCCTTGGTCTGAGCGTACTCAGCTTTCAGTCTGTCCTTCCAGTCTTCCATTTCCCTCACCTCCCTCAAATGGGTATAAGAAAACCGCCTGAATAATCAAGCGGTTACTTATTATCTGCCATTAGTGGCAACAGGATAATCATATTTGTCATTTGTTTCATTTTTAGAATACTTAGGACAATTTTTGATCTGAGTAATTATTTCTTTCGGAATACCTTCAGGATGCACGGAACACCTGTTGAATCCAAACTTATAATGCTTGCAAATGCAACATTTTACAGCGTCAGCCATCAGACACACCTCCTAAATAACCTTTTGCATATTCTTCATAAACGTCTAAAAACTCTTTCTTAATTGATTCTCCGCGGTTAATTGCAACGGTCATTTCATTCATGAACTCACTTCTATCGCGATCAACTAAGCGACAAAATCCGTTCACACGCTTATCTTGAAGAAGCATATCATATAATTGATCCGCTTTATATGCACCATTTATGTAGCCCAAGCGTGCATGAATAATTTCATGTTCAATTAAGTCTTCTATGCATTCACTTTGCCACCAACCAGATTCTTTAAGAGCCCTACACATAGAATCAATTTGTTCTTTTGTCTTTCCAATCACAAAATCCTTGTTGATATATAGTGTAGTTTTTAGTTCAGAACCACGTTCAACTAAATCAGTAATAAAAACTGATTTCTCATGAGCAGAATCAAATTTTGCAATCAGGAAGCTATCAAAATGAAAATCATTAGTTTCATCATGTCTTTTTGAAACAGTGCTTTCAATCGCTCTCAAAATATCTATTGAAAGATCACTGTCTTCAAATTTTTCAAAATTATTATTAGCACCTTTGATATAAACGAAATCGTCAGGCACACTAACTGATTTCATTAATCTTATTGTACCACTTGGAGCACCATTTGTCAATATTTCCAGTTGTTTTTCTGCCTGCAAAGACTTTGCCTGCTCCGCCGTCAGCACAACCGGTTCACCGGCTCCGGAAGGAGCATTACCCGAAGTAAATCTGACCGGTTCTGCTGCACCTGCTCCGACTTCAGGATCTGTCCAGGAACGCTTTGACCATACGTCCTGCCGTTGCTTTCCGTTTTCATAGGTCACAGTACAGCCGCAGTTATCGTGTCGGCGGTAAACATCGTCCGGCTCTGATCCGTAACTGTATCTTCCTGCCATTGCTGTACACCATTCGCAGCACTTACCGTCAGTCTCACGGTTTATATATACTTTCAGCCCTGCGTCATTGCGAAATTTCGCATTGACTTTGATGTAGCTGTCATGGAAGCCTTTCGAGACATTAGCAACGCCGGTATTTGCTCTGCGCTTTATTGTATTGTCGCTTACTGTCGGATCCAGAAGAGAGTGCGCTATCTGCTTAACACGTTCCTTCGGGAACGGAGCCCTCTGAGGCTTAATGTTTATCGCGGCTGCTTGGTCAAGGGATTTCTGAGTCTGAGCGCAGATGTCATTGATATTATCATAGCTGCTGCGGAGAACATCGATGCACTCTTCTTCACGTTCTGCGCCGATGAGATCAAGTACATTATCACTGAACATCTTTCCTGTAATATCTGAATAGACATCGGAGTAATAGGCTGTATCAGTGAGTGTAGCTGTGCCGTCAGAAATCTTCCTGAGAACTGCTTTCAGCCGTGGGTCAGATGCAGCACGAGCCGCTATCAGCTCCTTGATATTCACTCTGCATCACTCTCCATGTCGGTCATACGCTTGATGTTCCTGCTTCCAAGGAAGCCCTCAGAAGCCTGATTGATCTTGTAGATAGCATCACCGATAGCACCAAGAGCCGATGCATCCGGTTCAAATATCGGATACCAGGCTGCTTTTGTATTTGCGAAGGCGCTGCGGTCATATGCTGTCTTGTCCCTGATGCAGGCTGCAAGATAACCAGCATTGAGGAAGCCTACTCCAAACGTGCGCTGTCCTTTACGTGCTGTAAGCCTCAGAGCTTCGTGTGATGCTCTGATAGCGTCATAGCTTGCCGGATTGGATGTGTTGAATCCCAGATCGTCAAGCGTAAGTCCTGTTTCTCCTGCGAACAGAGAAGCAAGGATCTTCATATGCTCCAGATGCGGAGCCATGCTCTGCTGCTGGAACTGTCCGAGAACCGGCTTGTCCCCTTCATCATCCTTGCTGAATCTCAGGAACGTGGACAGTGTTGCCTTTCTGTTATCAAACTCAGCATCCTGAGACAGTCCGACTATGTATTTCTGAGGCACGGAGAAAAACTCGGCTCCGACCTCTGTACGCAACAGCGTTCTCATAGCACTCTGAGTTATGTCCATACAAGTCCTTGTGATTCTTGAATGACCGAAAGGCCGCCGTGCATCAGGACGGTATATAATAGGCACAAGCAGAGGATAAGGTGCATCATGCTCAAAAGTTTCAACAAGCTTTCCGTTTTCGTAGAATTCTGTCTTTTTTGGCAGGAAATATGCCTCCTGTACTGCTTTGCCTGTTTCATCACGCTCCAGCACAGCATAGCCCTCTGTGAGCATATTCGTCGCTGTGTCTATGATACCTGTTGCGTTGCCGCCGTCTATGCACTCAAGACGTGGATATCCATCGTCCTTGGTATCAATGTAAATGAAGCTACACGATGATATGAGAGCTGAAAGGATAGAGCTGTCCATAAGAACATCTGCATTATTGAGCGCATAGATCTGACCAATCAGGAAATCATCATTGTCAAACCCGTCATAGATAAGCCTGTCAGCTATAGAATCAACAGCTCTGGCACACCAACCAAGAGAATATGACAAGCTCTGAAACTCAGGCGGTATAAGGGCACTGATTTTCTTCATCTTTTCCTTCATGTCATAGTGCTCATACCTGAGCCGTACACGAGTATATTTCTTTGAAAGCTTAGCTTTGAGGTAGTCCATACCGTAGGTTTTCAATTTTGCACCGCCTTTCTTCATCTATAGCTATATTTGAAATTATAGCTCTTATCGCACCATTCGAGATTACAAGCATCATCATTCTGCCTATTCTCATCAATGTGATTCACAATCTCATAGCCGTTAGGATTCGGAATAAATGCTTTTGCGACAAGTCTATGAAGATATTCTGTTATTGTCTTGCCTTTATGTCTCATTCTGATAAGCAAGTATCCATCACTTTGAACTGTAGGTTTTAAGAGCCTGTGATTATTTTGCCTACGTACTTCGCCGAAACTGCTGACCTCGTACATAGTAGGTTCATTATCGATTTCTATCGTCTTCCAATTGTTATGCTCATCACAATAAAGCTCTGGAAATGTTTTTATCATTAATTCATCAATCAAAAACAGCCGCTTGTTGCAATGGCTGAGTTCGATATATTCTGAGGGGCAGTTCCGGAATTTGCGGATAGAGAGGACTCTATGACTATAAATGCTATAGACTTTCCGTTCTCTTGATATCAAATACCTGCCTTCTGCACCTTCTATCATTATCGGGCGCCATTCAGCCCCGGTATTCTCGGTCAATTTCTTTGCTATGCTCTCAGCATTGGTCATATAGTCCACCTCTTTTACAAATTTCTCGTAAATTGTTCGGATTAATGAGCAGTGACGCGCGGTAGTCCTTTCTCAATACTTGCAGGGGGTCCCTCCCCCCTATAGGGTATAACAGAAATACCGCTCCTATTGGAACGGTATTTCTGAATAAAATCAACATAGGAGATTCATGCCAACTGGCTGGTTGCATTTTCAATCCACGCTCCCTGTGAAGGGAGCGACCAAGGCTGGCATAGACAGGCTTTTAGCGTAGTAGACATTTCAATCCACGCTCCCTGTGAAGGGAACGACAAGAGAATGGTTGCAGAAGCTGGACTCGAACCAGCGACTTCAAGGTTATGAGCCTTGCGAGCTGCCACTGCTCTATTCTGCCAAAGGAGACCGGTTCTCACGCAGCCGGTCAAGGGAAATGAAAAAGTTTGTAGAACAAAAGAAAGGAGACACAGAGATCAGGCAGGGGGATTCAGCTACCTTCGTTTTTGCCTGATCTCTATGATATCATTATACTCACTTAAAAAGGGCAATTCAAGGCAAAAAGGTGCAAAGTTTTTCATAAGCCTGCTTTTGTTTGAGTTTTACAGTTCTCGGAGCATAGTGCATTATTTCTGCTGTCTCCTCTACAGTGTGATATGTGATATATCTGTTTATCAATACGGATTCCAGGTCATCATCATCAAGCAGATCTATCGCAGCTCTCACCGTTTCATGTTTTTGCTTAAGCTTTTTTATTTCATCGTCTATTCGTTCTTCCTTCTCAGTTAAGGACATCAGCGTGGCTTCTACGGCGTTCTTTTTTGAGGAAGGGTAATTACCCTCGTAGGATATTGAGCCGCCCTGTGCGTCGATTCTGAGCTGCTTTTTTTCAAGTTCTAATGCTTTTATTTTTTGAGTAGCAAAGAAATGTGATTTAAGAAATCTTTTTACATCGTTTTCAGTCACTTGACCACCGCCTCCGTGTAGTATATCTCTTTGTTGAGCCCTGCCCGTTTCATGTATGCAAGCGCTGACTGCCTTGTGGGAAATTCCAGGATACGGAAGAGGGTAATGTGTATGTAGGTTCCATTGTAGCCGTTCCGGATCCGGAATCTCGCTCCGAGAGGGTCAAGGCGGAATCTATTCTTCGTCATCGTCAGTGTCCTCCGCTGTAAGACATATTGCTATCAAAGCAACACATCCGCCGAATATTGTACCGATAATAAATCCGAGCATCTTCTACACCTCCTTATCAACATTCTGCATACCCGTCCTTCGGCGGTTCCGGTAACGGCATCCAGTGAGTAACTTTTATCCGCATATATGGAAAAGAAAAACATTTATTGCCACTGATTTTCAGAAACCAAAATTCGCTATGTTCACAACTGCCTATAATGTATCCGCTGCCCTCACCTGTTATATCTCTTACATAGCACAGAACAGGTCTGTTATCTTCCGGCAGCCTCTCCTCACAGCTTATCCAGCCGCCAGATTCGTGGCCGACATCTGTGTCAGTCATTTCCTTTTTCCTCCCCTTTTTCTCTTATTAAGCTTCTTTCGCAGCCAAGGTGTATCAATATTCGGTATAGGCTTGATATCACGTTCTCTGCAAAGCCCATAAGGTTCTATGAAGTTTTCAAATATACTATGAATCTTTTTCATCCTATTCCTCCATTCTCTTGATTGCAACTATGACATATGTCGCAACACCGACAACTATTGCTCTGAATATTTGAAGATACATATTATTCCTCCTCACTCATAGTAATCATCCGGATCATAGTTCACAAAATTCTGCTCTTTCCGTTCTTCTTCGTTCTCGTAGTCTGCAAGCTTGATGTATCGCAAATCGTCAATCGGCACATCAAAACCTTTAGCTGCAAGCCCCTCGGCGTTTCGCTTCAAGGCCTCTGCTGTGCCCCTGTCAGTCAGTCTCTGCATTGTCAGCCTCCTTTATCACGTCCGCATACTGCCACTTATAATCGCAGTTTTCAAATCGGTTCTCCGTCCGGTACGCATTACATATCGGCAGCCTTGCACAGCTCTTGCAGTCCTGAGCATCTCTGCCCAGTCGATATATGGTCTCGGAGGCTTTTTGCAGTATTGTTTTCATGTTCTTGTCTCCTTTCTTGCGCCATAAAGAAACTGCTTTTCGGTCTCGGTGTGTATCTTGATCTTCCGGAAGTCTATTCCATACTCATTTTCCAGGAGCTTCATGACCTCAGTCATGTGGAGCTCCTTTCCCATATATGCCGGATAGTCGTACATGAAGCATATCTCATCGAACAGCTTCCGGATGTATCTCTTTGAACGTCCTCTGCGGTGCATGACTGCAAGTACAGCGGCGGTAGAGAATACCGCCATTGTATATGCATTTTCATTCAAGATGCTGTATTTCTGCTTGAGATAAGCCTCCTCAGCTTCCTTGTATATCTCTTTCCGACAATGCTCACAGTTCGTCCTGACTTTCACTGTCATTCCTCCTTTCAGAATTTGTTGATGACGCATTTATACTTTTCAATGTCCAGATCCTTCTGAGCAGTATCGCCCTGCTTATCAAATCTATTCTTTTCCCATGTCCTGACAGCCGCTTTCCAGTCTTTCATGGGATTCTTTCCCACCTTCCAGCCGTTGCTTTCGTAGTAGTCAACGAATTTCTCAGGATTAACTCCGTTTTTCCGTTCCTGGCAGTAGTCTCTTACTTCTTCGACTGTCGGTTTGATGAATCTTTTCGACTTTTCAACAGGCTTTTCGATAGTTGGGGAAGTGAGGGATGATTTATCATCCCCATAATCTATACTAACCTTATCTAACCTAACCTTATCTAACCTAACCTGTGTATCCGTGCTGTATCCATGCTGTATACATCCTGTATCCATATTGCTTACAGAATCATCACGAATGTTGTAGCACTTGTTATCATCTTCGCATAATAGGGCTTTTTCGGCTTTGTATATAGTCGGCTTTTTCCGGTCTGACTGTATGTAGTTATGCACCTTCCAATGCTTAATAACAACTATTCCAGTCTCAAAGGGTATCAGAAAAGCCTTTTCTATCAGGATTCTTAAGCTGTCGTTGTCAGCTCCTATCATCCGCACTATTTTCTTCGGGTTGTTCACGAATCCGTCATCATCTGCCCTCATTGCTAAATGAAAATATAATGCTTGTGTTGACAGTGGCATATCAAGAAATAAGTCACTATCAATCACGTTTTTTGCGAACATTCTTCTCTCTGCCATGATATCACCTCACGCAGAAGTCTCGTCGATCAGGTCAAACAATGTCGGAAGTTCATCCGTTTCTTCCTCTGCCTTACAGTAACCTACACCGTCACGGAAATAGTCCGGGTTAAGCTCCACAGCCATGCCATACCGTCCCATTTTCATAGCTGTCAGCGGCACTGTGCCGATACCTCCGAATGGGTCGAGAATTACATCACCTTTATTGCTGTACCTGTCTATCAGCCTTTCAACGATATCGAGCTGCAAGGGGCATACATGAAGCTGAAGGTCTCTTCTGCGCTGTTCTGCATTCAAGGTACGCATCCTGAGAATATCATCCCATACTTTGTCGTTCCAGGATGCAGGAGCGATCACCATGAACGTTGCCGGGAGCTTATTTTCACTATCGAGCTTCTCTGCAAGTGCAATATGTTCCTCATAGCTGTATATATGCTGTCTGGAATATCTGCTATATATCTCCTGTAAACGGCTCACAGGAGCTCTCATGAGCTCTTCTTTGCTGATAAGCCTGTCCCCTGAGCTCCTCCAATAAGCATGAGCATCTATCTGCCAACGGCCACGGCTGTATTCCTGCTTGGATTTTTTCACAGGGATATCAGCGTAAGCCTTGCCTGTATTCGTCGGAAGTTTACGGAACAGAAGAACATACTCCGGGCAGCCTATACCCATTTTCGAGCCGTCCTTGCACTGTTCTGTCCAGCCGAGACGATAGGTCTGATTATTCTCCCTCACAACATCTGTTGTTATCGTTATACGTCCCATATAGCGGAATCCATGCTTCATGTAGTGCATCACTGTAAGATCGCTGAACGGGTCTACTGTGGGCATCCCGTCTCCTGTGGCATTACCGAAAAGTATACGGTCCTTGACGTGTATCGCTGCTACTCTTCCCGGCCTCAGAACCCTTAGCAGGTTAGGGGTGAGATAGTCCATCTGCTCGAAAAACCTATCATTATCTTCATTATGTCCGAGGTCGTTATAGCTTGGTGTATATTCGTAATGATTGCCGAACGGGATAGAAGTTACTATCTCGTCAACGCTGTTTTCTTCCATTTTTTCAAGCTCAAGAATACAGTCATTGTTAATGTACTTGAAATTCTTTCCCTCTACTACCACTCTATCACATCCTATACTTCTCTTCATTTTTTCGGAAATACTTTCAACAGTCGAAAGTCCGTTCTTGCGGATGATCTGTGCCATTTTTTCGGCCTGATAATCAAATCTCTTCCATTTTTCAAGGAGCTGATTTTTTATTTCATCTTCTTCGTCCATGTAGATGATATCAATAATTACCTCTTCAGGCTGTAAGAAACGATATATACGGTGTACTGCCTGAATGAAGTCGTTGAATTTATAGTCAATACCTATAAATATAGCTCTGTGGCAGTACCTCTGGAAGTTGCATCCACTTCCGGAAAGTATCTTTTTTGTAGCGAAAAGTTTTATTTTCCCCTCAGAAAAATCAATGACCTTCTGTTCTCTGAGATCATAGTCCATACTACCCCAGATAGCTGCTGCTTCAGGTATCTGGCGCTTTATTTCATGCCGTTCCTCTTCAAGGTCGTGCCACAGTATAAAGCTGTCATCCGGATCAGCCTCTATGGTTTCCTTTGCCTTTGCTACTCTCTGAACTATACTCTCTCGCTTTATCTTGCTTTCGTCTGCAAGACTGTTTGTAGCTTCACTGAACAGCATAGCCTGTCCCCACTTGTCAATCTCGTATTCTTCACGAACCGTATCAAGCCTATGATAGTTGATTTTCAGCGGCGGCAGGTCATATCCTTCATCTGAGTAATTCTGGTTCACATCCGAGGGCTTTGATACGAATACCGCCCATGAGCTGACCCACAGCCAGAATTCTTCTTCCTTGTGCGGATATAAAGTGAGGTTGTTCGCTTTTGTACTGTCACGCTGAAAAAAGCGTGTCAGAGCCTGCCCAGTGTCCATTATCTCAAGATATCCAGCATAATGTATCAGCTCTTTGTATTTGTTAGGGTCCGGTGTGGCAGTTGCCACGAGCTTATACGGAACACCATTGAACTTTGTCAGGAACTCCTGATAAGTCTTACTTCCGAAGCTCCTGAGCACGGCTGCTTCATCGAGAGATGTTGCTGTGAAGTATCTGACATCGATATCACCGTCACGCACTCTCTCATAGTTTGTGATGAGGATATCACCTTCTGCTGCTTTGACCTCTTCCATTGTCCTCACATACTTTGGAGCTTCATAGCCGAGAATATTGACCGTGTCTCTTGTAAATTCCTGTTTTACTCCGAGCGGAAGGATTATTAGAGCTTTGCCGCCCTCGTGAGCTATTACCTGTTTGCAGAATTCCACTTCCATAACTGTTTTACCCAGTCCGAACTTGGCGAATATAGCACGTCTGCCGCCCCTTATCGCCCATGCGACTATATCTTTCTGATGCGGCAGCAGGGCAGAGTTAAGGGATTGAGGTTCGACCTCAAATCCCGTATCTCTCGCAATTGCCATTTTCGACTTTAAAAATGCTAAATATTTACTTTCTTCCATATGTCCCTCCATCAGAACGGCACATCTCCGTCTGAAAGTATCTCCTCAAAGTCGCTGAGATCACCGTAGCTCATAGTATCTGTACTGCTGTTCTGGGCAGGCGGAGCGGCATTCTGAGCCGGTCTGCTGTTTCCGCTGCTGTTATCACTCTTGTCGCCGCAGAACTCAACGTTATCAACATACACCTCTGTGGTATAGTGAGTAACATCGGAGTGGTTCCTATCCTGATAGGAGCCTGTCCGCAAACTTCCCTCCAGAGCTATCATTTTGCCCTTGCTGAAATATCTGCTGACGAACTCTGCGGTCTGTCTCCATGCAACACAGGTGATAAAATCCGCCTGTCGTTCGCCGGTGCCCTTATCTGCATATTTTCTGTTGACTGCCACCGTGAAGCGGCAGGATGATATGCCGCTCTGAGTCTGCCTGAGCTCAGGATCAGCGGTGAGTCTGCCTGTAATAATGACTTTATTCATGATTTTCCCCTTTCTTTGGATAGATATATACATCCACCCTCGCCCGATCCGAGTAGTATTTCTCGACAGTGCAGGACACTATCTGAGAGTCGTCGTGATAGGCGAAGCTGTTCAGGCTGTCTGCGATTATCTTGACGATATTGTCCATGTCCGGCTTTTTTGTGGGGCGGATGTCTCCGGAGAGCATTGCATCCCTTTTTACTTTACTTGCTGACTTGGGTATGCCAAAATATGCACGGATGTCCATTGTCAGCGGAATGTCCTTCCCGATGAATATACCGCACTGTCTCTGATATTCCAGCCGTACAAGGTTCTCATAGCTTGATGTTACCTCCGGAGTATATGTCCGGACAAAGTTCCCCTGCCGGGAGAACTTCGGGCGGCCTTTGCCTTTGGGTTCTCCCGGTATCGTGAACAAAACCATGTCAGCCCTCCATTATGGAAGCAAAATCGTCTGCCGGTACCTCAGTTGCCGGAACATCTATTACCTCACCTGTTACCTCTGGGGGCATTTCCGGGAGTTCTCCGCTATCTATCTCTTCAGCAGAATACATACCTGCAAAGTCCTCTGGGAAAGCCTCCCTGAGAGCCTGCATCTTAGCGACCTTTCGTATCATCGTGGCAGGCTTTCCGCTCCACTGGGAATTTACGGAGCCGTCCTTTTTCCGGCCTATGTATTCCTCCAACGACACGGTCACAGAGACCGGCTCTGTAAATCTCTCGACATACACATCGCACCAGCCGCCTACCAACTCTTCACCGCTGAGGACAAGTGTTCCGGTACGGTTTTCCAACTCTCCGGCAGTATTTATAACGATCACTCCGGCCTTGAACCCCCTGTACCCCTCACAACGAGCGGCTCTCTTTTCGAGCGCTGATTTTCCGGTAACTATCGTCGCAGGCTGACTGCCGTACTTAATGAGATAAGCCTCCTTAAGGAAGGGGTTAAGATGCTGGAACTTGCAGAGATTCATGAACATCACAACCTCCTGCGCCGTGACGTTTGAGGGATCACCTGAGACCAGATAACGCTTCACAGTGTCCGGTGTGAGCTTTACCTCCTCTGCTCCAGCCATAAACTTTATCTCCAGTGGGTTTCTCTGCTCCTGTTTTGTAAGTTTGTTTCCGATTGCCATGATAAATTACTCCTTTACAATTTCAAATTTTATTCCCTGAGACTTCATAAAGTCTCTGAGGGTGATTATCTGTGTTTTTATGCCTGTGACTCTGAATGTACCTGTTATCACCGGCTCAGGCTCGTCAGGTTCAGCGCTGACAGGCTCCGGCGGTGCAGGCTGTGAAGTTACACTCTCCGGCTCCGGAGGACTTACAGGCTCATTCTGAGCGCTCTCCTGCTCCCTGCGTTTCTGTTCCTTCTCATACTGCTTCACGATGACCGCCGCATAGGCGAGTGCTGTACTCTTTTCCCTGGTCTCAACATACTTGTTCTGTATAGCTGTCAGCAGCGGAGAATCGCTGTAAAGAGCGGTTATCTCCTCATATTCCTCGGCCGTCCTCTTTACTGCCTCGGACAGCTCTGCTTTCAATGAATCTGTGCTCAGGGACTTGTTCCCGTATTTCGGATTCAGCACATCATCGAACCGCAGGAAGGACACGTCATTGACACTGTCGAAATACTCCTTCAGTTCGTCATACTTAGCCTTCTTTTCACGTTCCTCAAAGGACTTTATCTGGCTGTCTATCGCTGATATAGGAGCAACGATGAGAGCGTCGAGCTCCTTGCACTGCCTTTCAAGCTGTTCATAGGGTGCAAGGCACTGCTTCTTCACGGCTATCCTCTGGTCGCTTATAGCCTCACGGAGCTTGTTCAGCGCCGCTTTGTCCTTTTTGGCCTCCTTTATACTGTCCTCGGTGACAACAAGAGTGCGGTAGTGCTCCATTTTCGGAGCTATCTCAGCTTTGAGCTGTTCGAGATTCTCTATGGCCTGCGGAATACTGACCTCCGCAGTTACCAGTTTTAATTCCATTGACATTGTTTATCCTCCTATATCTCCGGCAGTATCAGTGCCGGCATAGTTTTATTTATCACGCTGTTCCAGAACTCAGCTTCTCGGTCGATAAGGTAATGTATATCCCCTTCGACATCTTTCCGCTCTATGCGGTAGTGCCTGATAGAAACTCTCAGCTCGCCGTCCTTGTAATAGCGGATGTATGCTTTCAGTATGGCGAAGTCCCAGCCTGTAACCGCAAGCTGATGAAGGACCTGTGCGTAGTAGCTGTCCGGGATGCGTTCCTCCCATTCGTCCCACTGTAGCTTGTTCTGTATCGTTGTTGTTTTTATCTCAAGGATTCCTCTGCGGCCGTCCGGAGCTGTGAGCTCTCCGTCAAGGGTCGCATAGATAAAGGGATATTTGTCATTCTGATACATCCAGAACTCATGATAATCTACCTGATACTCCGGGTAGTCCTGCCGGAAAAGCTCCCTGAGATGCTCCTCTGCGAACTTTCCAAACTTCACAGCAGGTTTGTCTGATATATCCTCCGGCTCACGCTGTCCGGTCTTTTCCTCCCAGAGCTCGATATTGCTCTTGTACTTGTTCACTCCGAGGACCGTTCCGGCATCACTGCCGCCTATGCCATGCTTTCGCTGTGCAAGCCAGTCAGTACGGTTTTCAGGTTTTAGTATCACTTATATTACCTCCCTGAGTTCTCTCATGGTGTGTATCTTAGCTCCGCGCATCTCCGGAAGATTTGCCCGGACAAGTGCCTCCGCAAAGGGCGGCGGAACTGCATTTCCGCACCGTGCTATCTGCTTTGTTTTGGGATATACATTGCCTTTATAGTCATGATCTATAATATAATCAGCCGGGAATCCCTGTGCATTATAAAGTTCTCTCGGTGTAAGCATTCTGAGCCCTATGTCACTGATATAATATAGCTCCCCACTTATCCCGAGGAGCAAAACCTCATCATCCGCAATCCAGTAACCACAATATCTATTAAGCAGTTCCCTGACCTCAGGCCAATGGCCGAGCTTAATTCCTGGCGGATACTTTTTCAGATATGTCCTCACAATTCCAAGATGTTCACCGCCTGAGCATATAGTCGGCAGCGGTTCTCTCAGTGACTTGCAGTCAGCCCCGTTTCTGAGTACACAAAGGTGAGATTCCACCAGTCCGCACCTGTCCTTAGTTGTTACCGTTCCCAGCGGTGCTCCACAGTCGGAATAGTTATCACCGCTGTAATATTTGACGATGTGAGCGGCGGCCAGACCATACCTCGGAGAGGCATCTACTGTCATTATAGGCTCTGTGAGAGCCTGTCCTCTTACCTCATGACCGCTTGTCTCGCTGTGATACTGTATAAGATGAGGGGCTATACTGCCAACAGGCACGATAAAAGGCCGTTCTGCCTTCAATGTAAACTTATCAAGTCCTCTTGCAATGCGTATCATTGTCTTTTCTGCCAAAGGCTTACACCGACCGAATATCGACTTGCAGGGAATGCTCCAGTCTATGCACTCAGCCGCTGTCCTGTATGGCTTTCGACCTGCTCCGTGAGTAGGTTCGGGAAATATTATAGGCTGACCGTCACAACGTGCTATAAGAAAGAAGCGTTTCCGTATTGTAGGAGCTCCATAGTCGCAGGCTTTCAGTTCCTTCCACTGCACTTCGTAGCCGTGCATTTTCAGAGCATTCACAAAGCTTTTAAACGTAACACCTATCTTATTCTTGTTCGGGAATCCATCTGCTGAGAGAGGTCCCCATGTCACGAACTCCGGGACATTTTCAAGGATAATGACCCTCGGCTTTACCGTCGCCGCCCAGCGGACTGCTATCCACGCAAGGCCTCTTATATTCTTATCTCTTGGTTTTCCGCCCTTGGCTCGACTGAAATGTTTGCAGTCCGGACTAAGCCACATCAAGCCGACAGGATGCCCTTGACATATCTTCTCCGGCTCTACATCCCACACGGATTCACAATAATGAGTTGTATTCGGATGATTGGTCTTATGCATGAGTATCGCATCAGGATCATGATTTATAGCTATGTCCACCGGTCTGCCTGTTGCAAGCTCAATCCCTGTTGACGCTCCACCACCACCGGCAAAGTTATCGACAATAAGCTCGTCGAAAAATGTGTACTGCTTCATTATGTCCCCCTTATGATCTTACAATAATAAAAATCTATCTCTTCAGGACTTGCCTTATCAACAATATCCTCTACCTCCATTGCAAAAAAATCCGTTCTACGCATGAGATAGAGCTTTGCAAGCAGATATGCTGCTTTTTCGTATGTACTCATTGACATTTTTCTCCTTTCGTGGTAAAATGTCTGTGTGAATTATTTTTTTATTTCTCTTTTCCCTTGCTTTGGCAAGGGTTTTTTTATATCATGCTGAGCTGTCCGTCAGGGGATATCATTACCTCAGCATCGTACTCATTTTCAAGGCCTGTTCCTGTTAGATCTACAAGGTTTCCCATGTCATCGTAAGCACACGGCCTATCTCTTAGAAGTCTGTCAGTGCTCCCGAATCGTTCTATCATTCTTGCCTTTGTGCCGTCATCGGTAAAGCTATCAAGGATGTATTTGTTCTTTTTCAGTCGGAACAGCTTGTAAAGCTCATCTGCATATCCGAAGTGTTCCATACAGCTTTGCCATGCTTTCGGATGTGTCTGTCTGAGGATAGCCAGATGATTATCCTTGAACTGTATATCTGTACCGCACATTATACAGCCGTTCCGCTTGATATGCTGGACTGATCCGTCCGCAGCTTTATAAGTCATATCATAAAGCGGAGAATATTTGCAGCCGTGTTGTTTCAAGTACGCCCACACATCATCATCTGTCCATAATGCTATCGGATTCACATGATAGAAGCCGTCCTTGTCATTGTTGATATGCGGACGATGGCTTTCAAAGATATGTCCTCTGGTAGCAATGCTTGTAAGTCGAGATCGGCTTTCCGCTGCCATAAGCCCTTTTACTATTACATCTACGTCAAGCTCCGCCTGCTTGCGTTCTGACGGTTCTTTTTTCAGGAGCTTGCAGCAGTGCTGAGAGAACTTGCATTCTCTGAGAATATCGTAGTACTCTTTAAGCTCGTCCTTACCTGTGACCGATGCAGAATACTTCAAAAAGCATTCAATGTTGATTCTGTGAGCATCAAGCTTGCTTGTAGCTTTACCAAGCAGAGGAGCTCCGTACTGCTCAACACAGTATGCAAATGTCTTTTTCTGCCCCTTAAAGAAGCAATTATGATGATTCAACTCGTAACCGAGTTTCAAAGCAGCTTCAATAAGAGCCTTCTGCCCTTTGAGTTTTCCGTCAGGCTTCAATATCTCACTGAGTGAGTTTATTTCCTCCAGTTCTGAGACTATCTGTCGTGCAAAATCATAACGTAATTCATCTTCTTCAAGCTGAGAAAGCTCTGTCTCATGAAAGCGTTCTCCGAAATGCTCTTTCCCGTATTCACGGGCAAACTTCAAGCTCTCAGGAAATTCGATTCCGGTATTGCCGAATATACACAGCATCTTCGGAAAATACTCAGGGAGATATCTCTCTGCGAGGTCTGCAACTACCTGTGAATCCTTGCCGCCGCTGAAAGCAAGGGCTATATTGTGCTTGCTGAGTTCAAATGCTCGCCTCAGAACTTCTACAGATATCCTGATCTTAGTTTCGAGAGGCAGTTTCTGAAGTGCATAGACTTCCTTGAATGTGTAAGAAGCTTTTATGCAATCACTTATCAACTTTTCACATCCTTCCCCAGCTCTTCCCGGAGCATATTAACTTTTCTCTTAGCATACGCATAATCCTCCGGCTCCCACTCTGGATCCGTGCAGACCATAATGCCTGTCCAGTGCCGCAGCTCCCGGCGGAGCTTACGCTGATACCGAGCTTCGGGCGAAAACTCATGTGTACCGGAACACCAGTGGTCAAACGGAACGAGGATGTTCGGGATAAGCATTATCCCCAGCGGTAC
>LVAT01000044.1 GCA_001604135.1 Clostridiales bacterium Firm_14
CTGACGCTTGTACTCGTGAAGGCGCTTTATCTGGATGTCATATACTGAATCCACAGCAACATCTACACCCTCACGCTCCTTTATAAAATCTGCAAGCTGCTGCTTCTTTGTCTGTTTGATGCTGATGAAACGATCAAGGATTGCGCTGTCATCCGCATATTTTTCCAGTTCCTTGAGCCTGTCAAGGTCTGTCATCCACCCGTCATCGCCCAGCAGCTCAGTGATGAGCGCTGAAAGCTCCCTGTTGCAGAGTGCAAGCCAGCGGCGCTGAGTGATACCGTTTGTCTCGTTGCGGAATTTGTCCGGACAGAGCTTGTACCAGTCGGCAAGCACAGTATCCTTCAGTATCTGAGTGTGTATCTCGGCAACTCCGTTGATATGGCTCGACGCATAGCAGGCCATATCTGCCATATGGATGAGTTCACCCTTGATTATCTTCATATCAGCGATAGTCTCCTTCTCAACGCCCTTTGCATAGAGCTCAGCGATAAGAGCCTCGTTTATCTGTATGATTATCTCGTATATCCTCGGCAGCACTTCCTCTACAAGACCTGTCCACCACTTTTCAAGAGCTTCCTGCATTACCGTATGGTTAGTGTAGTTGAATATCTTCTTCGCCATTTCAAGGGCTTTTTCGAAGGTGAAGCCCTCGTTGTCCACAAGCTGTCTTATTAGCTCTGGTATAGAGATAACAGGATGCGTGTCGTTGAGCTGTATGGAGATATAGTCTGCAAGGTCATCAACAGTGCCGTGAAGAGCCTTATGCTTGCGGATGATATCTGTCAGTGAAGCACAGCTGAAGAAGTACTGCTGCTTCAGGCGGAGCTTCTTGCCCTCATTGGTATCATCGTTAGGATAGAGCACACGGGAGATATCCTCGGCATATATCTTCTCCTTAGAAGCTTCAAGATAGTCCTGCTTGTTGAATGTATCGAAATCGAACTCCTTCACAGGCTCTGCCTGCCAGAGACGGAGCGTTCCCACATTTTCAGTCTTACAGCCGAATACAGGCATATCATATGGGACAGCCTTTACAGTCTGGCCGCTGTATTCAATGAGGACAGTATCCTCGTCGCAGCGCTTTGACCAGGGATCGCCGTATCTTGTCCAGTCGTCTATGTTCTCCTTCTGGAAGCCGTCAACGATGGATTGCTTGAACAGGCCGTACTTGTAGCGGATACCATAGCCGTCAAGCGGAAGTCCGAGAGTTGCGGCGCTGTCCAGGAAGCAGGCAGCAAGCCGTCCCAGGCCACCGTTTCCGAGAGCAGCGTCCTCTATCTCCTCCAGTGAAGCAAGGTCAAGTCCCAGCTCTGAAAAGGCCTCGTTCACCTCATCATATATTCCAAGCACCAGAAGATTATTGTATACCATCCTGCCCACAAGGAACTCCATTGAAAGATAGGCTGCACGGCGCTTTGAGAGGTGCTCCCTGCGTGAATCTGCCCATATATCAGCATACATTTCCATTACAGTATCCCCCAGTGCATTGTGGAGCTGCTGAGGTGCAGCAGACTTTATATCCTTTGGAAGCCTGCCTGTAAACTTTTCAATAAATACATTCTTGTCCATTTAAAAAACTCCATTCAGTCAATTATCAGCGATTATACATTTTATTGAGTCTGCGTATCTTCTTTGCCAGCTCAGGAGTAAGGTCGCCTGCCTTGACTCTGAACTGCCAGTTGCTGCCCAGTGTGGAGGGCGTATTCATCCTGTCCTCCTCGGGGCTTTCAAGGAAATCCTGTATCTGTGCAGAGGCCACCTTGGCAATACTGCCCCATGCTGCTCTGACTACCGCCATAGGTATATCCTTCTTTTTTTCCACATTGAGATACTGCTTGGCGAATTTAAGCGACTTCTTGTCAAGGGAATCCACCCAACCTTTAAGGGTATCGTTATCATGTGTACCCGTATAGGCAAAGCAGTTGGTAGTGGTGAAATTATGAGGCAGGTACTCGTTGAGGCCGTC
>LVAT01000045.1:0-130000 GCA_001604135.1 Clostridiales bacterium Firm_14
TGGTATCTGAAAGGAACAGAAGTATATAAAGACGTTTCGTATGCGACATGCAGCCAGATATGCATACAGGAGAAATGCAGAGAGTGGAAGTCGTTCTACAGGGCGACAGCAGAATATGGAAAAGATCCGAAGAAGTTTAAGGAACATCCGCATGTACCGGGGTATCTCAACCCAAAAACAGGAAGAGGTTCTCTTGTGATCACCAGTCAGAATTTTAAGGTTGATGAGGCTGGTAATGTTACTATGCCCAAGTTTCTTAGCGGCATACACATTCGTGCAAGACACGGAAACGTAAGGCAAATACGCATAAAGACTTTTAAGAACTCCATACTTATCAGTCTGATGTATGAGAAAGAAGAAAAGACTACAAATGGAACAAAGGTCATGGGGATAGACTTGGGAGTAAACAATCTCTTAGCAGCCGCATGGGATTCTGAAGACAGGCCCGTGATAATCAACGGGAAACCGCTGAAATCGATAAACCAGTATTACAACAAGGCAAGAGCACACATGCAGAAGGAGGCGAAAGTATCTAACGGAAAGAACAGGACAAAAAGACTGGATAAGCTTACGGCAAAAAGGAACCGCAAGATAAAAGACTACATGCATAAGGCCAGCAGAAAGATAGTGGAACTGGCAGTTTCTTCAGATGTAGGACTCATAGTGATAGGTGCCAATGAGGGATGGAAACAGAAGGTACACATGGGAAACGTAACAAACCAGAATTTTGTATCCATACCATATAAGACACTTATCAACATGATTGAATACAAGGCAAAGCTTGAAGGGATAGAGGTCAGGATTGTAAGCGAGAGTTATACGAGCGGCACAAGTTTTCTTGACGGGGAAAAACCTACGAAAGATTATTACGACAAATCACGAAGAGTTAAGCGCGGTCTGTTCAGGAGCAACAACGGAATACTGATAAACGCAGATATAAATGCGGCATATCAGATGATTAAACTGGGCAGTACAAGAGCGATTCCCATCAAGGCAGGAGAACAGATAACCAAGATAAAAGCAGCCTGAATTAGATCAGGTAGAGGCATCAGGCTAGTGCCATTAAAGAGCCGATATGATACTATTCATTTCGGAGATTTAAAAATATCAGTCACAAGCTGGTAAATAGCCACAGGTAAAAAGCGGGGAAAACAATATGTCTGATGAGAAGGAATACTTAAAGCTCATAGACGACACTATCGCTGCCGGTAATTATAAGGCTGACTGGTCTTCCTTGTCAGGTCATAAACTGCCTTCATGGTATTACGAAGGCAAGTTCGGTATCTTCATTCACTGGGGCATTTACAGCGTGCCGGCTTATGCGTGCGAATGGTATCCGCGATGGATGTATGCGCCCGGTGCGCGAGAATACGAATACCATGTGAAGAACTTCGGCGACCCGTCCGTGTTCGGATATAAGGACTTTATTCCGATGTTTAAAGGCGAGAATTTCGATGCTTCTTCATGGGTCGATCTGTTTGCTGAAGCAGGCGCGAAATATGTCATGCCGGTGTGCGAACACCACGACGGCTTTGCGATGTATGAGACTTCATTTAACCGCTGGAACGCCGCGAAAATGGGCCCCTGCAGGGATGTCGCACTGGAGATAAAGCATGCGTGCGATAAGCGCGGCCTCGAATTCTGCGCATCGGATCACAGGGCCGAACACTATTTCTTCATGAACATGGGACGCACGATCGACTGTGACGTTAACGATGAGGCTTACAGCGATTTCTACGGTCCTGCTTATCTTTGCCCGGAGCTTTCAGGCACGGAAGTTTTCAAGACTATAGATGATGTTGATGCGTGCCCGCCGGATAAGGATTTCCTTGACGACTGGCTTGTCCGCACATGCGAGATGATCGACCGCCTGAAGCCTTCAATTCTCTATTTCGATTCATGGATACAGAACAATGCTTTCAAGCCTTATCTTAAAAAGGTCTGCGCATACTACTATAACCGCGCAGATGAATGGGGCAGGGAAGTAACAATAAATTTCAAGCACGATTCGATGCCTAAAGATGTCGCCACATACGATGTCGAGCGCGGCGCTCTTACCGGTATTGCACCTTCCCCGTGGCAGACTGATACTGCAATCGGGAGACTCTCGTGGGGATACATCAAAGACAATGAATTCAAGCCTTCGAGGCAGATCATCTGCGACCTCATAGATATCGTCAGCAAGAACGGAATGCTGCTCTTAAATGTCGGTCCCAAGCCTGACGGAACGATCACTGATGAAGAGACTTTGGTCCTTAAGGAGGTCGGAGCCTGGATGAAGATAAACGGCGAAGGCATTTACGGAACAACGCCGTGGAAGGTCTTCGGCGAGGGCGAAGTAAATAACGTAGCCGGCTCTTTTATGGACAACGACGAGAAGGAATTTACTTCTTCAGATTACAGATTCACCTGCAAAGACGGATATCTTTACGCTTTCTGCATGAAGCCTGCAGGTGTTGATTTCTGCATCAGGTCTTTGAAAGATGTTGATGTGATAAGCGCCGAAGTGCTTGGCGGTTATGAAGTGTCAGGCTTTTCGGGCACTGAGGAAGAACTCAGGATAAGGATAGATAAAGAGCCCGCAGAAGATAAACCGCTGTGCTTTAAGATCAGGCTTAGATAGTACGGACAGAATAGTTTCGAAAATGACAGGAGAGAAGATCTTCCTGAAGTTATACTGACATCATCAAAGGAAGGAGGAACGGAACGTGGAATGGCTCACAGGCATCAGGGCAGCGATAGATTATATCGAGAATAATCTTGAAGAAGACATCAGTGTACAGGATGTCGCCGGAAAGGTTTTCATCTCGCCGATCTTTCTGCAGCGCGGCTTCTCGTTCATGACGGGTTATAACGTCGGCGAATACATAAGGAATCGCAGGCTGTATCAGGCAGCAATCGACCTGAGAAGTACGGAAGATCCGGTCATCGACATCGCTTACCGCTATTGCTATGAGACACCCGAGAGCTTCACAAAGGCATTCTCGCGCTTCCACGGATCAACGCCTTCGCAGGTCCGCGCGGGCTCGCCGTTCAATCAGTTCCTTCCCGTAAAGATCAATATAACTGTTCAAGGAGGAGACAAAATGGATTATAAGATCACACCCAAGGATGGCTTAAAGGTAATAGGCTTTCAGAAGATCTTCGACAGCGAGACAGCTTATGCTGAGATCCCCAAGTTCTGGGGCGAGATGGTCGAGAAGTACATGTCGAATATCGAGGCAGGCAAAGAGCCCGCAAACGAGTATGAGAAGGCGGTCCTTGACAACCGCATCGGTGAGTTCGGCATCTGCATCGATGACATCGGCTGCAGCAAGTTCAGATATCTTATCGCCGGCGAATACAAGGGCGGAGAGGTGCCTCTCGGCATGGAGCTTTATGAGTTCCCTGTAGGCGACTGGGCGGTTTTTGATATCACAGGTCCGTGCCCCGGCGCTCTGCAGTCAGCTAACACAAAGATCTTCACCGAGTGGCTTCCCGGCAATCCCGACTATGAGATCTCCGGCAACGCGAATGTCGAGTGGTACGCCGATGGCGACCCCGCTGCGGCAGATTACAAGAGCGCTATATGGATCCCGGTTAAGAAGAAATAAGATTTTAAGGAGGCTGCCTCTACGGCGGCCTCTTTTTTCGCGATTGCTCTTATTCTCCAAATGTGAAACAATATCAGGCGAAAATAAACCTTAGAAAAGAGTTATTGAAGTGACCAAAGTAATCGTCGGAATGTCAGGTGGTGTAGACAGCGCTGTTGCAGCTTATCTTCTGAAGCAACAGGGCATGGAAGTCATCGGCGTTACGCTCCGCGTCTGGGGCTCTGACGAAGACGGCGACAGCAGGTGCTGCGAAATCGATGAGGCAAGGCGCATCTGTGAGATCCTGGATATCAGATATCATCCGCACAACTGCACTTCGCTCTTTAAGGAGAACGTCGTTAACCCCTTTGTTGATGCATACTTGGAAGGCCTTACGCCCAATCCCTGCATCGAGTGCAACCGCTATGTTAAGTGGGCAAAGCTCATGGAACTTTCAGATATCTTCGGTGCTGACTATGTTGCTACAGGCCACTACGCTTATATCGACAAACTCCCGAATGGAAGATACGCAGTCCGCAAGGCTTCTCACATCGGCAAGGACCAGACTTACATGCTCTATAAGCTTACGCAGGAGCAGCTTGCGCGCACTCTGATGCCTCTTGGAAAGTACACAAAAGACGAGGTCCGGGCTATCGCTGAAGAGGCCGGTCTTCCTTGTGCGCATAAAGCTGAATCGCAGGAGATCTGCTTCGTCACCGAAGGAAGATATACTGATTTTATCGGTGAGCATACTGATAAAGCTCTTCCCGGCGAAGGCGACTTTGTAGATCTTGAAGGCAATGTTTTAGGTAAGCACAAGGGCATTCACCAGTACACGGTAGGCCAGCGCAAAGGCTTGGGGATCGCTTTGGGCGTTCCTGCTTTTGTCGTTAAGATCTGCCCTGAGAATAACACTGTCGTGCTCGGCACCGAAGATGACCTGTTGGTCGATACTTTCTGCTGCAGAGACGTTAATTTTCAAAGTGTTTCGGAGCCTTCTGAAGGTGAGAAGATCCGCTGTCTTGCCAAGGCAAGATACCATCAGACCGAGCGCCCTGCGACTGTTGAATATTTGGGCGGCGGCAAGGTCCGCATCGTTCTCGATGAGCCCGTAAAAGGCGTGTCGCCGGGGCAGTCTTCAGTATTCTATGATGAGAACGGGTGCGTAGTCGGCGGCGGAATAATCTGCTGATTATTTGCGCAAAAATCTATGCGAGAAAATTCCGGAAAAAAGTCCGACTGTATCGGAACTATTTCCGGAATTACAGTTATGCAGATCCGGAATTCCGGATATTTGTCCGACATAGCCGGAACTTTTTCCGGAAAAATATAAATCCCAAAACACCCGCAAACCCAAACTTGCCACACCTTTGCCGAAAAATAGTTTGACCGTCAAAGCAATTTCGTCGTATTATGCGGCTAGGAAGACAGGGAAGGCTAAACATTTGATACCGCCATAATAGGAGGTACTGAATATGGATAATCAAACAAACTTTTTCGCTCCGGTGCAGCCGGAAGGCATGGTGCCTCCAAGACCGCAGATCGATATTGCTGCAAGGAAAAAGAGTGCGGGAAAGATTTGCTTCCTTTCATTAGGCTTTTTCACAATTACTGTGATGTTATTAGAACTGTGCATAATTTCACTGATATGGATACCGGGTGAAGTGAAATTAGGCTTTATAAAAATCATCATTAGTGTGATAGTGTATCTCGTTGCCGTTTTCCTGCTTGCTGCATTTGTATTGAAGATCATTTCCAAAGTCAAGGGCAGAGAATGTGCGTGCGCAACAGTTCCCGTATGGGTGTGTATCAGCTTTATAGTGGTAACAGTATTGTCTGTTGCCGTATCACAAATTGTTCATTCGTATGTACTTAAAGACAGCCCGTCAGGCAGGTACGGTCTGATCCGTTTTGCGGAAGAGAATTATGGAGAATGTAAATATTTACGCGAGGAAGGCGTCGGAGGTTTATCCCGTACTGTATATCTGAGAGATATAGAAAGCGGTATCGAATACAGTGTTACTTCAGGAATGGAATCAGAATATGCCGATGTGTCATCCGAACATTCCTATGAGGTTATAAGCTCCGACTTCGATGAGGTCTATATCAGGCATGTTATGGACCTTTCCCGTGATGAGATAAATGAACTGATGAAGGACAACGGCTTGAAATACAGCAGTTCTGATGAGTACATTACCGCCAATACACACGTGTATATGAATTTAATTTCTGATGATTACATTGATGAAGAACCGGCGAAAAAACTGGCCGATGATATCTGCCTCATTATCAAGAAAAATGACTGCAAAGATCTGCTTGAGATCAAATGCGGAATAGTAGCCGGCGATTCCCAAAATACCTGGACTGCCACCCGGAGCAGGCAGCGGACCGAGGACTAATATATTTATTATAATTTGGTGCTTCATGTTCGTTGTGGTACGATATCAGTGGAGGAAGTTATGCTTAGAGTTATAGGGATGATGTACGTGACCCTTGTTCCGACCATTCTGGCAGGGGTGATGGTAATGTTATGGTGCAAGCTGCCTATCTTAAAGGCGATTGCTAAGCCAATAGATTTCGGTAAGAATTTCACAGACGGAAGAAGGATCTTCGGAGACAACAAGACCTGGAAAGGCATGCTCGGATATATCCTTTTTAATACGCTCTTTTCGGTATTGTGGGGATTTGCTTGTCAGGGCAAGGCTCTTCATGATCTGAACTTCTTTTACCAGTATCACGAGAACACCATTCCTTTTAATCTTCTTATCGGCGTCCTTTTGGGACTCGGATATTCGCTTTTCGAGCTCCCGAACAGCTTTCTTAAAAGAAGGCTTGATATCACTCCGGGCAAATCAGTAAGCGGCTTCTGGAAAGTGTTCTTCATTTTCCTGGATCAGGCTGATTCCGTATTCGGAGTAGCTCTTGTCGTGTGGCTTTTCTATCCGCTCGGCATCGGTCTTTATCTTTTGTATGTACTTGTCGGTGCAGGAACGCATCTGCTCTTGAACATGATGCTCTACTTCATGCACCTTCGTAAAAATATGTTTTAAGGAAATCCAAATTTATGTTAGTAAGATTAAGCAGCAGGGAACAGGAAAACGGTAAGCTCGGAAATAAAGGTAAATTCCTTTTACTCATGAAGCAGAACGGGTTCAATGTTCCGGACGGTTTTGTCCTGGACAGCGATACTTACGATGAGACTGTTAAGGGCGAGCCGGAAAAAGTAATTACAAAGACGCTGGAAGGCCTTAACAAGGACAACCTCAAAGAGACAGTTGCAAAGCTTCAGGCTCTTTTCGACGGGATCAAGCTTCCTGCAAAAACTGCGGATGAGATCAAGGCACTCGTAAAGACCGATAAGCTCTATGCCGTGCGAAGCAGCGGCACGAAGGAAGACCTGGATGAGTTCTCTTTCGCAGGACAGTATCAGACGTTCCTTAACACCAAGCCTGAAGACGTTGAGGCAAGAGTAATCGACTGCTACAAGTCGATGTTTTCTGAGATCATCTTAAGCTATCTTGTTAACCGCAAGATCGATACGAGCGAACTTAAGATGTCGGTCGTAGTCCAGGAGATGGTCGCTTCCGATAAAAGCGGTATCTGCTTTACGATCGATCCCGTTACGGGCAACGACAAGACGATGCTTATCGAAGTATCTGAAGGCCTTGGCGAAGATATCGTAAGCGGCAAGACGGTTCCTGAACAGTATCACTACAACTGGTATGATAACAAAGAGACTGACAGAAAGCCTGATAACAAACTTATCTCGGAAGCAAACGTTGAGAAGTATGCGAAGGTTTTTGCTAAGATCCAGCAGCAGTTCGGATACCCTTGCGATATCGAATTTGCGATAAAAGATGACGAGCTTTTTATCCTCCAGTCAAGAAGGATCACCAAGCTCAATTATTCAGGCATCAACGATATCTGGTCCACGGCAGACTTTAAGGACGGCGGTGTATCTGCCACTGTCTGCACACCTTACATGTGGAGCCTTTACGAATATATCTGGGAATACTCTCTCAGAAGATTCATCGTGGATTCGAAGATCTTAAAAGATGAACAGCTCCCCAAGAAGTTGGGCGAGATGTATTACGGCAGATGCTACTGGAATCTTACCGCTGTAAAGAAAGCGATGGAGCAGATCGTCGGCTATAAGGAAAGAGAATTCGATAACGAATACGGTATCGTAGGTGACTACGAAGGCGACGGCAAGGTGACGGGCGCAACGCCCAAGGTCCTTTTCCACCTTATTCCTATCGTCATTGAGCAGAATAAGCTCCTTACAGACAGAAGGGAGAATTCCGAGCGCTATAAGCAGGAACTCTTAGACCTTTACTACGGTTACAAGAAGCACCTTGATGAAGGTACGATTGATGACATCACAAAGGAATTCTACAAGATAACTCATGAGACTTACTTAAGATCCGAGACAACATATTTCCATCAGATCTTTATCAACACGATCCATCAGTCACTCTATAAGGACAGCCTTCTGAAGTATGTCTCAGAGAGCGAATATCTCTCGCTCCTTGCGAGCATTGATAACATCTCGCATCTGCTTCCTTTCTACGATATGTGGGATATCACAAGAAAGATAAGGAGCAATGAAGAGACCGCTAAGTATTGGAAAGATAATTCTGCAGAGGATATCGCGAAAGATCTTGACAGCGGCAAGTTCGAGCTCCCGCTTGTAAGAAAGCTGATCGATGATTACGGTTATCACTCCGACAAGGAACTTGATATCACATATCCCTGCTACTACGAAGAGCCTCAGGTCATGATCTCAATGGTCAAGGATATGGCACTTCTGGACGACTCTTATTCGCCTGAGAGCGACAAGGAGAGAGGCGTCGCAGTATATACGGAGATCTTAAATAACCTGAAGAAAAATGTCTCCGCCGGAAAGTATAAGAAGATCGCATCCAAGGTCACCAACATGCGTAAGATGCTCTGGTGGCGCGAAGAGTTCCGCGACGTTTCCACAAGGTTCTACTACATGCTCCGTATGTATACGATCGAGTATGCGAAGAAGTTAGTTTCTGACGGCGTGCTCGAAAAGCTTGAAGACGTATGGTTCTTAAAGGTCGGAAATCTCTGGGATTACATCGCCGGTAATAAGACGAAAGGAGACCTTAATGACATTATCACGAGAAACAAGTTCTATTACAATGCTTACAGGAACTACATAAGCGACAACGAGATCGGACATAACTTCCGTGTGATCTCCGAGAGCGCTAATGCAAGCTCCATAAGAGGTCTTGGCGCAAACAACGGCAAGATCACAGGCACTGCAAGAGTCATTGAGGATTTCACGCAGATCGACAGACTTCAGGAAGGCGATATCCTGGTAACAAGATTTACGGATACCGGCTGGACACCTAAGTTTGCAATCCTGTCAGGAATCGTTACTGAGTACGGCGGAATCCTTTGTCACGCTGCGATCGTATCGAGAGAATACGGTATTCCTGCGATCGTCTGCTGCAAGGATGCGATGAGCAAGATCTCAGACGGACAGACGATCACGATCGACGGAAGCACGGGAGTAGTAACAATTAACGGAGGATCTTAACTGTGGTTATCGGCAAGTGGAATAAGTCAGTTATCTTAACCTATGCAGGACTCCTTACCGCAGTCCTCGGAATCTTTCTGGCGTTCACTCAGGAGAAGATAAATTATGCGTTCTGCTGCTTAATGGTTGCGGGAGTCTGTGACCTTTTCGACGGCATGGTCGCAAGAAGATGCAAGAGAACGGAAGAAGAGAAGATGTTCGGAATAGAGCTCGATTCCATTGTCGATACGATGAGCTTCATCGCACTCCCTATTTGTATCTTCATTTCTATGGGCTTGGTGCAGCTTTGGGACGTGATCATCTTCATGCTCTTCGCTGTTGCAGGCGTTGCAAGACTTGCATACTTTAATATCGATACTGCAGACAGCGAGAAGGCCATAAAGTATTACACAGGTCTGCCGGTCACATATACTGCGCTGATATTCCCCTTGCTGTACTTATTAAAGCTCCCTTTGGAAGAGAATATCTTCCTCTGGATAGTAAGAGGTGTGATCGTTATCGTATCTGTCCTTCAGGTATTAAAGATCAAGGTCGTAAAGCCAAAGGGCGTCTGGTATGCGATATTCGGGATCATGGCTATAGCACTTCTTGTTGTTTATCTGGTTTTTATCTGATTGCTTATGAAAATCTACGACCGCAAAAATGATACTTACGAAGAGATAGTCCAATACGGTGCAGGAAAGCTCGTTTTCCTGTATAACAACCCCTTGGGCAGGCTGCTTTTAGGGATCGCCGTATCGCCATTTGTATCGAATGTTTATGCGTGGAAGAATTCAAGGAAGAGTTCTGCAAAAAAGATCCCCGCATTCATTAAAGAACACAACATCGACATGAGCGATTACGAAGACAGGGAATATAAGTCTTTCACTGATTTCTTCACGCGTAAGATCCGTTACGGAAAGCGCCCTGTCGATATGGCGCCTGAAGCACTGATAGCACCCGCTGATTCCAAGCTCCTTGTCTATGAGATCGAGAAGGATACGACGCTTAGGATCAAGGGCAGGACATATACGGCAGATGAGATCCTGGCAGATGCCGAGAACGCAAAAGAGTTTGCAGGCGGCTACGCACTTGTATTCAGACTTACAGTTGATGATTATCACAGATTCTGTTATCCGGACAGGGGATGCCTTATAAGCAGGCGCCTGATAAAGGGCAAGCTTCATACTGTGAGCCCGGTCTCAAAGGATCACAAGATCTATATGGAGAATACGAGAGTCGTAAATCTTTTGAAGACTGAGAACTTCGGAACCATTGCTTACATCGAAGTCGGCGCGATGCTCATAGGAAGGATCGTCGACAACGGTACCGATGTTTTCGAGAAGGGGCAGGAAAAAGGATATTTTGAACCCGGCGGTTCGACGGTGGTAATACTCGTCAAGAACGTTGAGATAGATAAAGACATTATGGAGCAGAGCGCTTCAGGGATAGAGACAAAGGTAAGATACGGAGAAAGGATAGGCAGAGCTTTATGATCAAGCGAATCTACATTTACTATAAAGAGCGTTATCCGATAATACCGAGGATAGTTTTAGGAATAATTCTTTTCCTTGAGATCCATTTCATCATACTCCTCAACATGGGCGTCACATGGAGCCAGGTCCGTCTCGGAGCGGCTGAAGCAACCGGCGCTTTTACGTGCTTTGCTTTCCTCTTATGGCTTCGTGTCGCTGACGACTTAAAAGATTTCGAGACTGATAAGAAACTGTTCCCGGACAGGCCCCTGCCGAGCGGAAGGGTACTTAAGAAGGACATCATCATCTCATGCTCGATCGTTCAGGCGATCGCAATAGGCCTTAACATCGCCTTCATGCGAGAGAACCTGATCTTCCTTGCGATCCTTTATTTCTACGGGTTCCTGATGAGCAAATGGTTCTTCAAGAAAAAGAAGATCCAGCCGAGCCTTCCTCTGGCGCTCATTACGCATAATCCGGTCCAGGCATTCATCAACCTTTACATCATTGCATTTACGATCCAGAAATATAATCTTCCGGCGTTCTCACTGACCAACATAATGGCATTGTGGACTCTTTATTTCCCGGCACTTATCTGGGAGGTATCAAGAAAGATCAGGGCGCCGAAGGACGAGACGGAATACACGACTTATTCGAAGCTCTTCGGTTACAAGGATTCCACGAAGTTCGTGCTTATCCTTACGATCATGGACATCATCACGAACTTCATCCTCGTATGGAATCTCAATAAGATCTCCGTAGGAGTCTTAGCGCTCCTCGTAGCTTGGATGACATGGAAGTTCGTCCAGTTCATGAAGAATCCGGAAAAGTTCGTCCTCGTAAACAAAGTCGAACTCTACACGTATCTCCAGGAATCGTCGATGCTCCTTACGATCGTCTGCTTCATAATCTTCGGAAAGATCTGATATGTACGGCTCTAAGATCGACAATCTCATTAAGCTTCGTGACAACGGATTTAATGTTCCGGCATTTACCGTTGTGCCTTACGAAGATGCGGTCAAAGATGACCTTCAGTTTGATATGCCTTCTTCGGGAAACCTCTTTTCCGTAAGAAGTTCGGCTAATGTTGAAGACGGCGAATTCCAGAGCTTTGCAGGACAGTTTGATACATTCCTCAATGTCGCGCGCGAAAACGTGAAGGACAAGATCAGGGAGATCATCTCATCGCTTAGCAGCGACGGTGTTAAGGCATATTGCGAAAAGAGCGGCACCGATATTTCTGACATCAGGATGAACATAATCGTTCAGGATATGATCGATTCTGAAGTGTCAGGCGTGCTCTTTACTGCCAACCCGCAGGGCATCTTAAATGAGAGCGTTATAACCGTAGGAAGAGGCCTTGGCGAAGGCATTGTCTCGTCCAAAGTTGATACGACTTCTTACTACTACAACCTCACTGATAAGATCTGTTATTTCGAGGGCAAAGAAGACCTGTTAGATCAGGAAAAGATCGAAGAACTGATTGGCATTTCTGATAAGATGAAGCCTATCTTCGGCGAATACTTAGACATCGAATTCGCGATCAAGGGAGGCGTTGTCTATATCCTTCAGGTACGTCCGATAACGACGCTTAAGACTGAAGACCCGCTCATAATGGATAACAGCAATATTGTCGAGAGTTACCCGGGCATCTCATCGCCTCTTACGACTTCATTTGTCGATCTCGTATACAGCGGAGTCTTCAAAGGCGTCTGCGGAAGAGTGCTTAAGAACGACAAGGAACTGAATAAACACGAAGATGTCTTCCTTAACATGACAGGACACGTCAACGGCCGCGTTTATTATAAGATCAGCAACTGGTACACGGTGATTAAATTTCTGCCGATGAGCAAGAAGATAATCCCTGTCTGGCAGGAGATGATGGGCGTCCGCAATAAGACCTATAACGAAGACGATGTTAAGATAGGTTTCTTCACGCGTATCGCAACATATTTCAACTCAGTTTACGAGCTCTGTTCCGTTCCGAAGAACATGCGAAAACTGAATGAGAAGTTCATCGTTATCAACGACGATTTCTATAAGAGATTCGATCCTTCGTTATCGCCTGAAGAACTTGTAAAACTCTTCAACGATGTGAAGGTAAAGCTCTTCGACTGCTGGGACGTAACGCTCCTTAACGACATGTATTCATTCATCTTCACGGGCCTTCTTAAGTCCAGGATGAAGAAGAAATACAAGAAGGACGACAACGAGATCAATGACTACATCAGCGGCATCTCTGACATCGAGAGCATGAAGCCTGTTATCGAGATCACAAGACTCGCTCTTCAAAAAGACGATATGAGCGAAGAAGAATTCGCTAAAGCAAAGAAGGAATACATTAAGCTTTACGGCGACAGAAATCTCGAAGAATTAAAACTCGAGAGCAGGACATTCAGAAGTAACCCCGAGCTTTTGGACTGGCGCATCAACCAGTACAGGAAAGACATGGACCGCCTTAAGGCAACATGGGACAGTTTTACCAGGAAAAAGAATACTGAAGATAAATACGATGCACTCACGAGATTCTATGTTAAGAAGAGTTCTCTGGGCATCTATAACCGCGAGATCTCCAGACTTAACAGGAGCCGCATCTACGGCATCGTAAGACTCATCATAGACAGTTTGGGTGCCAAGTATAAAGAACAGGGCCTGATCGAAAAAGCACACGATATCTACTATATGAAGATAGATGAAGCACTGGGCCTTGCGACTGATCCTCATAACATGAGAAAGACTGTATCTGACCGCAAGGAACAGTATAAGCTCTATCGTGAACTGCCGCCTTATTCGAGACTGATCTTTTCTGAAGGTCCGTTCAACAAGCGCCATACAAACGTTAACCGGTATCACAAAAAGTTTAACGACAATGAACTTTCAGGCGTTCCGTGTTCTGGCGGCATCTGCGAAGGCGAAGCACTCGTAATAACAGACGTTAACGACACAGGCGATGTGAAGGATAAGATCCTGATCACTAAGATGACCGATCCCGGCTGGGTATTCCTTTTAACACAGGCAAAGGGAGTTATCTCAGAGAAGGGATCACTTTTGTCCCACACCGCGATAATCTCAAGAGAGATCGGTATTCCTTCGATCGTAGGTGTTAAAGATCTAATGGACACAGTGCAGTCAGGCGACATCATAAGGATGAACGGCGATAAGGGAACGATAGAGATACTAAAAAGGAGCAGCGATAAATGAAGTTAGTTAAGTTCGACAGGGAAGAGAAGTATATCAAGGATTTTGTTAAGCTTGCGGAGAGACTCTACGATTTTTCTGACAACATGGAAGATCCTGATTCGATAAAGAAGATCCTCAAAGGTGAGCATCCTCTTAGCAAGTATTTCTCACTTGCAAAATTCCTTGTCTACGATGACGGCGGCAGCGTCAAAGGACGTTTCTGCATCACGTCATATGAGGGCGATACTACTGCGTATCTGGGCTTCTTCGAGTGCGTGAACGACGCGGATGCTGCGAAGTTCCTGTTCGACAGTGCATATTCTTATTGCAACGAAAATGGCTTTGAGAAGATCCAGGGTCCTGTCGATGCTTCCTTCTGGATAAAGTACAGACTTAAGATCAACAAGTTCGATGCGCCTTATACGGGCGAGCCTTACAACAAGGATTACTATCTGAAGCTATTTGAAGACAACGGATTCACCGTTGCTGAGCACTATACTTCACACGCTTTCAGAAGTGTCGGTGAAGAGTATAAGAATCCTAAGTTCGAAGAACATTACCAGGAGTTCCTTAACGCCGGTTATGAGATCAGGAGTCCCAAGGAAGAAGAGTTTTCGAGCGCTATCGATGATGTATACAGACTCGTCACTGACCTTTACAGCGACTTCCCGATCTTCAAGGACGTTAAGCAGGAGGACTTCAGGGAAGTCTTCATGAGCTATAAGCAGATAATGAACATGAGCATGACCAAGCTCGCTTACTATAACGGCAAGGCTGTAGGCTTCTATGTATCGATCCCGGATTACGGCAATCTCGTTTATCACACGGGCAATCCCGTTAATATCGCGAAGATCCTTATGACAAAGAAGAAGCCGAAGCGTTATGTAATGCTCTACATGGGTGTTGACCAGCAGCACAGAGGTCTCGGTAAAGCTCTTGTCTACGCGATCATGAAAGAGCTTATGGCATCAGGGCTCCCGAGCATCGGAGCTCTCATGAGAGACGGCAAATTAACACAGACATATGCGAACGGTGATATCACCGGTGTTTACGAATATGTACTTTTGGAAAGGACGATAGAGAAATGAATGAACTTGAGAAGTTTTTAAGAGCGGACTATGAGAAGTGGAAGGACAGAGATTATCTCCACGAGATGGTGGACGGCAAGTATGTAGGGATCACTTTCGGAGAATTCATAGAGAAGGTGAATTATCTTGCGACTTATCTTATCTCAAAGGGCTACAAGGATAAGCACATCGGTATCTACAGCCCGAACTCCCTTGCCTGGATGATAGCTGACGTTGCAATCATGAACTATGTAGGTTTGAGTGTCGGACTTGCAAAGGATTGGATGGGCGATAACCTCGATTACGCGATCGCCAAGTGTGAGATCTCCTGCATGCTCTACAGCAAGGCTGTTGAGGACAGACTTGAAGCCGTAAAGGCTAAATATACTGATGTTGAATTCATCTGCATCGAAGATAATTTCGATAAGATGATCGAAGAAGGAAAGGCACAGTGCAAAGAGATCTTCGCACTTGAACCCGTCGATGAAGATAAGCCTGCTAAGATCGTATTTACGAGCGGTTCTACATCCTTCCCGAAGGCAGTTATGCTCTCGATAAAGAACATCTATTCAAGCTATGAGGCACTCGGAAGAAGAATCCAGGTAGACACGAATGATGTCTGCTACCTGTTCCTGCCTTTGAACCATACATACGGATCAATCTTCAACTTTTTGTATTCTCTTGTGTTCGGCTACAGCATTTACCTTACCGGTGACATTAAGAATATGGCTCAGGAGATGATGATGGTAAAGCCTACAGTGTTCTGTGCTGTCCCTCTTGTTTGCGTTAAGTTCTGTGAGGGCGCAAAGGCAATGAATGTGCCTTTGAAGATGCTTTTGGGCGGCAGGATGAGGTATCTTTTCATCGGAGGTTCCTGCCTGCCTTATGACATCCGTCAGGCATTTATAGACCAGGGTATTAACCCGATGAATGCGTATGCATTATCTGAGACATCTTCAGGGTTCTCGATCGACTATCCTGACGTTACCGACATGGACAGCGCAGGCACACTCTTAGAGTATGTTGATGCGAAAGTAATCGATCCTGATGAGGACGGTGTAGGTGAGCTCGCGATCAAGGGACCCAATGTTTTCCACGGTTATCTCAATGATCCTGAAGCGACTGCAAGGGCATTTGATAAGGACGGATATTTCCTTACAGGTGACCTCGGAAAGATCGTAGGCACCATGGTCTACGTAAAGGGAAGAAAGGACACAATGCTCGTCCTTCCCAACGGCGAAAATGTATCTGCCAAGAGGATCTGCGAGAAGGTTAAGTCTGCAGATCCCAGGATCGCTTCCGTAAAAGCATATATCCGTGACGGCTATCTCACATGCGATATATTCGTTAACGGCAAGGAGAACATCGAAGGCGACTGGCAGGCAGTCATCGATAAAGTGAATGCCGATCTGTCGAAGTTCGAGATGATCAGAAAATTCAATGTCGCAGACATCGGGTCACTGCTGAAGGGTTGATAATCATCGGACAGATATCATAAGATTGAATAAATAACGATTTCATTCTGTTGGGGAGAAATAGGTGTGAGACGTTTAATAAGTATTGTTCTGTGCGCAGGGGTGCTGCTTTCTGCAGCATCCTGCGGCAAAAGAGAGAAGGACCGGATCTATAAGGATTCGCCCTGGTATTCAGCCGTTAGTTTTAATGTAGCTGATCACCTTAATCACGGTGATAAGACCGTGAGCTATTATATGGCGTCATTTGCAGGATATGATGACGGCAGGATCTATTATATGGTTACCGGAGATTATGAACTTCCTGAAGATGCGGATCCGGCAACTGTCAAAAGAAGTGACTATGAGTTTTCTTTCCTAGACGTGTATAGTCTGGACGGTACACTTGTTAAGAGTATCGATCTGAACAGGGATAAGGCGCTGCTTAAAGGCGTAACGGGAGGCGCAAGCGTTGAGGCTTTGCAGATACTTCCGAAGGATACCATGATAAAGGACGGAAAGCTCAATCTTCATGCAAGTTATTTCAGTCTGTCCTCATATGAACTCACGGATTTTAATGTTGTATACGACGCTCTGAAAGACGAAGTCGTATCTGTTGAAGGTGATGAATGTGTATTATCGGAAATGGGGATCCATGATACATTCCGAGCCGGAGAATATGTTTTCGACGGAACAAAGATAAGTCTTTACGGAGTGAATTTTGCGGCAGATCCGCTTTATATGGAAATAGTTAATCCGGACGGCGGTTCAAGGGTGGTCAATGTCAAGCAGGAATGTCCCGGTCTTAAGAGTTATGAATTCAAGGATATGATCTACACCGGTGACGGGAAAGCACTTCTGAGTTTCTACAATACCGGTTCTGAAGACGAATACTGTCTTGCTGATCTGAAGACGGGAAAGCTTTCCTTATATGAAGAAGACACGGCTTGGTTCAGCATGTATTTCTCCCAATACAACCCGCAATATGTTGAGGGAAAGGGATATATGTTCTCCGGCGGGAACTGCATT
This sequence comes from Clostridiales bacterium Firm_14, assembly GCA_001604135.1. Lineage (GTDB taxonomy): Bacteria > Bacillota > Clostridia > Saccharofermentanales > Saccharofermentanaceae > Saccharofermentans. Next base: position 17,323 of record LVAT01000045.1, read on the forward strand.
AAATATGTTGATTTCAAGAAGAAGGAAGTAAGCGAAGCATTCTCCTTTGACAACTGCAATATCAACAGAAGAGAGACCGAGGGACTGTCTGTCATCTCGATGACGGATGACCGGATCATCCTTTCAGGTGATAAGCCGGTTATGAACGATCTGGGCATGTATCTCGTTGATGCTTCTGTATTTGTCCTGACAAAGGAGAAGACAAATCCTAATGCAGGCAAGACCATACTCAGAGCAGCAACTGTACATTCATTTGATCATGCGTTCTGTGAAGCTGTTGTTAAGTTCAATGATACTGATCCTGACTACTTCATCACATTTGACACCAAGTATTCTCTTACCGAGAAGTATTACAACGGCGAGATGGAACTGTTTGAAGGGTATGATGCGGCCGGGCTTGACATCGAATCCAAAAACAGGAATCAGTTAATGATGGATCTGATGACCGGTGACGGCCCTGATATCATTCTCGATTCTTCCGATATTACGGGACTGAATAATGACGATTATCTTCTTGATATGAGTCAGGTTGTGGATACATCCGGTCTGTTTGAAAATGTTGTCAACTTATCCAAAACTGACGGAAAGCTTTATCAAGTACCTCTCTCATTCTTTACATACGGGATCATAACCAATAAGAAGAATGTCCAAAGCGGACAGACCGGCTTTACATACGGTCAGTATAAAGATTTCGTTGATGTTACCTGCAACGGCAAAAATCCTCTTGGCAACAAGCAGATAGATGTGTTTATAGACTGTTTTGCTCCTGTCTATAAAAACCACATTAACGGAAAGAATTTTGACTTTGGCGGCGATGATACCAAGGCTCTTGCAGATTATGTAAAAGATAATGTTTTCGAGACTTCGAAAAACAATGTGAATCAGGAGAATCAATTCGTTTATCAGATCAACGGCGGAAGGGCAGACAGTGTATCGTTAAGGTTGTTTGTGGAAACGTATTACGAACAGGATGTAAATAACCTCACAATTCTCGGATATCCCACACCTGATGCACGCGGCCCCAGACTTGTAATCGGATCATCTTTTGCCATTTCCGCGAAAACAAAAGCGAAAGATGCACTGGCTGATTTTGTGAAGATACTGCTGTCAGACGAGATCCAGCTTATGTATGCCGGAGAGGATTATGCGACACCTGTAAATCTCTCCGCGTATGAGACTTCTTCAAGAAACATAATCGACAGAAAAAACGATCAGATAAGAGCAATAAAGGAAAGCCAGAGAAAAGGCGGATACGAAGTTGAGGATACAGAGGAAGTGGATGCTTCGGTAATAGAAAACTACAAGAAGATCGTGGATTCCTGTTCATATGTATCTTATACGGATCCCGCGATCTCGATAATCATCTACGAAGAAATGCCTGCTTATTTCGCGGGCCAGAAGTCTTTCGATGAAGTTACAAAACTGATCAACAACAGGGCGACGACATATTTGAACGAGAGAGGATAAATGTCATAAAAGAATCGGCATCCTTTGGTTATAATCAGAAAGGCTCTTTTCAAATTTATAGTTGACAAACGTATGTTCTGGTTATAGGATATATGCAGAACATTTGTTTGTCTCAGAAGGAGTCTGTACGATGTCAGAGTTGATGGAAGTCTTTGCTTCATATAAGAAGTTTTCCTTATACTGACCGTATTGTGTTTTATACGACCCTTTTCAACAAAGTAAATATTCACGGGGACAATCTTCGGGACTTACTTATTTAATCATATATTGCTGACGATAATTATTTATTTATTTGGAAAACTTAATCCTAATGTTCATAACAATGTTGATCAGAAGACTGAATGTACTTAACAACTATATATCGGCAAGACCGCAGCTTTCATTTGTCACATGGAGATAGGGGTATGTAACATGATACTCTCGGAAGAACACAGGATAAAGAAACATAACAATAAGAAGCTTCTTCACGAGATAGACAATTACTGCTATAAAGTGAAGAACCTTTCCAACAGCGTCAACTACCTGATAAAGCAGTGCTACCGCATTCACACGAAGATAAAGAACGGTAAGACACTAGAAGAATGGGAAGATGAACTTATCAGAGCGATAAACAGTGGCATCGCGGAATACAATTTGGGCCGCTCTGAAGTCAAGCGGATACGTTATATTGATGCCGATAACGGATACATAGCCGATGCATATTTTCTCAGTTGGTATCTGAAAGGAACAGAAGTATATAAAGACGTTCCGTATGCGACATGCAGTCAGATATGCATACAGGAGAAATGCAGAGAATGGAAATCTTTATACAGCGCTACAGCAGAATACCGGAAAGACCCAAAGAAATTTAAGGAACAACCGCATGTACCGGGATATCTTGATCCGAAGAAAGGAAGAGGTTCACTTGTAATCACCAGCCAGAACTTCAAGGTGGATGAGGATGGTAAAGTCACCATGCCTAAGTTCCTTAGTGGGATACACATAAAAGCAAGACACGATAAAGTAAGACAGATACGGATAAAGATGTATAAGAGCTCTGTTCTTATCAGTCTTATGTATGAGAAAAAAGAAAAGACAGTAAAAGGCACAAAAGTAATGGGTATAGACTTGGGTGTCAACAATCTCATAGCAGCGGCATGGGATTCCGAAGACAGGCCTGTATTGATCAACGGGAAACCAATCAAGTCCATAAACCAATACTACAACAAGGCAAGAGCACATATGCAAAAGGAGGCGAAGGTATATAACGGAAAGAACAGAACAAGAAGAATAGATAAACTTACGGCAAAAAGGAACCGCAAGATAAAAGACTATATGCACAAGGCAAGCAGGAAACTAGTTAACCTGGCAGTCTCTTCGAATGTAGGGCTCATAGTTATAGGAGCCAATCAGGGATGGAAACAAAAAGTACACATGGGAAACGTAACAAACCAGAACTTTGTATCCATACCGTATAAGACGCTTATAAACATGATCGAATACAAAGCAAGACTTGAAGGCATTGAGGTAAAGACTGTACGAGAAAGCTACACGAGCGGAACGAGTTATCTTGACGGAGAAAAGCCCACGAGAGAATACTACAACAAAGAACGAAGAGAGGAACGCGGTCTGTTCAGGAGCAACAACGGGATACTGATAAACGCAGACATAAATGCTGCATATCAGATGATTAAACTGGGTAGTACAAGAGCAATTCCCATCAAGACAGGAGAACAGATAACCAAGATAAAAGCAGCCTGAATTAGATCAGGTAGAGGCATCAGGCTAGTGCCATTAAAGATCCGATATGGTACTATTCATTTCGGAGATTTATAAATATCAGTCACGAATTGGTAAATAGCCATCAGAAATACGACTACATTCAAAGGGGATAAAGATCATGATTCTTTCCGACAAGACAATACTTAAGATGCTCGAAGAAAAGACTCTCACAATAGAGCCTGTTACACCTGAGCAGATCCAGCCTGCAAGCGTTGACATCCGCCTGGGAACTACTTTCTCAGTTGTTGACGACACCCCTTCAAGCGTCATCACATTGGAGAACGAGATCAAGTATAAGACTATTACAACAGATACTTTTCTCATCATGCCGGGCCAGTTCGTGCTCGCTACGACGATGGAATATTTCGAGCTTCCCAATAACCTTACTGCATTCGTTGAAGGCAGAAGCTCTTTGGGCAGAATGGGCCTCTTTATCCAGAACGCCGGATGGGTCGATCCTGGCTTCAAGGGCGAGATCACATTGGAGCTTTATAACGCCAACAGATGCGCGATCGAACTTAAGGCGGGAAGAAGAGTCGGCCAGCTGGTTTTCGCGAAGATGGATGACTATGCTTTGAATCCCTACAACGGCAAATACCAGGGCCAGAAGGGCGCTACAGGATCCAGAGTATTTAAGGATAAAGAAAATAACTGAACCTTATGTGACATGCCGCATCCGCAAACTTGATTTGACTGCCCGCGAGTGTTAGCATTTTGCAGGAAAAATCAGATTAGAAATCAGGTATCATAATGGGCTTTTTATATGAGACGCATCTTCATACATGTGAGGCAAGTGCATGCGGCAAAGTGCACGGCGAGGATTACATCCCCTACATGATGGAGAAGGGCTATGCCGGAATAATCGTTACGGATCATTTCTTCAACGGCAACACCTGCGTTCCCGAAGACCTTCCTTGGAAGGAGAGAGTCGAGATCTACTGCTCAGGTTACGAGCGCGCTTTGAAGGCTGCTGAGGGCAAGGATTTCAATGTCATGTTCGGCGTCGAATTCAATTTCTGGAAGGATGAATATCTTCTCTACGGAATCGATAAGCAGTGGCTCCTTGATAACGAATGCATCATGGACATGACAAGGCATGAGCTTCTTGAAGCCGTTCACAAGGCAGGCGGCATCATGATCCAGGCTCACCCTTATAGGGAAAGAGATTATCTCGAAGATATCAAGCTCGCGCCGACTGCGTGCGACGGCGTCGAAGTCTATAACGCAGCAAACAGCGCAAACATGAATGCATTAGGATATGAATACTGTCAGAAGCTGGGTCTTCCCATGACTGCAGGTTCAGATATCCATTACTTTAACGACAAGAGCATGGGTGCCATGCTTTTCGAGAAGAAGATAGAGTCAGTAAAAGACTATGCTGCTGCAGTTAAGGCAGGCCTCGGAACGCCTGTGTCACTGACACCCGAAGGCAAGATCATTCCTGTATCAGAGATCCCTGAGCAGACTGTATCCGTTGAGCTTCCGACACTCCCTGTTATCTATCCCGAAGGACAGTAAGTTATACCTATTACCGGCTATAGTTTTTGTTTATTATAAACCTATTGACATAGCAGGTAATTGATGATAAATTCTTCGCAAATCAAACGGAAGGAGAGACCAAACATGAACAGCATTACTACAACTACGATGTATCATAAATGTTGTTTTGAAGTCACTCTCCCGCGAATGACCGGCATCTGTTGAATGCCAGCTTGATCTAAAACTAATAAATCAGGTTATCTGCGGGAGTTCATATAAGAGCTCCCGTTTTTGATAAGAAAGGACATGACAATGAGCAGTAAAGAAAACAACAGAAACAACTTAAAGAAAATAGCATACGCAGGCGTGCTTGCAGCACTGGTATTTATCGGCACGGAGCTTCACATCCCGACCGCGATCGGCCACATCAACTTAGGCGACCTCGTTATACTCGTAAGTTCATATATCTTAGGCCCTCTGGCATTCTTCCCGGCAGCGATCGGTTCTACACTTGCCGACCTCCTTGCAGGATACCCGCAGTACGCAGTCGCAACATTCATCATTAAAGGCGTAATGGGTATCGTTGCAGGAATCCTTCTTAAGAGAAATGCTGAAGGAAAGACGCATCTCGTAAGAAAACTCTCCGTCTCAGTTGTCACGGAACTCATCATGATCGCAGGCTATTTCGCATTCGAATCATTGCCGTTTATGTATGGTGTTGAAGCCGCTTTAGGATCAGTAATTCCCAACGGCATTCAGGCAAGCGCAGCTGTCGTCGGCGCAGTACCTCTTATGTACGTCAAGCTCTTTGACAAGTACCAGTTATCTCAGCAAAGGAAGGAGGTTTCTGATATAATCTGATTGTTGTAAAACAACTTTTTGGAATAAAGGAGTTTTAGTATGGATAACAATCAGTATCAGCAGCCTCAGTACCAGCAGCCGCAGTATCAGCAGGCGCAACCCGTTTACCAGTATCAGACACCGGTGCAGCAACAGCAGCCCGTTGATCCCAACTATGCTGCAGTTGCAAAGGAATTCCTGACACAGGCGATCATTTCCTGCGCTATCAGCACGCTTCCTGTCGGCAGCATCATTGCCATCAGCATGGCAACCAAGAACAGAAAAGCTCTTCTTGATTACCTGTCGCGCGGAGGTCTTCATACAGACAGGATTAAACTAAGCTCGGCGCTCAGCAGAGCCGGCCGTTACACCGGCATCGGCTTTACGATCTTCTGGGCAGTCTGGCTCCTCTACTACGCGCTCGTGATGGTCTTGCTGTTCTTCGGAATAGCAACACAGATCGGCCGTTAATGATCTGAAAACTGCAAATAAAGGGGCGGTATCTTTATGTGAAGATACCGCCTCTTTTATGTGCTATCTGAAATTTACAAATGCAGACAAATCTAATCAGATATATGTTCCGAGATAAGCGAATTCCGTGGGCTCAGCGTCGAGCTCGCAGAGAAGCGCGATGACTTCTTCCGAATATACCGAAGCCTCGAAATCAAGGTAGAACATGAATTCGAAATCCTTTCCTGCAATAGGACGTGATTCGATCTTCGTGAGGTTTAAGCCAAGTGAAGAGAACTTCGCAAGAGTATCGGCAAGCGCGCCCGGTGTGTGGCCCAAAGCGAGCATTACTGAAGTCTTTGATGCGCCGGGGAAGATCATGAGCTCTTTTGTGATGCAGATGAATCTCGTGTAGTTATTGTCTGTGTTCTGAATGTCATCTCTTACAGCTTCCAATCCGTAGAGCTGCTGGCAGTCGGAAGATGAGATCGCTGCAACGTCCTTGCGTCCTGAATCTGCAACGCTCTTAGCTGCGACTGCAGTGTTCTCAACGATATTCACCTTGATATCCGGGTGTTCCTTGAGGAACTGGCTGCACTGGCCGATCGCCTGGTTGTGCGAATAAACTTCGCGGATATCATCGAATCTCGTTCCGTGATTGGCGAGGAGCTTGTGGCTGATCCTTAATTTGTAGTCTTTTACGATATGGAATTTGTGGTCGACCATGAGGTCATAAACCTGTGTAACTGAACCGAATGAACTGTTCTCGATAGGGAGGATGCCGAATTTGCAAAGGCCGGATTCAACTGCCTGGAAAACGCCGTCGAACGTCCTGAAATACATGATGTTAGCGTGACGGAAGATCTTATCTGTTGCGATCTGCGAATAAGCGCCCTCAATGCCCTGGCACGCGACCATGGGTGACTTGGGAAGCTCCTGCGGCGTAGTCTCCAGCGCCTTCTTGATCTGGTCGGCAAGCTCCGTCCTTGCGCCGTACTCTGTATTCCTGTAAGAGTGGCTGAGATTAAACATTGTGGAGAAAAGAACGCGCTCGTAATTATCGATCAACTGGTTTGATGTCTCGAGTCCCGCAAGGTAGCTCCGCTCATAGCGTCTGCTCTTCAGAGCGATCTCTGATTTTGTGAGCGTCTCATTTGCCATCTTGCTCGCTTCGAGTCTCTCCGCGAAAAGCTCCCTGATCTGCTCATCGATCTCTTCAATTCGTTTTCCGGCCTGTTTCTGTGTCATGTTCATTTCCTCCTGACAAATTAAAAGCCCCACAGTCTTGTTCACTGCGGGGCCCTATAATCTACGTAAATCAAGCTATTTATTTACATGCAGTGAACTAATTACCCCTATTCATAAAGGCAAAAAATGAAAACTCACGCCATGTAAATGCAAAATTAGTCATGCCGAAATTATATACCAAGTTTTCGGATTGTAAACACTTTTGTTCAAATCTGTTCGAAAAATTTGGCGCTGTGCTCCCGATTATTACCACGCACTAAAAAATTGCCCCGCACCCGATGCTCGGACTTATATATTTTATTGCGATGTTTTTCAGTGCTTTTTGGCGCTTTTCTGTCGGTTTCTTGCAGGCTTTTGCAAGTTTCTGAACTGCTTTGCCGGCTTTTTGGTTATCCTTTCAGAGGAATCAATGCGTGCTTTGTAATGTTTTGTCGGGTGTGATCCGGCTTGCGACAGTTGGAAGCAGTCTGGTAAGAAAATTGGCAGCCGGCGGCAAAAAATAGCCGTAAAACCGGTAACGTGCGGATCAGAAGCATTTTGGAAGCCGGGAGACCTTTAAAGATAAATGCACCCGACAAAACATGTGAAATCTACACGGGTTTCCGCTAAAGGAGGCGGCAAAAGCCTGCAAGGATCTTACAAAAGCCTGCAGGCAGTCTGCAAAACTTACTAAGAAAACCGACAATCACCCGACAAAAGGCGGCAATCGACCGACAAGGAATTATATGAAAAGTATGGGTGATTTTGCGGCTCTATAAATAAATTTATTAAAAGATATGTCTTCGCGTGATATAATTGCAACGCTATGAAGATAAGAGTGTTTACAGCTATTGTTGTTTGTAAGATCGTCAGATGCCTTGCCAAGCTTTTCGGACGCGGCTCGAGCCTGCCCGGCAAGTATGCCCTGAAGATCTGCCCGGACATCCTCTCGAACTTAAAGCTGCCGGAGCTTTCTATTGCCGTTACAGGTTCTAACGGTAAGACTTCGACGGTCGAGATGATCGCGCACGTTCTTAAGAGCAACGGCCTTAAGGTCGCTTATAACAAAGAGGGTTCCAACCAGATCGAAGGCGTTGTTACTTTCCTTGTAGGCGACTGCACAATGGGCGGCAAGGTCAAGAGCGACGTTATCCTCCTGGAGGCTGACGAGAGATATTCGAGATATATTTTCAAGTACTTCCATCCGAAGTATTTTGTTATCAATAACCTTTACAGGGACCAGATGACCAGGAACGGCCATCCGGAGTTCATTAAAAGCGTTATCGGCCAGGCTGTCTACGATGACATGACCTTGATCCTTAATGCGGACGATCCGCTTGTTTCGAGCTTCGGCAAGGACAGGGAAGGAACGATCTATTTCGGCGCGGACAAGCTCCCGACGGATAAGGCAGAGCACGAGGGGATCTATAACGACGGCAAGTACTGCCCGGTCTGCAAGAAGCCGATGGAATACGAGTATTATCACTACAATCATATCGGAAAGTTCAAGTGCACGGAGTGCGGTTTTGAAAGGCATGATACAGACCATACGCTGACTTCCACGAAGGAAGAGAACGGCAAGGCTTCGATCGTGATCGACGGCAAATACGATATTCCGGTTTTCTTTACGGGTATCTACCATTGCTACAATATTCTCGCTGCATTTACTGCGGCTGTTACTGCAGGGATAGATCCTAACAAGGCTGCTGAGTCGCTCGGAGGTTATATCCTTAAGTCAGGAAGGATCTCTGACTTTACGCTCGGCAAGCTCGACGGAAGACTGCTTCTTTCCAAGCATGAGAATTCTGTATCGTACGACAGGTCGATCGACGTCGTTGTATCCGATAACCGCAGGAAGAGCGTCATGTTTATCGTTGATGCGATAAGCCGCAAGTACTACACTTCGGATTCGAGCTGGCTCTGGGATATTAATTTCGAGAAGCTCAAGGGAGCTAATATCGACAAGATAATCCTTGCGGGACAGTATTGCGATGACCTGGCGGTCAGATTCGAGCTGGCAGGTGCTGATGAGAGCAAGATCGAGATTTTCGAGCAGGTGCCTGACGCGGCAGAATACTGCGCGCACAACCTCGACTCATTCTTATACGTGATCACATGCTTCTCTGATAAGGAGAAGATCTTATCGATCGTCACAAGGAGGGAACTCGCATGAACGTGAATATCCTTTTCTTGTATCCGGATTTCATGAGCCTTTACGGTGACAACGGCAACGTCAGGATTATGCAGAAGAGACTGGAAGACCAGGGCTTCGAAGTTGCGGTCATCAAGCGGACGATAACTGACAACGACATAAGTTTTGAAGGCATTGATTTTGTTTATATGGGTTCGGGTTTTGAGTCGAACAGGAATCTCGCGGCAAAGCACCTGGCGCAGTTTAAAGACGGCCTTGCAAAAGCGATCGACGACTGCGTTCCGATGCTCTTTACAGGCAACAGTTATGACATCCTGGGCAAGGGCATTACGACCGCTGACGGAAGCTTTACGGACGGCCTCGGAATCTTCAATTACACATTCAAGGAGCAGCTTGAGAAGCGCTATACAGGCGACGTTATTCTGGCTGATAAAGAGACCGGTGACCGCTACGTCGGATTCGTCAACAGGGCGGGCGTTCCTGACAAGGAAGACGACCTTGCGTATGACGTTCTTAAGGTGATCGGAAACATTCCGCTTAAGAAAGATTCGGTTAAGAAAAACAATCTTCTCGGCATAAGCCTGATCGGTCCGGTACTTCTTAAAAATCCCAAGATCGCCGATTCTTTTGTTAAGATAATATGTGAACGCAGGGGAACGGAATTTAAAGAAATCGAATATCCTCATTCGCTTAAGAGTCACGTTAAGACATTGAAGGCGCTGCTGGATACCGATATCTGAATTGCATAAGCGATTTATGATATAATTTTTTAGATAGGAGGGATAGTATGGCTGATACAATTAAATGCCCGAATTGCGGGTCCAATCTCACACTTAACGCTGATACTCAGAAACTTGAGTGCCCCAGCTGCGGAGCATCTTTTGATCCGACAGAACTTAACGACATAACTGTAGGTGAGCTTGAAGCTAAGCCCGCTGAACCGACGGATCCTGCCAAGGAATATGCCGAGGCTCAGGCTGCACAGGCAGCGCAGGAAGCTGCACAGCAGCAGCCGGCACAGGCAGCACAGCAGCCCGAACAGACTGAATTTGTCTGCAATGCCTGTGGTGCGAAGATCGTAACAGACAGCCATACGGCTGCAACGTTCTGCGCATTCTGCGGATCTCCGGCTCTCGTAGGAAAGAGACTTACCGAGCAGTTCCAGCCTCAGTACATGATCCCGTTCAAGTACTCCAGAAAGTCTGCCGAGGAAGCTTTCATCAAGTGGGCAGGCAAGGGTAAGTGGACACCTTTCGGATTCGTATCAAAGAAGAACGTTGCGAAGATGTCTGGTCTCTATGTACCGTTCTGGCTCTTCAATATCAAGGCTACGATCGATGCTCACGGTACGGGCGATAAGATCAGATACAGCGGCAACGACGAGATCGTCGAGACATTCAGCTTCGACAGAAATGCGGAGCTCTCTTGGACACATGTTCCGCTTGACGGTGAGACGAGGATCGATGACTCGCTCATGGAAGCTATCGAACCTTTCGATTTCGATGCACTTATTCCTTACGATTACAGATATCTTCCGGGATTCTATGCTGACAGGTATGACCAGTCACCGCAGGATCTCGCTGCACGTGCGACAAAGCGCGGAATGGACGGTATCGACAGGGCTCTGAAGGGTTCACTGAAGGGTTCTTTCGACAGATTCACGATAAAGCAGAACTTGAGCAGGATCGATTCGATGGAAGCAAATTATGCGCTTCTTCCGATCTGGTTCCTGTCTTACAAGTACCGCAACAAGTATTACTATTTCGCAATGAACGGACAGACAGGCGAAGTTGCCGGACAGCTTCCGGTAAGCCCTGTTAAGAAGATGATGTTCTTCTTCATCGTCCTTGGTATTTTGGCCGTAATAACAAGAATTATTCTCGGCATTATCATGAGGGGGTTCTGGGGATGAGCGAAAACGTTGAATATAACGAACTGAATCAGGATCAGGGAAAGGGCCCCAAGCTCTCGGTTCTTTCTGAGCTTAACGGTGCATCAATAGGTGTAGGAATCGCGCTTATCTGCATTATCATTGCGAGCGTTGTTTTCTATATCTTCATGAACCTGTCACCTAAGAAGACCGTCAAGGTCGTAGATGATGCCGACCTTTTCACTAGTGAAGAGATCGATAACATCGAAGATGCGGCAAAGAAGCTCTCCAAGGAAAAGGACATCAACGTTGTCATCGTCACCACAAATGACAAGGGCGCGAAGTATTCCAATTCTGATGAGGATGAGAAGAGATTTGCTGAAGATTACTACATGAAGAGCGTTAAGACCGTGCCTCTTCAGAACAACTCAGGTGTCTGCATCCTTATCGATGTCACACTGGATTATCAGGGCGGAAGATTCTTCTGGCTCTACACATACGGAACCGCGCATTTCGCAGTATCTGACGATGAGTGCATGTCACTTTTCAGAAGATATCTGAGCCAGCTCGGAGACGGCCGCTATGGTGAGGCAGTAGAGAACATCACGAATGATCTGAACGGATATTCATATCAGAGTTATGCCGCTATTGTTTTCTTTACGATCATTATTCCTATCGGACTGTCCTTCCTTTCAATGGGCGTTGCAACTCCGAAGAGAAGACTCGACAAGCTTCCGGCAATAAGCACATATTCGATCCCCGGCAGCAATATCGTTGCCAAGAATGACGCTTTCTTAAGCAAGAAGGTTATCCACCATGAGTCTTCAAGCAGCGGCGGAGGCGGATTCTCCGGCGGCGGTGGCGGCGGATTCTCCGGTGGCGGCGGAGGCGGATTCTCCGGCGGTGGCGGCGGACGCTTCTGATGTGCTAAAATATCGCGTAAATTTCTAAAGCAAAGGATAACCATGCTCAGCATCGTCGTGCCTGCCTATAACGAAGGCGAACACATCTACGATAATCTCATGACAATTGACAAGGCGCTTAAGGCGTTTTGTTCTGACTACGAGATAATCGCTGTTAACGACGGCAGCAAAGACAATACCGGTGCTGAAGTTGCGCGTGCCGCGAAGGATAATCCCAATATCAAGGACTTTGGCTACGAGGCAAACCGCGGCAAGGGCGGTGCAGTCACCTGGGGCGCCATAAACAGCAAGGGCGATATCGTCGGCTTTATCGATGCCGACTTGGATCTCTCACCCGAGTTCATCAAAATGTACTTTGAGGAGATGAATGCTTCCGGTGCCGATATCGTCATCGGCTCCAAGATGCATAAGGATTCCAAGCTCGAGTATCCTTTCGCAAGAAAGGTGTTTTCCATTTGCTATTACATAATGCTCAAGGTCCTGTTCGGTCTCAAGTGCCACGATACCCAGACAGGACTTAAGCTTTACAGAGGTTCCATCATAAGAGAGATCGCGCCCTTAAGAAGGATCGACGGTTATGCATTCGATATTGAGCTTCTGGCCCTGGCTTCGAAAAAGAAGGCCAAGCTTATTGAAATGCCCGTGGAACTGAATTACACCAGGGGAGAATCGTTCGGCAGGATCAGGATGGGTGATGTCTGGAAGATGTTTACGGACACCTGGAGGATCTGGTGGAATCTGAAGGTGAAGAAATCGTACTTTAAGTGAGTTTCCTCCGGTTTCAGCGCGGCCGTTTCAGCTCAGTCATTTTTCAGCTTTGAATATGTGGCAAAAAACATGTCCAAAATGTTGACTTTTCGAGAAAGTCAGCTTTTTAGACAGCAAAATGTCCGCAAAATCAAAGCTGAAAGTTGTCCTCTTTTTTAGCCTCGCAAAAGGATTTTAGGCTGCTCGCATATTGCCTCACTTTTCTATGCAATAAGACATAAAAATGTTACGAATTTCATAGGGTAAAAACGGACCTCTTGGGTTATACTTATCAAGGTGTGAAAAATCGCCTTTGATAATATCAAAGCATAAGGGGATTAAATTGGCTTTACATTTTGCTAAACGCATAACGGAATATAAACTCGCGAAGGAATTATTCACCCGCGGCAAGGACATTATCTTAAGTCCCGAAGCGCAGGTTTTGAAGACATTTACACAGCACGGAGAGACTACTGTTTTCGAGCACTGCCTGTCAGTTGCAAAGTTCAGTCTCCTTATGGCTCATTTCCTTGAGAGAACGCTCAAGATACACATCGATAAGGACAGCCTTGTAAGAGGAGCGCTCCTTCACGATTATTTCCTTTACGACTGGCACGACAAGACTGTAAAGGGCAGAAGGATTCACGGCTTCACACATCCTACTACTGCAAGGAGGAATGCAGAGAGGGATTTCAAACTCAACGATCTTGAGAAAGACATCATCTCCAAGCACATGTTCCCCGTTACGCCTTTCCCGCCCATGCACCGCGAGAGTATTATCGTTAACCTCGCTGACAAGTGGTGCGCTCTCTGCGAGACATTCAGAGTAGACGTATCTTCTTACATCATCTACCGCGTTAACTTCAATATCGCACTTGCTGAGGGCGAATATTCCATCGATTACGGCGAGACTAAAGCAGAATATTAATATATAATTCTGCCATGCGCGTAGATAATCTCACAACACTGATCTATATCACGAGGGGCACTGACTGCCTCTTTATCCGCAAGACCAGAAAAGGCGACATGAACCTGGATAAATATCTGGGTATAGGCGGCCATTTCGAGTCTGATGAGACGGCTGAAGAATGCGTTCTTCGCGAGCTCTCAGAGGAAGCTTCGATCTCTTCCGGTGCGCTCGAAAAGTTCTCTTACAGGGGTCTCATTACCTTTATCTCATCTGAATACCCGACTGAATATATGCATGTGTTCACGGCTGAGCTTCCCGCTGGTTTCGAGCTTCCGGAAAATGCTTGCGACGAAGGCGAGCTTTGCTGGGTACCGCTTTCTGAGATCAGGGAGCTGCCGGTCTGGGAAGGCGATAAGATCATGTTCGACTATCTATTTGGCTCCATGAAAGACTCAGGCTTTTTTACCATGAAGTTCCGCTATGAGGGCGACAGGCTCGCTGAGCATACCGAGACGAGTTGGTAAGTGTTCCCGCAGACTATCGCAAGTGCCTGTTTTTGGGGTGCTTTGAGATAGAAAAAGGCGTTTTTCTATCGTAAATGGATTATTTTCAGCTGTTTGCGATAGCACGGGGGGGGAACGTATCTATTGCCAGCATAAAACTGATGTGTTATATTTCACCTGATAAAAATCTTAAAGAAAGGCAGATCTCATATGCATTGGATAACACCCAACATTCAGCTTATGTTCGGTTCCATCAAGGTGTCCTGTGGGAGAAGTCTGCCTATTTATAGGAAATAACACCTAATTTCAACCGATAAATTGATGGCTTCTCCTTTGTTCTAATGAAGAAAAAGGAGATTTTTTATTTATGTCAGAATCAAAACTTAATATCCGGAAGCAGCTCGGTCTGCTTTATATATCCAACTTTCTGTTTAACAGTTCGATAGCCGGCGCCGCCTGGGTCCTCCTGCTCGTATCAGACGGTTATTCTCTTATACAGGTCGGATTTGCAGAGACCGTTTTCCACGTCGTAAGCCTGATGGCGGAGATCCCGTCCGGCATGTTTGCTGACGTCTTCGGGCGTAAGAAAAGCCTTGTCTTAAGCTGCGTCATGACGATGTGCTCGGCGCTCATAAGAGGCTTTGTTCCGGGGTTTGCTGCTGTATGCGTATCAGTCGGATTCTCGGCGCTCTCATATAACTTCATCTCAGGAAGCGACAGTGCGATCGCTTACGATTCGCTGAAGGAGGAAGGGCAGGAGAGCAGGTACGACAAGTACATTTCGAACCAGACAATGGTCTACAGGATATCTAACGGTCTTGCGACTCTCTTTGCCGGCGCGGCTGTTATTATGGGCAACAGGAATGCCCAGATCTTGTCGGTCGGTATATCGGCCGTTAACATGGTCTGTCTTCTTTTCCTGCGCGAAAACAAGGTCATTCTAAAGAAATTCGGCAACACTTTAAGCAAGCGTATTACAGACGTTTTTAAGGGCAGCCTGAATTTCCTTAAGGGAAACAAGAAGGTGGCAGGCCTCATATTCAGGAATGCTTTGGTAGGCGGCATTGACGTGCTGCTGCTGTTCTTCCTTCAGGCCAAGCTCCCGATGACGGGAATTCCCGACTGGACTTTGGGGCCGCTCCTCTTCATTATGTCATTAGGCGGCATTCTGGGCGCTCTCGCTGCGCCTAAGATGAAGAAGGCTACGCTTACCAAGCTGTTTATATTCTGCATTTCGCTTGCGCTCATAGGACTTGTGAGCGAGTTTACGGGCGTATGGTATCTGATGACCATCGGAGGCTTTTTAACTGCCTTCGCGGATGACCTTATCCAGATCAGGTCCGATGTTGCCCTGAATGAGATGGTCCCTGCCGAGCAGAGGGCTACGCTCATGTCGGTCAATTCGTTCTGCTTCTCGTGCATCATGATCGTCATGTCGCCTCTTGCGGGGTTCATTTTCTCAATTTAATCAAAAGATGTTATAATTTTTTGAGGAGATATTGGGAAGGAAGAACACATCATGAGATTCGACCCTGAAGATAAACAGTTTTATTTCAGTACTCAGATGATCCCGAATGATGCGGAA
This sequence comes from Clostridiales bacterium Firm_14, assembly GCA_001604135.1. Taxonomy (GTDB): domain Bacteria; phylum Bacillota; class Clostridia; order Saccharofermentanales; family Saccharofermentanaceae; genus Saccharofermentans. The sequence goes on from LVAT01000045.1 coordinate 33,237, forward strand.
AATGAGGCCTCTTTCGCGAGCTTTAAGGCATATCAGCAAATGTGCCTTGATAACCCCGGCGCCTGGATCAGGAACATGGTCAACTCTGAAGGCGATGAGCAGAGTCCTCTGATGAAGGTCTTCAGCATAATTGCCGGCATAGTGATATTCGGCGGTATTTTCGCTACGATCCTTTGCCTTCCGGTAAAGAAATATGAGAATATCCCTTGGATTATGGGCACGCTAATGCTTGTACTGGGCATATTCTCAATAGTTGGTGCGAAGCTTCAGGGTTCGAAGGTCTTTGCAGAGAGCGTCCTCTGCCAGCGCATAGAGGGCATCATAGGCGTTCTCGGAGCGTTCGGTCTTCTTGCAATCAAGTTCCTGTTCCCGAGGGATGATATCGGGAAGTTCGTCATGACTGTATTCTGCGAGATCGCATTTGTACTTTTTCTGGTCATGGCGGTTAAGCTGATTGGCTATGTCAGAGCTCCGAAAAGCGTCTATACGGAAGAAGTTCTAGCAACATGCATCGGTTATGTCAGGACTTATGTGTCAAGTAATTCCGGCGATGAAATCCCGACTTATACTGCTCTCAATTCACCGGTTTTCGAGTATTATTATGGTGGAAGCAAGTATCAGGCATACTACGATGTCATGGACAGCGGCAAAGACGGTAAGATCCGCGTAGGTTCGGGTCAGGTCATCAGGATCAATCCTGAAGATCCGTCACACATTCTGGGCAGTATCAAAAGCCGTATTGAGGGGCCTTTGTTCTTTGCCATTGCCTCATTTATTGCAACGATCGTACTGCTTGTTTTGATCCTGATCTGAAAGAAACGGCCGGTTTAAGTTTCAAAAGACAGGCTGGCAAAAGCCTTATAAATAAAGCGCTGTAACATTGTTACAAGACAAATAATACAAAACGGAGGAGACGAACATGAAGATCTACGACATCTCACAGGAAGTTTTCGGATGTGCTGTCTATCCCGGAGATCCGTCTCCCGAGCGGACGGTCCTGCTCAGCATCGAAGCCGGCAATGTCTGCAACCTGACGGCGATAAACATGTGCGCCCACAACGGCACACATGTAGATGCTCCTTACCACTTCATTGCTGACGGCAAGACGATCGACCAGCTCGATATCAAGCGTTATGTCGGCTATGCCTATGTCGCTTCCCACAAGGGCGACATCACCGCTGAAGATGCAAAGAACATAATAAATAAAGCCAAAGAGGCTTCTGAGAAGACAGGATTTGACTGCCACAAGAGAATACTCGTAAAGGGCAATGCCACAATGACGGAAGAAGGCGCCAAGGTCTTTGCCAGGAATAAGATATATCTGTTCGGCAACGAGTCACAGACCGTAGGACCCATTGATGCTCCTATGGCTGTGCACCTCGTCATGCTCGGCGCAGGCATCATTCTCCTGGAAGGCATAAGGCTCTCTAAGGTCGAAGATGGTGTATACTTGCTTAATTCAGCACCGATCAATCTCGGAGGTTCCGACGGAGCTCCCTGCAGGGCGGTCCTGATGACTATATAAACTTCTCGAAAAGAGCAATGCATGACCGATTACGAAGTAACACATTCGATCACACCAGAAGAATATATGAAGATGCGCGAGATAGTCGGCTGGGGACTTTTTCCGCTCGAGCAGGCAGAGCAGGGACTTAAGAATTCATTTATCCTCATCTGCCTTAGAAAAGAAGGCAAGCCCATAGCGGTAGGAAGGGCCGTCAGCGACCACGGGTACGTGGTATACATAGCTGATGTCATCGTCTGCCCGGAGTACCAGGGACAGGGTCTTGGCAGGGTAATAATGGAGAAGCTGTTAGAAGAGATCAAGGCATCCTTAAAGCCCGGTTATAAGGTCATGATCAGTCTCCTCGCTGCTAAGGGCAAAGAGGAATTCTATAAGAAGTTCGGCTTTGTGGACAGACCTAATGATGCATTCGGGTGCGGAATGCATCAATGGTATCTGGCTGAATGACTTAAATGCTGATTACGTAAAAGGGGTCAGCTCCCATTTCATCGGTAAGAACTTGCCTTCGCCGTCGATTATGGTGAAGGCATTATCTTTTTGATTCCAGCGCATGTACTCACGGTCGCTGCCTGTGGAATCCATGCAGAGGACTCCGTCATAGCAAAGATAGATCTCGCCTGAGAGGAGACAATAAGGACCGAGATCAGTGTGGCACACGACGACATTGGTGAACTTGGTTGTCGGTGCATCGTCGTCGATTATGCCGATGAGAAGTTCATTTGTTCCGTCTTTGTCCAGATCCGTAAGGAGATAACCGATCTTGTTGTTCTTATCCTCGAGTTCGGCAGGGACTCTGAGGTTCGCATACTTTTCAGTAAAACCGTTTTTGATTCCGTTGCCGTAATACTCGAGCGTGCTCTGATACCAATCCTTGGGAATGATCTTGCAGCTTGTCACACCAGGCACGAGTGCTGCCAAAAATACTACCGTTAAGATAGCTGCTAATGTTCTTTTCATAGTTTTTACCCCTTATCCGTAGATATAAGAAATATTTTACATTAATTCCTGAATTTTTCCATCCTGACGATATGCTCTTCGTCAGGCTCGGTTATGCCGTTCTTGTAGTCGTAGCCCATCTTAAGATAGAAGGGAATGCCGGTGACCGAAGCGGGGATCTCAACGCGCTTGGCTCTTGAGAAGAACTCATCTTTTTCCAGGGTCCCGACAATGAGCTTTCCGATACCCTTGCCCTGATAATCGGGGTTTACGAAAATCGTGAACAGTGAGCTCTCGTCTTCTTTGCCCCAGTAGGGACCGATGGCGCCGCAGCCTATGATCGAACCTTCAGATTCGGCAACATAGAAATGTGTCCATGAAGCCCTCTCGAGAACGTGTTCAGGAGACTCTGATGCGATCAGCTGATCTATCAGTTCTTCCGGATAATCTTTCCTGTTGGAGATGCTTATGGTCTTTCTTATCAGCTCTGATACTGCTTCAGCATCCTTATCTTCCAAACGTCTTATTGTAACTTCAGGTTCTGACATATCTTTGTTGTCCGTATCTTCCTTCTTTTCTTCCTGTGCGGGCTGTTCTTTTCCAATCTGCGCAGGCATGCCCATTCTGGCCTCATATTCTTCCTTGGGCATCGGCTTGGAGTAATAGTAGCCCTGGATCATGTTGCAGCCTTCTGCGGCGAGGAAATCCACCTGATGCTGTTCGTCGACGCCTTCTGCGACTGTCGTCATGTTGAGCTTCTTTGCGAGATGTAAGATCTCGGAGACGACTATCTCGGCTCTCTCATTGTCGTTCTCGCCTCTGAAGAAGCCTGCGTCGAGCTTTAAGATGTTAAGAGGCATATCCTTAAGGGAGTTAAGTGAAGAGTAGCCTGACCCGAAGTCGTCCATGGATACGAGGAAGCCGTATTCCTTGAGCTTCGTGATGGTCGAGAGCATGAGCTTCTGGTCGTCGAAGAATGCGCTCTCGGTAAGCTCGATCTCGATGAGTTCGTGAGGAGCGCCTTCCTTGTCGATTATTTCCTTGATCTGGTCAGCGAGGTTTACCTCAGCAAAATGCGCGCGTGATACGTTGACTGATACCGGTACGCACTTTCTGCCTTCGTCGAGCCAGGTCTTCTGGTCTCTTGCTACATGGGCGAGCATATAATGGTCGATCTCCGTAATGAAACCGCTGTTCTCAAATATCGGAATGAACCTTCCGGGAGGTACGAATCCCATCTCATCAGAGACCCATCTGATAAGGGCTTCTGCGCCGAGCTGCTCGTTGGTGCGGGGATCGTACTTGGGCTGGTAATAGACCTTGAATTCTTCCTTTTCGAGAGCATCCTTCTGGTGCTCTGTTACAAGATCGATCCACTTCTCATCTTCAACGAGCTTGTCATCAAAGAAAGCGATGCCGGAATCGTCAGTGGATTCCAATGTCATTCGCGCAGCAGACGCGTTGTTGTAGAGAAGATCGATATCGGCGTTTTTCCTTACGCTGGAAGGGATCATGTAAACGCCTGCCTGGAACTTGAAGTCGTGTTCAGTGCTGATCGCTTCGAGGCTCTTGATGATGCGCTCGAGCTTTGTTCTGGCTTCTTCCTCGCTGTTTGCCTTCAAGAGGAGCTGGAAGTTATTGATCGTGCCGTGAGAACAGATCTCGTTCTTATCGAGGAAAGCACATATATTCTTCCAGACCAGGCGGAGTGTCTGCTCGCCCATGTCGACGGAGTGGCAGAGTACGTAATTGCGGTACCTTACGAAGATAAGGCTTACGACAGCGTAATTGACGCCGGCCTTTCTTTTCTTAAGGATCTCCTTGCTCTTCATTGCGAACCAGAACCAGTTGCGGTTTACGGTGATATTGTCTCTTAGGACAAGATTTCTCATCCTTCTGTTGCTTGAGTGGGTCCTTATGAGATTAGTGACGAGAAGTATGAAGATGAGCACAGTAAGGATATAGCTTACTGCATCGTAAAGTATGCCGAATGCGAGGTCACTGTATGTGAATGAGAAATTGGTCTTGAACGCGATTATCTCAGATCTGTTCCTGACATAGTATGAAGTCCAGTATTCGTATTTCGTATCCATGCTGATGGTTTTCTCGAAAACTCCATTTAAGATGTTCCAGATGTTAGGCGTAATGCGCGTGTCATCAACATTAATAAAAGGATTGTTCTTATCAGGCAGCAAGAAGAAATCCTCGATCAGTTCATCGTCATAAGTCTCGTTTAACAAACCGAATCCATTGGATTTTATATCGCTTGTCGGCAGGAGCTCGAAAAAAGTCCTGTGCTCTTTATCGTTATCGTCACGCTCATCCCTCTCGAGCACGGCCGTTATCTTACCGTTCTTTCTAAGGATATTCAGATTGTTGTCAGATACGAAGATGGAGTATCCGGACTCTTCGAAAGACTCGAAAACAGAATCAAGCTCATCTTCAGATGCCTTATCATAGATCCTGGCATATCTTGCAGTGTTCTCGACTTCATTGAGCGCCTTGAGCTTTGTAATATAAGTCGCTATGAGATCGCCTGACAGCGATATGATCCCGCAGGCGATGATGAAGACCAGCGTATATAAGATAAGCGGTACTATTATCCTGTTCTTGGGTAACTGGTATCTTTTGTCTCTCTTAACTCTTGCCATTGTTCCTTGTTCCTTATTCCTTATTCCGTTTTGCTAGGGAACTGCCCGAATTATAACACGCTGAAAACCCGTTTTTAATCGGTATAGAAATATTTAAGGGATAATTAAGATATTTGATATAGGGAAGATATATAGAACGCATATTATCAGGCCGTTGGGGGATGCCTTGAAAATGCCGCAGGCGAAAACATCGGTTTAAGGTTAAGTTAAGGTTGGCATGATTGTGAGTTAAGGTTGCTTTTGTAAAATTATGATGCAAATAACGAACAAAGGGGAGACAGGAGTATGAAAAAAGTTGCAGCAATAGTACTTGCTACTGCAATGACGGTGCCGCTTATTACGGGGTGCGGCGCTGTAACAGTACCCGAAGAGAGTACTGCTGAGACTACCGTAAAAGAATTAGGACCTGCTAGAGCCCAGGATGACTACTACAGGTTCGTAAACCAGGAACGCTTTGACACGTCAGAATTCGAATACGGAAGCTCAACCGTTGAGATAGCTTTCAAAACTGATCTTATCGATGAACAGATCGAGAAGATCATTGATGACTGCGTGGCAGGTTCAGGTTATGCCAAGGGTTCCGAAGAGGATATCATCAAGACGGCTTATGAATATTACCAGGCATACGACTATAAGAATGAGCCGATCCCAGAAGATCTCATGGCCATGATCGAAGCGATCGATGGCGTTAAATCGCTTGATGAACTTCTTAAACTTGACGCAAAGCTCGTTACAGATTACGGCACAACTGGATTCTTTGAACTGAACGCCGGAGTTAATCCTCTTAAGCCCACAGAGAGAGTAATCCAGTTTAACCAGCTCAGCGGTGTCCTCAAGACATCTTTTGAAGAGATCGAAGAAGGCAACTACGTTATCAACAATATCAGTAAAGATGCACAGATGATATTGATCACAAGAGGATACGACAAGGAGACAGCAGAGAAGCACGGCAAAGCGCTTGCGCTGCTCGCCCTTGATGTCTATGGCGGTACTGATATAGATATCACCAAAGAAGGGATGCCCTTTAAATACCAGAAGATCCTTTCGACTTCAGAAATGAAGGAGCTTTTGAGCAATGTAGATCTGGACAGTTACCTTACGGAACTCGGAATCGACAAGAGCAAAGTAAATAAGTACCTGATAACTGATGAGGGCCAGCTCAAGGCGCTTAACAAGGTTTTTACAGAAGAGAATCTTGATGCTCTGAAGACCTGGGAGCTCGGTATGCTCTATGGCCAGTACGTCAGATACATTGCGCCACACTATCAGCAGTATGAGACATATGTAGGGAAGAGCTATAAGTCTGAACACGATCAGGCAATAGATGAGATCTCCGAGAAGTTCTATAAAGAGACTGACCCTATCTATGTTGAGCGTCACTATGCTCCTGAGACTGACAAAGCATTAAGAAGCATGTGCGATGACATCAAGAGCGGCTACAGAAAACTCATCAGCGGTGCCACATGGCTCAGTGACGGGACAAGAGCAGAGCTTCTCCAGAAACTCGAAAATATCGTCTACGTAACAGGCACAGACCTTAAGAGACATAACAATGCCGAGTATGCAAATATCTACGGCAAGAATTACTATGAACTTACATTGAATTACACAAGGCTCTCACGCAAAAAGATCATTGATGAGTTTAATAATGATGATCCCATTTCAAGAAAAGATGTCGGAATGCCCATGCAGATGATGAATGCATGCTACGATCCCGGTTACAACAACATCACGATCACGGCAGCCATTACAAATGAACCTTTCTTCAGCACAAAGTCCGATTACTACACGAACTTAGGCGGTCTGGGTGCGGTAATCGCACACGAGATCGGACATGCTTTTGACAGCAACTGCATCGTGTTCAATTCAAAGGGCGAATACGATCCTTCGTGGATCCCGGAAAAGGACATGAAGATCCTTGAAGAGAGAAATGAGAAGGCGAAAAAATACTTTGAGGATAATTTCACTGTCTTTGGTGTTTACCACGTCGACGGTGACCAGACATTAGGCGAGAACTATGCTGACTTAGGCGGCGTGGAGTGCATCACTTCGCTCTGCAAGACGAAGGAAGACAGGATCAAGCTTTTCGAGAGCTATGCAACCATATGGTGCGGAATGTGCACTGATGAAACGATAATCAATCAGGTTGCATTCGACGTTCACAGCCCGTCTTATATCAGAGTAAATGCCATTCTCTCAACTATGGATGCTTTCTATGAGACTTACGATATCAAGGAGGGCGACGGCATGTACATCGCTCCCGAGAAGCGTATCTCAAGATGGTACTGATGGAGGGGATAGAAGATGAATATTGTATTTAAAAACTCACTAAAAAATATATTCTGCAAGCCTTTAAGGACATTGCTCGTGGTCTTCGCGATCTTTGTCTGCTGCCTCTGCGCATTGCTCTGCTTTGACTTGAGTGAGAGCATCACTACAGTTCTTACAAGCTATATGGGCAACATTTCCAGGGCTGACTTTATCGTCATTGCCACGGGAAGCGATGTTTCCACGCTTCCTGAAGGTTTCCCTGAAGCAGATACAATGACCCTCGTTGGCGACAGCGAAATGCTCTACAAGAAGATCGACGGCGAATACTGCTATGTAACAACAGATTCCCTGAGGATCTTCGGCCTTAACGTAGATGAAGCTGTTGACATGAATTTCATTGCTCCAATCGACCTTAAGGATGACGAGATCTATCTGACAACAAAGTTTGCTGAAGATTTCGGATATAAGGTTGGCGATAAGATCACCATTCATGACAGGGCCCTGGAAGAACTCGAACTTACGGTAGGAGGTCTTCTTCCCAGCGATACGAAGAACCCGCTTATCGTGGCTCATTCCGGCGTTGTCAATCTTAATACAAGCACCAGGATCAGCTGCGGCCAGTTGAATGCCGACATGCTCATGATCGATCTTAAGGATAACAGCAAGATCGAAGAAGCAAAGAAGATACTTGAAGCAAGATATCCTGATGCTTCCATCCAAGATCTCTATTTAACAGATTCAGACATGCAGATGATCAACGAACTGAAGGCTGTTTTCTATCTTCTGTTCGCGATCACATTCCTTCTCGTTATCTTTGTAACGGCTTCAATCTGCAACAGGATCGTAAGCGAGAGAATGTCCTTCATCGGAACTCTCAGAAGCCTTGGCATGAGCACAGCACGCACAGGAAGGATACTCCTTCTTGAGAACGTTCTTTATGCTCTCTTGGGAAGCATACCTGCAACGGCATTGTATTCACTTATAAGAAACCCTATTCTGGACTTCCTGTTCACGGCTAAGGACGGCTCAGGCAATGCTATCCAGCTTGATATGCCTCCGTATCCGCTTGCACTTGTGATCGGCGTTATCTTAGGCGCTGTGCTTATCGAATGTCTGATCCCTTTGAAGGCTATTCTTAAGGCTCTTAAGACATCCATTAGAGATATCATCTTCGATAACAGGGATACTGAGTATAAGTACAGCAAGTCAACACTCATCATGGGAATCATCTTCCTCGCAGTTGCTGTTCTGACATTCTTCTTCAGAAAGAATATCATCCTTGCAACAGTCTGCATGCTTTCCACGGTAGCTGCGCTTGCAATGCTCTTCCCGAGGATCTTGAAGCTCGTTGCAACGCTCATCAAGAATATCGCTGATAAGACAGACAAGCCTACATGGGGTCTTGCAGCCGTTGAGGCAGTCTCAAGAAAGAGCACAGTCGGAAGCGGCGTCCTTTGTACAACTGCTGCTGCAATGTGCGTTATAGTTTACGCACTCTCCGGCGCTATGTCCGGCAACATGAACCAGGTTCCTTACAGCTGCGATGTTGTTTTCGAACCCAACAAAGAGGCAAAGTATTATACATATATTGAGCATCTCGAAAACGTAACCGATGTGGAGATGGTCTATGAGCAGATCGAAGTAATCAGCCTTAACGATGCTCCCGTTACATACGCTTACTTTTTCGCTTTGCCTGAGAACGGATATAAGTATCTCACGGCATTCGAGAGCATACCTGAAAGCCTAGAGGAAGGAACTGTTGCTGTAGACAACGGATTTGCGAAGCGTAAAGGCATTAAGGTCGGCGATACGATCAAGGTAACACTTAACCCTGAAGGCGTAGTTCCCGTAGACAGAACTTATACGGTCGCTGAGATCATTAAGAGCAACACCGACAGCATATCTGACGTCATCATGGTAAACATGGATGAATATCAGCTCCTCGAACGTGACATGCCCGGCAGGATCCTGATCAAGTCTGATGATCCCAATGGAACAAAGCAGCTTCTTGAGACATATGCCAAGGGATCTTACGAACAATTAAAGACATATGATGAGGTAATCGAAGATCAGAAGTCCAGCAATGCAAAGGCCATTGCGATCATTGGTGCGATCATCGTCATTGCTCTCGGCATGACAGCGATCGGCATGATCTCCAACCAGCTCTTGGGCTTCGAAGGAAGAAAGAAAGAATGCGCCGTTATGCTCTCAACAGCAATGGGCAAGGGCAAGCTCTCCGGAATCCTTCTGAAGGAAGTTCTTATCACATCCTTTACTGCTTCCGGTATCGGTACGATCGTAGGAACCTTACTGACAAACGTAATTAATACTGCACTGGCAAGCGGACAGACGATATCTATGGACATCACCATAAATCCTGTTCATATCATCCTGTTCTTCATTGCAATGACAGTCGTATTTACAGGAACAGTACTCTTCCCGATAAGGAACTTAAGGAAGATGAAGATCTCAGAGCAGATCAAGTATGAGTAATAATTTGGAGGATAATAAAATGAGCAAGATTATTGAAGTTAAAAACGTAAGCAAGACATTCGGCAAGGGAGAGAACCTCAACCAGGTCTTGAAGGGCGCTGACATGAGCGTTGAGCAGGGTGAATTCGTATCCCTGATGGGCGCTTCCGGTTCAGGTAAATCAACACTCCTTTACCTGGTCGGCGGCCTCGACAGAAAGTTCGAAGGCAACATCTCCGTATGCGGAAAGGACATCGGTTCTTTAAAGGATAAAGAGCTTTCCGACTTAAGACTCAAGAACATGGGATTCGTATTCCAGTTCTATAACCTCGTAATGAATCTGAATGTCGCTGATAATATCCTCCTTCCACAGACTATGGCAGGCAAGAAGAAGTCAGAGCTTAAGCCCGCACTCGATGAGATCTTGGAGATCACAGGACTTACTGAAAAGCGCAAAGCAATGCCGAATACATTGTCAGGCGGTCAGCAGCAGAGAGTTGCTATCGCAAGAGCAGTATTAGGCAATCCTCAGATCATCCTCGCAGACGAGCCCACAGGTAACCTTGATGCACAGTCCACAAAGGAGATCATGGAGCTCTTTGCAAAGCTCAACAAAGAAAAGGGACTTACCATCCTTCAGGTAACACACTCTGAGCAGTGCGCTTCATATGGCACACGTACGGTAAGACTTGAAGACGGTAAGACAATAGGATAAGCCCCCTCTTACAACCCCGAGAATATAGATGCAGAAAGCAGCTTGTGCGTAAAACGCGGCTGCTTTTTGTTTTAACTTGACAATGTAAAGATACCCGCTATAATCTTCGAATATAGACAGTGTCAAGATTGGAGAGGAATGTGAGAAAAAAGATCATGGTAACAGCCTTATGCATACTTGCCGTACCCGTAATCATTCTGATCGTCTGGGCAATAATGAGCCCGGGCAAGATCAGGACGTATGATTTTCCTGACAGCATTTCCGAGAAGTTCGTCATGGACATAAACGGAGCACCGAACGGGTTCTTTATAAACGGAAAGAACAAGGATAATCCGGTCCTGCTCCTGGTATCGAGCGGTCCCGGCACTGATGATTATTTCCTGACTGACAAATATAAGGATATGAGGATCGAAGAAGACTTCACGGTTGTCTACTGGGATTACCGTTACATGGGTATTGCATATGCCAAAAATGCTGAAATTGACAGTATAAATATTGATAACCTGATCGAAGATGCAGCTGCCGTAACAGAATATCTGAAGGAACGCTTCAATAAGGATAAGATCTACATAATGGGCTTCTCGGGCGGCACGCACATTGCTCTCCGCACAGCAGAGAGATATCCGGAAAACTACTATGCTTACATCGGAATGGCCCAGGTGGTAACAAAATCTGAAGAGAACGATACTCTGATTTATAACTTCATGAAGCAGGTATTCACTGAACGCGGGGATAAGAAGAGGCTTAAGAAACTGGAAGACAGCGTCGATCATCTTGACGGCGGTAACATTAAGTGCAAGGATTGGTATAATTACGTTAAGCTGCTTCACGAATCCGGTGGCGGTACGATCTATAACAAGACTGAGTTCGAGGGCATAGATCTGCCGATAATTACCTGCGGGTGCTATACGGTAAGAGAGAAGATCAACTATATAGCAGGCATGAAGATGTACAGGAACACTCCTCTTGCAAGAGAGCTTGAAGAGGTTGATTACAGAAAGAGCATAAGAGATATCAGGGTTCCTGTTTTCTTCATAAGCGGAGAGTACGATTATAACTGTCCGTGGGAACTTGTAGAGGAATATTGTGATACAGTAAATAGTCCGAAGAAGGGCTTTTATAAGATCTCAGGATCAGCACACAGCCCGCTCTGGGAGAATCCCGGATCTTCGTGCGAAGCGTTAAGACAGATAAAGGAGATGACGATAAATGGCTGACAGTTATCATCACGGCAATCTCAGGGAGGCCCTGATCGATGCCGGAATCAAGATAATCAATGAGAATGGTGAAGAGAATCTCTCACTCCGTAAAGTTGCGGCAGCTTGCGGCGTATCACATGCGGCGCCTTATGCCCACTTTAAGGATAAGGAAGAGCTGATCGATGCCATAAAGGCGAATGTTACCGATAAGTTCATGGAAAAGCTTATAGAGGCAGTCGAAGGCAAGCCTTCTGCTGATGCTGCGATAATTGCGATGGGCAGGGCTTATGTTACGTTCTTCAGTAAGAATCCCGACTACTTCATATTCCTCTTCGGCAAGCAGAATATAACTGCGCATCTTAAGATGAGCAAGGAATATAAAGGCGATTATCCGCCGTTCCTTCTGCTCCGCAGAATGTATCTTCTGCATCTTGAAGAGAACGGACTTGAGAAGACTGTTGAAGAGCAGGAGATAGATCTCATCAAGATATGGTCCATCGTTCACGGCATGACATCGATCGCATGCATGAAGGGCGTTAAATCATCATTTAACTGGAATGATATTGATGAAAGGTTGCTTACTTGATAATGGATATTGATTACAGCGAACAGCATGAATTCGAGAGCGGTGAACTCGAGAGACTCTTCCTCTCAGTGGACTGGTCATCCGGGCATTTCCCTGACAAGCTTGTAGTGGCAATGAGAAACTATAAGGCCGTTTATTCTGCATGGGACGGAGATAAGCTCGTGGGACTCATTGCTGCAATGGATGACGGGATAATGAATGCATATGTGCATTATCTTCTCGTTGATCCGGAGTATCACGGAGCTGGTATCGGCAAAGAACTCGTTGAAATGGTAAAGGATTACTATAAAGATTACATGCGCATCTGCGTTATCGCATATGACACGGCAATCGAATTCTATAAGCACTGCGGATTTGAGGTAAGTGAAGGCGCATCACCGATGTGCATAACGACACTCTGGACATAAGCGGAGGATAACTTATGGAGATCTTTCTCGATATATTAGGCGAGATCGCAGAGATGTTAAAGCTGGTTGACGGCCCGACTGATTACATGATGTCGTTTACGGTCGACTGGTTTCTGGTGCTGGTTATTTTCGCGATCATTGCAAAAAAGAAGAGAAAGGTGATCTTCAGGATCCTGGCTCCTGTTCCGCTTATTAATTTCGCTGTCTTTTATCTCATTAACTTCACTAAGGGAGCGCAGCTTATCGGATTCTTAAGGTACGGCCCGGGGCTTGCTGCAGCGATCATCTATCTGCTGATCTCTCTTTGGATCTCCAAGGGAAAGAGAAGGGTCCTGCCTCTCATCATCAACGGTATCCTGACAGCACTTATCGGTGCGTGGATGGTGTTCTATGTGCTGGGTCTGGGCGCTTCATATCATTTCGGGAACTTCTCGCATCAGGGCTACAAGAAGTCCATGTCAAAGCTTATCGATGAGCTTGAAGCAAATTACGTGTTAAGAGATTACAAGGAGATCGACTTCGAAGCCTTAAGGGCAGAGTATATTCCGATGGCTGCCGAAGCCCAGAAGAATAAGGATGAGGAAGCATTTGCTGAGGCAGTTGCAAAGCTTTGTTATGAGTTCCATGACGGTCATCTCTCGATAAACATCACAGATGATGAACTTGCTTCCAAAGTCAGCGAAAAGATGGCGGGCAACGATTACGGTTTCTCGATGATAAGGAAGGATGACGGCAAGACGGTCGTAATTCTTGCCGACGAGAGTTCTGATGCGTATGCCAAGGGTATCAGAAATGATTATGTTATTACTTCCTGGGATGGCGTTGCGATCGATGAAGCGATCGATAACACACGCTGCGTTCAGTTCTCCATATACATGGTAGCTTACCCTATTGCAGAGAATGAAGAAGTCGTAAAACCGATCTTCCTTGCAGGCAAGGGCGGTGATACGGTGAAGGTCGGATTCATAGATGAGAACGGAACACAAAAGGAAGTAACCGTTAAGAGCATCGGGAGCTACATTAACAGACTTAATTCAGCTTTAATGCCACTGACTGATAAATGGTGCTATGAATTTGCCGAGGCAAAGATGCTTGACGAACACTGCGGTTATCTTTGTATTCCCTGGGAATCTTTCAATCCCACTAACGACATATCTGCTGCACTGATGGATGAATATCCGGAATTAAAAGAACTTCTGGTCTCAAAGATCGAAGGCTTGAAAGCTCAGGGAATGGACAGACTCATTTTAGATATAAGAGGCAATGACGGCGGAATCGATGTTGTATATGAAGAGGTCGTATCGCTTTTTACCAACGAAAAGATGGTTGCCTATGGCGGAGCATATGAGAACAACGTATTCCGTAAGAGCGATAAGTGGGCATGGACAGTAGAGCCTGATGGAAGGTACAGCGACATACCTGTCGTAGTGCTCGTAAATGCGGGCACGGCAAGTTCCGGAGATATGCTGGCTTACCGCCTTTCCAACTGCCCCAATGTCACCATGATGGGATTGACTACGACATGGGGATCGGCACAGAGCCTTGGCGGCACATGCCTTCTCAGCGGCGGAAAGATACAGGTAAGGTATCCTTTGATCGCGACAATGGGAGAGAATGATGAGATCCTCGTTGATGCAGGAAAGGACAGAAAAGCTTCCATAACGCTTGATGAGAAGATTCCGTTGGATGACAAAGCCGTATATTGCATCTACACGCTTGATGGTGATTACGATCTGGCATATGCAAGACACTATATCAACGGAACGCTCAACAAAGACGAATGATATGAGCGTCAGCTTACCACTGCAGTATTATTTAACAGTTTTGATGCCGTTTTGATTTTTCAGGGTGCTAAACTTAGCCATCTCTTGGAGAGGATAATTAGGAGATGACTATGAAAAATAAGAAGATATTCAGCGGCCTGATCGCTCTTGCTATCCTGATCTCGGGCTGCAGCGCGAATATAAATACTACGGAAACCCAAGCTTCAGAGACTCCTGAAGTGACGGCTGAAAGCACTTCTGTAGAGGCCGCAACAACATCTGAGACCACCATAGAAGCTGAGCCGTTCAAGTTCAATCCGCATGTGCACACGAACCTGATCTCCGAAGTCTTTAAGGATGAATGGTGGGAATCGTTCTATAACATGTGCGATGCAATGCGTGAAGGCAAAGATTCTTTCGAGTGCATTGATGAAGAATGCTTCAAGGCCTGCACACACGAAGTGTTTATTGGAAGCCTTTTCCCTGCGGCCTGTTCGGTCGTAGTAGGTGACGGTTATGAGAACGGTACCGGCAGATTAAAGTACAAGATGGATAAGGATAAGTTCCTGGAAAGACAGGCAGCCTTTGAGAAAGAGATCGAGAGGATGCTGAATGAAGCGATCCGCACGGATTACTCCGAATTCGAGAAGGTTATGGGCCTTTATGATCATATGTGCAAGAACTTCAGATACGATTATGAGCCGTTGGACGGCCAGGGAATAGACGATTTCAGTGATTATGCTTGTCTTACCAAGAAGAACGGCATCTGCTGCGAATTTGCCGGAGCATATTCATATCTGCTGCTTCAGGCCGGAGTCGATGCAACACCTTTTGAAGGCGACGGCGAGGCAGGTTATCACGGCTGGACATATGTTGTTGTCGGAGGCAAGGGCTATCACTGCGATGCTACATGGGGAGCTCACGGCGAGAATCCTGATACCAGACTGACCCTGCAGTATTTTATGATGACTGAAGAGGAACGCATCAAAGACAGCTTTAATAAGGAAACGCTCCGGCCGGATCTGATATGGCCTTTTGTAGAAAAGATCACGGGTGATTTTTCCGCGACAGATGAGACATTCAAGCCTTTTCACAATTATCTGTATTTCGTGGAAATGGACACCGTGAGAAATGTCGTTGTTTTCGAAGAATTCGGAGGCGAACGGTTCGAATTAAATTATGGGAACCTTTGATCAATATAAGCCGGCCGGTTTTGAGCCGGCTTTTTTGTATGCAAATATAAGTCTCTATGATAAAATTTCTTTGAATTTTTCGAGGGGGCATATATGAACATTACTAAGGCTGAATTAAAGGATCTTCAGGTGATCTTGGATCTCCAGTATCTTGCTTACCAGAGTGAGGCTGCGTTATTTAACAATAAGGATATCCCTCCGCTCAAAGAGACTCTCGAAGAATTAACCGAAGAGTTCAACAAGGGCATTATCCTGAAGATGACTGACGGCGATAAGATCATAGGTTCCGTCAGAGCTTATGAGAAGCGCCGCACTGCTTATATCGGCAAGCTTATGGTGCATCCTGATTACAGGAATCAGGGCTACGGCACCATGCTCTTAAAGGCGATCGAAAAGTTTTACTTCGAGTGCAGGCTTGAACTTTTTACCAGCACGAAGAGCGTCGATAACATAAGGCTTTACGAGTCTTTAGGTTACAGGAAGTTCAAAGAGCAGAAGATCGACGACGAACTGACATTCGTATATTTGGCAAAAGACTGATCAAAGAGGGGTTTATATGGGAAAGAAGATCGCACTTATCATCGCATCAGTAATCGCGGTTGCCGGCATCGGAACATGCATTGCCGGATTCGTTTCGGAGAAGGCTGACAGCACCGGCGGAAAAGAAATCGACATCAACGATCCTTCTTCTTTTGTGCCCGGCGTATCAGGCAGAGTCCATCTTTACAGCGAAGATCTTTTCGAAGTCGAGAAAGGCTTAAGCACCTACACTCCTTATGAACTTGAAGAATATGAATACTCATACATCGTGAGCGGTATCGATACCAACCCTTTTGCGATAGGGCGCTATCTTGTACCCAAAGATGACCAGGGAAGGCTCATATACAATGTAAAGGTAATGGAATGTCCGGATGAGACATGGCAGAAGGTCTATGACTTCATCATCGCTTATTACGAGAGGCTTTATGCGATCGTGAGCGAAGATCCGGAAGCTAATCCCGAATACTTAGAGTCCCTGACTGCGACGCTTTCAGATGAGGGCCGAGAGGCATTGAGGAATTCGATCTCACACACGATGTGTGAAGTAACTCCTTCAGTTAATTATGCGGGGATCAAGCTCACTGGAATCATCATTGCAGCTGTGGGGCTTCTTGCGGTCTTAAGCATCCTTTTGTCATATAAGCTCAAGGCAAGAAAGATCGTATTGGGATATGTTGTCTTAGTGATCGCAGGCCTGCTGGTCATGCTTTTCGCAGTAAGAAAACAGATTGCAACTATCCTTTCTTTTAAGGAATATCAACCGGGTGCTTATACCATTAAGTACACGGCAGATTATAAGCTTGACGATATGCTGGAAGCCGGAGTTACCGATGAAGCCGGGCTCCTCTCTTGGGCCGGCGATAAACTGTTCTACGGACTGCCGGTATCGATGAACGGAAACACATTCGGATGTGCGGCGTTCCTGGTAACTGATGAGAACGGCAATCACCTTATGGGACGCAATCTGGATTATCCTGAGGCTGACTGTCTCATGATCTACTGCGACCCTAAAGACGGTTACGATTCGATCGCGATGGTCGACTTATCGATCGTTAATATCGGTAGCGGTGAAGGGCAGATGTCACCCACATCTCTTACAGGCAAGGCCGCTGCTCTTGCTGCGCCCTATTTCGTAGTTGAAGGAATGAATGAGACCGGACTTGGTGTATCGATCCTTGAGCTTGAGACTGAAGAGATCCATCAGGATACGGGCAAACAGGACATCCTCATCAATGTCGCCGTAAGAGCCGTCCTCGACAAGTGCGCAACAGTCGATGAGGCTGTCGCTTTCTTTGATAAATACGATATGAATACAATGCTTGGCACATCGTTCCATCTCTTCGTCTGTGATAAGACAGGCAAGAGCGTTGTAGTCGAATGGTTCGGCGACAAGATGTATGTCAAAGAGAACCCTGCAGTTACAAATTACGTTGTCTGCACAACTGATGCTTACATCGATCCCGGCAACGACACGCGCTATGAAGACCTCATGAAGGAGCTTGATTCATGCAGCCGTGTAGCTGACCCTAAGAAGGCAATGAGTTTCCTTGAGATGGTCGGTTACGACAACAAGAAGGGCAGCATAGGCACCGAGTGGTCCTGCGTTTACGATCTTGATAACTTCACTGTGACTGTATGCTTCGACGTAAAGTACGGAGAGCCCGTATTCATTACGAAGGATACTTTTAAGTAAGCACCTTACATCGGTGAAGTAAACCAGAGCCATCCCATAGCTATTGTTCCCAAGAAGCATATAACTGAGATTATTATGCCTATGGCGATCTTCTTTTTGATGAATGCGAAAACCGCAAGCCCTATCAGGACCATGTAAACAAGAGCTATCAAGCCCGTAAAACCGATGTTTCCCGTTTGCATATTGCGTTCGCTCCTTTAAATCAAATCTATGTATACGGAATACCAGTTGTCACTCAATTTATAAAAGCGCTGGTATTCCTGTGAGCACCATTTGTTCTTTACCGTCTTATCAATGGGGCCGTCTTTGGAATAGATCATGCATCCGTAATATCCGTCTTCTGCAAAGATGACGTAATCCTCAGTTACAAAGATGAGGTTGGGACCGCTCCTGTGTGTGACCTCGTAGAATGTTTCCCTCAGTTCATCAAGCTTGGAACTGATTGCAGTTTCTTGCTCGAGATCAAGCGCTGTGAAATCCTCATCTTCGCTCCTGATGCTTAAGCGGTAAGTGCCATTCTCATCGTCATAATGAAGGTAGAATTCAGCACCGCCACCCGTGATGTCCTGCAAATATACTGCAAGTTCCGTCAATGATTCCCCATGCTTCGAAAAACGCTCTTCGAACTTTTTGCTGTCGGAACATGATGTGACCATGAAGAGCGAAGATAAGAGAAGAACTGCTGAAATAAGACAAACGGTTTTCTTCGTGCCCGGAACTGCTGCTCTGTGCATGATTACATATCTGTTCATTCTGCTGCTTCCCTTCATGCTGTTTTCGATGCCTTGTAATCAGTTCACGACAAGATAGTATCCTTGCGATTCATCGTAATGGACTTCGAGTTGGCGAAAATATCCGCCGAGCATCATGTCGTGTGTGAATTCGCCGTTGACCTCTACCGTCTGTCCGTCCTTTTGGATAACGGATAAAGTTACTCTGACATTAAACGGCTTATCAGGTTCTGAGTGCTTGATGACGCTTCTTTCAAGGATCTCGATCGTTAAGAGATCGCCATGTTTAAGAACGCCCATGTTGCCATAGCGGACTCCGCCGATGTTAGAATGCTCGCCATTAATGTCGATTGAATAGCCGATCTCTATGATATTATCCGCTTCACAGACAACGCCGATCACGGCTGTTCTCTCCTCATAGTGAAGACCCGAAGAACCCCAGGATTCATAGCCTAAGGATTCGATGTAGGAAGGCGTAAGGATATCCTTGTTCTTTGTATCCGTGGCTCTGTAGAAGCCCGGCTGATCCATGACTCCGTTTGTGTTTTTGACCATGATGTAGTTGTCGAATGTATCTTCCGTCAGCGTGTAGATTCTCTCGTTCTTATCATCGCCTACGTATCCTATGCATTCTCTTAATGAATCGTTGCTCATGCTGTTCTTAAGAGTTCCGAAGAATGCATATTCTCTTCCGTTGTAGCTGATCACTGCTTCACCCGTTCCGTTGCTTTCCTGAGTGAAGGATGGAGCACCGGCCGGCAGATCCGGCGCGGGAGTCCTGTTCATCAGAGAGCATCCGGACATAAGGAATGCTCCGCTTAAGATAAGTGCCAATATTTTCGTATTCATCATATAAGTCTCCGGTTAAATATCTTCTTTAAGGCAGAAGCCGTTTGCTCCGTCCTGCTCGATCGACAGACCGACCAGGTATGCGCCGAGCATCATCTCACGGTCGTAAGAGCCGTTGACCTCATAAACATTGTCATTTGCGTCCGTGACCTTGAATGTAATGCTTAAGTTAAATGGTGCATTCTTATCTGCCTTGTCACCGAGTTCGACCTCTGTAATTCCGATCTTTATGAGTTCACCCTTCTTGTAAGGTGTTCCGCTGACATAGCCTGTATCTCCGCCGCCTGCAAATTCGCCGTTGATCTGATATTCATAGCTCAGCATCTTAATGTTATCTGCGTTAAGGATCAGTCCGACGGTTGCTGCGGGCTGCTCACTGTGGCGTCCTGAATCGCACCAGCATTCAAAGCCCAAAGGTTCGATATATACCGGTGTATAGATATCCTGCCTCATCGTATCGACCGCTCTGAAGAACCTGGTGTCGCCCGAATAACTGTAGATATTCTTTACAAGGATATAGTTGTCATAAGGGTCTTCAGCAAGCGTATAAACGCGCCTGTTCTCGTAATCTTCCAAATGTCCGACGCAGTCTCTGATCGAGTAATCCTTATATTCATCAGAGATATATCCGTAATCGACATAATGCCTGCCGTTGAAGTCGACGGACATCTCACTGCAGCTGTCATCATAGACATACTTAAAGATCTCCGGGTTAGCGGGCAGGTCGAAGTTGTTATTCTTATTGCCCATGTTCTTTTGCGGCTTGCAGCCTGTGAAAAGAATGGCTGTGCCTAATACTATTGCTATGGTCTTTACTTTTTTCATTTCCATAAATCCCCTTTCATGGTTGGGGCTATAATACACCCTGCGAACTCGAAATGCAACAATTATTTATTGTAATTCGATAAAAGCGTATCGAAAGTTAATCTGTTTTTATTGTTTTGCGAGCGCGAAAACCTTGCGGCACAAGGGATATTCCGATTTTGGGTCAAGGACAAAAAATGATAGGTATTTTACAAAAATGCCCAAGTAAAAATATAACTGTTAAATAATATGTGCTAACCTGATTAAAAGGAATTTCAGGGAGATATTTTATGCAGTACAGAAACGGTTATTCCATCCTCGGATACGGATGCATGAGGTTCACCAGGAACGGCAATACGATAGATTTTGACAAGGCCGAGAAGGAATTCATGCGTGCCTATGAGAACGGTGTCAATTATTTCGATACCGCATACATTTATCCCGGCAGCGAAGAGCTCGTCGGACGCATAATAGAGAAGAACGGCATCAGGGACAAGATCCGCCTTGCCACAAAGCTCCCGCAGTATCTCATCAGGAACCGCGCAGGTCTCGATAAGTATTTCGACGAGGAGTTAAAGCGCCTCCGCACAGATTATGTCGATAATTACCTTATGCACCACATGACTGATATCAACCAGTGGGAGAAGCTTAAGGCATTAGGCATTGAAGAATGGATCGCAGGGAAAAAGAAGAGCGGCCAGATAAGGAACATCGGCTTCTCTTTCCACGGCAACACGAATTCATTCAAGGCTATCCTGAACGCATACGACTGGGATTTTTGCCTTGTCCAGTATAACTATTTCGATGAGTTCACACAGGCGGGAAGAGAGGGCATCAAGGCAGCTAATGAGAAGGGCCTTTCCGTATTCATCATGGAGCCATTAAGAGGCGGCAAGCTTGTAGATCTCCTGCCTGAGAAAGCCAAGCGCGAGATAGCAGAAGATCCGCACGGCTGGACGTCCGCAGAATGGGCATTCAGGTGGCTCTGGGACCAGCCCGAGATCACATGCGTACTATCCGGCATGAACTCCATCGACATGGTCGAAGAGAACTGCCGCATCGCTTCGGAGGCTAAGGCCGGCGGCTACGGCCCTGCAGAGAAGGAATTCATATCAAAGATCAAGTCATACATTATCGAGAGCACGAAGGTAAACTGCACCGGCTGCAGATACTGCATGCCGTGCCCCAAGGGCGTCGACATTCCGGCGATCTTCTCGTGCTATAACCACATGTATTCCGAGAATAAGAGTTCCGGCCGTCTGGAGTATTTCCAGACCGTGGCACTGCGCATAACACCCGCCGATGCCTCGCTCTGCGTCAAGTGCGGCAAGTGTGAGCAGCACTGCCCTCAGGAGATCCCGATCAGGGAGAAGCTCGTTGAGGCCGACAAAGCGCTGCGCCCGTGGTGGCAGAAGATCTATCTTAAGCTCGCCAGAAGAGTCATGGTCGGCAAGAAGCGCAAGGAAACCCAAGATTAATTTAATTATTTATAATTCCGGCTTTCCCTGGCAGCGCCTGGGTTTAGCCGGTTTTTTCTGAACTTTTTAGGGACCGTCTGTAATTCCGGAATTTTCCCGGTATAGTCGGACTTTTTTCTGGATTTTTGAAAAAACTATCTGAAATTCCGGAAATAGTTCCGAAATAGCCGGACTTTTTTCTGGACTTTTTGGGGGTACCGCTTGTTACTGCTCATGTCCGGCTATACCGAACAGATGTAGTAACAGACTAGGTAGAGGCAGGGGCCGCCGATACACGCTTCTTATAGGAAACAATCCATAATTCTTATGAAAAGTGACTTCTTTTTGAATAGCAGGCAACGCCGATTGCTTTTAAACATCTGAGGTGATACTTTATCCTTAACAGTTCTGAACGCGGAAGGTTCGTCCTGACGCAGAAGGCTTTAAGTAAATCTACATGCTTATTTGCTTCAGAACCTTATTTGCTCGGATGAGTAAAGGAGGTCTTATGGAGATTAAAGTTGCTGCTATCGGCAATATTGCCGGGAATCCCTTTTCAGTCGCACAAGACGAAGATGCTTTAGGATGTTGCCCGGTATGAAAGATATTCAAGACATAATCCATAAACTTTGTGATACAGGCAGTTTAACGCGTGAAGAGATTGTTAAGCTCCTCGAGTGCCGTGACTCTGAGACACAGGCATATTTAGCAGAGAAGGCATCGGCTAAGGCGCAAGAACATTACGGAAACAAAGTCTTTATACGTGGCCTTATCGAGTTCACGAACTACTGCAGAAACGACTGCTATTACTGCGGCATCAGGTGCGGCAACAAGAATGCCGACCGCTACAGGCTGAGCATGGAAGAGATAATCGGATGTGCTTCATACGGCTATGATCTGGGCTTCAGGACCATTGTCCTTCAGGGAGGCGAAGATGCCTTCTACACTGATGAGATGATGGTGGACATCATAAAGTCGATCAAGAAAGAGCACCCTGACTGCGCAGTCACGCTGTCGATAGGCGAGAAGAGCTATGAATCTTACAAGGCCTTTTTCGATGCGGGTGCCGACAGATATCTGTTAAGGCACGAGACCGCGGATTTCGACCACTACGCAAAGCTCCATCCGAAGAATCTGTCGCCGGCCAACAGGCAGCAGTGCCTTTATAACCTGAAGGAGATCGGTTTCCAGACCGGCGCGGGATTTATGGTGGGCTCGCCTTATCAGACAATGGAGAACATCGCAGACGACCTCCTGTTCCTTAAAAAGCTCGATCCCGAGATGATCGGCATAGGTCCGTTTATACCGCATAAGGATACGATTTTCGCGAACGAGAAGGCAGGAGACCTTGACCTCGCGCTGTTCCTCTTAAGTATAATCAGACTCATGATCCCAACGGTCCTGCTTCCTGCAACCACCGCTCTGGGAACTGTCGATCCGAGAGGCAGGGAGAAGGGCATCTTAGCGGGCGCTAATGTAATTATGCCGAACCTGTCGCCTGTCGGAGTCAGGAAGAAATATGCCCTGTACGACAACAAGATCTGCACCGGCGAGGAAGCAGCCGAATGCATGAATTGCCTGAAGCGCAGGATGGACAGCATAGGCTATGAGATCGTCACCGCAAGAGGTGACAATGTAAAATATCTGGACTGGATCAAGATGACGAGGTAAACCATGGAACGTACACACATTGCATTTTTCGGACGCCGCAACGCAGGCAAATCAAGCCTTGTAAACAGGTTCACATCTCAGGAGCTCTCTATAGTCTCCGATGTGGCCGGCACGACGACTGACCCTGTCAGAAAGACGATGGAACTGCTCCCTTTGGGCCCTGTTGTGATAATCGACACACCCGGCATAGATGATGAGGGCGCATTAGGCAATCAGCGTATCGAGCGGAGCCTCAGAGTCATCGATGAGACCGATATAGCGATCCTCGTAATTGACGGCAGCATCGGCATGGGCGACGACGAGAAGGCGCTTCTGGCTGAATTCAAAAAGCGTAAGATACCTCATCTCGTGGTCGTAAATAAGAGTGATCTCGGCACTGCCGAAGTGCCCGAAGATGCAATGGTCGTAAGCGCTCTCAAGGGCGAAGGTATCGAGGAGCTTAAAGAGAAGGTCGCTGTCATTATCAGCCAACGCAAATCCCGTCCTCTGGTATCAGATCTGGTCGAAGAAGGCGATCTGGTCGTACTCGTCGTGCCCATCGACAAGTCAGCTCCCAAGGACCGCCTGATCCTTCCCCAGCAGATGGTCATAAGAGATCTCTTAGGCAAGGGTGCGATCCCCGTTGTGGTTAAGGATACTGAGCTAGCCATAGCGCTCGAGAAGGTCGGCAAAGTCAGAATGGTCATTACCGACAGCCAGGCTTTTGCCAAGGTCTCGAAAATCGTCCCCAACGAGATCCCGCTCACGTCTTTTTCCATCCTGATGGCAAGATTCAAGGGCATCCTTGACCAGTCCATAGAAGGTGCCAACATGCTCGATAAGCTTCATGACGGCGCGAAGATCCTGATAAGCGAAGGCTGCACTCATCACCGCCAGTGCGAGGACATCGGAACGGTAAAGCTCCCCGGCTGGATCAGGGAATATACCGGAGTCGATTTTGACTTTAAGTTCACGTCTGGTCTGGAGTTCCCGAAGGACCTTACTGAGTACGATCTGATAATCCACTGCGGTGCCTGCATGTTAGGTGAGACTGAGGTCAATAGCCGCTATCAGAAGGCGAAGGACCAGGGGATTCCCATGACTAATTACGGTATCGCCATAGGCAAGATGAAGGGCATTCTGGACCGCGTTATCAGGTTTAATTAGTAAAGATTTTTGGTTAAAACAGAACGGTTTTTAGGCATGTGGACGATTAACGCAGTTTTGCTCAAAGAATGCCTATGTTGTGAATTGTTTTAATTCTCGCGCCGCGCATAATGTGTTGAAGTGTCTTGTGGGGAGGCACGAAAACATTTTTAAGAGGTGATGATAATGAAAAATACGATTTACACCAAAACCGCTTCCGCAGCACTTTGTCTGGCTGCAGCAGCTTCCCTGGCATCATGCGGTCTTCCGCTGAAGCAGCCGGTCTACACGGCTCCGAGCACGGCACCTGCTCCTGCAACCGAGGCAACAGAGGCGCCGGCCACAACTCCTGCTGCGACTGAAGATACAGATGCTGTATCGACCGGCAACCCGTACGAAGGCTTCATCGACGGCTTTAAGAAGGCTGTAAATGAAAAACAGGGTGCATGGTACTACGGTCCGGATGTTGATTCCTCAAGCGTTTCTGACGATACTGCAGGTATCCCTGCCACAGAAATCTTGGGCGACTCATTCTCTTATATCCTTTACGACATGGATAAGGACGGTACTGACGAGCTCTTCATCGGCGGAGAAGTGACTGACCAGGGAGAACCCCGCATCAATATCTTTGGTGTCGTAACAGTCGCAGACGGCAAATACAAGATCATTGCATCAGGCTGGGAGAGATCCGAGCTTACATATCTCGGAGGCACAAGCTTCTATGAGGCGGGTTCCAGCGGAGCCAATCTGCATGGTGCTTCCCTCTATGCCTACAACAGCAGCAAAAAATCACTGGATCTCATCTGTTCAATAGAGTATGTGACAAAGGAAGACAGTACGACCTCGATCGAACTTTTCGAAGGCGAGAACGGAAAGATCAAGTCTAATGTCGCATCCGCTAAAGATAAGGAAGCCGAGACAAAGTTCGAACAGGCAAAGAAAGATGCTTCCAAAGACAAGAACGAGCTCCTCGGCAAAGAGTGGACCAAGGTCTCATTCAAGTAATCAGTAAATGATCTGAGTTTTTATGGGGTTGTCCCGCGAGGGATGCCCCCTTATTTTTTTGAGATCCTGTTTATGACAAGGCAGACCGAATACACGATCAGGAGCATCAGGGTGATAAGTACGAGGAGCCCTGCAAGGTAGAACTTCTCACCCGTGAGGTTATATATCAATTCCAGAGGCGAATCCTTCGTGGGATACATCAGGAAAAAGTAGTTCCGGCCAAGCCTGCTGTCGAGGATATAGATCGGAGGTGTGACCAGTGCGAGGAACAGGTAAGGGTACCAGAAATGCTTAAAGCTTACCCGGACTTCTTTCCTGACCAGGAATATGAGCGGGATGAAGACGATCAGCGTGTGCGTGAAGAAGCACAGCATGGAAACACCTGACCAGAACGGCCTGTAGGTCCAGTCAGGGAACAGCAGCGCGCCGATCGAACCAGGCATTATCAGAACAAGTGACACTTCGGCAAAGAAAGCTCTTACCTTGCCGCGCGTGAGCGACGCCAGCAGGTTTACGAATATTCCGAGATTACAGAGGTGTAGCGGCAGGAAATCCAGGATGTTGCCGCCGTCTCGTACCAGCAATATGTCCTGTACCGCTTCGCCCGTGAGGGTCAGGATGGAGAGGATCAGCGCAGCCGTCAGGGCATTTTTGGAACTGCTCCTTCTGACTGGAAGAAGACCTGTGGTGATCGCTATCGCAATGAATACGAGCATACCGGTA
This sequence comes from Clostridiales bacterium Firm_14, assembly GCA_001604135.1. GTDB lineage: Bacteria > Bacillota > Clostridia > Saccharofermentanales > Saccharofermentanaceae > Saccharofermentans. The sequence continues at coordinate 59,553 of LVAT01000045.1, forward strand.
TGCTCGGGGCAGAAATGCGAGAATGTGGTCATCTTAAGCTGGCGCTTTCTTTAGGTTGTCTTCATTGTAGCACTTCGAAAAGAGCGGCCACGCCCGGATTTTGGATGTAGTTGCCTATCGGGCCACTCACTGACAGGTCTCTTTTGTGCAGTAGTGCAGATTGAACTCTTCTTGTTTTATAATAATATTGTCTCGGTGGTCGATTTGTTTAGAGGGCTTTATGCATAACAACAGAAAAACGCTTTCGCTGACACTTACAGCGACATTTATTCTCATGGCTTTGCTTGTAACCTATACAACAGGGCTTATGTATAAGTCGTCTTATTCCCATACTTATGAGCTCGGAAACGATAAGGCGGCTGCCGTTACCGCTGACATTGAGAATTACCTTGAGACCGCCAGGTCAGTTCTCTGGGTGGCTGCGGATACCGTTGACCACATGGTCGCAAATGGTGCCACTTATGAAGAGATCGTAGAATACATTACCCGTGAATCAACAAATACAGCGTCGCAGTTCGATGAGAGCTACACGGGCATATACGGATACATCAACGGCCGTTATGTCGACGGCGTCGGCTGGACACCGCCGGAAGATTACGATCCTACGGTTAGAGACTGGTATAAGGAAGCAGTTGCGGCAGGCGGTGAGCCTCTGGTCGTAAATCCTTATGTCGATGCCCAGACCGGAAATGTCATCATCTCGGTATGTAAGGCTCTTTCCAACAAAAATGACGTATTGGGTCTGGACCTTACGCTTTCAGGCGTTCAGGAGACAGTGGAAGGCATTCAGATCAGCGGAAGCGGATATGGCTTTATCCTGAACTATGACGGAACCGTCATTGCCCACAAGGATGCGAATGAGAAGGGCAAGAACTACAGCGAGGACGCTGACAAGAAAGAGCTCTATCAGAAGATGATGAGCGTCGACAAGGGTAATTTCGATATGGAGATCGACGGCAAAAAGTGCACCGTCTTTGTCGATGCAGTTCTCGGCCAGTGGCATTTGGCGATAGTCGTCGAGAAGAGTGCACTCCTTAAGAATACGTGGAGTGTTCTGTTTGTGAGCGTTCAGGTCGGACTGATCGTTTTCGCGCTCATATCAGTGTTCTACATCATCGGCTACAGGCATGAGCGCAAAGTCAATAAGCGCATGGAAGAGATGAAGGCCAATGAGCAGAAGAGAGAATATGAGGCTAAGATCCTCCAGCTCGAAAAGACGGCGGCCGACACAGCCAACAAGGCGAAGAGCGACTTCCTGGCTGACATGTCACATGAGATCAGAACGCCTATTAACGCCGTGCTCGGCATGAATGAGATGATCTTAAGAGAGTCCAAAGACGATCAGATCCTGGAGTATTCATCCAATATCAAGAGCGCCGGAAATACGCTCCTGTCGATCATCAACAACATCCTCGATTTCTCCAAGATCGAAGACGGCAAGATGACGCTGGTCCCTGTCGAATTCGATACTGCCGAGTTTATAAACAACCTCGTTAATTCCATCAGCGAGCGTGCGCGTGCAAAGGATCTGGAATTCAATGTCGAAGTCGACGAATCCGTTCCTTCGAAGCTCTACGGCGATGACGTAAGGCTCTCGCAGATCCTGATGAACCTTCTTACCAACGCCGTTAAGTACACGGAGAGCGGCAGCGTTACTCTGCGCGTTAAAAACAACGGAATAACAGACGGCAATGCCAGGCTGCGCTTTGACGTTATTGATACGGGCATCGGAATCAAGGACGAAGACCTGGGCAAGCTTTATGAATCGTTCAAGCGTATCGAGGAAAAGCGCAACCGCCATATCGAAGGCACCGGCCTTGGGATCTCGATCGTCTGCAAGCTCCTTGCCATGATGGATAGCGAGCTTGAAGTAGAGAGCCAATATGCGATCGGTTCGACATTCGGATTTGACTTAAAGATCCGTGCAGCAGATCCTGAGCCTGTCGGCAAGTACGATGAGAAGAGGAAGACGGTATCCGGCATCGGCGAAGAAGTACATATCCATGCTCCTGCCGCGAAGATCCTCGTGACTGACGATAACGGCATGAACCTGAAGGTCGCAGAGAACTTCATGAAGATCTTCGGAATCACGCCCGTCACATGTTCTTCAGGCAAAGAGACGATCGAACTGATGAAGATGAATAAGTTCGACATCTTGTTCCTGGATCACATGATGCCTCACATGGACGGAATTGAGACCCTTAAGGTGCTTAAGGATGAAGATCTCCTTAACGGCGCGGTTGTAATTGCTCTTACCGCAAATGCGGTCGTAGGCGCTGAGGAACAGTACTTAAGCGCAGGCTTTGACGGTTATCTCTCCAAGCCGATAACAGTTCAGGATCTTGAGAGAGCGCTCAAGAAATATCTGCCTTCTGAAGTTGTTGAGAATAATGAATCGGAGGTGCCGGAGGAGAAGGCATCTTCGCTCTCGATCGGCAAATTGCGTGAGCTGGGACTTAATGTCGATGCCGGTCTCATGTACACATGCAACGATGAGGCATTCTATATGGAGCTCCTTTCTGACTATGCAAACAGCGCTTCTGACAAGTGTTCTGACTTGTCTTCATTCCTCGAAAACAATGACCTTAAGAATTATGAGATACTTGTACATTCTTTAAAGAGCGCTTCGAAGACTGTCGGTGCTGATGAAGTTTCCGAACAGGCAAAGGCTCTCGAAGAGGCTGCAAGGAACGGGGATGCTGATTTCGTAAAGGCAAATCACGATGCCTTTGTCACAATCTTTAGGGAGCTCTCCGGCAAGATCTTAGGATAACCCGTATATCTCAAGGGATTCACAGGGAAACTTTTCTTTCCATCTGATATAATAAAAATGTAGTAATTCCTTTAGGGATAGGGGGGATTTATTATGTTCGTAAATAAACTCAATCAGTTGTACAAGCCTTTCAGACGTCTGTATTATTCAGAATCAACACCTGAACAGATCGAAGCGTTCCGCAAAGGAGTGCCTTTTGATCCCGTAAGCAAGTTTGAAAATGCTTTCGGTACATACGATCATGTAGGCGTCTTCTATGTGAAGCAGTTAGACAGATTCGTAATCGGAATCGAATTCAGAGTGGGAGATGACAGGGTCCATTATCCGGACGACCTTAAGTACATCGAACTCGAAGGCACTTTCTTCTACTCTGTTGAGATCGATGACGGCATTGCGGCAGACAAGAATGCCATTAAGGAGATCTTCGAAAAGATCGCTTTGGATGACGATGCCCACAGAGCTTATTCCGATCTCTCGATCAAGGAAGAGACTGAAGTGATCGGCATTTTCACTAGCGAGAATAAAGAGAGGATCCTCTACGAATGGAAGGTCGATATCGACCGTGCAGCAGCCATCATCAATGATGACATGGATGCGCTGAAGAAAAAGACTCTTTACAAGCAGTCTTTCTTTGATCCGATCACAAAACACTACAACTGGAACCACCTCCAGGCCTTCCTCGAGATGCCTATGGACTATGGAATTAACGACTATGCATTTGTCCATTTCGACATCAAGGAGTTCAGGGTCATAAATGAGGTATATGGCCACATTGCCGCCAATAAAGTGCTTTGTAACATTGTTAAAGCGATGAATGAGGCCGATTTTGTCTATGCGAGCGCCAGATGCCACAACGACAATTTCGCCATGATGATCGAAGATATGCCCGAGAAGGAAATGGTCGAGCGTCTGCAGGAATTCTTTGAAGATCTGTCACATTTGGAGGGAGATCCTAACTATAAGATCTACTACAGAGTCGGTGTTGTTCCGATGCAGAGAACGATCCTGAACGGCAACCGTGTGGCTGATGCTGCAAAGCTTGCCCAGTCATTAGGCCAGAATATGTATAAGACAGAGATCACCATATTCACGGACAAGATGCATAATGACATCTCCTGGGGTAATTACATCAAGGCTTCTATAGACAAGGCAGTTTCAAATGATGAGTTCATGGTCTTCTTCCAGCCAAAGTTCGATATTACAGGCGATACGGCTGTCCTGAAGGGCATCGAAGCACTTGTAAGATGGAATTACAGAGAAGAGGAATTTTTATCTCCTGTTAAGTTCGTCCCATTCTTCGAGAAGGATGGCTCCATCGGCAAGATCGATGACCTTGTATTAAGCAAATCATGTGAGACGCTTGCCAAATGGAAGAGGGAAGGCAAGAAGCTCTATACGGTATCCGTTAACCTCTCCAGGAGCAGGTTCTACTTTGAGAACCTCGTCGAGCACCTGATATCTATAGTCGACAGATATCATGTAGATCACCAGTACATCGAGTTCGAGCTTACAGAGAGCGCGACATACGAAGACAGGGAGCACATGATCGGAATCCTTGATGAATTGCGCGAAAAAGGTTTCCAGATCTCAATGGACGACTTCGGAACCGGTTATTCATCTCTGTCGCTTCTTACCGAGATGCCGCTTGATACGTTGAAGATCGACAAGAGCTTTGTAGATAAGCTCGGCCTTGAGAAAGAGAAGAAGGACGATGTTGTCGTAATAAGCCACATCATCACTCTGGCAAAGGAACTTGGATTCATTACTCTTGCCGAAGGCGCAGAGACTGAGGCTCAGGTAAGAAGACTTAAGGAACTCGGCTGTGAGACGGTACAGGGATACTTCTTCAGCAAACCGATGACGATAGCGGAGTTCGAAGAGAAATACAACAGTTAAACCCATTATTTAAATCGCCCACAAACCGTGGGCGATTTTTATATCAGATTGTCATATAAAGCAAGCGACATCCGTTGGTTTAAGGTGTAAAATCGTGTCGCTATGTTAGAAAGAATCAAGAAAGATCCGGTATTATTCATCTCCGGCATATTGGCTGTCGTATCCTGCTTCTTTGTCCATCCGGACAAGGAGTATATCGGCTACGTTGATTTCAGGGTGCTCTCGATCCTCTTCTGCATGATGATCGTCGTATCCGAACTCGTAATACTCGGCGTCTTCGATAAGCTCACTAACAAGCTCTTATCAAAAGTCCATTCGTCAAGAATCGTATCGCTTGTCCTCGTCTGGCTCTCATTCTTCCTCGGAATGATCCTCACCAACGACGTGACTCTCGTAACTCTCGTTCCTTTCGCGATCGCGCTGATGAAGTCATTTGACGACAGGAAGACTCTGACGTTCACCCTGATTTTAATGACTGTTGCGACCAATCTCGGAAGCATGCAGACGCCGATCGGAAATCCTCAGAATATCTATCTCTACACGCATTACAACATGGAGATGGGACACTTTCTGCTTCTGGTACTGCCTTATTCTTTGTGCTCGCTGGTGCTCGTTACCATTGCCGTATTCATCCTCTGCAAGGACATGAAGGTCCGGCATGAGGAGGACAAAGAGCAGAAGAAGATATCCGGTATCAAGCTTGCGATATGCATCCTGCTTTTTATCGCGAGCCTCCTCGTCGTATTGAAAGTCATCGAATACTATATCGTTCTCGGCATCATGATCGTTGCGATGCTCATAATGGACAGAAAAGCTTTCAAGGGCGTTGACTACACGCTCCTTATCACGTTTGTATTCTTTTTCGTTTTTGTAGGAAACATGGGCAGGATCGATATCGTTTATGAGACGATATCCAAGATCGTCGAGAAGTCTCCGGCGATCACGGCAATTGCTTCATCACAGGTTATAAGCAACGTTCCCGCTGCGATCCTCCTGTCGGTATTTACTGACAACGGTGATGCTCTGGTAATCGGCACCAACTTAGGCGGCCTCGGAACGCTCATCGCGAGCATGGCAAGCCTTATCACTTACAAGTTCCATGCAGCTCTTCCCAAAGCTAAAGAAAAGAGCATAAGCTACGTCGGTGCGTTCACTGTCGTAAACATCATCTTCCTTGCTGTGCTCTTAACTTTGTATTTCTTTATCAGATGATCTTATTGTGCTGCTTTGGCAGTGAACGAATCATCATCCGGCAATGCCATATAGATCGAGCATTCCAATGCGATCTTTCCTGCGTCTTCTTTGGGAGCTCCGCTTTCTCTCAGCCTGTCATCCTGATGACCGGATCAAGATTTGCTGCATCAACGGTTATCCCGTAGTAACCCGGATCGATTATTGCGCCGATCTTTACAGGAGAATCACCATTGTTTACATTCCTGGTTGTCGCCAGCACTCCGTGAAAGTCAGAATACATAAGGATATATCCTGCTCGGCCTGTCTTCTCGAAGAATTCTCTTGCGCGCTCTTCCGTGGAAAATAACGGGAGGTATCCGGTGTTATCAGGACCGGGAACAAGGAATAATCTGGAACCGCCGTCCTTGTGGTCACCGAAAGGGGTAGAATACCATAGTCTTATCTTTCCGAATTCGCGTAAGAATTCCACATCGTTTAACTGTTTGTTCTCGTGCTGCTCTAATAACTCCAGAGCTTTCTTCTCATCGTTTTCCATATTCTGCCTCCTGTTCCTGAATCTTAAACAGAGCTCTGTCATACCTTCTCTTTTGAAGATCTGTCAGGCATGATGCGTGTTGTTTGTAAAATCTTGCTGCCCAGCGGAAATCACCTGACAGATAGGCCTGATCCGCGCGTTCGAGATCGTATATATGTATGGGCGGCGGAGACGGAAGCAATGTGCCCTCGAGCTTTGTTATCAGGCCATTCTCGTCCATCCGGTAGATATCGTTGATAAGCTTATCTAAAGCTTCTGCAAGGTAAGCTACGCCTTTTTCGATGCCGGCACCGAAGTACTCGTAAGAGGACCTGTAGGGGAGATCGAGATCGCTGAACAGCTTGGCCACATCGACCTTTTTGTCATGAACATAAATATCAAGCACTAATCTGAATTCATAACTCTCATGCTCGATGGTGATGATCACATTCCGTTTTTTCCAGGCGATACGTTCGTAGTTAGAACTCCTCACTTCCAGCCAGTAGATATAACCTGCATCGATAAGGAAGGCCGTTTTGTTCTCGCATAGTTCTATAAACATGTTGTGGGTCCTTCTTTCCGGGAAAATCTGTAAGACCGGATTACTATTCGTTCTTAACGTTCTTCTTGGCGAGCTTGCCCCAGTTCCTGATGCCTACGAAGGCTTCGATGAGATAAATTGTTTTCTTTGTGACGTAGACCGGATCGCCCTTTAAGACGTACTGCGCGACGGCGATAATGTCTGTGATGATCCACCAGCCGTACTGCGCTTTATATCTGAAAGCTTCGAGAAGGCTTGCAACGATGCCGATAGCGAAGATCGCTGCGTCGATCCATTTCATGACAGTGACGTTCCAATTGTACTTAACCGCAAACTTCATCCATGTATCGCCTGCCCAGAAGCTAAGCACATAGTAGACCAGAACAGTCAGTGCGATGATCCCTGCCGTTACGATCAGGTGCTGCCACCACTTAAGAACTTTGGATTTGGCAAGAAGCTTATCTTCTTCGTCCTTGTGCTTGTACCAGTTGACCCAGCTGTAGATGTTTAAAGGTGTGTATACGATAACTTCGAGCCAGAATGTTGCCCATATCCCGAAGTAGCCCAGGTATATCGCGAAGACGATCGTGTTGACCATTGCGAAAGGGAAGTTCATTCTGTTTGCCTTAGCGCAGAAGAAGATGCATATGATGCCGCACAGACCGGAGATGAAGTTGATTATCGCAAGCCACTGCGGTGTGCCTTCCTGAGGCTCTATGGCGTAGTAGATGGAGATGCCGAGCATTATGACGCACATCAGTATCTCGTACCACTTAAGGCTCTTAAAAGCCCTGCCGATCTTAACGAATAAGTTCGCTTCTTTTTCTTTTATATTTGCTGTTATACCATCCATTTTTGTCTATCCTCCAAAATCTCCATTGCTCTTATCATCGTGCCGCTGATAGGGTAGGTCTTGCGTTCTGCATCTACGATGATGTGTGTTGCTTCGGGATATGCCCTTGAGAAGTATTCTCCGTACTGCGGTTCACTTGAGTAAACGTAATCCATATGCGGTACATATTGTCTTACCAGAGGCGTTTCCTTGTCCCAGTCTTCCTCGCCGTCAGGTCCTCTCAGCGGATTGTCGTCTATTATCTGAAACTCGACGTTAGGGTAGAGGGTGCAGACTTTTTTAAGCTGCCTGATGCGTGATTCGACTGTGAGCATCTCATCGTGGTTGGTCTTAAGGATCTTCAATTCGTCGTCGCCGTTGATGAACATTATGACTACTACGTGGTCGCACATTCCTGCCGCAGTATCGATGCAGTAAAGGTGGCCCTTATGCAGCGGCATGAACTTTCCGCCGTAAAATCCTTGTATCTTATCCATCTTTTATTCCTCGATAAGTTTGTACAGCCTTGCCGGTTTTCCTTTCGAGATAACGGTCTTTTCGAGATCTATGACTTTGCCTGATGAGACATAATCTCTTAAGAAAGTCTTTCTGAAATTCGGGAGATCCAATGACCTGTTCTTGATCGTCTCGTATATCCTCTTAAGTTCTGAGATGGTGAATTCATTCTTGTTCTTTAAGAGACTGAATGCATCATCTTCGTAATCGATCCTGTTCCTTAATCTGGTTATCGCCATCTTGATTATCTCGTTGTGATCGAAAGCCAGATCGTTCTCTGTTATGGTCAGTCCTTCGTTGGTAAAGACGATTCCGTTCACGTCGTACATGATCTTAAAAAGCCTTGCGTCCTGGGCATCATCGCCTGCCTTGATGTCGAGCATATGCTTCGGAACAAGTGCGGTGTAGGCTATCGATATTACGGTGGTTCTCGGATCTCTGCCGAGATTGCCGAAGGTGTAGAGCTGCTTTAAATAGACATTGTCGATGTTGGTCTCGGTCTTTAATTCTCTGGCAGCAGCTTCATCGATCGATTCTTTTCCTACCTGGAGGAATCCTCCGGGGATTGCCCAACATCCTTTGAACGGATACTCGCCTCGCTTGATCAGGAGGATCGAGAGGTCGTCGGAGGAATCCAGGGTGAAGACCACCACATCTGCCGTGACTGAAGGACGCTCGAATTCTGAAGCATCGTACTTATTAAGAAATTCGATCTCTTCTTTTGTTGAACGCTTATTGTTTTTCATGGCCGCTCCTCCTTAATGGTTATCTTAACCACTTGTATTATGGTACAAATTACCATAAGTGTCAATATCCATTTTTGAGGAGAGCGAAAAAATAACCCCTGTACGGTTATTCTTGCCGGCTGGTTCCGGCTGAAGTGCATAGGGTTATTATAATATTATTTTGCTTGATTATTTACGTTCGTCTAAAACTTTTTGGACTCTGTTCTGAGCTACCTTTATTACTGAGTCCAGATCCTTCTGGCCTAAGAAATATGCAGGCATCTCTTCGATCAGGATAATGCTTATCTCAGAATCTGCGGAATCGTTATGAGAGCAGCTCAGGATTATCTTTTCGAGGTCATCAATGCTTTTGTCGGGTACAGTTATACGGTATGCATCATAGAACTGATCGTTATTAGCGTAATAAAACCTCTCACTGTTAGTATACTCGAGTGCTGCGGCAGCTGATTTCTTGAATGCTTCGCGGCTAAGTACGAAATATCCGTCCGTTGCTATCTTATCCTGCATCTCAACGCTCATGAAGAGCTTTACAAATTCACCGCACGCTTCAACATCCAGGGCATTGGCGGAAACTGCAACTGAAGTATTAGCGGAAACCGAAGGACCGCGGCCATCTGTTGACGGTATACCGAGGAAACGGTTTGCATTTCCGAATAAAACGGAATAATAGAGATAGTCTTTAGGACCATAGCAGGTAGTGTAGTTTGTTCCAATCTCAATGAACTCATCTTCAGTTAAGTCATTTTCCTCAGCAGATCTCTGATGTACATTGTCATTAACGAATCTTGCAAGTTCGGCAAACTCGGGACATGTGAAATCAGCATTGCCGTTAACGATGAACTTATCGTGCATGGCGTTGAAGAGCATGGCAAAGTAGAATGTCTGGCCATTTACGAGGACATCATTACCGTTAAGTTTTTCGTTTAAGAATTTCTCATATTCGGCAGTTGTAAAACCTATTCCCGATGAAACATTGAAATCATGTTTTGTCTGGATGCCGTTTATGGTGAAATCAATAGGCAGATTATAGAGTTTTCCGTCAACTTTAAAAGCATCGAGGACATTTGTGAAATACTTAGACTGATCCAAAGTTCCGATATACGGTGTCAGATCAGCAAGATACTTGCCGCCGTTAAGCTGATTAAGGTATGCCGTATTAATAAGAATGTCCGGACCGTCACCGTTTACGATATCTGCAGCAAGCTGTGAGCTTTGTCTGGTATTGATATTAAGCCTGGCCATGGTGCTCTCGTCCATGCTTGTTGCTTCCATTGCTTCTGCTTCAGACTGATCGTAACGGTATGTGTACTCGATAAAGTATTTTCCGTTTGTATCGTTGAATTCTGCAACAACATCACCTACGTACTGAGAGATATAATTACTTCCGGCATATAATTCCAAGACGGTCTTGCCTTCATGAGGATTCTTGCCGGCCTTTGTAAACCGGAACACTTCGATGCTCTTAAGCACAGGATCATCGTTAAACTGTCCGAATGCACCAGGACGCAGTACATAAACAAAACTGTCTCCATTAACATCGATCAAGTTCAGATCAGCGAACAGATCCCTATTGATTCCGCAGTTGTTGTAATTGAAGAGTTCATCCAATCTTTTTGCCGCAAAGTTGACCTTATAGATACCGGTCTTTGTACCGCAGTAAAAACTGCCGTCAGAACCGACCAATTCTAATGTGTGCGTGTTTTCAAATATCCAGATGTAATCCTTTGAATCGGCTCTTGTTATTGTTAGTGATCTTAGATCGAGTTTATAAAAGCTTAATTCTGAATCAGTCGTTGCGCTGATGAGCGCGGTGGATTCATTCTCGAGAACTATAAAGTTAATGTAGTCTATGTAGTGCCTGTCTTCTTTAAGTTCAACGACATTAGTATTACCGTCAGGCGCAGTTACACTGAGATAATAACCGGAAGTCTCCGTGATCTCGACAAAGAAGAATTTAGCCTCTATGTAATAGGTTCCCAATTTATACTTTGAGATATCAGATTCAAAATCAGGAACGTTTTCCGTTACACTGACTTCGGCACCGCTGTCAGTATTGATAGTCTTTATATAAGAGGTTGATTCAAAACAATCAGGTTCAGTTTCTACGGTGCGAGTAAAAACAATCTCTATATTTCCATTGGAAACAGAGACTCTCTCAATAGAGTCGGTGCTTCCCAGACCTTCACGAAGATCGATATTACGAACAGGCTCGTTAGTCCCGCGGTCAATAATCGTTAAGGTATCAATGTCATAATCATGACTGTTCCAACTGATGAGATCAGCTTCGTTTACGGGAATTTCATACCGCCCGTTGGTACGTACCAGTAGTCTCTCCGCATCATAATCGAGAATTGACTGCTCAAGAACCATCAGATTCCTTGATCTGTCGACCGGCGGTTCGACGGCGAAAGAACTGCAGTCAAACCACGGCGTGTCAGAAGTGATCTTCTTACCGCTCCTTTTCTCCGATTTCTTTTTGTTGCATGCCGCGATCGGCAGCGTCATTGAAATTGCCAGCAGAGCTGACACAATTCTGACAGCATTCTTATTCATATTACTTTCTCCTACAATCCCCGAAAATAGATGTCTACCGGATAATAATAACATCGGAAGGAATTGTTTTTGCGGTATTTTTGCAACATTTTACATTGTCAAAGTGTATATAAGATAAAGTTTCCGGGATCAGGGAGGAGAACATGGTAAAGAGCAACAGAAAGATAAGAACGGCTATGATCATTGGGATCTGTGTCAGCATCGTCTCGCTGATCGTTTTGGCAATAGTTGTGCTGCAACCGTTTTTCTCTGCGAAAGGCCGGAAGTCTCAGAGCCCGGAAACAGTCCATGAGAAGAAATACGTTTCAGAATATATCCTGGCCTGCGGTGAGAACCGGAATCTCATCGACAGGTGGAATATTGCAAAAATGAAAAAGGAAGACGGCACGGAGTATCTGAGGATCGTCAGGATACAGGATCTGGATGATCCGATCGATTATCTGCATTTCGAAGTTTTCGACAGTTCTTCCGAAGCCGAAAACGCATACAGAAAACTGTATGAGCAATATAAAGGATACGATTCCGGGTTCGTGAGCTGTGACGGATATTTCAAATCCTATGATCCGTATGTTGATGACGCGGTGGTCTATGAGATGGTCTATCTGAAGGACAATATCATTATCTTTGCTGAGCTTTCCATCGAGAGCTGTTATGTGGAAATGGAATCCACAACTGCTCCCGGTGAGACAGAAAAGCGTGAACCGCCTGATGTCAAATACGACAGAGCAAGACTGGAAAAATACATCATCGACAATTCAGATATGATCAAGGAAATCGTTCTTGAACACCTGCTCAAGTATTAAGATTCCTTATTCTTCATCTGCTCGTATGTGATGCCGTACTTAAGGGCTATATCCCTTGCATAAGAGCAGCAGTCAGGTTCGGCACGCTTTAACATGAACGTATTCTTATCGTCTTTGCGCTCCATTATGATGCTGATGATGTCTCCCTGACCGTTCCATTTGTTCATCTCGGGAATATCCTTTGCGAGATCGTGAAGATGCGTGTTGAAGATGACGTAAGTGCCTTTCTCTTTAAGGACTCTTATGAGGTCCCTGGCAAGGTAAACACCGTCTGAAGATGATGTTGTCGAATAAGTCTCATTGAAAAGAATGAGAGTGTTTTCATCAGACTGGCTTACGATGTCCTTGACCCTTACTGCTTCTTCACCAAGACGTCCGTAATTGATCGTAAGATTCTCGTCTATCGGGAAGTGGGAAAGGATATTCTTAAAAGGCATTCCGGTAAAAGAATCCGCAGCAACGAACAGTCCGTGTGAAGCCATAACGGAAGCGATTCCTATGGCCTGTTCTATAATCGTCTTACCGCCTCTGTTAGGGCCTGTGAGGATAAATATACGCTCGTCTTCTTTGAAGGAGAAATCATTTTTTACGATGTCCTGCACACCTTCGATCGCAAGCCTTAAATTGTATAATCCCTTGATATCGAATCTTACTTTCTCATCGATGGCAGGGAAGCAGATGTCATACCCCTTGTCCTTAAGGTTTCTGCCGAATCTGGCCATTGCAAGATAGAACGTCAGGCCTTCATACATTCCTGTGAGCTCTTTGGTATCGCAATCAGCATATTTGGTGAATGTCTTCTGTATATCGCTGAAGTGCTTCTTTAAGTGCTTCTGGAGCTTCGGAGCTATAGCCTGGAGAAGCGGATCAGGAGCTCTTCCGAGCTTGGTTCCCGTCTCGAAAGGTGAGATCAGGTTCATTGCGGTGAGCCTTTCAATAACACCATATTTAGAAACCAGTTTATGGGGAACGAATTCTATCGCTGCGACACTCTCAATATTGAAATCAGTCGTGAAGTTAACAGCAACATAGGCTGCCTGCACGCCGCCGAGATCGTTCTTCATGTCTTCAAGATCCTTCTTCAATGCGGAGAAGTCTTCCGAGTTTACGGTCTTATCAAGATCTTCGCGAAGTCTTGTCAGTCCTTCGGATTTTATCTCATGTTCATGGAGGCAGGTTGCGAGCTTCTCGGTAACGTTAGTAAAAACCATCTGTTCTCTGATGTCTTCCAAAAGGTTATAGAGATTGGTCTCATTTCTCCTCATCTGCTTATAGCTTCCGCCATAGTATTTGAGTGCCATGATGTCGTGGGAGCAATCGCTGATCTTATCGCACAGTTCTTTATTACCGATAAGATCCTGAACAATACTGCTCCTGAATCTTATGTCATCAGGTTCGGAAGGTATCTGCGAGAATATCTTCATTACGATCTCACGGTCTTCCTTCATGGAACACGCGTAAGCAACGATGTCTTCCAGTGCCAGATCCTTAATTGTTTCCTTCGGTAATGCTATTGTCTTCTTTGAAGAACCCTGCGAAAAGAGTATGTCCATGATTCTGTTTCCCCATAAATGCAAACAAGTCTTAAACCAACTTTTATATTCTATCATTATCGTAGGTTGTTTTGTGTAGCGGTTAGCCCTTCATGTTATAATCGTATCGGTATGTCGGATTTGCTGATGCATTCAATGGGGAGTTTATTATGAATCCATATCACATTCTGGAATTGGCATTTGTAGGGGCAGCAGTCATCTGCATAATTATCGGCGTAAGCGGCAAGTCAAGAAAGAAAAGGGCCGAAGATAATTTCGTTGCGCAGTTTAAGCAGCAGCACCCGTTCGTCGATGCTGCCGCAGGCGTTATGGTCACAGACTATGAAGAAGTCGTTGTTAACCGCGACACCGTTTTTAAGCTCTGGAAGGTAAGGGATATCGCTTATGTTAATGTTGATTCTTCGCTTAACAGAGTCAGTCAGCCTCAGAGATATTTCACATTCCTTGATGCGGACAAAAACGTTATTGAAGGCGAGCTGTTTGCGCCTCCCGGAGCCGCTGTCGAGAACTACCAGAACAGCAATCACATCGGCGTCGTCGGTGATAATCAGGTGCGCGATGTCTTAGAGCTTCTGAAGAGACACAATACTTATATCAAGCTCATGAAGGATGGCGTAGTGCAGGTGTGAAGATTGCGGTAATACAGGCAAGCTCCCAGTCACAGAAAAACGGACTGATATACGGCACTGTTAAGAAATACGCATCTGATTACGAAGTGATCAACTTCGGGTGCTTTGGCAATGAAGAGCAGAAATTCAGTTATATAGAGATATCTATATTGGTTGGAATCCTCTTATCCTGCAAGGCTGTCGATTTTGTTGTTACCGGATGTTCGTCCGGGCAGGGCATGATGCTCGCCTGCAATAACATGCCGGGTGTGCTTTGCGGATATATTCCGACACCGATGGATGCCTATCTTTTCGCGCAGATAAATGACGGCAATGCAGTGTCGCTCCCGTTGGGCGAAGAGTACACCTGGGCAGGTGAGGAGAATCTCGATAAGACTATTGCAAAGCTTTTCTCAGAGCCCTTCGGACAGGGTTTTCCGAAGAGCGAAGCAGAGAGGAAACTCGAAGATACCAAGCTTCTTAAGAGCATCAGGAATTCTTCGCAGGTAAAGATGACAGACCTCTTAAAAACCTTAGAAAAACCTCTTTTAGATAAAGTATTATCCAAAAAGGATGTTGTAGAATACGTCCTGGAAAACGGCAAAGACGAAGATTTGTCTTTGCTGATAACTGAATTAAAGAAGGGATAGCTCATGGAAGTTCAAACAGGAAAGATAATCAGTGCGCAGAAGGAACCTACGCACTTTATGTTAGCGGCAAAGATAGTGATCTTAGTTGCTACAGTTGTTCTCTATGTGATGCAGATGCTGATCGCAGTTCCGATCTTTGGAACCTTTGTTATGCAGCAGAACTGGGGCGAGCTTGACAATACACGCCTCTCGGCTGTGGGCATACTGCTGGCTGTAGCGTTAGTATTGGATCTCGTTTCATTCGTACTCGCGATCATCGGATCTGCAAAGCAGGAAGATCCTAAGACAGGTATGACGATCCTGATCAAGGCTCTCTTTATTCCGTTCTTTCTGATCAACATCACGCTCTATGTATTATCATTTTTGGGAATGTTAAATCCGTTCCTTATGTGGGCGATCCCGCTAGTTATGGTCATCGGTGTCTGCCTGACATATGCTTATATGTTCATGTCGAGCTGGCCTGACATCATCTACATGATCATCTATCTGATCAAGAATAAAAGACGCCCAAAAACCGGTATGGTTCTGGGCCTCATCTTCGAATTCTTTTTTGTGCTTGATCTCATAGGTGCTATTCTTGTACACAGGGCATATAAGAAGAGCCTTGAAGAGACAGTCTGATCAGAGAAGATCGCTTAATTTCTTACCATACAGATAATCGTGAACGATACCGTCGAACTCTTTCCACATGGGAAGAGTCTCGCATTTTTTGCGCCTCGGACAGTCGTAATTCTTGTCAGCAAGACATGCTACGGAACAGATCGTTCCCTCGAGAAGCGTGAGTATCTCGCCGACGGTATATTTCTCAGGCTTTTTTACGAGCTTATATCCGCCTCCTTTGCCGCTTAAGCCCTTGATGAGGCCGCCTTCGACCATCTGCTTTACGATTATCTCCAGATATTTCTTGGAGATCTCCTGGCGCTCTGCTATATCCTTGAGCGGAATATAACTGCCGTCGTCGTTCTGGGCCAGGTCTATCATTACGCGCAGACCGTATCTTCCTTTGGTTGAGATCATATCCTTACACCCCGTTCCTGATATTTTCACCTATTATAACAGTAGGTAATAGGGCAAATCAATACAATAAACCTATTGACATAGTAGGAAATAGGTATTACCATATCGCAAGACATGTACAAGAGAGGAGAATCAACTTGATATACGCAGATAATGCCGCCACCACGAAGATGAGTGACGCGGCTGTTCAAACACTTACAGATCTTTTAAAGGATACTTATGGAAACCCTTCAAGCCTTTATGAATTCGGCCAGAAGGCAAAGGAAGTCTTAGAGCAGGCAAGAAGAGATGTTGCCGAAGCGATCGGCGCGCAGCCTAATGAGATCATATTCACATCGGGCGGAAGCGAAGCCGACAACCAGGCAATCCTTTCTGCAGCCAAGATGGGCGCTCTTAAGGGCAAGAAGCACATCATCTCAACTGCTTTCGAGCATCACGCAGTGCTTCATACTTTAAGAAAGCTCGAAAAGGAAGGCTACGAAGTAACCTATCTCGACGTTCATTCGAACGGCCTTGTTACTGCTTCTCAGGTTGCTGATGCGATCCGCGAGGATACATGCCTTGTTACGATCATGTATGCAAATAACGAGATCGGCACGATCCAGCCCATCCGTGAGATCGGTGAGGTATGCAAAGCCAAGAACGTCACATTCCACACTGACGCAGTTCAGGCGGTAGGACATATCCCGGTAAATGTCGTTGACGATAATATCGACATGCTCTCTGCATCCGGCCATAAGTTCCACGGTCCGAAGGGCGTAGGTTTCCTCTATGTAAAGAAGGGAATTAAAGTTTTTAATCTTATCGAAGGCGGCGCCCAGGAAAGAAACAGAAGAGCGGGTACTGAGAACGTTCCCGGTATCGCAGCGATGGCAACAGCGCTTAAGGAATCTGTTGCAAATCTTGATTCCTACAAGGCAAAGCTCACGCCCATAAGAGATAAGATCATTAAGGGCATAGGAGAGATCCCTCATTCTGCGCTGAACGGTGATGCTGTAAGCAGAGTTCCTTCTAATATCAATTACTGCTTCGAGGGCATCGAAGGCGAGTCGCTCTTGCTCCTTCTTGACGATAAGGGTATTGCGGCATCTTCCGGAAGCGCTTGCACCTCAGGCTCGCTCGATCCCTCACATGTTCTTCTTGCTATCGGCAGGATCCACGATGTTGCCCACGGTTCGCTTCGTTTAAGCCTCGGTGAGGACATTACGGATGAAGACGCCGATTACATCATCAAGTCAGTCAGGGAAGTTGTTGAGTATTTAAGAGGCTTCTCGCCCGTATGGCGTGACCTTGTTGCAGGCAAGAAAGAATTCATTCTCTAAGGGAGGTAATAATATGGCTTTATATAGTGAGAAAGTAATGGATCATTTCAGAAACCCCAGAAACGTCGGCGTGCTTGAGGACGCTAACGGAATAGGTGAAGTCGGCAACGCCAAGTGCGGCGACATCATGAAGATGTATCTGAAGATCGAAGACGATATCGTAAAGGACGTTAAGTTCGAGACATTCGGCTGCGGCAGTGCTATCGCATCAAGCTCTATGGCAACAGAGCTCATCAAGGGCAAGCCGGTATCGGAGGCAAGACAGCTCACCAACAAGGCTGTTGCAGAGGCTTTGGACGGCCTTCCGGACTACAAGATGCATTGCTCGGTCCTGGCCCAGGAAGCAATAGAATCAGCGCTCAAGGACTATGAGAGCAGACAGGAAAAGAAGTAAATTTATAAACCTATTGACATAATAGGTAAGTAGGCGTAAAATCACTGCCATAAACAAAATCTATATCAGAAGGAGACAGTAATAATGAAGTGCATGTGTTGTTGTATGTCATATAACCGGGCAATGAACTGTTGCTGTCTTAATTTGATTCGATGTTAATGGATCATACTGACAATCGCGTTCTTAAATGCCCGGAGCTGAAGTGACAGTTCCGGGCTTCTTTTTTACAAAATCCACTAATCCGAAAGAGGTAAACAAAATGAGCAATACAGACGGTCTTAAACTTAATTCACTCCTTATCCACGGCGGTATCGACGGCGATGAGATAACAGGTGCGGTAAATGTTCCCGTATACCAGACTTCAACTTATAAGCAGGACGGTATCGGCAAGAACAGAGGATGGGAATATTCCAGAACAGGCAACCCCACAAGAGCAGCTTTAGAAAAGCTTATTGCAGACTTAGAGCAGGGAAAGCACGGACTTGCATTTGCATCAGGTCTTGCAGCTATCAACACAGTCTTATCACTTTTTAAGAGCGGCGATAAGCTCGTTGTATCAGACAATATCTACGGCGGAACTTTCCGTATACTTGATAACGTTTTCAAGAACTTCAATATTACATACAAGATCGTAAATACCTCTGATCTTGAAGCAGTTGAAAGTGCTATCGACGATGACGTAAAAGCTATTTACATTGAGACTCCCGCAAATCCGCTTCTCACGATCACCGACATCGAAGCAGTATCCAAGATCGCAAAGAAGCACAATAAACTCGTCATCGTCGACAACACTTTCCTTACACCTTATCTGCAGCGTCCTCTTACATTAGGCGCAGATATCGTTATCCACAGCGGTACTAAATATTTAGGCGGCCACTCTGATACGATCTCAGGATTTGTAGTAGTTAATGATGATGCTCTGGCTGACCGTCTCTACTATCTCCAGAATGCGATCGGCGGCGTTCTCGCACCCTGGGACAGCTTCCTTATCATCAGAGGCATCAAGACGCTTGGCTTGCGCATGGACAGGCATGTTGCAAACGCCGGCAAGATCGCAAGATGGCTTAATGAAAGTGGCTTTGTTAGCAAGGTCTATTATCCGGGCCTCGAAAACGATCCGGGCTATGAAGTGCAGAAGAAGCAGGCTGACGGTGCAGGCGCGATGATCTCATTTGTGCTTAAGGATAAATACGACTATAAGAAATTTTTCGAGAACTTAAACCTCATTACTCTTGCAGAGAGCTTAGGCGGCGTTGAATCGCTCGTATGCCACCCCGCCACGATGACACATGCTGCGATCCCCGCAGATATCAGACGCAAGGTCGGCATAGTAGATGAGCTTATCAGATTCTCTGTTGGCATCGAAGATGTTGATGATCTCATCGCAGATCTTAAGCAGGCAATCGAGAATTCGGCAAAGTAATAAGAGGTGATCACCATGAATAATGTATATGAAGATATCAGAAGCATGATCGGCAACACACCGATCCTTAAGATCAACCATATGGGCGTTAAGCCCGGAGTAAATATTTATGCAAAACTTGAACTTATGAACCCCGCAGGAAGCGTAAAAGACCGTGTAGGCGTCTACATGATCGACGATGCAAAGAAGCGCGGGATCCTGAAAGAAGGCGGCACGATAATCGATGCCACGGCAGGCAACACCGGAATAGGGATCGCAGTTGCAGCGCTTAACCAGGGCATCAGGGTCATCTTCACGGTACCTGAGAAATTCTCCATTGAGAAGCAGCAGGTGATGCGCGCTTTAGGCGCGGAGATAATTCACACATCAAGAGAAGAAGGCATGTTAGGTGCCGAGAGAAAAGCAGAAGAACTCTTAAAGCAGATCGATGGCTCAGTCTCCTTAAGACAGTTCAGAAATCCTGCAAATCCTCTTGCGCACTATGAGACAACCGGACCTGAGATCTATTCACAGCTTGACGGCAATATCGATTATTTCGTAGCTGGCGCAGGCAGCGGCGGAACATTCTCAGGCGTTGTTAAGTACCTGAAAGAGCAGAACCCGGATATCACCGGAGTGCTCGCAGATCCTTACGGATCAACGATCGGAGGCGGAGAGCATTTCGATTACAACATAGAAGGAATAGGCAATGATTTCATCGCTGATACGATGGACATCACCCTGGTAGATAAAGTCATCAAAGTAAATGACGACGAAGCATTCGAGATGAGCAGAAGGCTCGCAAAGGAAGAAGGCATCCTTGCAGGATCTTCATCGGGCGCAGCACTCACAGCAGCATTCAAACTCGCATCTGAAATAGAGAGCGGAAACATAGTAACTGTTTTCCCTGACAGGGGCGACAGGTATCTTAGCAAAGGATTATTCGATCAATGAGCAACGTCTTTGAACTGACAAACGTATATAAGACATATAAGAACGACGGCAAGGAATTTGAGGCGTTAAAGGACGTAAGCCTTGAAGTGCGTGAAGGCGAGATCTTCGGCATCATAGGCATGAGCGGCGCAGGCAAATCAACGCTTGTAAGAACTCTGAACCGCCTTGAGGAAGTAACATCCGGCAGCGTTAAGTTCTATGATAAGGATCTCGCGTCATTAAAAGCGCGCGAGCTTCGCGAAGTAAGACACTCCATCTCCATGATCTTTCAGGGGTTCAACCTCGTTAACCAGAGAACGGTCCTGTCTAACGCTGAGCAGCCCCTGAAGATCGCGGGAGTACCGCGTAAGGAGCGCAAGGAGAAGGCGCGTCAGATGCTTGAGATCGTAGGACTTCTTGATAAGCAAGATGTTTTTCCGGCACGCCTTTCCGGCGGCCAGAAGCAGAGAGTCGCGATCGCAAGAGCGCTTGCGGCAGACCCCAAGGTGCTCTTGTGCGATGAGGCCACGAGCGCATTGGATCCCAAGATCACGGGAGAGATATTGGATCTTCTCAAGAAGATCAATCTCGAGAGGAAGCTTACGATAGTCATCATCACGCATGAGATGTCTGTGGTAGAGAAGATCTGCGACCGCGTTGCGATCATCGATGACGGCAGTCTTGCAGAAGTAGGCGACGTTAAGGACGTCTTCTCGAATCCTAAGTCGAATGCAGCGAAAAAGCTCGTCTTCCCGAGCAATCCCTTCGACCCTTCCGATCCTTCGGGCAGGATCGTACGTATCGTTTTCGACGGCACGCATTCAAGCGAACCTTTTATCGCAAATCTCGTCGAGAAGACAGGCCTTAAGGTAAACATCTTAAGCGCAAATACAAGAAGTGTGGGCGGCATCGGCTACGGCCAGATGATCGTCGAGCTCCCTGAATCTTCTGAAGACCAGAAGACCATCATCGACTTCTTCACAGAGGGCGGACTTAACGTAACGGAGGTGGAACACCATGAGTGAATATATACGACAGGCAATACTGTCGGGCATCCTTGAGACCTTTGAGATGACGTTCTTTGCGTCTTTGTTCTCATATATTGTCGGAATGCCTCTGGGCGTTATCCTCTATGCCACATCCAAGGGACGCCTTCTCGAGAACCGCATCGTAAATGCAGTCATCGGATTTATCGTCAACGTAACGCGTTCACTGCCGTTCCTGATACTGCTGGTTTTGCTCATTCCGTTTACGCGTTTTGTAGTCGGATCTTCGATCGGCACGGTAGCATCGATCGTGCCTCTTACGGTAGGCGCGATCCCGATCGTCGCACGAATGGTCGAGTCATCCTTAAATGAAGTAAATCCGGGCATCATCGAGGCAGCAACGTCCATGGGCGCATCGCCCGTATACACGATAATACATTTCATCATTCCCGAAGCGACACCTTCGCTTCTTCAGGGCGGCGCGATCAACGTTGCGACAGTTCTCGGATACTCTGCGATGGCAGGCGTTATCGGCGGCGGTGGCTTGGGAGCGATCGCACTGCAGTACGGATATTACCGTTACCAGAAGGATGTTTTGTGGACCACGGTCACGCTTCTCATCATCATGGTAATGCTCATTCAGGAGATAGGAATCAGATTGTCGAAGAAAACCAGAAAAGTATAGGAGGTTAACATATGTCATTACATGAAGATATCGTTGAATACATCCGCTCAGGCGAGACGGACGGGCAGGCATTGGGACTTGAAGTGGAACACTTCGTCGTGAATGACGAAGGCGTCCAGATAGGGTTCGACGAGGTGACGTCGCTTATTAAGCAGGTTGCCGAGAATCTTCAGGCAAAGATAATATACATGGACGGATATCCTGTCGGTTATGTAACCGGCGGGTATTCTGTTACTTTGGAGCCTGCGTGCCAGTTTGAGATAAGCATCGATCCGAAGGCAGACATCGAATCGATAAAGCAGATCTATAAAGAGTTCCTTTTGTTGTGGATCCCTGTTTTCGCGAACTGCGGATATCACATCATAACCAAAGGCAATCTCCCTCTCGTGGAGTCCGGCGTGCTCGATCCTGATGATATCCCGCTGTCTCACAAGAAGCGCTACGAATACATGGATGCCTACTTCAGAAACAGCGGCAAATACGGCAAATACATGATGAGAGCATCTTCATCTGTCCAGATATCCGTCGATTACAGTTCGGAGGATGATCTCGTGCGTAAGCTCCTCATACTGCAGAAGATCTCACCGGTCCTCATGATCGCCCTTGAGAATAAGTCTTTCGAAGATTCCGTCATCGAGAAGGGCTCTGATAAGAAGCACCTTCTGAGGATCCAGGAGTGGAACGATCTCGATCCTGCAAGGACCGGATTCTATCCGCACTCATTCGACGCGGACTTCGGTTACGACAAGATCGCTGACGTAATATCACATACGCCCCTGATCCTTCTTACAGATGACGGCAATACATCTTATGTCGGAAGCGCATCGGCATCAGATCTTATCCGCGACGGAATAGTCGGCGAGGATAATGAGAGCCCGCGCAAAGAAAAGCTCATCGAGCATTACATATCGATGGGATTCTTCCATTTCCGCATCAAGAAATACATCGAGATCAGAGTTGCCGACAGTGTGCCTTTGGACCGCGCGTTGAGCTATGTTGCGCTGATCAAAGGCCTGATATATTCTGATGAGAATCTCTCTGCGCTCGAGACGGAACTTTCCGGCATCACATCCATTGAACAGATCGAAGATGCGGTCGACAGCATAATTGTCTCAGGCCTTGATGCAAAGATCTATGGTGACCGGACGGTCAGAGAGTGGTATAAATATCTGTTGGAACTTGCAAATAATGCGCTTTCCGAAGAGGAGCGGAAATATCTTTTAAATGTGTGAATTATTCGGAGTAACATCTGACAGGACAATAGATGTATCTGCCGAGCTTAAGGAATTCTTTAAGCACGGTGATACTAATCCCCATGGCTGGGGCATTGCTTCATGGAATGATGACGGCAAGATCACTATTGATAAAGAACCTGTTGATTCTACGAAGAGTACACTTATCGATTCCTATATCTCTTCCGGCAGGCACTGCCGCGGCATGATCGCCCACATCAGAAGGGCGACGATCGGATACGTCGACTATAAGAATACGCATCCTTTCATCGCGCACGATCCCAACTGGCGCGAATGGGTGCTGGCTCATAACGGCACGATATTCGAATCTGATGAACTGCTTCCTTATGCGGATATCCAAAGCGGTGCAACGGACAGTGAGAGGATTTTGCTCTATATCCTTGATAAGAACAAGGGCGTCAGGGGTGAAGAAGCGCGCTTCCGCGTAATCGATTCCGTTGCCGTTAAGCTTTCAGATAAGAACAAACTGAACTTCGTTGTATTTGACGGACAGGATCTCTATGTCCATAAGAATGAAGCAGGAACGATGTTCAGAAAGGTATGTGACGGATATGCCCTGATCGCAACAAAGCCTCTGGATGACGGGGTTTGGGAAGAGGTTCCTCTTAACAGGCTTCAGGTCTACAGGGATGGAAAGCTCATCTGGGAAGGTACGCAGCACGACCACACTTATGTCCACGATGAAGAGCAGATGAACATGCTCTATCTTGGGTATTCAGAGCTCTGAGTTTTTTTTCGAAAGGTCTCGAAAATATTCTGCCCATACCCGCTTAAAACTCCTGCAAACGCAGTAAAATCAGGCTTTTCGAGAATTTTGAAAAATAATCGAATTACCTATTGACATAGTAGGTAAGTACCGATATACTTACACCATCAACTCGAAAGGAGGCGTGAACAATGTATAACCAGATAACGATCACTACAAACAGCATGATGTGTTGTCGAATGCTTAGCTCCCGGGCACGCAAGATGGCCACGGCGATGAGCTCTGACGCTTCACGCCTTGCAAAACGATGTTGATGCTTTGATACGCATATAACATGCCATGTGCCCGGGAGTTAAATATAACACCCGGGCTTTTTCTTGGCCCTGAACAAGAAAGCAATCATCAAAGCAAAAAATAAAACATATCCAAAAGGAGATAAAAACCATGAAAGCCAACATTCTTAAAAGAGTAATCGCATCTGCACTTTTACTTACAGTTACAGCATCTTTTGCAGCATGCGGCAAGACAGAGAGCACAACGGCAACAACAGCTGCGGCAGGAAGCGACACACAGTCCGAAGCTAACGCAGACGTACAGGCTAACGTAGTCCTCAAGGTAGGCGCAAACATCACACCTCACTCAGAGATCTTAGAGATCGCAAAGCCGATCCTCGCAGAGCAGGGAATCACACTTGAGATCGTAAAGCTTGAAGATTCCATCACACCTAACACAGGCGTAATCGAGGGAAGCCTTGATGCAAACTATTTCCAGCATGTTCCTTACCTCGAGCAGTTCAACAAAGAGAACAACTCAACACTCGTTTCAGTAGGCGCAGTTCACTATGAACCCTTCGGCATCTACGCAGGCAAGACAAAGGACCTCAAGGACCTTCCGGACGGCGCAACAGTTGCAGTTCCGAACAACGTAACAAACGAAGCAAGAGCACTTTTGCTCCTCGCACAGGAAGGCATCATCAAGCTTAAGGACGACGCAGGCATCAACGCAACAGTAGAAGACATCACAGAGAACCCCAAGAATATCAAGTTCAAGGAGCTTGCACCCGAGCAGCTCGTAGCAGCACTTCCTGACGTAGACGTAGCAGTCATCAACGGCAACTATGCGATCGAAGGCGGCCTCCACGTAAGCCAGGCTCTCGCAGTAGAAGCAAATGACGGCCTCGCAGCACAGACATACGGCAACATCATCGCAACATCCGCAGAGAAGGCTAACGATCCTGCGATCAAGAAGCTCGTTGAAGTACTCCAGGGACCTGAAGTTTCCAAGTACATCAAGGAAACATACGACGGCGCAGTCGTTCCCCTTTTCTGATAAGGAGCAATAATCATGATCGGATTTGAGTACTATAACCCCGCGAAGATCGTCTTCGGCGAAGGGTCTGAAAAGAGTCTTGCAAAGCTCCTTAGACAGAACAACGTAAAGTCACTCCTATTAGTAACCAGCGGAGATTTTGTAGAGACACTCGGAATTTACGAAGTTATCAGGGACGCCGTAAAAGAATTGAATATCAAGTTCTCCGAGAGCAGGGAAGTAGTACCCAATCCGAGCATTGAGCTCGTAAGAAAACTTGTAGAACAAGGAAAGACCGACGAAATAGATTTTGTTTTGGCTGTCGGTGGAGGAAGCTCCATCGACACCGCCAAAGCAATCGCTATCGGAATCCCATACGAAGGAGATGTCTGGGACTTCTTCTCGAAGGGTGAAGTTCCGGAGAAGGTATTGGGAATCGGCGTAATCGCTACAACAGCATCTTCAGGATCTGAGACATCCAATGCAGCTATCCTCTCATATGGTGAGTGGAAGAAGGGCTTTGAGGATGACCGCATCATTCCGAAGTTCGCCATCATGAACCCCCGCTACACGGTCAACCTTCCCGAATACCAGACATATGTAGGCATCGCAGATGTTCTTTCACACTTGCTCGAAAGATACTTCTCCGATGAGAAGAATTCAGACACAACGGACTACCTTATCGAAGGCGCGATCAAAGCTTTGCAGGTAAACGCGAAAAGACTGATCGACGACCCCAAGAACATCAATGCAAGAGCAGAGATCCAGTGGCTCGCATCCGTCGCTCACAACAATTTCCTCGACGCCGGAAGATCAGCCGACTGGGGCTCGCACCGCATCGAACACGAACTGTCCGCACAATACAACATCACCCACGGCGAAGGCATGGCGATCGTTTTTGTCGCATGGACGAAATACATCGCTCAGATCAAGCCCTGGAGACTAGCATTGCTCGCTTCAAGGGTTTACGGCAAAGATCCGTACGATTTCGATGAGAAGGAGAGAGCACTTCTTCTGTCAGAAGAACTCGAGAGATTTTTCAAGAGCTTAGGACTTAAGACAAAGCTCTCAGAACTCGGAATCACAGATAAAGACTTTGAGACAATGGCTGCACGTGCAACAGCCGGAGGCAACGTAGGACACTACGTTCCCTTAGATTCACAGAAGATAATCGACATACTTAAATTGGCACTTTAACGGAATCACCGCATAAAGAATCACTAACAAAAGGAGAAACAACAAAATGGCTAGAATTAAATTGGTAGAACAGAACGAGGCAACAGGCGCAGAGAAGGAGCGCTATGACGAACTCGCAGGAAGAAACGCAGTAACAAACATGAAGAAGGGCCTTCTGAACGACGCTGCAACATACGATGCTTATATGGCTTGGTACACATCCTGGAACAGACTTGTTGAAGTAATCGGTGAGAAGGATGCTATCCTCTATGCTCACAAGATATCTACAACAAACTCCTGCCAGCTCTGCTCACTTTTCTTTATCAGCGACGTTAAGGGCCTTGGCCTTGATCCCGCTAACCTCATTTACGATGAGAAAGAAACACTTCTCGCACAGCTTGCTGAATCGATCGTTAAGGATCCTACAGCAGTATCAGACGAGCTTTTCGATAACTTAAGAAAATACTTCAACGATCAGGAACTCGTAGTTATCGTTGGTTTTGCAGGACAGATGATCGCAACCAACAATTTCAACGCAGTATTTAAGATCGACGTAGATAAGCGTCTCCTGCCTTTGCTTGACGAGTTCAAGCCTGCTACATGGAGAGCTGACATCAAGAAGTGACCGGCATTGGTCCCTGCAAGCTTTTGGTGATTCGAATTCGCAGGGCCTTATACGGACGCAGGAACTCATTAGAGTCATCCCTGTGATATGAGTTGGACGGGCATTCTCGGAGAGAGGTGCCCGTCCTTCATTTTTATCGAAAGTATTTCTGATCAGAGTTTGTACTGCATGAAATTGCCGTTCTTAACGAATCCGAAATCCGTATAGAGAAGCACACCCATATCAGACGCGGTGATCTGCACATTTCCGCAACCATAGTTTCTTGCTTCTTCGACAACTCTCGATAGCAATTCTTTTGCAATACCCATACGTCTGTAATCAGGATCTGTATACATGCTCGAAAGTATTCCGGTCTTTCCGCTAGGACAGCTGAAATAAGGCGGCCGTTCCACGAACGACATTCCGCTCGTGCCGATTATCTTATCACCGTCGACGGCAAGCCATGATACAAAGGTGCGGTCAGCAAGATGTCTTATGTAGTAGTCCTTTAATGCGGGGACCAGATCGATGTCTTCAGTGGCGCCTTCTTCGCGCAGCTGGTTTATCCTGAGTCTTATAAACTCATCGAGTTTATCTTCTGTAAGTTTTACATATTCCATTTTTATTTCCCCCAAATGAAATTTCAATAATTATATCAGTGTTGAGACGACAGAGAAGGCCGTTTTATCGTTGACAATTATCAAATTTGAAATTATTATCAATAATGATAATGGTTGTGTAGAATGCAGTCTCACAAAGGAGGTAAGCAGCTAATGGATCTGGCAAAATTATTCTCGAATCCGACCGCCTGGAGGATACTAATGAGTTTTGATGATGATCTGGAGCATACTACTAAGGAGATCGCTGAGCATCTGTCTGATGTTCCCGCACCTACTATATACAGGTACATCAACAATATGATTGAAAACGGTCTGCTTTTAGTAAAGGAAGAACGTAAAGTCAGGGGCAGCAGGGAACGTATTCTTATCTGTAATAGTGATTGGTGTAGAAAATATAGTGTAGCGGAATTATCGTCCCATTACTTTATGGATCTTATAAAACGGTTCAACCGGTATGTTCAGACACATCCGAACATGGATAACCATGAAGTGTATAAAGAAGACCGTTTATTTCTCTCGAAGCTGGTGCTTTATCTGGATGACGATGAAATGGACGCATTAGTAGATGACTACAACAATTTTGCACAGAAATATGCAAAGATATCACAAGAATCCAAGTTAAAGAATGGCAAGAAGAGCAAACTCAGGATCATCAACGTGATTTCCTCTCCGGGTGAATTCGAATAATCATTCACCCTTCACATAATCGATGTATTAAAATAAAAATATCCGCATAAAGCAGGAGGTAGCAAATATGGTAGGTGATAAGAAATTTAGTCTTCTTTATCCGAGAGGAAAAAAATACGAGTTTACGAAGATCGAAGATGATGCTTTCCATGATCTTGGTCTTGATGTCATAACAAAGGAAGTATCTTCCGAACCGAGGGAACAGTCGATAATTTCCAATATCTTATCTCATCTGTCAGCGGATCCCGACGTAACAAATTACAGACAGGATGTTTTCGAAGACCTGAAGAATCTTCCTGACATCAGGAAGAAGATCTCCGAGTTGTTCGAGAAGATCGAATTCAATAAGCAGTATGGCGTTATCAAGAAATCAAAGGACGAGGTCGAAGGCCTCTGGTTCCTGATGCACCGCTTAAACTCATACCGTGATTACATTACATGTGTTGATGCTCTTAAAGAGTGTCTGGGCGATGAGAGGATCAAGTCACAGGGTCTTAAGGATTACAGAGCATTCATCGATGAGGTCTATGCAGATGCGCATTTCAACGAGCTCAAAAAGGACCTTGAGAAGCTCACCCAAGATACTTCAGAGATCCAGAGTGTTACCATCGGCATGAATCTCAACAGCCGCCTCGAAGCTGTAAGCATGGGTATCGTTTCCGTTAATAACAAGCCGTTTAAGAAGTCCAACATTGTAAGCAACTTTGCTGACGGAATCGGCGGTGACAAGATCAAAGATACATCCGACTGGAACGGTGATATGCATTACCGTGTAGTCGAGAAGCACGGCGCTCCGGGCTTTGCAGGTGTCATGACCGAAGCTATCAAAGCTACAAATCCTCTGGCGCGTTCTGCTTCCGGCAGCACGACTGCATCTATTCCTAACAGCGACGGACTTGCCAACACCCCCGCGCAGTTCGATACAGTCTTGAACAAAATGCTTGACGTTATGGCAAAGAATCTGAGAAGAACACTCGATAAATATTCGGAGATGGCCTTAAGCGAAGTTGCAGATGTTATTCCTGAATTTGTTTACTACATCAGGTTCATAGACTTCCTATCAAAGATTGAAGCGAAGGGCTTTAAGCTTACAAAGCCAAAGGCAGTTCCTAAGAGCGACATATCCATGGATGCAAGGGGATTCTATAACTTTAAGCTTGCGATGAATCTCCTGACTCCGAAGGATCTCGTAGTAAATGACCTGGTCTTCGATGACGATCACACGATCTATATTCTTACAGGTGCCAACAGAGGCGGTAAGACGACAGCAACACAGGGTATCGGTCTGTTATATGCGCTTGCACAGGCCGGCGTTTATGTTCCCGCAGCTTTCTTCGAATTTACACCTGCAGACTGCATCTATACTCATTTCCCTGCAGACGAGGACCAGACCATGGATCTCGGTCGTCTCGGTGAAGAGTGCATCCGATTCAAGGAGATCTTTGAAAATGCGACGGACAACAGTCTCATTCTCATGAACGAGACATTCTCTACGACGTCATTCGAAGAAGGTTATTACATCGCGTGCGACTCGATAAAGGCGCTTCTTACAAAGGGTGCGAGAACGATCTATAACACCCACATGCATAAGCTCGGGATCGATGCGGAGGACTTCTCCAAAGACTTCAAAAAGAAGGCATCTTCGCTCATCGTTAAGAGCGATGGAGGCAAGCGTTCTTTCAAGCTCGCGATCGCGCCTCCGGAAGGTTCTTCCTATGCTGCAGACATCGCAAAGAAGTACGGCGTAACGTACGAGATGCTCACCGGCAAGACCGAATAACGACCGGAATTTTATCCTGATTTTCATCCCGTCCCGTTCTCGAAAACGGGGCGGTTTTTTTATAGATGTGGATTATGTTTTTCGTGCACATATAAAAAATAATTGTTGTTGAGTTTGTGACATAAAACATATAAAATCAATACATAAATACCCGCGGTCATATTGGTGGGGGTCTCGGAGTGCCGCATGACGAAGGGGGTCATATTTATGAAGAGCAGAATCAAACTTCTGGCAGCACTTTTGACATGCATGCTGGTGGCAGCGCTTTGTCCTGCAGCACTTGCATCGGCAGCAGAAGAGGAAAAGTATCCTCTCTGGATCGGCGGAGTACAGGTTACCTCAACTAATTGCAACGACTTATCGGGTAATAAATGGAGTTACGATCCCGTGACTCATACTCTGACGCTTGACGGTTACAAATACGTAGGAGAGGGATATAACTACAACGCAAGTCTTTACGCATGCATTTACTATAACGGTGCAGATGATCTGACGATCTTACGTAAGGGCGATAGCAGTGTTAGCCAGACACGTAACTATGCGAACTCTTCGGATCATGTGTTAAAGATCGATAATCCCAGGGCCGATCTGTTCTTCACCGGTTCGGGAAGTCTTGAGTTAAGAATGTATGATGACTGGGCAGGTCCTGCAGTATCCTGCATCGGAGATGTAGAGATCAAGGGCGGCTCATTGACAGTCGATGGTGGTCTCGGTGGTATTGATTCGCCTAAAGTTACCATCAGGAAAGATGTCACATCAGCAATTTTAAGGGGTCACAGGGATTCTGCAAAAGCTGTTACCGGAAATTTCATCAACGAGATCGACGGAATGGCTGCTGACCGGTTTAATAGGGTAACGAAGTTAGAGCCTTCAACAACGGAAGTTCAATGTGTCTATAAAGCCCTCGCATTTCCCATCGCGAAATATAAGCTTGTATTCGATCCCAATGGCGGTACAGGCAGCATGGATCCGGTAACAGTAAGTGATGGCGATAATTATAAGTTTCCGGAATGCGGCTTTGAAGCTCCCGACGGCAAGGTTTTCAGTTTCTGGAGAATCGACGTAGTCGACTTGATCGTTTTACCGGGTAATGGTTGTGATATTAACAACGCCTACGTATCAAGCGGAGTGATCACCGTTATTGCAGCCTGGAAGGATGCTCCTGCAGCTACCGTCAAGACTGCTCCGAAGGAAATTCTAATGAAATATGACGGCACAACAAAGGATCTTGTTACGGCGGGCGAGGCTACAGATGGCGAGATGCAGTATGCTTTAGGTAATGACGCGACAAATGCGCCTGCAACAGGCTGGAGCAAGAGTATTCCTCAAGGAAACGATGCTAAATCCTATTATGTCTGGTACAGAGCTGCCGGAGACAAGGATCACAGCAACTCAGCAAAGAACTGTGTCACGGTAAAGATCGAAAAAGCAAATGCTTTAGTACAAGCGAATGACCAGACGGTCAAGGAATCAGAGGATCCAAAATTAAGCAAGGATTATGCAAGTCTTACCGGTGCTGCATCAGGTCACTCGCTCGGCAATGTAACTATCACGTCAGACGGTAAGAAACTTAGTCCTTCTGATGCAACGATAGTTAACGCCGTAGGCGAGGACGTTACAGCCAATTACAACGTTTCATATTCATCCGGCACCCTGACAGTGATCCCCAAGACCAGTGTGAAGGTTACTTTCAGTGTTGCAAACGGCGAATGGGATAATGGCGGCAGTGATGACATTGAAGTCGTATTCCAGGGTTATGAAGGCGATACTTTTAAGCTTGCTCCTGACCAGATTCCGGCTGCCGGAACAAAGCCTGCTGCAAGCTATAAGAAGGGTGACTGGGATAAGACTCCTGACACGGATACAGAGATCACAGGTGATACCAATTATGTTTATACCTACGCTGAAGACCCTGTCTACACAGTTACGGTAGAAGGTGACGGTTTTGTACCCGGAAGCGGAAAGGACATGGTCATTACCGTAAAGTGCAGCATCAATGACAGTCAGACATTCAGCAAATTCGTGAGCGCAAAAGTTGATGGTTCTGACCTCAGTGATGAGAACTGTGAGATGGCCCCCGGAAGCCTTATCCTGACGATCAAGTCGGCCTATCTTGATACGCTTTCAACAGGCAGTCACAACATCGAGATCACGTTTGCGGACGGCACGGCTACGGCAGCGATAAACATTGCCAAGGCTCCTGCTCCTGTGCCGAAGACCGGCGAGACCGACAGTCCGTTTACTTTCATCGGCATCGTGATGCTTCTTGCAGGCGTTTTAGGCGTGATCTTTGAGATCAGGGCATCGAGAGCTCCCCGCAGAAAAGTAAGGCAGGCTCCCCGCGCTCACGGGCAGAGAACAAGGGAAGACGAGTAATTCCAGTCGATCTGATATAGTTGTTTAATGGCGGTGCCGTTTTCGAAGTCCTCGAAAACGGTACCTCTTTTTTAGTCCCATTATTATACCGCCCGATAGTATATTATTATACTGAACAATAATATCGGGGTGATCTTTATGCCTGCATATGAAGACTTTACAGTGGAATTGAGCAATAACCTGCCGGCGCTGATCTTAGGCGTGCTCCTGGCGGTGACGCTGATCGTGCTCATCGTGGTGACCGTCAGATTTAAGATGCAGCAGTATTCGATCTTCCGAAGGGACAGCATGGAGCGGGAAGTTGCCGGAAGGCGCAGGATAAAGCTGTCTGATAAGCGCAGGGTGCTTGAGCGTGATAATTACACATGTCAGATATGCGGGATCTCCAAGGGGATCTTAGACAGCTTCTGCGAGGGCTTAGGCGACTATCTGCTCCTTGAAGTGGATCACATTCAGTCTGTGTCGCAGGGCGGCACCGGAAGGGACATCGATAACCTGCAGTGCCTTTGCTGGCGGTGCAACCGCAAGAAGGGAGGATTCAGGACGAATGAAGAGGTCATGGACATGATCGATTACGGCGTGGAGTATATCGACGAAGACAAGCCCTCTGACGGATACTAATGTTATAATCGCTTTAAGGACACATGAGTATTAAGCGCGTGAGTATTTAGAGCAGGAGGGCAGCATGAGGAAGGCATTGTTGATCATCGGAATTATCGTTTTCGTTGCATGCGGGATCGCTCTTCTGATGGCTCTGTTATTTAATCTCGGATACTATAACGTGATGGACGGATCGACAGAATTATACCACAGACTGCGCAGCAGTGTGACTGTATCACTTATTACGGGAATAGTCCTTGCACTGATAGGAACGGCCTGTTTTATTATCCGTTCGAAGATCTAATAGAAGAATTATACGATGCCTGCCTTGCGCTTCTCGCATTCGGGACAGTTTGTCATCGGTGTAAATGAGAACATTGATTCTTTTCTGTAGCCGCACTTGGAGCATATGAATACGTATTTTGAGAAGACGCTGCCCATTGATGTGCTTACGAGCCATGTGCCGTCAGCATCGTCATCTACAGCCGGATGCAATACAGGCTGGAGTGCAGGCTGAGAAGCATTCTGAGAAACAGGCCATGTGGCAGGGCCGGGTCTCTGAGGTGCCGGCTGTTCTTCGGGTTCGGCTGCTGACTCGGGTGCCATGACAGGCGCAGGTGCTGCTTCTTCCTTTGTAGCAGATGCAACTTCTTCCTTGGGCTGCATGACGATATCTTTGTCTGTGAATTTCAGATAGTTAGGAGAGAACTTGTTCTCGATGGTCTCTTCATCGAACCAGGTGCTGGGTCTTGGCTCACCGAACGTGCACTTCGTGATGTGGAAAGGACACTCTTTGCAGTTGTCCCTGGTTACACACATTCTGTAAATGCCTCTTAATAGCTGGTCTACCTGCTGCTCTCTATTCTCAGTACTCATGTCTTGCTCCCATACATAGGTCATCAGATATGCTTTATTAGGATCACCCAGATGATAATATTATAGCACGTTTGGGGGATTAGACCATTTCGAAATGTTATAATTAGACGGTCCGGACGTAATAAGGGCGGATATTTGCTATAAAACAAAGCATTATGTAAAGAGCCGGATTATGAGCATCGCTTAAGGTTTTCTTAAAAGGACTCATTTCTTACGAAGGAGGACAAGATGAAGAAGAAATATCTGCTCCTCAAACTTGAGGGCATTAAGAAAAAAGATGCGCCCCTGATCGCTGAATTAAGGGATATCAACATTTATACTGCAGTTTACACTAAAGGCACTGAAGCCAAGGATTCAGACGTGGTAAGGATCATAAGACCGTCTTATTGTCTGACTTCTTCAGATAAGAACAGAGCTCTTGATAAGCTTTCGAAAGAGTTCAAGCTGAAAGCTGACGCCATAATCATCCCGGATAAGATAAATGAGATAAGCATAAGGACCGAGCGCGTCAGTTATATGGAGAGCCTTTACGATAAGGCTCTTGCCGGCAAAGCTGCAAAGGGCGAGATCAAGATCCTTGATAAGTACCTGTCAGACGGCTTTAAGGGCGACTTCGAAGCTGACGAGAAGGGCATGTTCCCACAGGATCTGAAGCGTGGAGTTCTCTCTGAAGACGGACTTTATAATCTGTTGGAAGATCTGAACGGGTAATGGGGAAAACATGATAAAAGCCGTCATTTTCGACATGTATGAGACCCTTGTAACAATGTTCAACAGCGCTTATTACAAGGGAAAAGAGATATCTGAGGACATGGGGATCCCTGAAAATACTTTCCGTGAGATATGGGATCCTTCAGTAGATGACAGAACGCTCGGGATCAGGTCTTTTGAGGATGTGATCACTGAGATCATGAACGTAAACGGGATCTACGATAAGGAACTTTTCGATACGATCGTCAGAAAGAGATACACCTTAACGGCTGAGGCGTTCAGTCACAAAGATCCGGATATTATACCGATGCTCAAAGCCTTGAAGGACAGAGGGATCAAGGTCGGACTTATAACGAACTGCTATTTTGAGGAGCGCGACGCGATCAAGGCGTGTGACTTATATGAATTCTTCGATGCCGTGTGCATGTCCTGTGAGACCGGCATAAAGAAGCCTGATCTGCGGGCCTATGAGCTGTGCGCCGGAAAGCTCGGCGTAGAGCAAAATGAGTGCCTCTTCGTAGGCGACGGCGGAAGCAATGAGCTCGATGCGGCAAAATCTGCCGGAATGAAGCCTTTGCAGGCAGCATGGTATCTTAAGGACGGCGTTGACCAGCCATGCGGGAGGCTCGATCTGTTCGATCAGGCCGATACTCCGATGAATGTGATCAAGTTCTTATAATAAGTTCCTTCAGATGATGGTATCCATAAGCTTATATGGAGCAATTGAGCATAGGGTATAATAGTGGGACTAAAACAATGTTTGGAGAAAGCAAATGAGAGTTTTTATCGTATATTGCCATCCTTCCGAGGATTCGTTCACGAAGAATATCCGTGACGCCTTTATCAAGGGCATTACAGACAGCGGGAACGAATATATCATCTCGGATCTTTATAAGATGGATTTCAAGGCTGACATTACTGAGCAGCAGTATTTAAGGGATGCTAAATACGAGAACACGCCTTTTACCGAAGAAGACGTTCTTGCCGAGCACGAGAAGATCAATTCCTCTGATGCCATAGCATTTATCTATCCTGTTTTCTGGACTGAAGCTCCGGCTAAGCTCGTCGGGTGGTTTGACAGGGTATGGACTTACGGATTTGCTTATGGCGAAAAGAAGATGAAAATGATGGATAAGGCTATGGTCCTCTGTTCTGCAGGAAATCCGATAGAGAGATTAGAGCAGTTCGGACTCCTTTCCAGCATGAAGAAGGTAATGTTCGGCGACAGGCTCTTTAACCGTGCGAAGCAGATGGAATTCGTTGTTTTCGACGGCACATCGAGAGAGAAGGAAACACGTGAAGGCAACTGGGACAGTAACCTGGAGAAGGCTTATGAGAAGGGAAAGAACTTTTTCGCGAAGGCTGAAGAAGTCTTCACTGTCGACGATAAGATCTTTACCGCGATCGAGAATTCAGAATCGGGAGAGGTATCGGACCAGACCATTTTCTGCTATCACCAGAAGGGCAATGTCATCTGGGCCGAGTATTCAGGCGGCAGTGTCGTCAAGGGGTTCCTCATCGGCACGATGGATGACGATCACAACCTTCACTTCAACTATCAGCACATGAATACTGACGGCAATCTGAGGACGGGTTCATGCGATTCAGCGCCTGAGACAAAGAACGGTAAGCTGAGATTCAATGAGAAGTGGAAATGGACGATGGGCGAAGAAGGCACATCGGTAATAGAAGAGATTTGAGAGCAGAGGAAAAATATGGAACTTTGGGATCTTTACGACAGAGACGGCAATAAGACAGGCGAAGTGTGGGAAAGAAAGCCCATGAATTATCTCAATATCCCTGAGGGCAGGTATCACATCGTAGGCGATATTCTCGTAAAGCATGTGGACGGGACTTTTCTTCTTACCAAGAGGGACCCCCGCAAAGATATCTATCCCGGATGCTGGGAGCCCGGTGCGGGCGGCGCAGCGCAGCAGGGCGAGAGTCCTTATGAATGCGCGGTAAGAGAGCTTCTGGAGGAGACAGGACTTACGGCTGACAGCATGGAGCTGATCGGCAGTTCCATAAGCGAACGCAGCCACGCGCTCTACTATTCCTATCTTGCGATCGTGAGCTGCGACAAAGATTCCGTCGTGCTCCAGGAGGGCGAGACCACTGATTACAAATGGGTCGATGCAAAGGGCCTTCTTGACTATTCGGAGTCTGCAGATGCGATGAGAAATCACGTGGAAAGATACCGCGGATTTATAAATGAACTCGAGACTGAGATCGGTTACGGTCAGTAAATAACAACAGGAGGCACGCATGAACACTAATGTCTTTAAGAGAAATGAACTTCTGGCACAGAAAACGATAGCAGGACTTAAGTCCCGCAACATGAATGGCTACTATGCCGCAAGCAAGGAAGAAGCTCTGAAGATTGCGTTAGATCTTATTCCTGAGGGCAGTTCCATATCGATGGGCGGCGCGATGAGCGTTCATGAGATCGGTCTTTCTGATGCTCTTAAAGAAGGCAATTACAACTTTATCGACCGCGATGCTTATGAGGACAAGAGACAGGCCATGCTCCTGGCTTACGATGCCGATTTCTTCCTCTCATCAGCCAATGCCATGACCGATGACGGCATCCTCGTTAATATCGACGGCAACGCTAACAGGGTATCTGCGATCGCACAGGGCCCCAAGCACGTTATCTTCGTTGTCGGAATGAATAAGGTATGTAACGATCTTGATTCTGCCATGAAGCGTGCGAGAAACGTCGCTGCGCCTTCTAACGTACAGCGCTTCGGCCTTAATACTCCCTGCGCGAATAAGGGAACATGCTTTGACTGCAAATCACCTGACACGATCTGCTGCCAGATCCTTATCACGCGCTTCTCCAGACACGAAGGAAGAATAAGCGTAATACTTGTTAACGATAATCTCGGTTTCTGATATGTTGATCGAACTTACAAAAGAAAAAATGGAAGCATTATTTCTCCGTTTTTTGGGGGAGATATTCGCTCATCCTGAAGTCATAAGTGCAACTGTAAAAGAAGTCCTCATTACGAGAGAGACGATGGAAGAAACCGGCAAAAAAGCCTTTGAAGCAAGCTTCCACGATCTCTACAGTGATGTTGATATTTCAGTGAAGGTGTTCCTTCCGGGTGACGGTTCAGTTACGGCTGAGGAATACGAGAAGAGGATCGACCGCTTCGGCGTGAACAACGATACTGCGCTCGGGTGGATGTTCGTTCCGGATAATCATGTTTACAGGCTGATCTTCAAGAACGGAATGAGATATGATCTCCTTTTCGAATTCGAGTATTCGGATGATTCGAAGGTGGAACTTGGAGAGCCTTTATCTGCTGTGGAAGATAACCCGGACTGGCCCGTGGCTAACATCAATCGGTTCTGGTTTATTCAGATCCAGGCGCTGGGAAAGCTTTACCGTAAGGATCACCTGATAAGCTGTCATCTCGCGAACATGAATTGCAATGACACGCTGGTCATGCAGATGATCCTGAGGGATAAGGAATACGGAACCAACCATCACAGATATGGTCATTCGGAGGAACTGGAATATCTGAAGGATCTGGGCAAGATGCCTTATAGATCAGACGATCCGGCATTTAACAGGATTGCAGATCAGATTTATGCGGCAGCTCTAACTTACGACCGCCTGGCTAAAAACTTCTATCCCGGATATCAGGACCGTAGCGGAGAATTTCTCGCAATCTGGGATTGGTATGAATCCTGTAAGGGTTAACGAAGCTTATGGAACTGTCTTATAAGAACGCAGACATAAACGATGCAGAGACCTTGATCGATATCTATAATTCTGCATTCTACGATGACTATATCCTTTATGGTGAGTGCCCTGCATATGGCAGGAGCAGGGAAAACATGGAGCAGTCGATAGCAGAGTTTCCTAAGGTTATAGCTTACGATCAGGGCAGGCCCGTCGGCGTTATCTCGACTAAGTGTGAAGGCAAAGGAAAGTATTACATCGGATGCTTAGCTGTTAAAAAAGAAGAGCAGGGCAAAGGCATCGGAACAGCCCTGATGAATTACTTTCTGGATGGGCATCCCGACTGGAACGAGATCACTCTTGTGACACCTTGCGATAAAGAACAGAATATCCGGTTTTATACAGAACGCTTTGGCTTCGACATCACCGGAGAAGAGGATGACGGAAAGGTAAAAGTCCTTTGGTTCAGGCTTTGCAGGTGAGTTTTATGGAATCCGAATACGTTTATTTTTTCCTCTTGACTATGCTTCCCTACGCTTTGGGGACTGCTCATTTTGCATGCACGATGGTGCTGCTGATACGCTGGGCGGTCTTAAGGTCGGCAAGGTCAAGAGACAGGATAATACGCCCTGATATGCACAAGTATGCTTCGATAACATATCCCAGGTCATTCAAAGTGCTGGCGCTTATCGTTATCGGAGGATATCTGCTGGTCATTATTCCTGCGATCGTATGGGCAATCGCATTGGCATTACATGCTTCAAATCCGCTGATATCGGCTATCATAGCTGCAATTATCGGATTTATCTGTCTGGCGGCACTTATCAGATTACCTTTGAGCCACAAAGAATCTGCTGCGATCGTTGATTCGAGAGGACTTACCATCGAGTATAAAGACGGTGAGAAGAACACTATCGGCGTACGCGGATACA
Source organism: Clostridiales bacterium Firm_14 (assembly GCA_001604135.1). Lineage (GTDB taxonomy): Bacteria > Bacillota > Clostridia > Saccharofermentanales > Saccharofermentanaceae > Saccharofermentans. Next base: position 98,791 of record LVAT01000045.1, read on the forward strand.
AGGGCTATCTGGGCCAGACCAAAAAGCGAGGCTTCAGGCTAGTCTATGAAGGTGAGGACGGCAAGGATGAATATGTATATCTTCCTTTCCTGTCCGAAAGAGACGCGATCTTGGTCGGACAGGATCTGATCTCGCTCCGCGATCACGGCTGCATCGAACCGCCGAAGGCTCAGAAACCTGCTGCGCAACCTGCAGCAGCGCCTGTTTCCATTCCTGTGAGGACCCATGAAGAGCAAAAGAAGATCGAAGAGAAGATCGCTTATACAGATCCGATAAATGCAGGCGGAGAGATTGGCGACAAGGCCAAATACAGAGATTATCTGGAGGATGTTCTTGCAAAGATCCCTTTCGAGAAGAGGGACGAGATAATAAAGTTGGTTTTGCAGGGCAATAAGATCGAGGCGATGAGAGTGTGCCAGAGAGCATCAGGCGAAGGCTTGAAGATCGCATCTGACCTCTTCGGCAATTACCTGATGTTCCCGAACCTTAAGTATTTTAACTGCAGGATCTGTGTGCGGATCGCAGACAGCAGCAAGATCCGCGATTCGTTCAGGGAATATAACGGGATCTATACCGATCCCGATAAATGCTATATCTCGGCAGAGGGCGATCTTGGTGACAACTGGCACTATATAGAGCTCTCAGCTTCGACGTCTGATCCTGCGGATTTTTCTTTTGCGGAATTCATGAACATCCTCATCTGGATGGGCGACTTGACTCATGATGTTTTCGCATACGCTAAGCCCAATAACACATATCCCGGCATGGGCAGCAGCGCTGTAGATAAGGTCGGCGACTGGACAAATACAGAGCCTTTCTACGCCGAACCCGACAGAAATGACGAACTTACGGAATCTTGTGTGGGTATAATGAACGGTAAGGAATTCAGGTTTGTTGTTACTGAACTTGCAGTTTCTTATAAGAAGGAACTGAATTCGGGATCAGATGTCGAATCTTATATCAGTAAGAAGCACAGGGTGAAGCTTTCTTAAGGAGGTAACCATGGTCAGGAAAACAGCACTTTTCGCATACGGCATAAAGATCATCGCTATGTGGATGCTTATTCCGTTTGTGATGATGTTCATTCCAAGATTTGCCGGCGAATTCGGTGCCAAAGTTACCGTTCAGGAAGTCACTTTAGTGAAAGAGACTTTCAGCATGTATCCTGATGAGCACAAGCGCTATGAGGCTGATGTGAACGGCAGGAAGACGAATGTTATCGCGCCTCTTACGAGCAAAGAAGGAGATACCATAACCGTTATCTTAAGAGACGGCGAATACTATAAGACCGCTAACGATGCTGAAGATATCAATGCTAATGTGAGTTTTGCCGGAAGGTTCATGAAGATTGCAAATAACAATTTCGGATACCATGTGATAGGTCTTGCCGCAGCATTCCTTCTCACATTCCTTCTCACGATCAAGCGCGGGAAAGCCATCCGCAAGACTGCTCCGAAGCTCTCGAAAATAACGGCCGCCATTGGATTTGCAGTGTCGGTCTTAATGTCGGCTGCGTTGCTCTACGGCGTGATCGACAATTCGCTGACCAGTCTTGGCATTGCATATCTGGGCTTATCGCTTGGTATTCTTTATACGGCGGTCTTCGTGAGCGTCTGGGCTGTCAGGAGCGCGATTGCTACGCCCGGGAAAAAAGAGCGACATGAACAAGAAGCTTAAGGCGATCCTCATTGCGGCAGCAGCCCTGGTGCTCACGTGCATCGTGATCTGTGCATGTCTTTACTTCGGGATCATCCACATAAACCAGCCTGAATTGAGCGGATACAAAGTGAAGGGCGTCGATGTATCTTCCTATCAGGGAGATATCGATTGGGACGAGTTATCTGAGCAGGGGATCAGTTTTGCATATATCAAAGCGACCGAAGGTTCATCAACGGTGGACCGCTGTTTTGAGGCTAATTGGAATAACTCATCAAATACAGATCTGCGCATAGGTGCGTATCATTTCTTCAGCTTTGAATCGTCAGGTGAGAATCAGGCAAAGCTCTTCTGTGATACTGTTAAAGCCGTTCCCAACATGCTTCCTCCAGTGATCGATGTCGAATTCTACGGGCGTTTCCACGGAGCGGATGACATCTATGTTGATGCAGTAAAGAAAGAGCTCCGTTCCATGGTCGATATCCTGACTGAACACTATGGCGTAAAACCCATCATATATGTAAGCCGCGAGACTTATAACCTGATAGTGAGAGATGATTTCCCAGATTGCGGCCTGTGGTATCGAAGCGTTTACGGACCTGTTCCCAAGGACGTCAAATGGACCATTTGGCAGTATTCGAACCGCCATGTTCTTAAGGGGTATAGCGGCACCGAGAGATACATCGATATGAATGTTTTCGCAGAAGATCAGTTCGCCAGATATTGAATGGTATAATTAACCGGCACAGATATTGCAATAAACCATTTTTCTTATTTGGGGAAAGAAGATGACTTATCATGAAGAAGATCCTTATTACCGGCGGAACCACATTTGTAAGCAAGTTTACTGCGAAGTATTTCGTTGAGCTAGGCTATGACGTGTATGTCATTAACCGCGGTACCAAAGAGCAGATCTCCGGTGTAAATCTCATTAAGTGCGACAGGCATGAGCTTGGTGACTTGATCAAGGATCAGTCTTACGATGCGGTGCTCGACATTACCTCATATAACGCTGATGATATTAACGCTCTCTTAGACGGGCTCGGTTCGTTCGGAACATATATCTTCATCAGTTCCAGTGCGGTTTATCCTGAGACTGGGACGCAGCCGTTCAGAGAGGAGAGCACGCTTGCTGAGAATAAGTTCTGGGGCAGGTACGGTACTGATAAGATCGCTGCCGAGAAGGCTTTGCTTAGCAGGGTTCCTGACGCATATATACTGAGACCGCCTTATCTTTACGGACCTATGAATAACGTTTACCGTGAGGCATTTGTTTTCGACTGCGCGAGAGCAGACCGCAAATTCTACCTGCCCGGAAACGGCGACATGAAGCTCCAGTTCTTCCATGTTGAAGATCTCTGCAAGTTAATGGAAATAATTATCAGCACGAAGCCTGAAGATCACATAATGAACGTCGGAAACGAAGACGCCGTGACCATAAAGGAATGGGTCAATGCCTGCTACAAGTGCCTCGGAAAAATACCTGAATATGTTAATGTTACGGCAGATATCGAGCAGAGGCTATACTTCAGTTTTTATAACTACGAATATTATCTTGATGTATCTAAAATGCTGAAGCTGTTGCCGGCCACAAAGAGCCTTGGGGAAGGCCTTCTTGAGTGTGCCGCCTGGTATGAAGGAAATGAATCAGAGGTAAGAAAAAAGCCGATGCTCGAATACATCGACAACAACCTTGCCAAGCAGTAAATTGCGAGCCGCAGATATTAATCCACGCAACCTTCAATTCAATATTGCCACAATTTATTCTGCTTTCTAAGGTTGACGATTGTCCACCAGTAAGTTATATTCAGGTGGACAGACGTCAACCAATGGGTAATTAGGAGTATAAGTTTATGCGTTTAACAGATTCAGAATGGAAGATCGCAAATTGTCTTTGGGATAAGAGCCCGATGACGATCGCAGAGATCACCCAGGAACTCAAAGAAAGCACAGAATGGACAAAGTACACCGTGATCACGCTTCTCAAGCGTATGGAAGAAAAGGGTGCTGTCACGTATGTGCAGGAAGGACGTACCAAATACTTTTCGCCTGCCATAGACAAGGCTGAAGCAGAGAATGAAGAAGTCTCAACGCTTTTGGACAAGGTCTATAACGGCAATGCGGGCTTATTGATCTCCAATCTGGTCGGCTCTGACCGCCTTACGGAAGAGCAGATCGAAGAGCTCAGAAGAATGTTTACGGAGGATTAATATGCTGCGCTATATCATCGGTATTACATTGATTACGGCAGGCCTTATCCTGATCCGTGCACTGTCGAACGGGAAGATCCTTAAGAAGCACCAATATGCCCTCTGGCTTATTATTCCGGCCTTCATGATCTTATTCCCTTTAGTTAAATTCGTTATTCCTGCGGCTCTCGAAACGGCTTCTGCCGAGGCTGACCCAAGGCGGGCCATTCCATCCTATGTAATGGTCGATGGCGAGTACATAAAGCCCCAAGAGATCGGCGATCAGTATATGTATCACGAACTGCTTAATGACATAGAGTTAATTAAAGACCGTGAGCAGTTGAGAGCTATAAAGGCAGCTGAGGCAGCAGGTAAGACGGCGCCAAGCCCGCTCTTCATACTTGCTTGTGCTTATTGCTTTGTGACTGCGTCTCTGCTGATAGCTATGGCTGCATATAACACAGGGTTCATTGCATATTGCAGACGAAGAAGAGAATATGTCGGAAGAGATCCTGCAAGCGGTCTTAAGATATACAGGATAAGGCACAACGGAGCGCCATTCCTGTTGTTCAACAAGATCTATCTTGACAGGGATTCAGGAAAGATCAGCGACTATACCATATGCCATGAGGCGAGCCACCATAAGCACGGCGATCACATATGGGTATTGGTAAGATATATTGTCCTGATACTTAACTGGTATAACCCGGTCATTTGGGCAGCATTCATATTGTCAGGAAGAGACTGTGAGCTGGCTTGTGATGAAGAAGTATTGCGCACACGCGGAATCGGCTCTTCTGCAGGTTATGTGAATGCTCTGCTTGATGCATTGAAGAAGAATACCAGGAAGAATATCGGATTTGCTCTTTCCACCGGTATGGGCGGCGGATATAAGATGATGAAGAAGAGGATCAGCAACATTAAGAAGCCTGCAAGAAACAGCCGTAAGGCACTTGCGTTGACATTGGCGGCTGTATTTGCTTTCTCAGGATGTTCCATGATCCTGCCGGATCCTTCTGAAAGCAGCATTGAAGAAACAGCAAATGCTTCTGAAACTATTAACGCAGAAACTGCTCCTTCAGTTTCTGATACCACCGAAGCTACAACGGAAGAGATTCCGGAAGATCTTGAGGAAATAGTTAATACATTCCCGGCGTCCTACAAGAATAAGATCGGCAAATGCACTTTTGATATAGATAAACTGGACTGCCCCGAAGAACTGGTATTCCATAAGACGACAGCAAGATTCAAGGACGCAAAGTACAGACAGTTTGTGGAAGATACATTGAACGGATTGACGTATAAAGAACTAAAAGAAACAGAAGAGATCTATTCCGTTGATCAGAACGGGAAGTTGTTATACGCTTTCAGTTGCGTTGATTCCAACATAGATTTTACAAAGTATGACGTTCCGTATTCTGATTCGGTCAGTATTGATTTTGAGAGTGACAATTACAACTTAAATAAATATACAAAACCTAAGACTTTTGCTTTTGGAACAGCGGAAGAGAGTTTCGGCAAGGCCGCAGATATGTTTGGGAAATATGGAATTGACATTAAAACGGGAACTGCAGTAGAGACGTACTATCTGGATCATGAGATCTTAGCAAAAGAAGAAACGTTTGATGAGGGAAAACCTAGGAATCCAAGAAATTGGTCTGCTGCTGATGATGCTTATTTGTTTGTAGTAAAACAAAGTGTTCAGGGAGTAACGCTATCGCCGACAAATTATTTTTTGTGGCCCGGCAGTTTTCATGCTCTAAGTGATGTAAGATATATCATTATTGTTAACAAAGATGGTCTTGCTGACGTCGAGAGCTGGAAAGGCAGTTGCGATTATGACATGTCGCCTGCCACTGAAAAACTGCTTACATTTGACGAACTTGGCCAGAGCATATCTGATTACCTGACGTTTAAATCTGACAGTTCCAAGTATACAGTTACAAAGGCTAAATTATTTGCATCGCATGACTATCTTAATGATAAGAATGACAGTAAGCCTGTTGAACTGTATTGGGCAGTCTGGGTAAAGGAAAACAAGAACGGCACTGTTACTGAGTACGAACTCAGGTTCGATGCAAAGACCGGAGAGATCGCTCCGCGCCTGGCAGACTGATAATTAGGGAGATAAAGGATGAAAAGTGTAAGAAGAATAGTGTCAGCACTGCTGGCAGCAAGTATGCTGTGCGCAGTAATCAGTTCATGCGGAAAGAAAGATGAGACAACCGTACCGTCGGCAACCGGGGAAGTGCTGCCTGCAGATTCCATGTGGTATGACTCACAGAGGATGGAATTAAATCCTTTCGAGGGCAACAGGGAAACCATTGTAAACCGCGCGGTGTTTGATTACAGCGAAGGCAAGATCAGTGTCGTTTATGACTATATGCAGATACCTTCGGAAGAAGATTATCTTTCTGAGAACTTTGACGGTTCAAGCCTCAATGGAACTGAGCTTTGTGTTTTCGATAACAGCGGAAACATACTGAATAAGAGTGATCTGAGAAAGCTTATATCTAACGGCACGGAACCTGCTGCCGGTGCAAGAGGATTCGGCTTCTCGGACGGGAAACTCTTCGTGCTTTCCAATGCGGGATGGGAGACGCCTGACGTGATGCTTTCCGTCATCAATCCTGCAAGCGGAGCTGTTCTGGAGAGCTTCCGCTACAACGCATCTGCTTCGCAGACTCTATGCGGGATGCTTCCGGAAGAGATAATCGCCGTTACGGATGATATCTTTATGATGTATGAGAAATCCGGCCGTGTTGCTTTGTTTGACAAAGAGGGCAATGCCAGGATCGACATGATGGCAGACCTGTTCGGAAAGGACATATTTTTTTGGGACACCTTTAGTGACAAGAACGGGAACGTAGTCTTCAGTGCTTCTGATGTACAGAATGAGTCGAAGCAGGTTGCTCTGGGAAACGGAACTGTTACTTATCAGATCAGGAACATGAACCCCGGAGGCGGCTTTAGCACCGATGCTGCAGAAGACGGTCATTACTATACCGTAAGCAATAACGGCATCGCTGCATACAATGAAGAGACAGCTTCTTTTGACATGAAGATCCCTGCAGATTGTTTCAATGCCGATTATTCTGAGTTCTATAAGTTATCTGTATTGGATTACACAGAGGATGAGGTGATCTTAGCTAACGTCCATGCCGTAGATCCTTTGACGGGAATAGTTGCTTATAAGCTCAAGAAGGCTCAGACAAATCCCAATGCCGGGAAGGCCAAGATTACCGTCGGACTGTTTGGCGATTATGTTGTCACCAGAGCTCTGGGAAAAGCCATCTATGATTTCAACAGGACAAATGAGAATAATTTTGCGACACTTAAGATCTACAGCTACAAACAGGATTATTTCGCAGACGCTGACAGCGAAGAGAAGGCCGCAAGAGATGCTGCAAACAACCTGATGCGTGATATCAGGGACGGAAAAGGACCTGATGTGATCGTCAATGCATTTGACGTTATGGAGCTCTACGATGAGGATTTCCTGACAGATCTTAACGGGCTTATAGATTCGGACAAAGAGTTTAATTCCGAAGATTATGTTAAGTCTGTTATCGACCTCGCGAAAACAGACGGCAAGCTTTACCAGATGCCTTTAAGATTCGGCACTCTCGGCATTGCAGCTCCTTCTGACTGCGCACCTTCCAACAGCACCGGGTATTCCTTCGAAGAGTATAAGGGAGTCGTATCAGGAGCAAATAACGGCGCAGACAGTCTTGCGTATAAGATGGACAGGTCAGCTTACTATTCGCTCCTTTTTACCGCCATGCAGAGCGATCTTTACAAGGACGCGAAATGGAATCTGAATTCACCTGAATTCGAGGCGCTTGCTTCGTACTGTAAGGACAGCGTGCCTGAGAAGTGCCTTGCGAACTGGAATGATGATAACGTCAAGTTTCCGGAAGATTACAAGGTCACAGAACTTCAGGTTGAAGGCATAGGCACCTATATCTCGAATGTTTATTCGCAAGGGAAAAACATATACGGATATCCGTCTGCAAATGGCAGCCACGGAGTGATCGTATCCGTGAATTCGTCAGCTGCGATCTCTTCGCAGTCACAGAACAAGAACGGCTCTTGGGAATTTATTAAGACCATGATGTCTTATGATATCCAAAGCATTGATCCCAAATATGCATATGATTCCTCGATCAATCTCAAAGCCCTTAAGGAAAGGGGCAGCATGGCAATTGCCGATTACAACAGGACCGTTCAGGAATACAAGAATATGGACAGCTACGCGCTCGAGAAGGCCAGGATGATGGGTGTGGTGATTCCTGGTAAAGAGATAGACCAGACTGCAACAGACGCTTATCTTGCACTTCTTGACAAAGCTACGGATGTATACCGCATCGACAGAAATGTCCTTCTGATCACCAAGGAAGAACTGCCGGCATATTATACCGGCCAGAAGGATCTTAATTCTGTTATCACGATCGCTCAGGACAGGGTCCAGAAAGTGATGGACGAGAGAGGTTAATTATACTTTCATAAAGATTTTTCCAAATTTCATTTTCCATGTGAGAAAACCAGTGGCAGAATTGTTTTATAAGTGAGATCTCACATATGGAGGAAAGAGTTTGAAGAACGACGAAGTGGTCAGATTATTTGATCTGTACGCAGGTGATCTGTTCAGATTTGCGCTCTCGTACATGGGTTCGAAGCAGGATGCCGAAGACGTTGTTCAGGAAGTGTTTCTTAAGCTGCTGAACAAGACGGTATTTCTGAAGGCCGATTACGAGAAAGCATATCTGATGAAGATGACGGCGAACGGCTGCAAGAATCTTTTGAAGTCACCGGCACATAAGACCGGCGTGGACTTGGAAGCCGCGGCAGAAGAACTGGCCTGTTTCTACGAACTCGGTGAGGATGATAAAGAGGTCTACGATGCTCTCATGAAGATGGATGAGACATTAAGGATCCCTTTATACCTTCACTACTACGAAGACTATTCATATAAGGATGCAGCAAAGTTCCTAAAGCTCTCTGAATCGGCGGTCGCCATGAGGATCAAGAGAGGCAAGGAGCAGCTGAGAGAAAGATTGGAGAAGTCAATATGAAAGAGATAAAATCACTTTTCAGTAAGTTCGAATTAGATGAGGCGAAGTCTGATGAGATCAGAGCTAAGCTCGTCTCGAAAAGAAGTGCCGGCCGTGTCTGGCTGATCCCGGTTATTGCTGTGGCTGTAGCAATTGCCATTATCATGGTGATCCCTGTCACAAGGACTAGGGTAGTTAATGCTGCGGAAAAGATATTAAAGAGCTTCCACATTAATACTGCCGATGGATTAGAAATGGGGTTGGAAACGGAACCTGATACCGGAAAAGAATACAGCTATATCAGCTATATAAGATATGATAAAACTAAATCCGTCGAAATTGCCAGAGTAAAAGACGGCCGTCTTTACCTGGTGCTCGGAGAAGAATGGACCGACATAACTGACAAGTGCAGCGCCACGGAATATTACCGATATGAACTGGTCCACGAAGACGGCGCAAAAGAAGTCATTCTGGTTGGCGGAGTACCTGAAAAGTATAAGTACGGCTGGGTTATAGAGATTTATGATAATGAAGGGAACTTCATGGCTGTTCGTAACAATATTCCTTACTCTTCACCCAGGTATTATCCTAACTGCGAAGCTGAAGATTTTGAATGGGTCAAGAAAGCCTATGAAGATGAAGGAATGGTGTTTCCCGGTTTTTGAACGGTCGCAGATATTGGGGTTAGGAGAACGTGGAGATGAGAAAGATAATCGCTAAGACGTTGTCTGTTGCATTGCTGCTCGCAATGGCGGCAGCAACAGCATCATGCGGAAGGAAGACGAACAAAGAGATCAGGAAAATCTCTGAAGATTCACCGTGGTTTGATGCAAGCATTACCGATGTGGAGACAGGCGCGGAGAAGGACCGTGAGACCGGCACTTGGGTTAACCAGCAATTTGTCGCTTCGGATGATCAGTATTACTTTATTGAAACGAGCGGAGAATACCAGATCCCTCCGGATGATATGATCGATGTGAAAACATTTAATTACAGAGACTATCGATTTGATTATCTTGCAGTTGTTGACCGCAATACCAGGCAGACGGTGAATACGATCGATCTCAAGAAAGACCTTACCGCAAGCGAACCATTCACCGACAATATTTTTTCAAACAACGGCATAATAACAGCCCAGTCCAAGCTTAAGGAAAGAGATTATGATCCGTTGAACGGTGAGCTTCTGGATACTCGTCCGCGTAAAGCGAGCGACGATGATCTCTTCACGAAACATTATTTTATAGGCAATTATGAGGTTGAGACTATCGTCTACCAGACCGAGACCGATCAGCGTTACAGCAGGATTAGTGTGAAGGGACCGGACGGGGAGGTCAGGGAGAATGAACTTAATAAGCCCGACAAGAGCATGTACATTAATTATGTTCTTGCTGAAGGTGATACAAAAGCCGTTATATCCGTAAGTGTCGGCAGAAATCTCGAAGAAGATGTTTATTATGAGCTTGACCTTGAGACAAATAAACTGACTGTTGCAGATCAGAAAAAATACGAGTGGTTAGACGAAGTAGCTTTATACAACAGCATCTGCTGTCCGGACGGCACTATCTATTTTATGGATTCAGAGGGTGTATTCAAGATCAACGCAGAGAAGAAGACGACAGAAAAACTGTTTGATTACAATCAGTGTTCGCTTAACCTCGGACTCGCAGAGAGATTTAATATGGTTGAATGCTCTGAAGACCGAATTCTGCTCTGCGGACGTTGCGATAATCCTTCTGTATACGAAGGACGTACGGCAGATAAGATCAACTTTGTAGAGCTTAAAAGAGCTGATAAAAATCCGCATAGCGGCAAGACCGTTTTGGAGATATATTCTCCCAACGGAATAGATGATAAAACCGGTGAAGCTGTTACGAGATTCAATGAGACGAACAGCAAGTACTTTATAGAATACGCTTTTGACTATGATGACAGGGATAACTATGACGATACTGATGATGAAAGTAACGAAGACGTTTGGATGATGACAAAGACCAGAAATAATGCGCATCTAAGCAACAAGCTTGCAATAGACATCATGAACGGAGACGCGCCGGATATCCTTTTGGACTGCAGCAGTTTCAGCGTGCTTGATAATTCTAACTGCCTTGCTGATCTTACGCCGTTCGTTAAGGATGCAGATCCGGACAAATACTTCACGAACATAATCGAAGGGTCCAAGACTGACGGTGTGATCTATCAGCTTCCGGTAAGCTTCAAGCTGGAAGGGATAATGACTAAGACCGCTAACGCCGGGAACTCGGGCAAAGGCTTTACTCTTGATGAATATCAGAAATTCACAGATGAGGTAATGAACGGAAACGATCCGCTCATCTATGGCCAGGCAGTATATTTTTCGCTGCTCTTTAACAGCATGAGGGATGAATTCATAAGCAAAGGCAAAGTCGATCTGTCTAAGCCTGAATTCAAGATCCTTGCAGATTATGTCAAAGACAATGTTCGCGAAAATGGTATTTCCATAAATGACTGGTATCAAAAAGCTGCGGGAGGCAGCGGTATTCCCAAAGGCATGTATATTGAATACTGTACCGGTATAGGCGGTTATTATTTTGAGGGAATGGGAATCGCCTCGCGCGGGAAAGGCGTAGCTATGCTTGGTCTTCCGTCACTTGACGGGCGGGGCCCCAGGTTTATCCCAAGCCGTTCTGTCGCGATATCTTCACAAGCAACTGACATAAAGGCTTGCGGAGAATTCGTTAAGCTCCTCCTGACCGACGAGTTCCAGACAAAGGTCGCCATGAACGATGAGTTCGTCTTAAGCCGTGAAGCTTACAAAGCCGCCGGTTCTGCTGCGGTTACATACTATACTAACGGCGGAAGCAGTTATATGGGCGGCAACGGGTTCGGAGCCGGAGGGATGACTGATTTCACGTCCAAAGACGTCGACTTTGTCGAGAACATAATCCTGTCCTGCTCCAAGATGAAGACCGAAGATCCGGACATAAGCATGATCCTGACTGAAGAGATGCCGGCATATTTCCTTGGCCAGAAGGACCTTGATGCAGTAATCAAGATCGCGGAAAACAGGATACAGAAAGTGCTGGATGAGAGAGGGTAAATTCATTCATAATTGCACTAATGATGCTCTTGTTTCAAAGGACATATGAATTACTATAGTGGACATAATTCACTTGATGAAGTGATTTATGTCATGACTAGCGAAGTAATTTTTGTTTGTTGAACAGGGGTAATAATATGAATAGAAATCGTAAAGCTGTATCTTTGATCTGTTTTATTATTTCGGGACTGGTAATCGGTTTCTCGGTTTGTGCTTGCTCACAGACCGGTGCGGAAACAACAGCGAGTGAATCTGTAACTGCTGCAGAGAGTTCGTCTGAAAGCCCGTCAGAAAGCACTGTGGATTCAGTGGAATCTGAACCGGAAGCATCAATATCCAAGAGATCAGAACTGGGGCATATCCTTGGCTTTGAGAATTGTTATGCCGAGAGTGAGAATACAGGCCCGGATCACTATTATTGGAGAATCTTCAATTCCGAAGGCAAGGAGATTGCCTGCCAGTTTGGCTTCGGGTGCGATTCAAAGCCTGATATCGTCATAACTGATATTGACGGTGATGGCAAAGATGAACTGCTAAGCAACTGCGTTTACGGCGGCGACGGTGCTGAGCGCGCCTATGTTTTCCGCAGCAGGAACGGAGTAATCGAAGTAGGCACCATTAACCAGGAAAAGCTTCAAAAAGAACTTGGCATAACACTTGGTGCCAATAACTATAAGGTTAATTACTCTGCAGAAAAGAATCAATTAGTGTTCGTAAACAGTACGGACGATCAAGAGCGCGTCCTTACGATGGATGATCTGATATTCGAAGAATACACGCCCGGAATGTTCTGACAGCCACGGTTGTTTATTGCCACAAAGGTCCTCTTCTGATAAATTGCATAAGCAAACGCTGATGGATGAAGGGATCTTACATGTCAGAAACAGAACACGGAATATACTTTGTCGAAGAGATAGCCAAGGGCATCTATAAGTTTTACGAGCAGCGCAACGCGTCGATCTATCTTGTGACCGGCAAGGACAAGGCCTGCCTGATCGATACCGCATACGGCCTTACGGATCTTAAAGAGCTCGTAAGTCACTACACCGATCTCCCAGTCACGGTCGTTAATACGCACGGGCATATCGACCATGTGCTGGGCGACCACTGGTTCGACAATGCGCGCCTGAATAAGGCTGACAGGGCGATGTACAATGAGATCGTTTTCGAGTTCTCGATGCTGATAAATGAGCCGTGGGTGCAGGATTTCTACGGCGATTTCGTAAAGAACATCGACGCTGAAGAAGTGTTTTTTCCGGCGCCTGAAGATATATGCGAGGGCGATAAGATCGATCTTGGCGGCAAGTGCCTTGAGGTCTATGAGATGCCCGGCCACACAAAGGGCAGCATCGTGCTGGTAGACCGCGCTGATAAGATCTGTTTCTCGGGCGATTCCATCATCGAGAATCTCTGGCTCTTCCTTGAAGAATCCGAAAGTCCGGAGACGTACCTTGCCTCACTTAAGCGCATCCGCGAAGTGCTGATCGATGCAGGGATCGAGAAGATCTATGACGGCCATTACAGTTATGAACCGATCACCGTGACCGGGCTTGATAATATGGTTGAAGCGATGGAACTGCTGGTGGCAGGGAAGCTTCAGGGTGCTGAAGTGGAGAACCATGCAGGAAAGGGCATTGAATACTCATATAACGGTTGGAAAGTCATTTGCCCTTTGAAAACGCAATAAGGAGAATAGGTTTTTCCGGTTATCGTCTGCTGCTGAAGTTTTGAAATTCTTCGGTATTATTGTCAGATTTTGTCCGTTGTTGTCCGTTTAATCTAAATGCTATCCTATCCGTGAAAGACAAAGAGTAAGTAACCCGTCAGGAGGTTTTGGAACAGCAGGAATAATACGGAGAGGAGAAGATCATGGCTATAAGTGAAAGTGCTTCTTTCGGGAAGATAAAACACAAGAAAAAGATCTCATCGTCAGATCTGGTCTTCTATGTAATCGTTTATTCTGTCTTCGTATTGTTTGCGGTAGTTACGCTCTATCCTCTTATCAACATGCTGGCGTATTCATTTGACAGCATTTATGATGCGGCAGATGGTCATATCCATTTCTTCCCTCGTGAGTGGACATTGGAAAACTATGAAAGGATTTTCCGGAACCCTCATATCGTACAGGGCATATTGATCACCGCCGCGAGAACCGCATTAGGAACTTTTGCCTCATTGGTATCCACCGCATTGCTCGCATTCATACTTAGCCGCAAGAAGTTCCTGTTCAAGTCGTCTCTGTCTCTTTTCTGGATCATTACGCTGTATGCTCAGGGTGGCATAATTCCGACACAGCTTCTGTATCATAAATATCTTCATCTTACAAACGGCTTCTGGGTATATGTTATCCCGTGCCTTATCAGTGCTTTTAACGTAATGGTCATGAGAACTTACATGCAGAGCATCCCGGAATCATTGGAAGAAGCTGCACAGATGGAAGGTGCCGGCTACATGAGAGTTTTCTGGAGCGTAATCACGCCTTTGTGCAAGCCGGTTTATGCCGTGATCGCACTCTTCATTGCAGTATTTCACTGGAATTCCTGGTTTGATTCATTGTTGTTTAACAGACTGGCTCCAGAGTATACTACTCTGCAGTATGAAGTGATGAAACTCATGAATTCGGTCGTTGCAGTGCGTCCGGGCACTGTCTCAGCCCGCTCAGTTTCTATTCAGCCGATCAGATCTGCAGCATGTGTTTTGTCGATGATCCCCGTCATTATCATCTATCCGTTTTTCCAAAGATATTTTGTTGACGGGGTAACGATCAGGGGGATCAAGGAATGAGCATTGATTTTTGGCGTTTTATTATCCGGACCTTTTACCCTTCAGTTCTGCCTGTTTTATTGTGGATTTTAAGCGGAATCGCAATCATTTTTTTATTTGCCTTTATTGGCAAGCGGAAGGGCAAAGCACTTTTGTCAGACCGTGAGACATTGCTGTCAGAGTGTGCGGCAAACATCGCTTCTGTAACTTTTATACTGGCTCAGCTTATGTTCCCGCTATACGGATATGTTATGTCACCCACGGGAAATGTCAGACTGAACGATAATAGGATGGGTGATTTCGGAATAACGGCCAGAAAGGTTCTTACAGAATTTCATGTCAATCTTCTGTCACCATTCGAACTGCTGCGTGGAGAAAGTGTTTATCTATTCGTGATAATCATAGCCGTGTTCTGCTTTTTCGCAGGAATGCACTTATACAAGAACGGCCTGAAGATCCGTCACAGGATATTTCTTCTTATTCCTGCCCTGGTCCTGACTGCATCTGTTATATGGTCATATTTTTTCAGGCTTCACCGGAAAAGATGGATCATGAATTTCATTAAGTATCAGGTGATCTTGCAGCTCGATTGTATCGTGAGATATCTTCTGGGTGCATTTGTTATGATCGCTTTGCTTTACGGCATTTATCTGCTTTTGAAAAAGCTTCTCAGAAACGAGATCATTCCTCTCGTAGTGATACTTCTTCTGTCATTTTTGTCGCCATATGTCCATTTGTTAAATGACGGTTTGACAGCTGCCGAACCTAAGATAGGTCATCTCCTATTCGGTCCGGACATCCCGTTGTTCCCGATAGGCATGATGGTGATGAAGTATAAGGACAAGCTATTGCCGAAGACGAAAAAAGGCACACTGATAAACATTGCTTCCTGGGCAGTTGCAGCAGCTTTCTCATTCATTTCACTTTTTGGCATTGAGATCCTGCTGGCCATTCGGGCAGGCGTCGGTTTCTCCCAAGCATACAGTTGTTTCGACACTCCCGAATACAGGGAAGCCGTGAGGATTCTAAATAATATCTATAAGTTCGACTGCATACCCTGGCTCTTATTGGGATTTGCTCTGTCGATGCTTATCTTGAATGCTGCGCTTCTTGTAAGTACCGGCAATCCCGTGACGAAGTTCTTGAGGAAACACTGCTATCTCATAACCTTGTTTATGTTCAGCAGGCATATCTTTTTTGAAGTCAGCGGATACAATGATGATTTCTGGACTGAAATACTCAAGATGCCTAAAGCCTGGACTATCGCCGTGCCGATTATCTACTTTGCTGTTTCTGTCATTCTGGCAGTTCTCATCAGGAAATTCATCATTGATAAGCGTAAGAAAACAACAGAAGTGAATTAGTGGTTTTTTAGCTTCTTTTAGTTGTAAATTCGCGAAATATTCTGTACTATCAGCTTTGGGGAAATGCAAAGCGCTTTCTTGTTGTGCCTTTGCTTAGGAATTTTTTATGGTGAATCAGTATGATTGAGATCCGCAGTCTGAATAAGACTTATAAAAGTTTTAAATTAAACAATGCTTCTTTTGATCTGGCATCAGGCAAAGTTACGGGTTTGATCGGCGTTAACGGTGCCGGCAAATCTACGATCCTGAAGATCCTGATCGGACTTGTAAAAAGTGAATCGGGCGAGATATTGATTGACGGTGACAATGTCTCTGATATCGGAGAAAAGCTCAGAGTAGGATTTGTTTCCCAGGAACTTAATATCTATTCGAATCAGAAGATGTCGGCAGTGTCCGCTTTTGTTAAGGATGTTTACCGGAAAGAGTGGAAAGATGATCTGTACAGGCACTATCTGCTCGATGTTTTCGAGCTTAGTGATGATCTTAAGATAAAAGAACTTTCCACGGGAATGAGAGTCAAGTTCTTCCTTGCCATGGAGCTCGCAAAAAAGCCTGAATGCTTATTGCTGGATGAAGTCACTTCAGGTCTGGATCCGATGATCAGGGATGAAGTTCTTGATATCCTGCTGGAGATTGCAAGAGAAGATGATATTCCGATCCTTATGTCTTCTCACATTACGGAAGATCTTGAGAAGATCGCAGATGAGATCATCTATATCGATTCCGGACGCATCCTGCTCTCAGATTCTGTCGAAAACATCAGGAAGAACTATTACAGGATCAGCGAAGAAGAACTGAATGAATTGAGTGAAGAGACCAGAAATGTAGTCTTGGGCAAATGCATTAAGCAGCATCAGTATTATGTTTACGATGTAAGCTCATTAGGCGGCGGTGAGCCGGCCGGCAGTCCGGCTTTGCTGTCGGACGTTCTGTCGTATTTGAGAAAGGGAAAATGATGTTAAGTTATTTGAAAAAAGACATTCGGTTTTCTTCGAAGTGGCTGATGATTGCTGCTGCGTACTGCCTTATTGCAGGATTTTTGTTAGTAAAGGAAAGAAACGATTCTCTTTTCTTTGTCGAATTTCTGATCCCGTTCTTTGTTGTGTATTTTCCTCTGGGCAGATTAATGAATCTGGAAGATCCTAAAGACACGCGTGACTTCATAAGAAGAATGCCTCAGAGCAAGTACGGAAGAGCGATCGCGAGGATCATCTATATCCTGTCATTGCTTGTATTCTCATTCGCGGTAAAGATCATTTATAAGTATTTGCTGATCGAAGGTTACGATCTTATAGCCGACGGCTCACTGGAAAAGGAGATTGCGGTTTTCCTTGCTTTCCTGGTCTATTTTCTGACCGTACTGATCGTGTTTTATAAAGTGTCATTTCATGCGGCACAGAATATCGGGTTGCTTCTTTGTGCCGTAATCTTTCTGATCGAATTGATCGGCAAGTATACAAAGATAAGGATCGGTCTGCCCGCTGTCGGTCCCGTGGCTGCAATAGTCTTATTTATTATCTTGATCGCAGGCTTGATAATCGGTGTCCTTAAGGCTGAGAACTCCAGAACAAAATAGGGCGGAGCCTGAAGGAATGATATAATAAATCCGTTTGAGGTTTTCATCGGTGGATGAACATGAAGAATGTTCATTTCTCGAGTTGTTTACAGAAAGACAGGCAAACATGGGATTTATAAGTAACATCGCAGGAACGATATCAGATTCAATAAGCTCAGAACTTCAGGACCAGTATCTGGAGGCATTCAGGACTGATTCACTGGGCCAGGACATGCTCGTTAAACGCGCGAAGCGCATGAACTCCAAGGGATTCAACCAGGGCAGCAATAATGTCATATCTGCAGGATCGAAGGTCATAGTTCCCGAAGGCACTTATGCTCTCATGATCGACAACGGCGAGATCGTTGACAGCGTTGACACTCCCGGCCTTTATACATGGGATACATCATCATCCGCATCCGTTCTCTCAGGCGGAGTTAAGAGCGTTCTGGGAGATGCTTTCGACAGGTTCAGATTCGCTGGCGAGATTACGAAGGAACAGAAGATCTACTACGTAAACGCGCTCGAGATTATGAACCAGACATGCAAGGAATATCTGAATGTTCCTTATCCCGACCCGATTTATGGCAACCTGTATTTCAAATTCAGGATAATGTTCTCATTCAGGATCGTTGACCCGATCAATTTCTTCAGGAAGACCGGCAAGGATACGTCCGTATACGATTATATGGGCTCAGAATACAGCCCGAAAATGCCCTTCCTCGAAGTGCAGGACCACATGGAAGAAGCTCTTAATCTCTGCGCAACCAGAGACAGGATCCCTTTCCCTCAGCTTCTCTCGCATAAGAGCAAGCTGAAGGAAGCGGTTAATGAAGCGATATCCAAACAGTGGTCTCCCAGAGGCATAGTCATAGAGTCTATCGCACTTACTGATCTGACGCTTGATGAGAAATCCAGAAAGCGTGTCGAGCAGTTCGATTCCGCAAAGCTCTTTGCTGACGATCCGGCAGCTCTGGGTGCGCTGGTCGCATTAGGATTAACAGAGGCAATGAAGTCTGCTGCATCAAATCCGGCAGGTGCCGTCGGAGGATTTGCGGGCTTGGGAATGGCAAGTACCGTCGCCGGAAATATGGGAACAGCAAATGCGGTCAATCCTATAACAACCAATTCTGCTTCGAATACTAAGCCTGTAACCGGGCCTGAGACATGCCCGTTCTGCGGAACACCGCTGGCTTCACAGACGCGCCTGGATAATTGCCCGGCCTGCTATGCAGACATCAGATCCTGCTATTCCTGATCTTTTCCGTGAAACCTGCTGTCTGCAAAATGGTATAATCGTTAATATCTGAGATGTTCTCAGACTGATATTGATGATTCGAGGCATATGATGCTTAAATATGTAGATTACATTTCACCTGAAGAATACATGGAACTGAGAAGGCTTGTCGGCTGGATGGAGTTCCCGCTTGATGAAGCAAGGAACTGTGTCGAGAACGCATACATGGTCCTTTGTGTCAGGGACGAATCGGACAAGGTTATTGGTGTTGTAAGGCTTCTTTGGGATGGCGGCTACGTTGCTTTCCTGTCCGATGTTATAGTCATTCCCGAGTATCAGGGACAGGGTATCGGAAGGGCGCTTGTCGAGGCGGTCATAAAAAGGATCAAAGATGATATGAAACCAGGTTACAAAGTCAAGCTGAACCTGAATTCCGCAAAAGGCAAAGAGCCATTTTATGAGAAGTTCGGCTTTAAGATACGCCCCAACGAAGATTGCGGAGCAGGAATGGATCAGTGGCTGACATTAGAGGATTAATCATCAGGAAATCAAATGTTGGATCAATTTTCGAGAACTGAATTATTATTGGGAAAAGCTGCTGTAGAGCACCTGTCTGAATGCCGCGTTGCCGTATTCGGAATCGGCGGCGTCGGCGGATATGTGTGCGAAGCCCTGGCAAGAAGCGGCGTCGGTTCTTTCGATCTGATAGATAAAGACAAAGTCTGCTTATCCAACATAAACCGCCAGATCATAGCAACCATGAAGACTGTCGGAGAATATAAGACTGAAGTAATGAAGGAGCGCATTCTGGACATAAATCCCGAAGCGGTCGTGAATACACACGAGTGTTTCTTCCTTCCTGAGAATGCAGCTGAATTTCCTTTTGACAAATACGATTATGTGGTCGATGCCATTGATACTGTCACTTCGAAAATAGAACTTGTTCTTCAGTGCCAGAAGGCAGGTGTTCCGATAATCAGCTCGATGGGAGCAGGAAATAAGCTCGATCCTACACAGTTCCGCGTTGCAGATATCTATAAGACAAAGATGGATCCGCTGGCAAAGGTAATGCGCCGCGAACTCAAGAAGAGAGGCGTAACAAATCTTAAAGTCGTCTATTCGGAGGAGGAGCCTGTAATTCTTCCTGAGGCTGAGCCTCAGCCCGGCGGCAGAAGAAGCACACCCGGCAGCACAGCCTTTGTGCCGTCTGTTGCAGGCCTTATCATTGCCGGTGAAGTGATAAAAGATTTGATTAAACAGTATTAACAGATAATGACAGGCGGCAGGTTCAAAAATGAGGGCTGAACGATGAGATGCATAAAGATAAAACATCCGAAAGTGTTAGCTTTTATATTGTTGGTGTTAGAACTCGCCCTTATATTGAGCTGCTCATATGCAGTTGCCGAGAACCATGCGCGGTATTCAGGGCCACATAGAATCGATACGGAGAATATGCATCTGACTTTCAAAGAGGATGTGTCCTTCGAAGAGAAAACTGAAACGATCGATATCCCCAAAGGTCAGATTATCGACCCTCAATTCATATATGCAGACACGGTTGGATTCTTTTACTCAACTTCGGGATACAGCACAGAAGAATGCGTGAGTGTTGATCCTTCCCGGCGGGAGGAAAAAGGCATTTATTATCTCAACGCAAAGCCGGAAAATTTCGAGGAACATGAAGAACTTGAAAGGCTTTGGAATGAATTTGTACAACAGACTGAAGCTGAACAGAAAAGTGTATTCCTGCAGCGATTTATCCCGGTTGTGTGTTTTTGTATAGTCTGGCTTGTTATATGGATTATTCTAAGCCGGAAGCAGAAGGCCGGTCTGCTGTTGGTGATGGATATTATTTTGCTTCCGCTGTTTCTTCTTATCAGTTTATTTCTCTTTAACAGATGATCTGAAGTACAGATTGACATAACGGATATTACCTGAGAATTGCCTAATTGTCGACGCCTTTTATTCTTTTCGAAGCCCTACAATTATTTTTGACAAAAATGTGGGGAAATGGAGAAAGTGTGATGAAAAGATCAGCACGCAGGTTGGTTTCGGCTGCCCTGGTTTTCGCGATGGCACTATCATTTGCAGCATGCGATAAGAAAAACGGCGGCGGAAATGTTAATGGAAATTCAGGCAGGACCGGCAGGAAGATCGCGGAAGATTCGCCGTGGTTTAATTCCACTAAGACGGAGATCATGCCTGTAATCGATGCAAGTAAGAATATCCCGTTCGCAAATTCTTTCCTGGCGGGAGCCGACGAGAATAATATAGTCATCTATACGCGCGGTGATTCCATGTCTACACCTGGCATTATCTACGTGGGTTATGGTGCTATGGAGAGCTCGGTTGCCACGCTTACGGTAGTGGACAGAACTTCCAAGCAGGTCAGGAATACGATAGATCTTTATAAAGATTTTCAGGAGACTGTCTATATCCTGTCTGTATCCTATTCAGACGGCAAGGCCAAAGTAACGTATACCATGTTCGATGAGCATACCGGAGCTCCAAGCTATATCGAGAATACCATCGATCCGTCCACGGGTACGGTCTTAGACAGCAGGAAAACTGAACCTTCAAAGGATCTGTTCATAGAGAACACCTTATATCTCGGTTCATACAGAGTCAGTATCTGCACAGCAGGATCTGAGGAACAGTACTATGTGCTCAAGATCAATGCGCCTGACGGACAGGAAAGAACAGTCGATCTTAAGCTCGAAGGCAAGAGCGTGTGGGATGTCTCCACGCTTATTTCCACGGGTGACGATAAGGCTTTGATCCCTGCTCATACTGACGGAAATGCCAGACTGCTCCTGGAGGTCGATCTTAAGGCCGGTCAGATTAAAGAACTTGACTCCAAGGAATACGAATGGCTCGATTTCGATAACATTGAATCGTCAAGAACGGGTGCCGACGGGAATCTGTATTACAGCACTTCTTCAGGCATTTTCAAGGCTGATTTTACGAACAGGACAACTGAAGAGGTGTTCAATTACAGCTGGTGCGGTGAGAACAGGGCAGAGCTTTCCAATCTCCAGATCGGATACTGTTCCGGTGATTCGATCATTCTGTGCGGTGAATTCTATGAGAACACCCAATTCAGAAATGTAGAGCAGTGGCCTTTTGTTATCTTTGAATTTTCAAAGGCAGACAAGAACCCCCATGCAGGCAAGACCGTCCTTGAACTCTATGCACCTTACGGCTATGTCGAAAACAAGATCGCTGACGCAATAGGAAAGTTCAACAGTACGAACGGCGAATACTTCATTGAATTCTCGAGCCGCTATACAGGCGATGAGAGAATCGATTACGGCAATGAAAACAATCAGGATGAGAGTGATGCGATCGCGCTCTCCGGCAATGCGAACTTCAGCAACAAGCTTGCCATGGACATCATAAACGGAGAAGGCCCTGACATCCTCATGGGCGTAAGTAATCTTGGTCAGCTCAATAATTCCAATTATCTCGTTGATCTTTCCAAGTACACCGGAAAATTCAATCAGGATAAGTATTTCACTAATATCATTGAAGGTTCGAAGGTCAACGGTGCTCTCTACCAGATGCCGCTTACCTTTGGAATTGAAGGTATCGTGACTGAAGCCAAATATGCCGGCAAGAGCGGCGTAGGCTTTACGACCGCGGAATATGAGACCTACCTTAAGGAAACTTTGAACGGCCAGGACGCAATAACTTCAGGTCAGGCGATATACTTCACCAAACTCTTTAACGCCATGAGCGACAAGTTCATCAAGGATAATAAGGCAGATTTCTCAGGCAAGGAATTCGCTGAGCTTGCAGATTTTGTCAAGAACAATGTCATGGAAAAACCGAAGACCGGCAACGAAAATGATGATTTTTTCAATGATTCGGCGGCAGTATACCCGGCCGGCTACTACGCTACTGTCAGCGGTATCGGAAACTTCCTTATGAACATGATCGATGCAGACGGTGACCAAACGATATTGGGAATCCCATCAACTGACGGCCGCGGCCCGATGTTCAGGGTCAGGTGTTCCATCGCGGTCTCTGCTCAGGCCACGAGTGTTGAAGCCTGCGTCGAATTTGTTAAGCTCCTTATGACCGATGATGTAATGTATTCTCTTACATTAAATGACGATTTCGTCATAAGCCGCGCCGCATTCAGAAAGAGCGCGGAAGAAACTGTAGCTTACTACAACGCTGATAACAGAACCACAAATTCGCTGACCCCGATCAGCGGCCCTGTTTACGGGCATTTCTCTGACAAGAACATCGACAACATGGAGAAGATCATTTCGAACGCCTCGAAAATAGATTCCGAAGACGCCGCGATCAGCATCATCCTCTACGAGGAGATGCCGGCCTACTTCCTGGGTCAGAAAGACCTCGCTTCCGTAGTGAAGATCGCCCAGGATAGAGCCCAGAAGGTTTTAAGCGAGAGAGCGTAACAACATAATGTGATCAAAAGCTATGGCGGTGCTTCGGTGTGAGGCACCGCTTTTGCTTGTTATGGTCATGATATAATTACACAAGTGAACCTTTAGCAAAAATATCAGTTGGGATCGCTATGGACAGTTTTGATTTCTATGTTAAAGCATATAAGGACGCGAACTGGAGAGCCTTCATGAAAAATGTAAAGCCTTCCGGTGTAAAGGTCAAAGGGATTCCGCAGGACATTGTGGATGCTGTCAATCATGTGTTAGGACGCGGCGGGGAAGAGTGGCTTAAACGACCGCTTACGAATCAGTTTGACGGAAAGACCGCTAAGGAAGTCCTGGAGATGCGAAATGGCGAGAAGGCTCTAAAGGCCGTCATCATGCGCCTGCATTGATAATTATGAGGAAGAGACAAAGGAGCAGTAATAGTGGGAGACAGCAGATTTGTTTCATATTCTGATAGCGAGAAAGAGATAGTCAGACAGGGTATTGGTGCGATCCGCAGCGTACTGACGGGGAATGATGAAGATGCCAAACTCAGGCTTTTGTTTTGCCTTGACTGGTTTATGGATCCCTATTACGGACAGGATATTTCTGACTTCAAAGATGAACTGATAACCCTGCTGCAGGAAATCGTGGTTTCCGATAAATCTATGCACGTCAAGGAAGATGCTCTTGAATTGCTGGATTCTTATTGCCAGGGCCCGTTTCCGGTGCTCGAAGCAAACCTTGAGCATACGGATGAAGAGATTCTTCCCCGGGTTGAATATACGGTTAATTTTCATAGGATCGAGAAAATAGTGCCGGTCATGGTAGATGAATGCAAACGCTTATATAAGGAAAATAAAAGTGGCTCTCCTGATAAGATTTCTGACCGTTATTGGATCTTGTACGACAAGAAACTGTCTTACCATAGTAGGGACTCTCTAATAGAGATGTCTTGGCTGTTTGAAAAGGATGAACTGATGGAAGGTGTGACTTATCAGGGCAATGATTTTTCTAAGACAGATAAGGACGGATTTTTCTTCAGACCGGAAATTCACTTTAATATTTTCCTTAAGGAAGGAAAGGCGCTCATCACGTATTACTTTGCGACAAGGTGGGCCAGATGCCTGGAGTACGACCTGACGTGTGTTGATGATAAGTATTCTTTAAGCAACATGGAGGCTGTGTGGGCCGGCTGAAGATACTGTTGAAGAATTAGAACCAAACAGTCTGCTCATGCAACAAAAAGTCCTTCTTGATTGTATATAAGATATCATGCGGCGAAATGATAAATGATCCGGCGATTCGTCTAAGTGGAGGATGTATGAAAAAACTGTCTTGCGTGTTGTTATCAATTGTTCTTATGCTGAGTCTTTCTGCGTGCTCCGATGATAAGACGAGGCTTTATGCCGGTGTATGCACTTATTATGCTGACGGCGGCCTGATGAGCTTCAGCGAATATGTATATAAATACGACAAAAACGGCTATCCGGTGAAAGAATTCGAATACTATAACGGCAACCTGAAAACAACGATAGAGCGCGAATACGATCCATCAGGAAGCTTCACCGAGAAGAAGACCGACAACAGGGATAATGTCGAGTATTTGAGAGAGTGCGATAAGAACGGTGTCATCAGAAAAGAAACCACCTATGACTATAACGGCGAGGTCGAAGACATTACAGAATATAACGAAAAGGGATTGCCTATCCGAAAAGAGTCATTTTCGTGGACATATACCGTTGAATATGAATACGATGACAAAGGAAGACTTCAAAAAGAGATCGAAACCGATTACGACGATGACAACGTGGTAGGAAATATCTACGAGGATATTTATGACTCCGAGGGAGAAAGGATCCGGAGAACCATCACTTCGCCTGACAGAAGCACCGTTCTGGCCGAGAGAACCGAAACGATCGAAGACGGCAATAAGAAGACGTTAAACCAATATGACAGTAATGATGAGCTCCGCTATGTTACCGAGAAAGAATATGATACGAAGGGAAACCTCCTCAAGAAAACATCTTTCAGTATCAAAAACGGCGACAGAGAGTTCCTGTCTTCTTCAGAATATACCTATGACAAAGAAAGCCGCGTCATTGACTTCATCTACGTGCTCGGGGACAGGACCGAAACCAAATATGAATATTCGGATGAAGGTTATCTTAAAAAGGAGAGCATCATTACCGAGAAAAGAATCTCGAGCGCAGTTTACAGTGACGGATCAGATGCCGAGCTTAAGGAAGTCATTACGGTCAACCATTACAACGCCGACGGGGAAAAGACGGGATCGGAATACTTTGTCGGAGGAGAACTCAGTTCATATACCGAGTATTATTATGAAACCGTGAAGGTGAAGAGCGGCAGCAAGTTCCAATTTGATTTCAGGGACAAAAAGCGGAAGCTCGATGAAAGGGCAAACAGAGTTTACTGATGAGTATTATTGCATCCGGAGTACAGGAGGTCTTAAAGGTGATCAACAAAAAACATATCTTGATTTCTATTCTTGTCGCAGGCTTCATTCTCACTCTGCCTGCATGCTCGAACGTGGCTGAAACGACTGAAACTCAGGTTTCCACGTCTGCAGCTTCGACGAAGTCTTCGAACTATAAGGCTCCTGATTTTCCGGAAGGTATGGATCACGAACCGCCTCAGGGACTGGGATTCGATATTTCAAATGAGGACATTTTCGAGAAGGGTTATTACGCCGTCCAATACGATTCATTCCCAGGCGCATATTTCTACTGGTCATCGAAAAACAACTCCGGCTCAGACATCGAGTGGAGCGTATATCTTTCCGACAAGGAACTCTCGGAAGACGAGATCAAAGAACTGGCCAAAACAAAATCGCTGGGAGTCAACGAAGGCTCGGATGCAATAAACGAGGGCCAGTGGATATACGTCCTTTGCAGCATCAATAAAGAGACTGCATCCGCACCGGTCGATGCGACATTCCATCTCTCCAGTTTTAGGGATTACGCCTGAATTACCACATTACTTTAGTCCGGCTGAAAGGTGTTTTCCAATGTGCGATCGGAATCAATAGGTAAATAAATATATCTACATATGAAAAAACGGTCCTCATTACTGAGAACCGTTTTGAAAGGGCAAATCTGAAAGATATTTGCACTTAGGGGCAGTTAAGTGGCAGTAAGCCGTTTTTTAGATGTGCCCCAAGCCCGCAAATGCCTTATTTTATTGGGCTTTGTGAAACCCTTTGATTATTTTGGCGGAGAAGGGGGGCACGAATATTTATTGTTTATAACCCTCCATAATTACCGCAAAACCCTAAGAATAAAGGATTCTGGGCTATTTCGTTTTTATGTAAATCTTTATAAATCTACGTAAATCTTGCAGATTTTGTTGCATTTTTTGTTGCACTTTTTTATCGGGTTTTGTGACTCTGAAATCGACATTCTTTTTTGCTTAACCATAATTGGTAGTTTAAGTGATGATATAATGAATTAGTTTGAGATTTGGGCAACCCTTAGATAGGATAATCAACAGTTTTAACGATTAAGGAGAATATGGGTATGGGAAAAATACAGTTTAAATATCATCCCAATATTTATGAGGATGACGTTCTTGTTCATAAGAGCGGTATATGTCAGTGCTGCGGTAAACAAATAAGCGAGTATATCGAACATATTTATTCAGCAGAGGATGTCGATTGCATCTGTTTACAATGTGTAAGCGATGGAACAGCAGCCCAAAAGTTTGATGCGGAATTTGTTTCGTGGGCGGAACCTGTCAGTGATCCTGAAAAAAGTGATGAACTGTTTCATAGAACCCCCGGATATCTTGGATGGCAAGATGAAAACTGGCTTGCATGTTGTGATGATTACTGCCAATATCTTGGGCGGGTCGGAATTGATGAATTAAATGATCTTGGGATAAAAGACGAAGTGCTGCAGGAATATGCCAAGCGTGAAGACGCATATCCATTGGAAGAAGTTGAAGAGTATTTGTATAAGGACGGAGATATGTCGGGATATCTGTTCAAATGCATCCATTGCAACAAATATCATCTTTGGGTGGATGCAAATTAATTAGAACGATAAATCCTGAATATTGTCGACAAAGAAGCCTGCTGAACATCCACGCAGGCTTCAGTTATTTAGACAATTTTTCTGCTTAAAAAGCTATCAAGAGATCTTAACTACGATGTTATAATTGAGAGGACAAGGGAAGGGATCCTTTGTCGGGATAATCATCAGGAATTAATAACGATTTTTGTGGAGGATAAAGGTATGCAGATGAAATTGAACGACAGCGGAGAAAAAATTACTTCTGAGGAAATCAGGAGTTTTGAGCAGAATTTTTCGATAGTTCTTCCGGAAGACTACAAGTCATTTCTGGAGGAATCTAATGGCGGAATGCCTGACGGAGATTATGTTTTCGAGTTCTTCGATGAAGTAACGGAAAGAATCAATCACTCGGTAATACAGGAGTTCTTCATTCTGAACACAAATGAGGACGGCAGTTACAATGATCTTAAGAACAATTGCATGGATTTGTGGAATGATGATGCACTCGGAAAAGATGATCTTCCGTTTGCTTTAGATCCGGGCGGAAATTATCTGTGCCTGTCACTTAATAGTGACGATTATGGAACCGTGTACCTTTGCAATCATGAATATGAGGATGCCGATACGGGATACCTGGTAAAAAGCAAGGTGGCGGATTCCTTCTCTAAGTTTCTGGAAAGCCTTAGCTTAGATGCAGATTGATATGAGATCCGGGTTTTGTGCGGGAAAGAGGTAAATATGGAATGGCTGAACGATAATGAAATGGATAAGCAAAAATTCATTGTGCTGAGATTGTATGCACCGGAAGATGAATTGGTACTCCTGGATTTTTATCCGCTTAGAGAATCTGATGAGCCTGATTGGAATCCGATGCCTGAGGATTGGAGTTGCTATCCTGAGCCGTTAACAATATACAAACAGGATTACACACAACTTCTGCTTAAGTATTTCGCGGTAATATACCCGACCAAAGATGCTTTTGACGGAACTCCGGAACCTGAGTTCGATGTGTGCTCACCTAATTGGATAGGGAAGGATGATTGGAACCGCATTTTAGAAGAGATCGAAAAGCATTTATCTGAGCATGATTCTAAAGAAAGAGAATTTCTGCAGGCTTTTATCGAATGGATAAAAGAAGCTCTTAAGCACACAAGTATAATAACGGTCTGGGGAAACCAATAAAGGATGGAGAGATAGATGGTAATCGGTGATCCGTGCAAGTTTGGCTTTATTATCGAACGCATCAGGGAATGGGAAGCGTCCGGTACTTATCAGAGCGGGATAGTGTTCCTGTTCCTTGATAATACTATTTATCCCGATACTGTCCGTAATACCACATTGAACGTTGATCTTTATCATCTTACGCGGGATGACAGTCCTTTTATGAATCCTGTTATTGATCCTGACTTATATGAGCTCGAAAAAGACAAGCTGTTCAAGACTCTTTATGCCGAAGATATGGAAACGGATCAGGGTTATAAATATGTTTGGTGGGAACTGCAGGAGATCGGGGATGCCGGCTTCGAGATCTTCTCGGTCTCAAACGGCAAAAAGATAAAGATTTTCGGAGCAAAACTGCATATAGATGATGTTGATCTGTTAAACATGGTTGAATTGGATCTGGATGAATATCTTTCGATAGCAAATGAATTGAAGAACTATGTTAATCATGGTTATGAAGAAGGATACAAGAATTAAGGGGAGGTCTAAATGAAATACGGTAATACGAATCTGCCGGAGAATGTCCGTGCGTTTTTGGAAGAGATAATTGATGACGAGGAACTGTGCGATGCATTCTATTCCCGTGATGTAGAGATCTATGATGAAGCCTGGGTAAAGGATCTGGAAGACAATTTTCAACAGGAATTTGAGAGTTTGATGGGTCCCGGAGATTCAAGTTATAAGAACATTAAGGCTTTTGCCAGAGATGGAACGGGCGCGTTATGGGTAGTTCTTGATGATGAGCTTATCGGATATATCGGCACAGAGGGACAATGCGGGATAGTATCACGGAATATAAATGAGTTCATGAACATCATAGCGGCGCTGAAAGGATCCTCACTCTTATTCGATTTCTGGGATGTTGATACATTAAGTTCGGAAGAAGCTTTTACAGAGGCTTATGAAGAATCCGATGACGAAGACGACGATGAGACTGATTACAGTGAAGTATTCGATAAGTTTATCAATAAGCACGGTTTTACGCATGATCTGAAGACAATATACGAATACATCGTAAAAGGGTTAACCGTCAAACCGTTCTTTCAGGTTATCGCTACCGACGATGATTATGGTGATTCAGATTCGGTATTAGGTCCTGACGGCCAGGAACAACTCGAAGCACTTATAGATGCACTTAACAGCTGATGATAGTCGATTAAATCAGCAGTTATATTTACAGGGAAATGCCAAAATGAATATTGAAGGTAATAGTATAAAGCGGATAGATTGCAGCGAGATTCAGAATTGTTTTTCATTTTGGGATTTCGAGAAAAACATAGAGAAAAGAAAAAGAATAGAGTTCGAGGTTGAGAACAATATCCGGATAATGTATGCCTATATTTTGAATAAAAGATATATTGCAGGCATGTCTTTGCGTCCGATGGATAATAGAACGATGTACTTATCATATCTGGCCGTGAATGAAGAATACCGTAATCAAGGGATAGGAAGCGAAATGATAAGGTATGCTTGTCAAACAAGTAAAAATATTGGGTTTTCTTATTTAATACTGAATGTGGATCACGATAATACAAGAGCCGGAAGTTTATATAAAAAACTCGGATTTTCCGAATTTAAGAACGACGGCAAAACGATCGTAATGTGTAAACAGCTTGATTAATCACGAATATCAGGAATTAGAATAACAAATAAACAAAGGGGAAAAACATGGATGAAATAAAGATCAGAGAACTTGTAGGTGCCAACATGGATATTGATCTGGTCAGCGATAATGTTGACTGGGATCAAAGTGTTTGTCCATGGAATAAAGCTGAGAATACCAAAGAACATAAATGCGAAGTAAAAGACACTTCGATATGTAAATACTTCTGCGGGATAAAATATATGGATAATGTACTCTGCAGTTATCCTAATGAAAACAAAGATGCGTTGAATTAATAGACCGAAAAAACAGTATACAAGGTTAGCATGAATAACGAAGACTACATCAGAAAGTGTTATGAACTGGCCGTAAGCGCTGGGAAGAAGGGTCATGAAGCCTTTGGCGCAGTATTGGTCCATAACGGAGAAATACTGGAGGAAGCGGAGAATACCGCTGATTTTGAACGGAAGATATTCGGGCATGCTGAATTCAATCTGGTACATAAATGTGCAAACAAATACTCTGACGATGTGTTGGCAGAATCTGTTTTATACACCAGTTGCGCTCCGTGTGAGAGGTGTCTGGGTGCTATAGCTTCGCTTGGTGTTCACCGGGTTGTTTGCGGAGTGTCGTATAAGGAGTTTTGCAGGTTGCTGCCTTTCGATCACAAGGAGTTGGACCGGGAAGGATTGTTGAAGCAATTAGGTATCGACATGACTATAACCGAATCTGTTCTTGAAGACGAAGGAATGCATGTTTTTGAGTGGTGGGGAGGCGAGTACCACCCGTTGGAAGAGCTGATAGCAGAAATGGATGAAGTAAAGCGTAATAGCACTAAGAATGATTGAACCTAAGGGATTGGATAAGATAATAAACAGAACAAACGACAAAGTAAGATTGATTGAATATGAACAATACCAAATGGAATGAGAAGAAAAAATGAGAGTGATAATAGAAACAGAAAGATTGATTATTAGAAATCTTAGACCTGGTGATGAACATGCGGTATTTGCTTGGGCAGGTGATCCGGATGTTGCAAAATATATGATATATCCACAGTA